>JAYFPE010000002.1:0-14899 GCA_034928145.1 Candidatus Pelethousia sp. | reverse complement strand
CGCCGTTTGCCTTATCACCCTCGTTTGCTTCCTTTGGAACCGGGGGCTGAGAAACGACTAACCTCCAAAACGTAAAAGGCGGGGCTCATAAGAAGTCCCGCCCCAGTCTGTCAAAAAAGTGGCTATGCCACTTTTTTGAGTGTCCATGAACCAACTGCTCGTACCTCGCGGTCGTGGTTTCATGCGGAGAAGGCCTTGGCAAGCAAGGCTTTTCGCTCGCGGCGTACACGCCGCCGCTCACGATTAAAGCCTCCGGGTGCTGCGGCCCCCGATCCCCCTGAGCTTTTTCGACAGTCTGAGGCGGGGCTCATAAGACGCCCCGCCCTTTGTTATTTTCTATATTGCTTGTCTTTTATCGCCCGGGCAGCACGGCGTCCAGCAGTCTATCGTCACAAATCTCATAATTGCCGGCCAAGTCCTGTAGGAGGCAGCCGGTAAAAAGGGTGAAGAACAGCTCCGCTTGCTTGCCCAACAGCTGCGGCCGGGATTGCAGTTTGAGCGTACCCATCTCCAGCATCACCACCCATTCCCGCATGCGCTGCTGCGCCAGGGCGCGCAGCCCTTCATTGCCGGTGGCGCACTCGGTGAGCAGCACCAAATAGAGCCGGGCGCTGTTCTCATCCGCGCGCAGGGCGCGCAACAGGCGGGTGAAGGCCGGGCGCACAGGCTCCTCCCGCCTGAGGCCATCTACCCAAGCAAGTATCGCCTCTGTGAAATGGGCTAGGCAACTCTCCGCAATGGTGAGCACCAGCTCCTCCTTGGCGGGATAATAATAATACAGCGTGCCCTTGCTCAACTCCGCCGCCTCGGCAATATCCCCCAGGCTCGTGCCATGGATGCCCCGGCGGGTGAAAAGCTGGGCCGCGGTGGCCAGAATGGCCTCCCGTACGCTGGGGTATGCCCCATGCTTGCGCGGCATATAAATTAATCCCCCCTTGTCGCCTTTCGGCCAATTGGCCGAATCCCCTTCTTTCCATTATAAGGGAACGCGAAGGGCGGCGCAAGGCCGGTGGGCCGCAAACGGTTAAAAATCAGGCGTTGTATACGCGTTTTTTTGCATATATGTATATTTTAACGGGCGCTTGCAAATGGCCTGGCGGCGCGTTACATTAAAAATTGTAAAGCGATGCATTTCTATCCTGATCTTCAGCAAGGAGGCGCCTATGCAAATCGTTCAGCCTGCCGTGGCGGGTACTATGGAATCCAGCGATATCATGATACGCATCGAGCCGGGCGGGCAAGGCCTGGAACTGAGCCTTGAATCCAGCGTTCTAAGCCAATTCGGCAAGCAAATCGAAGCCGTGATCCGCCGCTCCTTAGCGGAGCTTGGGGTGGAAAGCGCGCGGGTAACCGCCGTAGATAAGGGCGCTCTGGATTGCACCGTACGCGCCCGTGTCATGGCGGCGGCCTACCGGGGCGCGGGCCAGGAAAACCATAGCTGGGAGGTGAAGGCATGAAGCGGCTTCGGCGGAGCATGCTCTTCGTGCCGGGCAACAACCCCGGCATGCTGCGAGACGCCTATATCTACGGCAGCGATAGTTTAATGTTCGACCTAGAGGATTCCGTTTCTATCCGCGAAAAGGACGCGGCCCGCTTCCTCGTATACAACGCGCTCACCAGCCTCAACTACGGCCAAAAGGAGCTGGTGGTGCGCATCAACGACCTATCGAGCGGCTTGGGCGTGAAGGATCTGGAGGCCGTCGTGCGTGCCAGGCCCCATGTGATCCGCCTGCCAAAGACGGAAACTGCCAAAGATGTTTTGGATTGCGAGCGGGAGATTGCGCGCATCGAGCGGGAAGCCGGCATCCCCGAGGGCCAAACGGGCATGATGGCGGCCGTAGAAAGCGCCAAGGGCGTGCTGCACGCCTATGAGATCGCCACCGCTTCCCCCCGCCTGATCGGCATCGCCCTCGGTGCGGAGGATTATGTAACGGATTTAAAGACCACCCGCGGCGACGGCACGGAGCTTCTCTTCGCCCGCAATATGATCCTCAACGCGGCGCGGGCCGCGGGCATCGACGCGCTGGATACGGTCTTTTCCAATGTGAATGATGAAGAAGGCTTCCTGCGGGAGTGCAGACTCATCCGCCAGCTGGGCTTTGACGGCAAGAGCGTGATCAACCCCAGGCAGATCCCGCCCCTGCACGCGGTCTTCATGCCGGATGAAGCGGCGCTCGCCAAGGCCCGGGCCGTGATGGAAGCCATCGCCGAGGCGGAGGCCCGGGGCAGCGGCGTGGCCAGCCTGAACGGCCGCATGATCGATAAGCCCGTGGCCCTGCGCGCCCAATATTTGATCGACCTCGCGGAGGCGGGCGAGCGTACCATGGTGGAGGAGGTTTAAGATGGATATCGGCTGCATTCCCCATATCGATGAGATCAGCGCCCAGCATGGCCCCTTCCTGAGCGGGGCGGAAAAGCGCACGTACAGCTTTTTCGAGCGCATGCGCTACGATAACAAGATCGTCCACAGCCTGCGTGAGGCCATCGAAAAAACCGGCCTTAGCGACGGTATGACCATCTCCTTCCACCACCACTTCCGCAACGGCGATTATATCGTCAACATGGTGCTCGAGGAGATCGCCCGCATGGGCATTAAAAACCTTACGCTGGCCGCAAGCTCCCTTACCACCATCCACGCGCCCCTGGTCGGCCATATTCAAAACGGCGTTGTCACCCACATCGAAACCAGCGGCCTGCGCGGCCAACTGGCCGAGGCGGTTTCCGGCGGTCTGATGGATCTCCCGGTGGTCTTCCGCAGTCACGGCGGCAGGGCGGCGGCTATTGAGAGCCGCGAGTTCCACATCGACGTGGCCTTCTTGGGCGCGCCCAGCTGCGATCCTTACGGCAATGCCAACGGCTACAACCGCGATGAAGAGAGCGGCTCCTGCTGCGGCTCCATGGGCTACGCCAAGCTCGACGCCCTTTATGCGGACAAAACCGTAATCATCACCGACCACATCGTCCGCTTCCCCAACGCGCCCTTTGGCATACCGGAATCCAATGTGGATTACGTGGTACAGGTGGATAGCATCGGCGACCCGGGCGGCATTATGAGCGGAGCCACGCGCTTCACCACCAACCCCAAGGAGCTGCTCATCGCCAAAATGGCTGCGGAGGTGATTGAGCAGAGCGGCTATTTTTACGACGGCTTTTCCATGCAGATGGGCAGCGGCGGGGCCAGCCTGGCCACGGCCCGCTTTTTGCGGGAAAAGATGCTGCAAAAAAAGCTCACCGCCCGCTTTGCCCTGGGCGGCATCACCGGCCAGATCGTGGAGATGCACGAGGAGGGTCTGGTCGAGAAGATCCTAGATGTGCAATCCTTTGATTTGGCGGCCGCCAATTCCCTCAAAAACAACCGCTTCCACCAGCAGATCGACGCCTCCTTTTACGCTAGCTACCTCAACCACGGCGCAGCCGTAAACCAGCTGGATTTCGTGGTGCTCTCCGCCCTGGAGGTGGATACGGACTTTAACGTAAACGTGCTCACCGGCAGCGACGGGGTGATCCGCGGGGCCATAGGCGGCCACCCGGATACCGCCGCCGGCGCGGCCCTCTCCATCATCGTGGTCCCCCTGATGCGGGGCCGCATCCCCAGCATCGTGCAGCATGTGAACACGGTGGTCACCCCAGGCGATACGGTGGATGTGGTGGTGACCGACCAAGGCGTGGACGTGCATCCGCGCCGGGCGGAGCTGAAGGCCCGGCTGCTTAGCGCCGGGCTGCCTGTGTATGACATTGAGCGGCTTAGGGAGCGGGCGGAGCGCATCGTGGGTGTGCCCGAACCCATCCATTATCTTGATAAGATCGTGGGCGTGGTAATGTATAGGGACAATACCGTGATCGACGTGATCCGCCAGGTATAGGAATGAGCGAGCTTTCCACCATCAGCCTGCTGCAAGGGAAAAGGCTCGAGGATACCCGGGCCTTTTTGGCCCGCCATGGGCTAAGCATGAGCGAGGATGCGAATTATACCGCCCAGCTTTTTGAGGATGGCGCTCTCCTCGCCACGGGCTCGCTTTGCGGCAACGTGCTCAAATACGTGGCCGTGGAGGAAAGCGCCCAACGCGAGGGTGCATGCGCCCGCATCCTTAGCGAGCTGGTGAGTGAGGCGTATCGTCTCGGCCGCACCCACCTTTTCCTATATACCAAGCCCGAGAGCGCGGCCATCTTTCGCTCCCTAGGCTTTTATGATGTGATCGTGGCGGGCGGCATCGCCATGCTGGAAAACCGCAAGGAAGGGCTGGATGCCTACCTCTCCTCCTTGCAGCGGGGAACGGGCTGCCAGGGGGCCGTGGTGATGAACTGCGCGCCCTTCACCCTTGGTCACCGCTACTTGGTCGAAGAAGCGGCCAGACGGGTGGATTGCCTGCACCTGTTCGTGGTGAGTGAAGCCTGGGGGCTGTTTTCACCCGAAAAGCGCCTGGCCATGGTGCAAGCGGGCACGGCGGATATCCCGCATGTCCTTTTGCACGAGTGCGGCAGCTATCTGGTATCCGCGGTCACCTTCCCTACCTATTTCATCAAAGATACATGCAGGGCCGAGGCCGCGCAGGCGGAGCTGGATATTGCCCTGTTCTGCCAGAAGATCGCCCCGGCGCTCTCCATCTCCATCCGCTTTGTCGGCATGGAGCCCTACTGCCCCGTAACCGCCCGCTACAACCGGCGCCTGGCCGAGGAACTGCCCCGCTATGGCCTGGAACTGGTTGAGCTGCCCCGCAAGGGCGGCATCAGCGCCGGCGAGGTGCGGCGGGCCATAGCAGCAAACGACTGGGAAAGGGTGCGGCAGCTCGTGCCGCAAAGCACCTATGAAGCCCTGCGAAGTGACGCTTAGCCAAATGTTGGAGGCCCGGGAACGCCGGGCCGCCTTGCAACAGGGTACCCTGGACGAGTACGGGGGGCCCCTGCTTTTCTTTACCATGAACCTGGCCGGGCCCGTCAAGCGCAGCCCGCTGGCGGATTTCGCCTTTTTGGCCGGGGAGCGGATGATCGCCGCCCAGGGGTTTTCAGCCAGGCAGCACATCCGCCTCTGCTATCCCACGGGCTGCGAGGCCATTTACGCCCTAGACGTCCCCGCCCTTGAACTGAAGGAAGCCGCTATGTCCATGGAGGACGCCCTGCCCGTGGGCCGCCTGTTCGATATGGATGTGATCGGCACGGATGGGATAAAGCTTAGCCGCAAGGAGCAGCGGCCCTGTTTGGTCTGCGGCGGCCCGGCTGCCCTTTGCGCCCGCAGCCGCGCCCACGGTCTAAGCGCGGTGCAGGCGGCCGCGCGAGCGCTGCTGGCGGATTTCGCGGCGGATACCCTGGCCGCGGCCGCCCATTGGGCATTGCTCGACGAAGCCTGCCTCACCCCCAAGCCCGGACTTGTGGACGGAGCCAACGCGGGCGCGCACCAGGATATGGATCTGGCCGCCTTTGAAAAGAGCGCGGCCGCCCTCCTGCCGTATTTCCGCGAAGCCGTACGGTTAGGCTTGGAAAGCGCCGCCTACGCCCCAGCCATGGCAGCCCTGCGGCAGGCGGGCCTGGCGGCGGAGCGCGCCATGCTCGCCGCCACGGGCGGCGTGAACACGCACAAGGGCTTGATCTACAGCCTAGGCCTCTTGCTGTGCGGCTTGGGCCAAAGCCTGGCCGGGCCGGGGAAGGGCGGGAATTACATCCTCCACGCCAAGCGCTTGGCCGGCGTGGGCCTAAACGAAGCCCTGCAAAATGCAAAGCGCGCCCCCCAAAGCCATGGGGAGCGCATCTATAGCCAAACGGGCCTCTTGGGCGCACGGGGCGAGGCGGCTGCGGGCTTCCCTAGCGCCATTAAGACGCACGAAGCCCTACGTGCCGCGCGAAAGACACTGCCGGAAAAAGAGGCCCGCATCGCAGCCCTGCTTTCTTCCATGGCGGAGCTGGCGGATACCAACCTCCTGCACCGGGGCGGCGAAGCGGGGCTCAAATTCGTGCAGGGCGAAGCCCGCCGCATCCTGGCCTTGCCGCCGGATGCGCAAACCCTGCTCCATGCCGTGCGCGAGCTGGACGCGGCCTGCATCAGCCGGGGGCTTAGCCCAGGCGGGAGCGCGGATATGCTGGCGCTGGCGCTCTTTCTTGACCGGGTAGAGGGGTGGATGCCCTAATACCCTTTGCTGCCCCCTATCTCTCAGGGTTTCGGTGTTTGCGCTCCCTGCGCCTCTTTTCTTACCCTGCCGCCAACGTTAACTAGACGAACACCCAGCTTCCTAGTCTTCGCTACCTTTTTCGACATGATCATCTTTTCTTTCTTGGTAGCGGATTCTTTATCCATAACGCCTTCCCCTTGGAATTCCTTCGGGGTAAGCGCCCTTAAAACAGCCGTATTTGCTCCGCCTGCCTGCCCCTGCTGGGCAGGCTCACCGCTTTGATGGGCAGCTCCGCCGCAAAGGGCGAGGCTTCCCCACCGCCGGTGAGGATCAATTCCTCGCGCGCACGGGTCATGCCCACGTAGAGCAAGCGGCGTTCCTCCGCAAGATCCGTCTCCGGGCCTTCGCGCTCCAAGGGCAGCGCGCCCTGATGCAGGCCGGCGAGAAAGACCACCGGGAACTCCAGGCCCTTCGCCCCGTGCAGGGTCATCAATCGCACGGCCCCGGAGGCGTAGCTCTTGCCGGAGGCCCGCGGGATATCTCCCTCTTGCCCCAAAATCAAGGTCTGCAAAAAGTCCGCCATGCGATCATGGAAGGCGGCGGCATTCAGCAGCCGCTCCATAGCCTCCCCGCCCCCGTGCGCCTCGGCCCATACTTCCAGCAGGCGGCGGGGCTTTTCTTTTGCCAGCCTAGGCAAATATGCTTCGGCCTCGTCCAGCCAAAGAGCCAGATGGCCGAAGCCGCCCAGGCTTTGCCGCAGGGCGGCGGGGTCGAGCGTTTCCATGGAAGCGGCGGCTCGTACCGCCTTCTCCCGCAAATCCTTGGGGCAGGCCCAGACCAGCTCGAGCGCGGCACAGAGGGCTTGCGTATCCACTGGGGGGGCGGCGGAGAGGGACGTGAAGAACGCCAGCGCGCCCCACACCTTATCATCCTCTAAATACCCTCCCCGGCCCAGCACCAGGCAGGGGATGCCATCGTGCCGAAGGCAGCTTTCGATCAAATCGAGCTGGCGGTGTGTGCGGCAGAGCACGGCCATCTCGGAAAAGGCGCGCGCGCCCTCGCAGGGCACGCTGCCCTCGCAGGCGCCGGGTATGTTGTTCGCTGGCGGCGGTGCCCCGGCCGCCAGCATATCCACGCCGCCTGTCAGGCGGCCGATCTCCTTGGCGATCCACACGGCCTCGCTAAAGGGGCTATCCCCTTTTAGCAGGCGCACCGCAGCCCCGGGAGGGCAATGGGGCCGCAGGCCGCGCGGGCCGCCGCCGTTGTGGCTGATGAGGGCCTCGGCTGCCTGCAAAATCTCGGGTGTGGAGCGGTAGTTTTCATCCAGGGTGAGGGTGACAAGCTCCGGTATTTCAGCACGCAACGCATCAAAACAGGCGGCGCTGGCCCCCCGGAAGCCGTAGATGGATTGATCCGGGTCGCCAATGACGAAAAGGCTTTGGCCGTTTGCGCCCCAATGGCGCACCAATTGCCGCTGCACAGCGTTGATGTCTTGGAATTCATCCACCAATAGATAGTTGAAGCGGCGCTGATTGGAAACGTCCATCTCTAAAGCTTCCAGCAAAAGGTCGTCCAGATCGCGGGCGTTATGCGCTTGCAGCGCCTCTGCATAGGCGCCGAGCAGGGCGGGGTCTGCCCCCGCCTCCTCCGGGCTTAGCCCGGCCTTAACGCGGCCGATGGCTTGCAGCGCCTTGGCGGGCGGTTCCTTATCCCCCCGCGCGGCCATGATTTCGCGCAGAAGGGCCAGGGCCTCGCCACGGCCCAGGAGGGGTTTAGCAGGCAGCATATCCAGGCAGATGGCGTGGAAGGTGCCGATGGTCAGCCCCTTGGCCGCGCGCTTGCCGCCCAGCGCCGCCTCGATGCGGCCGCGTAGCTCTTTGGCGGCCGCGTTGGTGAAGGTCACCGCCGTGATCTCCCCCGGCCGCACGCCCCGCTCTTGGATCAGCCAGAGGATGCGCGCAACCAAGGTGCCGGTTTTGCCCGTGCCCGGCCCGGCGATGACGGCCACGGCCCGCTCCCCTGCCTGTGCCGCCCGCTTCTGGGCCGGGTTCAGGCCAAAGGGAGCGGCGGCTTCTTTCTGCGCTTCCTGTGCGGGGATCTTCTCCGCTTTAGGCGCGGGCGCTTGCTTCGCTTTCTTTTTGAGGCCCGGGGCGGCCAGGTCGATAAGGGCGGTTTGCCCCCGTAAAGCTTCCAGTTCGCCCGCCGCGAAGAGGGAAATCACGCCGTATTCGCCGTCGTATCCCGCTTCTCTCATCACCTCACCGGCCCGCAGGCGGCGGATGCCCTCGGCCAGGGCCGGGCCGCCCGCCTGCGCGATATCCGAAAGCGGCGCTTCCCGCAGGATGTAGAATTCCGGCCCCAGCGCGTGCAGCAGGGCAAAATAGGCAGCCTCGGTCTTTTTCGAGGCCGGCGCCAGGCCCAGGCTGGCGGCCACGACCTCGGGCAGGGGGGCCAGGCTTTCAAAGGGCTTGGCTTTGGGTGGTACGAAGCCCATAGGTCGGTCGGCCAGCGCCTCCACCCGGTGCTCTACGCCGATGGTCAGCTTGCGTCCGCACACCGGGCAGCGTCCGCCAAGGGCGATGGTCTCCTGTGGCGTGAGGCGCACGCCGCAGGCGCGGTGGCCGTCCAAATGATATTTGCCTTCCTCCGGAAAAAATTCCACCGTGCCCAAGAGCCCCTCGCCCGTGGATAGGGTGTGCGATAAGCCCGCGTAACTCAGGGGCCCATCCATGAGGTTCGCCTCTCGGCCCAGCTTGGCCGGGGAGTGCGCATCCGAATTGGAGATCAGGTTATAGCCGTCGAGGCCGCTCACCCGCCAGATCATGGCCGGGTCTGCGGAGAGGCCGGTCTCGAGGGCGCGGATATGGGACGAAAGCTTACCAAAGCATTCTTCCATGGAGGAAAAGCCGGAAAAGGCCCCCAGCACGGAGAAATGCGGCGTCCAGATATGGGCGGGGATGAAGATGGCTTCGGGGCAGCAATCGAGGGTGATTTCGAGCAGGTCCTCGCTATCCAGCCCCAATATGGGCCTGCCGTCGGAATGGATATTGCCGATGGCCCCCAAACGGCGGGAGAGCGTTTCCGCTGCTTCCAGGCCGGGCAATAGGATGAGGTTATGTACCTTGCGTGTCTTGCCGGCGCGCTTGTAGATGCAGCTGATCTCGCCGGAAATGACGAAACGGGGTCGCAGGCCCGCGCCCGCAGGCCCGTCTTGCAGCCTTTCGCTCTCGCGCAGCGCGTAAAGGCCCGGTTCGGCCTCTTCCAGGCTGCCCTCCAGCTCCCGCCGCCAGGCGTGGTGGGTGAAATCTCCCGTGCCCACCAGGGCGATGCCCTTATAGCGCGCCCACAGATCAAGGTGGGGCGCATCGCACACGCGGCTGGTGGCCATGGAATATTTGGAATGGATGTGCAGATCGGCGATATACATAGCGTTCTCCCTTGGGAAGGTCTCTTTACAAAAGGCCGCGTGCGCGCGCCAGCGCCGCCATATCCGGCGGCAAAGGGGCCTCGAAGCGCAGCCGTTCGCCTGTGAGCGGATGGGTGATCGAGAGGCCGCTCGCGTGCAGCGCCGGGCGGGCGATGTCCTGGCTTTCTTCGCCATAGAGCCAATCCCCGGCCAGTGGATAACCCAGGGCCGCCATGTGCAGCCGTAGCTGGTGCGACCGGCCTGTGTGGGGGATCAGCCGCAAAAGCGTATAGCCCCCGCCCCGGCCCAGCACAGAGAATTCCGTGTGCGCGCTTTGCCCATCCGCCCGCACGGCCCGCTTATAGCGGGACCCCTCGGCAAAACCGATGGCCAGGCGGATGTGGCCAGCATCTTCCGGCACCTCGCCCACAGACAGGGCCAGGTATTCCTTTTGAAAGCCATCCGTGCGCAGTTGGCGGCGCAAAAGCTCGTGCATATAGCCGCTCTTGGCCCATGTCATCAGGCCCGTGGTCCCCCTATCCAGCCTGCTTACGGGGTGCGCGCCATCCTCCGGCGGCAGGTAGGCGGCGAGGGCGTTTTCCAGCGTCAGCTCGCCGGGGCAGCGGGTAGAGGCGTGTACGGCAAGGCCCGATGGCTTATCCACAATGAGGAGATCTTCACCCTCCCAGATGATGGAGAGCGGATAAGCCATCGGCTCCGCCCGGAAAACCGGTTCGTCGCCCACCTCCGCGGTGAGGATATCCCCCATCGCCGCCCGGACCGTGGTATAAACGCGTGCGCCGTTGAGGCGAATGCCTGTCTCCCTGCGCTTGAGGCGGGCGATGAGCGAATCGGAAAGCCCCAGCTCGCTTTTGAGCAGGCTTCCCACGCTGCGGCCCGCCAGCGCCGGGCCGATGGTCAATTCCCGCGTGCGCATGGCGCGCCTCCTTCTTGATGGCGATTGCGGCCGCGGCCGCGCGGTTTTACTTATAACCCATAGTATTTTACTATACCGCCCCGCTATGCGCAAGCGACGCCAAGCCAGCAGGCGGGGTATACGGAATCCCCAAAAAGGCTTGCGCGGCGAAATTTAGCGAGTATAATAGAAGCAAGGTAATCGCGTGGATATTTGGCATACCTGCCATTTTCTTCATCGTTAACGGATTATTAAAACCTTATACACATTTTTGCGCTGAAAACAGGGTACAATAGAAGCGTCCAAGGGCGTTCGTTCCCAGAGCCATGGATCTACCATTATTAAGGAGGGATTATCGTGAACAAAAAAGTCTCCAAACTCCTCGCCCTGGCGATGGCCTTTGTGCTGGTATTGAGCATGGCTGGCGTAGCGTTCGCCGAAACGTTCTATACCGCTTCGGGCTACGCCTATGCGACCGACGCGGTCAACGTCCGTTCCGGCCCGGATAGCAGCTACAGCGTGCTGGGCTACTTTAGCAAGGGTGACCAGGTGACCATCACCGGCACCGTCAGCACCGGGTGGACGCAGGTTCGCCTTCCCGGCGGCGTGCTGGGCTATGTGAAAAGCAGCTACCTGACCAGCTCTTATCCGTCCGGTAGTTATTATCCGACCCCAGTGCCCAGCGGCACCACTTTCCGGGTAACCACCAGCGCCCTCAACATCCGCACCGGCCCCGGCACCGGCTATAGCGTGGTCGGCGTGCTCAAGAAGGGCGACCAGGTAACCCGAATCGGCCAGAACGGCAAGTGGTTCAAGATCGCCACTTCCAACGGCTCCGAAGCCTGGGTATCCTCCAAGTATCTTTCCAGCACGGACGGCAGTTACGTCTATGTTGAGGATACCGCCTCCACCACCATGTACGCGACCACCGGCGTCAACATACGCTCCGGCCCCGGCACAAAATATAGCATCGTGGGCGGCCTCAACCGGGGCGACCGCGTGACCAAAATTGGCAAGAGCGGCAACTGGACGAAGATTTCCTGGGGCAGCGGCAGCGCCTATGTCTATAGCCAGTACCTCCAGGGCAGCGCCGCCGTTTCCGGGGGTTATCAGCCCTCCTCCAGCAGCTATACCCGCTACGCGACCGGCCTGCTGAATGTGCGTTCCGGCCCGGATACCAGCTACGGCATCCTGGGCACCATCGGTCAGGGTCAATCCGTGACCTGCGTGGGCACCTCCGGCAACTGGACGAAGATCGTTTGGGGCGGCAACTACGGCTACGTCTACACCGCCTATCTCTCCAGCACCTATTACGGCAATGTCTGCCCGGGCGGCAGCGGCTGGTATGGCCCATATTATGGGAATAACGTGCTTTGGGGCAGCGACCAGGTTTACCTGCAGCGTAGCGCGGATCTCTACTCTACCAACAATAGCAGCCTGGTCAACTACGTGCGCACCCTGTCGCAGGGCACCCGGGTAACCCTCGTTTCCATGGAGTCCAACGGCTGGGCCAAGGTCATGTATGGTGGCACCGTGTATTATGTGGCCTCCGGCGCCCTGGCTTATGTAAATTAAAACCTGCGATAACCTATCCTTTTGCGGGAAGCCCCAGGCTTCCCGCTTTTTTTGTCTTGATATGTTCACCCCGCCGACATGAATTGATCATATTTTATTGACAAGCGGCTCCATTTCAGGTATAAATAAAGAATATATGGTTTTCCCGGTTTCACATTTAACCTTATAGGCAAAGCATCCAATTATGTATCAATATAATGAAAGAGGGAATGATCGAAATGGAAACCCAACTTAAAAAGCGGTATGGTTTGCTGACGGCCATCGCCATGGTCGTTGGCATCGTGATCGGTTCCGGCGTGTTCTTTAAGGCCACCAAGGTGCTGGCTAATACGGGCGGCAGCATGGTGCAGAGCTTGCTCACGGTGGGTATCGTGGGCCTTATCATGATTATCTGTTCCTATGTGTTTTCCATCCTGGCTACGCGCTACGAAAAGGTTAATGGTATTGTGGATTATGCCGAGGTAGCATTAGGCAAAAAATATGCCTATTACGTAGGCTGGTTCCTTTCCACCCTGTATTACCCCGCTCTTACCGCCTGCCTGGCCTGGGTCAGCGCGCAGTATGCCTGCATCCTCTTCGGCCTGCCCGTGGCGGGCAGCGCCCATGTTGCCATCGGCACCTTCTTTTTGGTAGGCAGCTATGTGCTTAACGCCCTCTCCCCCCGCCTGGCGGGTAAGTTCCAAGTCTCCACCACCATCATCAAGTTGATCCCGCTGGTGTTGATGGCCGTTGTGGGCACCATTGCCGGCTTGATCAACGGGCTGACTATTGAAGCCCTCACCTCCGCGGATGCGGGCCTTGCGCAAACGGGTGGCGGCGGCATGATGGGGGCCATCGTGGCTTTCGCCTTCGCCTATGAGGGTTGGATTATCGCCACCTCTATTAACGCCGAGCTCAAAGATTCCAAAAGGAACCTTCCCAAGGCCCTGGTCATCGGCGCGCTCATCGTGGTGCTGGTTTACCTCGGTTACTTCCTGGGTCTTACCGGCTCACTGCATGTGGCCGATATTGCCGCTGCCGGGGACGATCTGCCCCGCTATGCCTTCACCAGCCTCTTTGGCAACGTAGCCGGCACGCTGGTGTTCGTAATCATCGTCATTTCCTGCCTGGGCACCACCAACGGCCTGATGCTGGGCTGCTGCCGCGGCCTCTATTGCCTCTCCGTACGCGGCATGGGCCCCGCGCCCAAGATCTTCTCCCAGGTGGATCCGGAAACCAACATGCCCACCAACTCCTCCATCTTCGGCTTGCTGATGTGCGGCATCCACTTCTTCTATTGGCAGGTGTGCTTCTTCGAGACCCGCGTGCTGGGCACCGTCAACTTCCCCATGCTGCTGAGCTGGGAACCCGACGAGCTCCCCATCATCACCCTCTACGCGGCCTACATCCCCATCTTTTTGATGATGATGAAAAAGGAAAAGGACCTAAGCCCCTTCAAGCGCTACGTAATGCCCCTCTTGGGCGTTATCAGCTGTGTATTCATGGTGTTCTGCGCCTTCTATGCCTACAAGATGGACGCTGTGTATTACCTCATCATCTTCGCCATCGTGATGGTCATCGGCGCGTTCTACGTTGAGCCCAAAAAAGCGGATTAACCGTTGCGCCCGCAATTGCATAAAAAAGGACGCCGGCCAGCAGCCGGCGCCCTTTTCTTGTAAACTTCTATTTTTTATTATTCAGCTCCCGCATTATGCCGATAATATAGGTTAAGGCCGTATCATCCAGTTTACGGGCCTGCTCCGTCAACTCCCACAGCTTTTCCGGGGAAGAATTGCCCTCATCGAAAAACTCCTGCGGAGTCACGCCCAAGTATTCGCAGATGTAGAAAAACACCGTCATCGAAGGCAGCGATTTCTTGTTTTCAATTGCATTAATATAGTTGTCGGCCAGCCCTATTGACAGGGACATGTCGCGGGCGGATACACCCCGCTGCATCCGCAGTTGCGCAAGCCTCTCGGGCAAAAAATCTTCGTACAAGGCAGCACCCCTCCCGTATTAGATTGTACAGTGCAAGGTTAAAGCAATCGCGAGTGCAAAAGCTGTATTTGTGTTGACATGCTAACTCAAACCTCGTATTCTTATATTATTAATAGATTCAATTGCACGACCTTATAGGGAGGGTCTAAGCCATGAAAGAATTGACTTGTTGTGCAACGGGCCACAGGGATGTGCCGGTGAAGGACGTGGCGTTTGTTAAAAAGGAACTCAAGCGCGAGATCGAGCAGGCGATCGAGGATGGATACACGCGCTTCATCTCCGGCTTTGCCAATGGTGTGGATCTTTATTTTGCCGAGATCGTAGTAGAGGCGCGCCGCAAGCACCCGTGCCTGCGCCTGGAGGCGGCCATTCCCTACCGTAAGCGGCTTTTCGACCTGCTGGATGACGAGGAGGCCAAACCGCTGCTGCTCTCCTGCACGGATATCGGCATCCATGCGGAAAAATACACGCGCACTGTTTTCGCCGAGCGCAACCGCTATATGGTGACCGCCTCGGATCGCATCGTCGCCGTATACGATGGGCGGCAAAACGGCGGCACGCTCTTTACATTGCGGCTGGCGCGCTCCCTAGAAAAGGATGTGCACCGCATCACCATTAGCCGCAGCTCCGCGCCCGCACCGGCCACCACGACCAATCTACAATCCGCCGAAGCCGAATGAGCATAAGAGTATACGCAAGCCCGGCGCAATCAATACGCCGGGTCGTTTGTTTGGCAATGTTCTGATCGGATAAGGATTCCCTTCATCTCGGCATGTTTTCTCGCGCTGGTAATCATTTTTGCGAAAGCGATGCGTTGCCCTGGATTCCCCAACCGGGTCATCTCATTTTTGGTTTTCAGGAAAAGAAGTTTGCAGGGGCCCCCCGGCCCCTGCACCCCGGGGGGGGGGGGGGGGGGGGGGGGGG
>JAYFPE010000060.1:0-9667 GCA_034928145.1 Candidatus Pelethousia sp. | reverse complement strand
CACATACAACAAGGTACACCTTTTAGTCAAAAGCGGTTTGTATTTGCTTAATGAATATTATATACCTATATTGGGCAATATTCAACACAATTAGATGACTTAGGCTAATATAGCCTGTTATATACTATAAATTTGCTTTTTTGCATAAAGGTGTACATTTATAACAAAATGAGTTTGCAAATTCAGTCACAAGTCGTTTATTAGCGAGACCTTCGGGTAAAAAATTTAAGGAGTGTTAATCATGAAACAGAAGCGGTTATCAACAAAAATTGCAGCAATCGTCACAATTTCACTAACAGTTGTCTTTGGATTACTTATGGCAACAGTTGTCTTGCTATCTGGCAAAACGACCAGTACCAATATCAGGAATGAGCTTACTAATTTAGCACATGCAAATGGAAATCAGGTGCAGGCTATTTTAGATTCTGCATCAAATCAAGCAATATCCATACAAGATTATATTATTAGAGCAAACAAAACAAAGGCTTCCAATGGAATAATATCCGAAAACAGTTATCAAAAAAGTGTAATGTACCATACTGAGATGTCGAGGTCCGGCATAGAAATGGAAAATTATCTTCTTAACAATATATGGGGTGCTATTAATGGCAATGAAAACCTGTTAGGAATAGGTGCCTATTTTGAACCTGGAAAATATGATGAAATGATTGAAGTTTACTCCTTATATGCTACAAGGGAGGATACTGCCAATGAGACAGCACAAATCGAAAATGAATACAGTGATTATAGCCAAGAGGATTATTATAGGCCGGTAAAGGAAAGTGGTAAACCCTATATCTCAAAGCCATATGTAGAAAATGGTATTACTATGGTTACTGTCTCCTACCCAATTTTGAATCAAGGTGATTTCAAGGGTGTGGTTTTGGCTGACATTGATATTAGCCGCTTTAATAATATTACTGTACACTCCGAGAAATTCCACACCCTTAACGCAAGCATTCTAAGCAATGATTTAACTATTGCCTATGATAGTGAATCAATCAATAAGGTAGGAACTAATCTTGAAACATACTACAAAGATTCTAAAGAAGTAAAGAAAATTACAGATGGAATGTCAGAAGGAAAGCCTTTTACTTGTAATACAGTCCGTGCAGATGGTCGCAATATATCTCAATTCTTTTATCCTATAAACGCACAGGGTGTTAATTGGTGGGCTGAAACATCCTTAGATAAATCCGACATGATAAAGGACTCAAAAGTGCTTATTATTACGATTGCCCTCATTTCACTTTTAGCATTAATTGCAATAATTGCAATTGTAGTATTTGTCATTGCCAAAGCATTAAAACCAATTCAAGGTGTTGTTTCCGCAGCCAATAAAATTGTAGATGGCGATTTGGATGTTGAAGTAGAGGCTAGGAGCGATGATGAAATCGGCATTCTCTCCAAAGCATTTCTGGAGATGTCTGGAAACCTAAAGATTATTATTGGGGATATCGGGTATTTACTAGGTGAAATGAGTAATGGTAACTTTGCAATTCAAACCGGGCAAAAGGAGAAATATATTGGAGAATATCAAAAGATATCTGAGGCAATGACATCCATTATTCAAACCTTGAGCGATACGCTCACAGAAATTAACACTGCTTCCCAGCAGGTATCAGTAGGTGCCGACCAGGTATCCAGCGCCGCACAAGCTTTATCTCAGGGAGCTGCAGAGCAGGCCAGTTCTGTTGAAGAACTATCTGCTTCCATTGCCGAAGTAACAAATCAAATTAAGCAGAATGCAGAAAACGCAGCTCTTGCGCGTGACAAAGCAGAAGAGAACGGTGTAGAGCTAATGGCGAGCAACGCTCAGATGAAAGATATGATGGATGCGATGCAACAGATCTCCAATAAGGCTTCTGAAATATCTAACATTATTAAAATTGTTGATGATATTGCTTTTCAAACCAATATTCTTGCGCTTAACGCTGCAGTAGAGGCGGCCCGTGCCGGGAATGCCGGGAAGGGCTTTGCCGTAGTAGCGGATGAAGTGAGAAACCTTGCCGCTAAATCTGCTGAGGCTGCCAAAAGCACCGCAGTTTTAATTGAGCAAACCATAGAGACTGTAAACAACGGGTTCACAATTGCGGATAAAGCTGCACTTTCATTAAGTAAGAGTGCAGAAGTAGCCACATCGGCAGCTGCGGTTGTTGATAGTATTGCCACCGCATCCCGTGAGCAGGCAGAGGCTATTATGCAAATTAATCAGGGCATTGAACAGATTGCAGCTGTGGTGCAGACAAACTCAGCAACGGCTGAGGAGAGTGCTGCCGCAAGTGAAGAGCTATCCGGACAGGCAGAAATGCTTAAACAGTTAGTCTCTCGATTTAATCTTCCGGATTCTGCTATGAAAGATCTGATTAAGCATCATGATTTTGAAGCAATCTCCACTGCCTCTAAATCCACATCACTTTCTTTAACCGGAAAGTATTGAGGGGTGCATGATGATGAACTCCATTAACAATGTCAACCAATCTATAGACACCACATCACCAGAAGATACAGACAATAAGTTCCTAACATTCTTCTGTGACAATCAAATTTTCGGTATTCCCATTGTACATGTGGTTCAAATCGTGGGAATGCAAAAAATTACGTCTATCCCAGAATCGCCTGATTATGCCAAAGGAATGATTAATCTTCGGGGGAGTATTATCCCTGTAATCGATACAAGGCTCCGTTTAAAGAAGCCAGAAATCCAATACGATGAGCGCACCTGTATAATAATTTCCAATATCGGAGAATTAACTACGGGGTTTATCGTTGACGGAGTAGACGAGGTGATTGGTGTTAATCAAGATTTGATTATACCTCCACCAAAATCTTCGGTCGATACTGTAAATCAATATATTATAGGCATTGTAAACATCCAAAATAAGCTCGTTCTTATAATGGATATACAAAAACTATTTACCCCATCTGAAATAGAACGGCTCAGGCAATAATTAAATAGTACATTAATATGCAAATAGCATATGCACTAAAAAACAATGTTACATATATTGGAGGAGTAGAAAATGAAACTAAGCAAAAAGATTCCACTGTTTGCTATTCTAATGATCATGATTTCTGTCGTCATTATTGCCGGACTAAGCATTGTGGAAAGTTACACCTATAACAAGCAAGTAAGCTATGAGCGGGTGGACTCTTCGATCAACGATTTAAATAAGCAGATTCAGCTAATGCTGGAGCGCTCAAGGCGAAATGCGGTTTCGATTTCTCAAAACTACCGCATAATGAATGCTCTGGCGAACCAAAATTTTGATCAGATGAAGGCCGCCTTGGACGATCTGAATCAATACCTTGAGGCAGATACGATCAGCATTACGGATCTTGAGGGGAATGTAATGATCCGCCAGCACGAGCCGTCAAAGCTCGGTGATAATATTTCAAACCAGACCAATGTTCAAGAAGCGCTGGAAGGAAAGGTTTTAACGACCTTGGAACCGGGCGCTCTTGTAAAACTGTCATGCCGCACCGGTGCGCCTGTGCGCAATGAAAAAGGTGATATTATCGGAACGGTTGTAACCGGCTATACCTTTGAAAATTCGAATTTCCTGGATGAACTAAAGGCATTACATAATACCGAATTGACCATCTTTGCAAACGACATCCGCATTGCAACCACGATTACACAAAACGGGGAGCGCGCGGTGGGCACATCGCTTAATGAAAATATAGCGAAAACTGTTTTGGAAGAAGGAAATACATATACCGGCAAGGCTGATATTCTAGGTGTGCCTCATATAACAGAATATGTACCTCTCAGGAATACGGAAGGCGAAATTGTAGGGGTTGTTTTTGCCGGTCTATCGGAGGCGGCTGCGAATAAGGCAACCAGAGATTCCATCCTGCATATGGCGGCCGCGGCTATATTAATTATCGCAATTTGTGCGTTTATCCTATTCCGATTTATGAACAAGAATATTAAGCAGCCCATGTATAAGCTTACAGAAGTATCCACCATGCTGGCACAGGGGCACTTGGATGTGGAAGTCGAAAGTGCCACGAGCAGTAAAAAGGACGAAGTTGGATTGCTGAATGAAGCGATGTATCAAATGGTAAGGCAGCTCAAAGCATATATTTCAGACATTACGCAGGTTCTTTCCGCAATGTCGAATAATGATTTTACGGTAAAAAGCTCCGTGTCCTATATTGGCGACTTTACGGTGATTGGAACATCCCTGCATGGGATATCCAGCTCATTAAACGAGACACTGCTTTTGATTAACACGGCCACCGAACAGGTCAGCAGCGGCGCCTCCCAGGTATCTAGCGGAGCGCAGGCGCTTGCAACAGGGTCCACCGAGCAGGCAGCTTCGGTAGAGCAATTGAATGCTTCTATTTCAGAAGTGTCTAAACAAACCGAAGAGAATGCTGCACAGGTTAGACGAGCTACCGCACAACTCGGGGAGGCGGGTGAGCGGCTGAACGAAGGAGGCAAGCAGATGTCGCAGCTGATTGAGGCGATGTCGGACATTAATTCCTCCTCCAATCAAATTGCCAATATTACAAAAGTTATTGAGGATATTGCATTTCAGACAAATATACTTGCACTGAATGCCGCAATTGAAGCGGCGCGTGCGGGAAATGCCGGAAAAGGCTTTGCCGTAGTAGCAGATGAGGTGCGTAATTTAGCGGCGAAATCGGCGGAGGCGGCAAAGCAAACGGCTTCTCTCATTGGTGCATCGGTTGAAACCGTAGAAAAGGGATCGGAAATTACAACGGAGACCGCACAAATTGTGCAGGATGCCGTCAGAAACCTTGCCGCTATTATCGAGGATATCGGGCAAGTTGAGCAGGCATCTAATCAACAGAGTCTCTCCATTGGACAGATCAGGCAAGGCCTTGAACAGGTTTCTACCGTTGTACAAAGCAACGCGGCCACTGCTGAAGAGAACTCCGCAATAAGCGAGGAGATGTCTGCCCAAGCAGCTATGTTGCGTCAGGAAGTGGCCAAGTTTAAGCTGCATCATGCGGAGCTGGTGTCTGCAAGCGAGGATTCGGGAGGTTCCCCTTATCCTGAAAAACAGCCCTCTGCCTATGCCCTGATTGCTGGAAAGTATTGATACAGCCCTACAAAGAAAACAACGGCCCACGGGCTTTTTGTCCATGGGCCGTTGTCAAAGTTGTCAGTCTGTATGATTGGAGGTTTATTTGATGGAACAGGAACCGCTGTTATTTTCGCTATTGTTTTTTATAGCATTTGCAATTTACCTATTTTTCGGGCTATACCTTATCCACAGGAATCCGAAAGCAACTTTAAATCGGATGTTTTTGGCTATGTGTGTTTCCTTGTGCCTCTGGTCTTTGGGCTTTGCAATTGCAAACTCCGCACCGGATATAGAAACATGCCTGCTGTGGAGGCGGGTTTCAGCACTGGGATGGAGTACCATATATAGTTTGATGCTTCACTTTTTACTGCTGCTTACAGGTGATGGATATTCTAAGCGGTCTCGGAAGCTATTTTTACTGCTGCATTTGCCTGCGATCGTTTCTATTTATGTTTTTGCTGTTTCCCCTGAGATAACAGCAATGCAGTATCACTTGGCAAAGCTCCATACCGGCTGGATTAACATAACAGCCCAGAATGGATGGGATACATTTTTCAATATTTATTATATCACTTATGGTGTGGCCTGTCTGGGAGTCATCTGGTTTTGGAGGTGCAAGGCATCTGATCAAGCCGTTAGGAAGCAGGCGAATATTTTGCTTCTTTCCATTGCCATGGCACTTCTGCTTGGCAGCTTGACAGATGTCATCCTGAACACGACCGGGCAACGTTCCTTGCCGCAAATGGCGCCGATATTTACGCTATTACCCATTATGGCTGTTTACCATGCCATGAAATATTATAATTTAATGGGGGAAGGCCCAAAAGGTGAAAATGAGCTGATATTAAGCAATGAAACCCGTTCAAAGCTGTATGTTTACTTGGCCTTTGCATTTATAGCAGGAGGCTTTACAAGTACCTTATCTTATTTTTTACCCCATATGGTGCAGGGAGAGAAAAGCCTGCAAGCCATGCTTTTTACAGGCATAATGCTATTTTTCTTGGGTGTAATGACATTATGTGCACAGTTAATCAAGAATGAACGAGTTAAGGAATCCGTCGTATTGATAGGTATGCTTTGCAGTATACCTGTTGTAACCTTTCAATTTATGGATTACGCAGGAATCACTATCTGGGTATTTCCTCTTGTTTTAATGACAACTTCTCTTGTTTTTGGGACGCGAGTTCCTCTAGTCCTGCTTACAGCTGTATCAATTGCCACTCAGCTTCTTATTTGGGTTAACAGTTCCGCAGAGGTCGTACATCTTGATCGATTTGATTACATTGCAAGGATTGGAATTTTTCTAATTGCCTTTTTTATTTGCTCTTTCGTAAACACAGCCTACATAAAGAGAGTAAAAGAAAACACTTATCAAATCGAGTTTCAGACACTTGTTTCAGAAGTTTCTTCTGATTTTGTCAGCGTCACGCAATTAAACATTGACGAGAATATCCATAACATGCTACATAAAATTGGCCGTTTCTTTCAGGTGGATCGTGCATATATCTTTCTGATTAACCATCAGGACAGCACCATGACCTGTAGCCATGAATGGTGTAACGAAGGGATAAATCCGGAGGTAGAAGCCATCCAAGATGTTCCTCTCGATGTATTCCCTTGGTGGATGGAACAACTGGATAGAAACAAATTAGTATCCATAGAGGATGTCAGCAAACTGCCCGAAGAAGCCGAGGTAGAGAAAGAGCAGTTAACTCAGCAAGGAGTAAAATCAGCAATCGTCATTCCCATTGAGGAGAATGAGCAAATGTTAGGTTTTATGGGATTGGATTCGGTGGGGTCATTCAATGCATGGTCCAAGTATCATATTAAGCTGCTCAAAATCCTGTCTAACCTGTTGGCTGATGGCTTGATACGGATCAATTCCGAAAAGAAGATTGAGCTTATGGCTTACTATGATCATCTGACCGGGCTTCCAAATCGGACTTTGTTTTCTGATCGTCTTACCCAGTCGATTCATCTTGCCAAAAGAAATGAAAAATATATCGGTGTTATATTTATTGATTTAGACAGCTTTAAAATGGTGAATGATACCATGGGGCACAGTGCCGGGGACACCCTGCTAAAAAAGGTGTCGCAAGGCTTAGAGCAGCGTCTGCGGAAAACAGACACAGTTGCCCGGTTTGGCGGAGATGAGTTCTTGGTTATGGTCAACAACCTTGCAGACAATGAAGATATCATCAAGGTTGTGGAGAACCTCATGGAGATGTTTGAATATCCTTTTAACGTGGATGGGCAAGAGCTCTATATGACCGGCAGTGCGGGAGTAGCTGTTTATCCCTTTGACGGAGCAGATGCGGAAACATTGACTAAAAACGCCGATATCGCCATGTATATGGCTAAGTCTAGGGGCAAAAATCAGTATGCCTTGTGTACCACGGATATGAAAGAAGAAGTAAAGCAAAACATAAAGCTATCAAACTATCTATATAGGGTTCAAGAGCGGGGCGAGTTAATTATTTATTATCAACCTCAGATCAAATTAAATACAGGGAAAATTATTGGACTGGAGGCTTTGCTGCGCTGGAACCACCCAGAAATGGGGATGATTCTGCCTAATACCTTTATTCATTTGGCTGAAATGAACGGTACGATTAATAGCATTGGTGAATGGGTACTAAAAACAGCAATCCGGCAGAATAAACTGTGGCAGGACAAGGGATATCCGCATCTGCGCATGGCCGTAAATCTCTCTGTAATTCAATTTAATAATCCCCGCTTTGTCAATTCTGTGGAACACATCCTCCAGGAAACAGGGATGAAGCCTGAATACCTTGAACTTGAGATTACAGAGAGCATTGCAACAAAAGAAGCAGGAAATATTGTTGATATCTTAAACCAGCTAAAACAACTGGGTGTATCCATTTCTATTGATGATTTTGGAACAGAGTATTCCTCCCTCAATCGACTAAAGGAACTCCCGATTGATCGAATTAAGATTGACATGCAGTTTGTGCAGGGCATTGAAGGCAACGAGAAAGATCAGGCCATTACCAAGGTTATTATCAACCTAGCAAAAGGCTTGGGTCTTGAGGTAGTGGCGGAGGGTGTTGAAACAGCTCCTCAGCTGGAATTCCTCAACCAAAGGATGTGCGACGAAGTACAGGGATATTACTATTATAAGCCTATGCCCGCTGAGGAAATCGAGAAACTATTCCACTAGGTTAAAAAGCTTTCCAAACAATAAAATGAATAAAACTATGGGCAAACCCGGTTAAAGCCGGGGACGCAAAGCCGAGAGTCTAAGGCGCTGATGCGCTATGATAGTCTGGCTGCAAAAAACCGTGCAGAGCCTGCCCTCTATTCTGAGGGTGGGCCCTTGCCATATTTTACGGGTATTTGTGGTATCAGGCAAGGCTTGTAGTCTACGCCGTGGCGAAAGGGGTTCCCTTATGCGTATGCCCTGCTTTTTGCTTTTTCAGAGGTGGAAATAAAGACGGCGTAGCTCATACATACCGTCTCCTAAATATACAATTTCATAGCAATATTCTAAGGAAGTCAGTATTTTGCCATGGGCAACGTACTGGCTTTTTTTGCTCGACAAGAAAACTGCCTATTTCCCAAAATGCTCCATCCCCTAAGGTCAAGAGCGGCATAGTTGTTAAGCCGCGCTGCCGTTCTCCACCCTCCAATCTGTTTTGGCTTCTTAGCAAACAGATTGGAGGAAAGGACCATGAAGAATTATAAAGACAGTGATTATGCCTTAAATAAATTCAGCGAGGGCATTGTCTACCGTTTCGCAGACCGCATTGTAGAAATCACACTGGAGGATTACCTTGCAGAGAACCCCGACAAGACGGCACAGGACTTTTTGGAGCTGAAAGCCTTGTCGGATGAAATTTATCATCAGCAAGTCACACATGAAAATCGGACAAGCCGTTTGGATGTGAGCATCAATGGGCTGGAGGAAACAGAGCAGCTTGCCGCACCACCCCTTGATTTGAACTTAATACATAAAAACGATACCCAAAAAGCCAAGGAAGCCGCAAGGCAGCTGCTGGACAGTGGAAAATTGACAGAAATCCAGCGGCGCCGGTTTATTCTGCATTTCGTGGAGGGCTTATCCTACCGGCAGATTGCCAGTCGTGAAGGAGTACATTTTACCTCTGTCCACGAAAGTATAGAAGCGGCTACGGCAAAGCTGCAAAAGTTTTTCAAAAAAATTTAATTTCATACCCCTACACCCCCCTGTTTTTTTGACATTGGGTGAAAGGATTTTCCAATTTCCTTTCGCCTGAACATTGAAAACAGAATATGGGTGTGATGGGTACATCACCGGCAGGGGGAGCGACACGCCGGGACACGCCAAGACGAGGGCAATGCCTTCCGAGCGATTATGTCTGCGGTAGTTATATCCTGTGGTGGGACGGATTGCGACGATCCCTGCCGGTCATCATGGTACTTCTGCTTTGAACGCTTCACCGCATTGAGCAGCCCGGCAGACGGCCGGGAAAACGCATCACCCTCGTTTGAGATAGAATGAGGGGCGGCTTTTATGGAATCCGGCAACACCAGCCGGATCGCCTGTCACACCTTTGCTTTGATATAAAAATCTATCGTGCTCTATCGGAGCGATAGAAACCATGCGG
>JAYFPE010000031.1:0-28211 GCA_034928145.1 Candidatus Pelethousia sp. | reverse complement strand
TTTTTCCTATACGCCCAGCGGCGTGAAAAGTTGCGCCAAATGCGGCATACCCCATGAGAAAGACGGATATGCCTATATATTAGCCAAACTGCCGGAAGTTGTGGTCTTGGTAAAGGCTCGCGCCGGCTCGTGACTTTATGATTTAGTACCCTTCGGTTCCCCCAGGCGCGCGCCGGGGAACCGAAGGGTATGGCCCTACCTAGAGCGTCTCTTTGACGATGATTGTCGTAAAGTAACCGGATTCCTCCGGCATATCCGCAAGGTCATGATATAAGCGCTGGCTATCCAGGCCGCAGTCGACCGCCGCGCATGCCGGCTGCCCCGAGGCAAGCACGGCGCGGCGTACCGCGGGGAATTGGCTTGCCGATTTCATCAGCACCTTGGCGCCGGGAAGTTCCAGCGCGCCGTCGACATCCCCGTAGCCGGCGGGAATGATGTGGAGCGGCTGATTGGCCGCCGTTAGGCTGACGCCCAGGGCGCAGGCGGAGGCGCAGAAGCTAGTGACCCCCGGGAGCATGACCACGGAGTAACCACCCCGTATAAGGATTTTTCCGATGTAGGCAAAGGTGGAAAACACGCTAACATCGCCCAGACAGATGAAAGCCACATCCTGGCCGCCGGATAATACTTGCTCTAGGCGCGCGGCGTGGGCTTCATAATTCAGGCGGAGCTGCTCCTGATCGGCCAACATGGGGAAGCGCAAAGGCAGCAATTCTTTATGGGAGAGATCTATAACCTTCCCGGCAATAGTCAGGGCCAGCGAATTGCCCTTGTGCGTTTCCGGAAGGGCCAATACCGGACACCGTTCCAGAACCTTTTTTGACTTCACCGTGATCAGTTCGGGATCCCCCGGCCCAACGCTGACGCCATATAGCGTGCCCGTGCAATCGCTCATAGTAAAAGATTCCTTTCCGCATGGGTTTTGTATCCACGATTAGTAGCCGCGGCGGTAAGCTTAATCAAGGCTGGCTGCGGCAGAGACTATTCTTTTCATAAAGACTCCTCCCTTTATACTCAAACGATCCAGGGAGGAGTATGCTTCTATGAAACGCTGATCCGATAAGCGGTGCTTTGCGCACGCCTGTAAAGGCGGATAAGAGCCCTTAAGGGATCAGCGCTTGGCTTGATAGAATTTTGTGATCGTGTCGAAGAAAGCGTCGATGCACTCCCATTTGGAAACGGGCGGCATGTCGCAGCCGGAGGAAATAACGAAATTCGGGTATTTATCACATGCTTCCAAAATCTCTCGTGTCTTTTGGGCAATGGTTTCCGGCGTTCCCACGCAAAATTGATCCGCGGGCGCCACATTGCCCATCACAAGCATATCTGTGGGCATTAAGGGAAGAATGTCCGCCATCTCGATACAGTTGCCGAAATGATAGCCCTGGGCGCCAAGATCGCCTATATCGGCGGCCATCTTGATGACGCTTTCCCCGCAATTGTGATAAACAACGATGTATTCTCGATCCTGCACGGCATCGATAACCTTTTTGGTATAAGGGTGCGACAGCTTTTTGGCCAGCTTAGGCGAAATCAGGCCGGTTGTGGGCTCCGCCATGACAAAACCATCCGCCCCGGCCGCCTTGTAAGCCTTGGCGTATTCAATGATAAACTCGGTGGCCTTTTCCAAAACGACATGAACCATCTTGGGGTTCGTCACGCTCTGCGTCATCAATTCGGACATGCCGATCAAGCGCCCGGCAAGCGTATAGGGCCCGATAATTCCCGCGAAAACAGGGCGGTCCACAATTAGCTTGGAGGCCTTGGAGATCGCAGCGATATAGGTCTTAGTACGGCCTTCGCCAACCTTGGGCGTGCGGAGATTGTTGGCGTCTTCAAGTGATTTTACGACAACGTTGGAAACGGATGGGATTGCATCGTCATAGACTTCAACGCTTGCGCCAAAGCACTCCGCTTCGACCGTAAGGTCCATCATGCTCAGAGAAGCAAGCATCGGCAGCCGGTCAGCCAGGATTTTCATGCCTTGGGCAAGATTGTCGCTATCACTGATAAGCTGCCTAACATTTATGTTCATTAGTTTCGTGACAGGAAAAGAGAGAACCGGAATGCCCTTTTTAATGGGGTTGTTGATAACGCCTAATTTCCACTCTAGCATATCCATAAGAATTACCTCCTTATTCGATAGCCAGCTACAAAAGAAATATATGTTCCACACAAGCATAATCTGCCGCGAAGGGTTTGTCAAGAATATATTCCGCGCAATATATGGCACGGCAAAAGGCGCCGCGGACGGCCACTAGGCAGGTATCTCGCGTAATGGGGGTTGTCAGGATAGAAAATTTAATGTAAGATACTTACGTTTGTTGTCGGCCCGCATATTGTTTCATGTCGAGAGGAGATTTTTATGGCAAAAGTTGAAATTGTGAATGGGTCACGGCATTCCGTTCTCGATGTTGAGGCGGGCCTTAGCCTGTTGCAAGCAATTCAGGCGGCTGGCATCTCCACCAGTTTTCCATGCGGCGGAAATGGCAGATGCGGTAAATGCAGGGTCATTGCCCATGGGAGCATTTCGGAGGTGGACGGGCGGGAAAGGAGCTGGCTGAGTGGCCATGACGAGGAACAGTTAATCCGCTTGGCATGCTATGCGCGCGTGCAGGGTGATTGTAAGATCGAGGTGATCGAGCGCGCTGCGGACGCAGTGGTGGAAACGGCGTTTTCTCCCTGGGATGGGGACTTGCAGCCGCTATACTCCAATGGTTACGGCGTTGCCATCGATATTGGGACGACCACCATTGCCACGCAACTTTTTAGGCCGGAAAGCAAGTATCCGGTCGCCGTTCTTGGCGAGTTGAACCGGCAGCAGATGTATGGCGGCGATGTAATCTCCCGCATCGTGCATTGCAACAAGCAAACGGTCGCCCCTTTATCCGAGTTGGTTCGCGGCCAACTGGGCGATATGCTGCAAAGGCTATGCGCCCAGGTCGGCGCTTCCCCGGCGGAGATTCGCCAGCTTACGATTGCCGGCAACACAACCATGCTGTATATTTTGTTCGGGATCGAGCCGGCTCCGCTGGCCGTTGCGCCATTTGTGATGACGGAGGGTTTTGACGGCATCTTCGATGCAAAGCTGGATGGCTTTAGCGGCGTTCCCTGCCTGGTTCCCGGATGCTCATCGGCCTATATCGGGGCGGATATCACGTGCAGCGTGCTCGCCAGCAACATCATGAACAAAAGGGGGAATATTCTCCTGGTGGATGCGGGCACAAACGGCGAGATGGTTTTAAGTGTGCAAGGTGACCTTCGCTGTTGCTCTACGGCCGCCGGACCCGCTTTCGAGGGAGCCGGCATTTCCTGCGGTGGAAACGCATCCCTGGGCGCGATCGATTCCGTTCAATATCGAGAGGGCACGTTTTCCTTCACGACCATCGGCAACGCGCCGGCCAATAAGCTTTGCGGCTCCGGCCTCATCGATGCGGTGGCGGCATTGCTACAGGCCGAGTTGGTTAACCAAAAGGGAAAATTAAGAATTGAGAGCGGCATGTTCTTCCTGGGGGATAGCCAGGTCTTCATTTCCCAAAAAGATATCCGCCAGTTGCAACTGGCAAAGGCGGCGATTCGTGCCGGCATGGATACCCTGATACACGAAAGCGGGCTAGCATACGAGGAAATTGACCAGATCATCCTTTGCGGGGGATTCGGCAGCTATTTGCGCCCGGCAAGCGCGGAGCGGATCGGCCTGATCCCTCCGGACTTCGCCAAGAAAACTGTGGCTATTGGCAACGCCGCCGGCAATGGCGCGGGGCAGATCCTACAATCCGTGCATAAGCGGGGGGAGGCTACGGAAATCGTACGGCGCATGGAAACCGTGGAATTGGCAACCAACCCCTATTTTAACAGCCGCTATATAGAAACCCTGATATTCTGACAAACGCTTATAGCAACCCTTTGCGATCGTCTGCGGCGGCTTCTACAATATCCGGATACAGGCGTTTCATGTGCAGCAGCAATTGCAGGATAACGGCGTCCTGGAAGTTCTGCGGATCCAGACCATACAGCTCCTTTACCCGCTTGAGCCGGTAAAGGAGTGTATTTTTATGAATTTGGAGGCTATCCGCCGTTTGCTGCATCGCGCAGTTTTTCTGAAAGAACAACTGCATGGTTTCGACCATTTCGCCTTGAAAGTTCGGAGTCGCGCTAAGATATTGCGAAACGAGGGACTTGGCTATGCCTTTGGGCGTTTGGCACAAAAAGTACAGAATTCCCCAGTCATAGATATGCATGACCGGCGACTGACTGCCAAGCCGTTGGGCTAGCTCAATGCTCTTTTTTGCTTGGAAAAAACTGTTGCGGTATCCTTGCAGGGTGCTGCTCGTGGTGCCGATGCCGATCATGCAGCTCATATTTATCTGTGCAAATTCGGTGTTAAGCTGCGTCAGCGCCTCGTTGAGCACGCTGCGCGGCATGTTGCGGGTACGGGTTCTGGCCGCGTTGGCTTCAATGCTGAAGGCATAAAGATTTCTGCCAAGGTAACTAAAGAAATTAATTTTGATGGTGTTAACGAGATTTTGTACAATGTAGTTTTCTACGAAAGAGGGATCGTTATATGCGAGCGCGCCAACCATATTTACCTTGGCGAAAACGTTCATAACAACAATCGTTGAGGCGGCATTGGTATTGATCCCCAGCGTCTGCGCTCCACGCTGCATTTCATCCCAATCGATATATTCCTCGTCGAATAAATTTGCGATCCAGGTTTCGATCATCCTCCTTTTATTGGTTCCTTGTTTGGTCTGAACGCATTTTTCAATGAGCGCTTCAATGGAGAACTTCAGGATGTAAACATATTCTTCATACCGCTTGGGATCGTCGGTGATAATGGTTGCGCCAACGCAATTATCATAAAAATAAATCGGGAATACGATTCCCTTGAGATGCGGCGGCCGGTCGCCCTGCAACTCGATTTTATCGTTTTGGCTGATGGCTATCTGCGCCGAGGGAATTTCCTTCCCGATTAACGCTTTATTGTAACCGGTAACGATGATCCCCTTGTGATTTGTAATGTACAACGGCAAGTCAACCATGCGGGTGAGTTCTTCTAAAATATAGTTCGCGATATCATACGTTATAACCATAATCCCGCCACCTTATAATAGTTTTATTGTATAATCGCACAAATTATGGATTTTGGCAAGGGGCTTCATGTACTTTTGTTCAAATATGCTCTCAAATTCGATATTTCGGGCCATCTGTGGGATAAACCACTAGAAAAATCTATGGGTCAGTATGCGAAAAAATAGTCTTTAGACCCAAAAAGCTCACATTCTTGTATTAGAATATAAATTTATGATATAAAATTGCAAAGAAAATGTTCTTATGCACAATGGTATTTTAAGCTTGGTAAGTTATAATTATATTCGAAACCAGTTACAAGACCGCATATATATGTTCAACCTGCTACTCCGTCGGCTCGGGGCGAATCGAATCACACATCTATGTTAAGTTCAGCACAAACAAATCAATCAATATGGTTGGAAGGAGAACTCTATGGAAACCAATAAAAAAGCGGTACAAGCGGCTCCTGAGGAATTCCCCGTGGAGGTTGCTGTTCCAATGTCGGCTCGGCATTATGGATTCTGGGATATGATTGCGACCTGGATTGGGGCCAATGCCAACACATCTTCCTGGTATACCGGCGGTGTTATTGCCGCGGTTGGCGTGCTTGGTGGTTTCGCAGTCATTTTCATTGCAAATCCCATTGCCTATGCCATCATGGCGCTCATTGGCTATATGGGTTATAAGGTGGGCACAACGACGATGGGTCTGACTCGCGCGTCCTTTGGCATTCGCGGTTCTTCCTTGCCCTCCGTTCTCAATACCATCCAGTTCATCGGATGGTGCGCTTGCAATACCTATATCGCGGCTATCTCCATGAGCTTTCTGTTTAGCCAGATGTTTGGCTGGCCGGCCTTCGGAGAGGAAGGAAGCACGTGGGTCATGATACTCGGCGTTGTAATCGTTAGCGTTATCCAGATCCTGATGACGGTCGTCGGCGGCTCTCACTCCATCAAAGTGGCGGAGCGCCTGTCCGTTATTCTTTTGATCGTTTTGACGGTTTGGGAAACCATCGTCATCTTCCAAGCATATCCCATTACCGAAATCCTAGCCTGGAAGCCGACCGGAAATTTCGTCATCCCGTTTGGCAAGGCAATGGATGTTATGGTGGCCTTTAGCTTTGGCTGGATTCCCGCCATCGCCGAATTCACGCGGTATACAAAGGATAAAAAATCCGCTGTGGTCGCGCCGATGATCGGCGCTAACGTGGCGCTGTTCTGGTTCGCCATCGTGGGTATGTTTGGAGCGGTTGCCGCTTCCATCAGTACCGGTGTATTCGACCCCAACTCTTCCGACCCTTCCAGCATCGTGGGAGCGCTGGGCTTGGGCTGGGTCGCTTTCCTGGTTCTCATTCTGGCAACCACCACGACCAACTGCGTCAACATCTATGCCGCCGGCATGTCGACTGCAAACGTCTTTCCCAAGATGAACGAAAAGGTGGCGCTATACGGCACATCCGCTATCTGCCTGCTGGTTACCCTGGTTCCTGTAGTTGTGGGCAGTTTCTATGATAGCTTTGTCGTATTCCTTGAATATATCGGCCTCATCTTCGCACCCCTGCTTGCTATCATGATTATCGACTTCTATGTTATCCAGAAACGAAATTATGATTGGTCCCAGTGCGCAACGGTCGGCGGACGATATTGGTACAAAAACGGAATCAATTGGGTAGCCGTCGGCTCCTGGTGCGCGGGCGTAGTCGCATACTTTGTGGCCATGAATCTGGATTTCATTATGAATTCGATTGGCGCAATCTATTCAACCGTTATTATTACCGGTATTATCTACTGGGTAGTGGCAACGAACACACGTAAAAAACAAACGGTGTAACAATTACATCTAAATATTGAGAGGAGATAAACATGAACGAACTGCTGAAGAAGCTTACCGACAGCGTCATCGATACCGATGAGGGCAATGCGGCGGAACTGGCCCAAGAGGCCTTAGCTCAGGGCGTGGATGTGTTTGCGATCGTAGACGCGCTGACCGCCGGCATCAACGAGTTGGGTAGACAGTTTGAAAACCTCGAGTGCTTTCTGCCCGAGCTGATACTGGGGGGCAATGCCATGGAATCCGCTATGGCGATCTTGACGCCCGAGATTGAAAAGAGGGTTGAGAAGACCGAAACCCCTATCAGCCTGGTTGTAGGTAATCTACAGGGCGATATCCATGACATTGGCCGTGAGATTCTTTGCACGATGCTGCGCGTTGCCGGTTTTACCGTGCACAATCTTGGAAACAATGTGAAAGCGAACGTCTTCGTCGAAAAGGCGCTGGAGCATAAGGCGGACTTCATCGGCCTGTCCTCGTTGTTAACCACCTCGCTGCCCTTCTCCAAAGAAGTGCTCAGCACCCTCGAAGCCTGCGGCGTCCGGGATAAGATCAAGGTAATCATGGGCGGTGGCGCCGTTACGAGGGAATATGTGGAGCAGATCGGTGCGGACGGCTATTCCGGTACGGCGGTTGAGGCGGTTGAATTGGTTAAGAAAATGTACGCGGAGGGCAAGTAAATGGCGGATATCTTTGAAGTACTGCGCAGAGCAGAAAACGGAGATTACATTAAAGAAGACGATTATAATATGAAGCTGTATAAGACGAGCAAGCGTCTTACCAAAAAATACAGCATTAAGTTTGACAAGGAGAACGTTATCGTTTCCGATGATGTCATGGCGGGCAATCTATTCGAGGCCGCCCTGGAGATGTGCGATGAAATGGGCATGCTTTGTGTGGATACCAGCCGGGTGATCCACTTTAGCCGCGAGGAACTGATGCTGGCTCTTGAGCAGGCCCCCAAGGAGATGCTGCTGGGCGAGGGCAAGGATGCGCGTATCCTTAGAGCGCGTCGGGTTCACGATGGGTATAAGATGTGTGTTTGCGGCGGTTGCCCCGGCACGCCGCTGCCGGAGGAGCTTTTCCTCCCCATCATGATGTCTTATGCCAAGGAACCCCTGTTGGATATCATTATCCCGGGCAGCCTTGTTTCCATCGAAGGAATGGACGTGAAGACCGGCGGCCCGTTGGAAATCCGGGCTTGCCGCCAAGAGATGCTCTGGATGCGCGAAGCGCTCACCCGCTATGGCCGCCCTGGCACGCATATCTATGCTGCCGGTGAGAGCAGCGCCACCGAGCTTGGCACGCTTGCGATCTGCAACGATAAGTATATGCGGACCACGGATTCGCACATGATTCCCGTTCTATCCGAGCTAAAGACAGATTATATCCGCCTGTCTCGCGTGATGACGGGTACCGAATACCCAGCCTTTACCACTAGCCTGATGGACCCCATCATTGGCGGCTTCGCGGGTGGCGTGGAAGGCGCGGCGCTTGTGGGCGCGGCGGCTATTATGCTAGCTACCGCCGCATATGGTGTGCAAATGCATTGCCTGCACGCGATTCACAACAAGTATGTTTCCGTGAGCACCCGTGAAGGAATGTGGATGGATAGCATAATCGGCCGTGCGTTTGCTTTGAAATCGCCCATCGCAATTTTGGCGGACGCGTGGACCACCTGCGGCGCCGGCACCGAGGAAGTGCTGTATGAGGCTGCGGCCCTGGCGATTGCCCAGGAGCTGAGCGCGTTGCATACCGATAGCCTTGGTTCCACCAACGGCGTTTATCCCAACTGCTCCGGCTTGGAAAACAGGCTGTTTGCCGAGGTGGTTGACGCTGTGTTCCATATGGGCATGACGGAAGCGGAAGGCAATGAGATGATTCGTACGATCTATAAGAAGTATGAGCATACGCTGGATGATCCGAAGCTGGGACAGCCCTTTAACGAGATCTATGATGTAAAGCTCATCGTGCCGACTCCCGCATGGCAGGCTTGCTATGATAAGGTTAAGGCTGATCTGGCCGATATGGGGATCAAGTTCAGATTCTAATGTGTCAAGGTAGTATGATCAGCTCGCGTTTTACCTTGGAATAGTCACAAAAAAGCCGGGAGGATCCTCCCGGCTTCTTTCCTTTGAGAAAAGTACTTGCTTCCATCAAAATGGCTTGGGGGGGACTTATACTTGACGTCGAATAACTGTGCCATCATCGCATGCGAGATGTTGGAGGATGAGCTTGCATATGTTATGCGTATCCACGGCTGCGATATGCCAATCACCTGGCTGGATCGGGGATTGCACGATACCCCTAAGCGGCTGCAAGCGCAGTTGGAGGCGGCTATCAAAAAATACGCGGCCTACCCTACGGTGCTTTTGGCCATAACGCTTTGCGGCAACGCGTTGGAAGGAGTCGGCTCCGCAACATCTCGGCTGATCATTCCGCGCTTCCATGATTGCATCCAAATGCAATTGGCATGCGAACGGAACGCATATTCGCTCTATTGGACGCGCGGTTGGCTTTTGGGAGACCAATCCTTTGAGGCGGAATACCTCCGAGCCTGCAAAAAATATGGCGAGGAAAAAGCCATGCTGGTCTATCGGCTTATGCTGAAAAATTACACCTCCATTACGATGGTTGATACGGGCGCATATAATATAGAAGAAAGTATGGATATCCCTCGTGCGTTTGCCGAGCGCTTTGATCTGCGCCTATCCACATGCAAAGGCTCTATGCGTGTGCTGGATAAGCTGGTATCCGGCCAATGGGATGAAGAATTCTATACTCTAGAGCCGGGCGAGACTTGTTCGCTTACCCATTTCCTATCGGATACATAAGCTTAGGTAGTTTTACAAAATAGTTGGAGCACAATAAAAACAATGAAAAGTATAGTCATGGTTGATGATGGAATAACGGCGGGTGATCTGCGGATTCCTTACGGCGGCTTTATAAAGGTTTCTTCCAACAAGGAGAAATCGGAACACATCATATTATTCAATATTGATGGGGAGGACCGCGCGCTGTTGCTGAAGCTTTCTCCCGGCGCCTATTTGGATTTGCGGGGGAAATGCCTGGCCGTAAACCCGGCCTGCTATTTTCAAACCTATCAGGCCGGGCAGGCGCTGGCCATGAGCGTTGTACTTCTGAGTACGGCAACGGTTTTGTCGCTCGTGGGCGCTATGGTTTGCTTTAAGAAACAGGCCGCGACAGGGGGCTGGGTGCTGATTGTTACCGCGCTCCTAAGCATGATTGCCGGCACCATTGTTAACATGCTGTTTAGCGGGATGAAGCGGAACAATGGCGATAGTCCGGAAAAGCTAAAGAAAGCGCGCAAAGCGAACGAATGCTTTCGGAACAGATAAGACAGGCGCCTCGCTTATCCCGATGCTTTCCGAGATATAGCGAATCATTCCATTTGCGGCAACCGCATCGGCCACGCCGAAACGTCCGAATAGGCTCAATACGGAGGAAAATGAGAAAGGCAATACCGCCCGCAGCGAAACCATAGCCCACATAGCATAGGAAATCCACTTGGGCGCTTTTTTGAGCAGCATACGCAAAAGGAATATAACGATGGCTGCGTAGGAGGCGGTAATGCTCATGTTGAGCACCGCCCCCAAATTGCAAGAACATCAGATTCGGTGCGATAGGGATAAAGCTAAGTTCATATAATGCCAGGAAGAAGGAATTCCCGCTTATCGCTACCGTCCGCCTCCCGCAGAAAGATGGAGTTTGCGCTGCCGCTTCTAAGCATGGCATAGCGGGGGATCTGAACTAACACCTAGCGGGCAATCGTTGTATTATCCACCGTACGGTCTGTTAATTCCTGTACAGGGTTTGGCTGTGCCTCTACACGATAATCCACATTATACGTTTGCTGATGCCGGGCAATCACATTATGGCTGGCCACCGAGTTTACATCATGATTCACACGGTTCTGATAAAAGAAAAATTCGTGATCCTGCGGTAGCTGGGGAACGGGGGTATAATGCTCCCGGTTCGCGGTTAATAAAATCTGCTGGCCCAGAACCTGCCGAACATAGTCGCGGGTATCATGGAACTGAAGCAGCTTGGGGAATTCTCCGCCGGGGAGCACTTGCTGCCAGTCCTTGTTCTCATACTGCCGCAGCAGTTCTGCTGCCTGATGCAGATGCGCAATTTCTTGCTGCAAGTGCATTTCCCAAATGGATTTCACATTTGCGTCCAGCTCATCCTGATAGAAGGAGTAGTAAAGATAGCACTCGGTATATTCGTGCAGCAAGAGGTTTTCGAGCCAAGTGCATGTTGGGTCCAAAAGCGATCCGTATTGACTTACATGCTGCTCCTCAATCATGGCGATCTCCAAATAAAGCTGGCGGCCCAGATCATTATAATAGGTGTTGCCGATGTTCATATAAAAGTTCATCGTCTGCTGCTCGCCTGCGGTTATAATCAGGGTATTCAGCTTCGTGCGGATGTCCGCCGTTTTGCAATCTATCGGGTTTTTAACGGAATCAAACGGAAAACGATGCTCCGCAATCGTGGGGCGCCCCGGTGTAATATCCACATAGCTTTTCACAAGTTGCTGTGTGGGAATCTGTACATCCAGATCTAATAGGTTCGCGTAGCGGTATAGGTGATCAAAATCCTCCAAAAGAGCAAAGTCCAGTGCCTGCTTCACATAAGCGTCAGGCTCGTTTTGTGCAAGCCAGGCGGTCAGATCCACCGCCACATGTTCATATCCGATTGTGGTTTCAAGCTGCGTTTCATCGATTGGTTTTAGCCAATTGATATGCTTTTGCTGCTGTTGTTCAATACGGCGGGATAACGCAAGCTCACGGCGCAGATCATTGTTCGGACAGTTGCGGTGAAACTGGTGCTTAAACATGACCGCTTCCACCTCTATACCATTCATCAGGATGATGCGAACTTTTGTATAGGGATCAACGGTCATCTTGTTATATGGCATTGGATACATAGTTGCCCAATCCATAATCGTGTCTTTTATTTGCACAGGCTTTTGCTCAAACGGATTCATGATAAAGCTCCTTTTTTAATCTCTGCCTTATCATCTGCAAAACCATGCTAAGCTATGCCACATATAGCGTGATCGGCCCTTTGATATAAAAACGGTAGGGCATAATGTGTATTTAATTAAAGGTGGTATATAACAGAAATACGGCTACCAGATAAAGTGCGCAGCACATCGCACAGCACATCGTGCGCCTCCAGATCCATGCCAAGATCCTTCAACGTAGTACGATAGTCTGCCATATTGCTCTGATTCTTCTTCAGAAAGTATTGTCCGGAATTGGCGTGATTTGTAGTTTGATTTTAGTATTACCGCCCATCCCCAGCGGTTGGAAAACACCGCGGGCGGCTGGGGTAAAACTACATTTTTCAATAAGGCGAAATAATAGAAAACAGCTGCATATATGAAACGAAAATGCACGGCATACGCGGATAGCGGGGAAGTGCGGGTTAAGAAAAGGGCTCTGAACGCTTTCGCAGCCGGGCCCCTTTTTCCGCATCTTATCTAGGGTTATTTAAAAGTGGTTTAGACCTTGGCCATCGCCTGATCCACATCGCTCATGCGATAGCCCTCCTTTTCAAACATAGCGGGCCTGCATCCCCCCGCGTGCAGCGCCCGCACAAAATCGGCCAGATTATCCACCCGTTCGGGCAGCCATGTTGCATACTTCCCAAGCTGGCTAAGCCAATGGGCATCGCTTGCGCCGATGGGCGCAAGGCCCAGCTCCCGACAATAGGCCAGCGCGCGGGCATTCGCCGCCGCCGATGTGCTGCCATTGAGCACCTCAACGCCATGCAAGCCCCGAACCTCCCGCAAATGTTCGGCCAAGCCCCGGTTGTTGTTGCGAAAAGGGTGGCATGCAACGCAAAAGCCGCCCTGGTTGCGCACATAATCTATGAACGTCTGCGCAGGAAGCCGTTCTTTGGGTAAGTCGTCAATTCCCCATGCGGTAATATCCCCCCACAAGGAATAATACTCCACACCTACAAATATTGGGAAGCCAATTTTATGGGCGTATTCCTCGGCTCTTTCTTTTATGCCCATGCTGTCATGGTCGGTTATGCATATAGCGTCCAGTCCCTTCAGTCGGGCATTTGCCACAATTTCTTCCAGCGCCATTTGGCTATCCGAAGAAAAGGCTGCTTCATGAATATGTAAATCGACAAACACCGCTTTGCCACCTCATCCATAGCATCATGATTAAGAGTCTAGCAATATATATTGGGTTCGTCAATTTTGTATAACTGCAAATTGGGCGCGGATTGAAAAATGCGATAACGGATACCCGCTGATAGGAAATCCCTATGATTGATTTTAGCCGGCATGATATAATAAGCAAAGCATAAGAGTTTATTCAAAGCCTTGCCGCGAAAATAGCGTTGCAAATTGAAAGAGTGCGTCTTGGAAGCGAACTTCCGGCAAGCTCTGCTGCGGACACAGTAGAGCGCTCGCGGAAGGAAAGTGTTAAAAGATTGCATTCGATTCTGATAAGCGGAATCATGAAAGGGAAGCTATGATAAAGATCGATATCCCTGGCCGTGAGACATTGACCCTGCATCATCTGGTTGTCGATTATAACGGCACCATCGCACGGGATGGAAAACTGATTGAAGATGTAGCAGCGTGTTTTGAAGCCTTGCGCGCCCATTTACAGATACATATACTTACGGCCGATACATATGGCACGGTGCAAGAACAATGTAAAGGCCTGCCGGCGCAGGTATGCACCTTTCCTGTGAGCGGGGCGGCAGAGCATAAGGCCCGGTTCGTTCAAGAACTTGGGCCGGGCGTTGTCTGCCTGGGAAACGGATTTAACGATATGAAGATGTTGCAGGCGGCCGATCTCGCCATTGCTGTGCTGGATCGGGAAGGCTTATGCGCCGGCCTTCTCGCCCATGCGGATATTCTCGTAACCTCCGCGGCGGATGGCCTAGGCCTCCTGTTGCACACGGATCGCCCGCGTGCCACGCTGCGCAGCTGAATCCAGCCTAATCAACAGAGGTAAGGATTGGTGCTTTGCAGAAGCGGGATATGGCGCTTTTCTGAGCCGCAACGGTTTGCGGGGTGAAACGGTTTAACCCTTTACCCAACCGGTTTTCAGCGTTCCGGCAGCGTCAAAGAAATACTTCGCGCCGTCGATGCTCTGTGCTCCTATGAGCGCCTTACCATCCTTGTAGTACATATACCCGCCGTCGTCGTTCAGCGCCCAGCCCTGGGCTGTCGTGGGGTCGATAGTCAGCTTGACATAGCGGTGAAGCATCGCGGCAACCTCGGCGCGGGTAGAGCCAGCCTTCGGATTGAACCTGTTGCCGTTTTTCCCCATTATAATGCCCGCCTGCTGCATCGCCTTGACCGCCGCCGCATAGCTGCCGCCGATGCCGTAAGCATCGACAAAAGTGATAGCTTCACGGGTTACGGGCAGCTTGTAGCCGGTGATTTTGGCGTAGTTTTGCAGGATCAGGGCGATTTCTTCGCGGGTGACGGCCCTTTCAGGCGCGAACTTGCCGTCTCCGGTGCCGCTGATAATGTCATTTTGATAGGCCCATTCAACATAGGGCAGGTAGTACTTTCCTACTGCCACGTCGCTGAAGCTGCTGGTCTTGTAGGCGCTCACGTCCACACCGGCCAGCCTGCCAAGGGCGGTAACGATCATCCCGCGATCCATCACCATGTTTGGCGCGAAGGTCTTTTTGGCAATACCGCTAACCAATCCGCGCCCCACCACATAGTCGATGCTTTCCTTCGCCCAATGGTTGGCGGTATCGGTATATTTTTCCGCAGGGGCCGTGTAGCCGACGCCGTACATCGACAAGTGACCGGTAGGGATGAGCAGCCTTCCACTATTGGTGTCATAAACCGAACCTAAGATGCGGTTTGCGTTGCCCTTGCCATCCACATACACGCCAAACAGCCAGCCTGCGGTTTCGTTTCTGCCGGGCATGTAGGAGATGGAAATTGTCGCGAGCCCGCCGTTAAAAGCCGATATTATAATGGTCCTGCCGTCCTTCACATAGCTTACCGTGATGTCATACACCGGCCTTGCGCCGATCAGGGCCTTCGCCCGTTTGGGAAGATTTTTCGTGGCAACAATGCTGATGGTGATGTTGTCGCTGCTCTGCTTCTGAATTTCCTGCAAGGCTTTCAGGTCAAAGCTGATACGCACCGCCGCACCATTGATCGTAAGGCTGTTTACCCCTGCGCCCACAAGGCTGCGTAGAGCGTTCTGCGTTAGCGTTGTGGCCAGGGAGGATGCGCCCCGCGGCAAAGTGATATTCAGTGACACAGCAATGCCATTTGCGGTTTTTCCTTGTGCCCTTGCCTCGGCCTGTGCTTTTGCTATGGCATCGGCGATGGATTTATCCGGGATATTCGCATTGGCTATACCGTTTGCCGCCTGTGCGGCGGCGGTCACACCGGCAACCATGGGCTGGTCGGGCTTTCTCTCCCATGAACTGCTATCGTCGCCACCGCTTGGCCGGTTGACTGCGTTAAAGGTAACATTGATCCCGGTTACCTGTGTGTAAAGGACGGGATCATCGGGTAAAAAGCGGGCTTCAAAGGTATTCGAGCCATATACGGCCGTTGCCAATGGGCTTACCCACTCGAAATGCCCGCCGACATTGGCCTCGCCGCCCGTCAACGTAATTTGTGACAATGCCGTTCCTACATAGACCGTACCGCCAACAGCGGGGGGCATAATAATCGTGGGGATAGCTCCGCCTATGGTAAAAGTTACGCAGCCGGTGCTGCCCGCGTAGCTTCCGATCCCGGTGATATGGATGGCTGCGGAGGTTCCCACATCCGTGTTGTTGTCATAGCTGTAGGTAAAATGTAGCCCCTCGGTCAATACGATGCTTCCATCCTTCACCTCCGGCTTAGGGGTAACGGCGCTGCCGGTGTGAGCTTGCATCGCAACAGGAGCCACCGAAAAGGTAACGACACGGGGGGTTACTGTTACCTTAAAAGAGGTCGATTTGGCGTTATAATCGTTATCAGCCGCTTTGGTCACGGTCATATCCACATTGCCCGCGCCGGTGGGCGTCAGTATCGCGCCATTGATTTCACCAGGACCGCCCGTCACGGCAAAGCTAATTGAGCCTGTGCCGGAGCCGCCGCTGACCAAAGCGGATAAATCCAGCGTACTTCCATAACTGACCGTGCCGTCCGCGGTATTCAATGCGGCCTGATTGGATTTTGTAAAATGGTACGTTAGTGTCGCGCTGGCTGCGCTGTTGTAATTATCGTCGCCGCTGTATTCTACGGCGAAACCGTATGTGTTGGTTACCGTTGTCGGCGTAAAAGAGGCTGTTTTGACCGGCAGTGTTACGGCTGCTATGGAGTCTGTCCCCACCAAAAAGGTCAGGGTTCCCGTGGCATCATCGGGGAGCGCCGCCGTTAGCGCCACGCTGCCGGGGCGGGCCCGGGTGCCCGCGGGGTCAGCCGTTAGCGCCAGGGTTGGCGTCGCCTTATGGATGCTGAAATACGCTATGGCTGTAGCGGCGTTATAATTGGACGTGGCGGCCGAGGTTGCCCGCACGACGTAATCGCCGCTCTGTGTCGGAACCGTTACGGTATAGGCGTCATCCCCGCTCCCCAGCGCCTTGTATTCATAGGTGACCGTCCCGCCGCTTATATTGGTTACTGCGGATGGCGCGGGGGCAGTTCCATAGTTAATGTCGGCACAGGTTATGCTTAGGGTATTGTTCGCCTTGCCAATGGTAAAATTGGCGGTAGCGGCGCCGGCGTTATAGTTTGCGGTGGCGGCGGAGGTGCCGCGCACGGTGTACCTTCCCGCCCCGGTGGGAACGGTGGAGGTATAGGTATCGTCTCCGGCTCCCTGCACCTTATATTCATAGGCAACCGCCCCGCCGCTTATATTGGTTACGATGGTTGGCACAGGGGTTTGCCCGAAGGTGATATTGGCACAGGAAATGCTTAAGGTGTTGTTCGCTTTGCCGATGGCAAAATTGGCTGTGGCTATGGCTGCGTTATAGTTGGCCGTAGCCGCCGAGGTGCCCCGCACGGTATAGCTTCCGGCTTCGGTAGGGACAGTATCGCTGTAGGTTGTATCGGTTGCCCCTTGTGCCTTGTATTCATAGGCAACCGCCCCGCCGCTTGTATTTGTTACGACGGTTGGCGCAGGGGTTTGCCCAAAGGTGATATTGGCGCAGGAAATGCTTAAGGTGTTGTTCGCTTTCGCGATTGTAAAACCAGCTGTGGCTATGGCTGCGTTATAGTTAGCCGTAGCTGCCGAGGTTCCCCGCACGGTGTAGCTACCGACCCCGGTGGGAACGGTGGAGCTATAGGTATCGTCTCCGGCTCCCTGCACCTTGTATTCATAGGCAATCGCCCCGCCGCTTGTATTTGTTACGACGGTTGGCGCAGGGGCTTGCCCAAAGGAGATATTGGCGCAGGAAATGCTTAGGGTGTTGTTTGCCTTGTCCACCTTTTGGGAAAGCAATTGCGTGATGCCGCTGCCGCCGCTAGCCCATGTGATCGTAAGCATACCCGTATACGGCAAACTGGCCGCGGCCAGTCCCGGCTTGGAGCTCACAGTCACCGTTGCGGTCGCGTTCGGCGCAAGGGTGGAGCCGGGTGCGCTGGAAACCGTAAAATTATCGCCTCCCGCCGTGATATTGGCCGTGATGCCGGTCACTTCGGAGTTCCCCGTGTTCTTCACGGTATATGACGCACTGCTACCGGAAGAATAACCGTAGCTCAGGTCGTCAAATGCCGACGCCGTTCCCACCCAGGAAAGGATGTAGGTGCGCGCCTTTACTGTGATGGTCACGCTCGCATCCACCATATCCTTGCCGTCGCTGACCCTCACGACAACCGACGTGCTGCCCGCGGTTTTTCCGGTGATGGTGACCGTGCCCGCGTTCAGGGCTGCCGTCGCTATGTCGGAAGAGGGGGCGGTAACGATCTGCGTGATGGTCAGCACATCGCCATCCGCATCCGTTGCGATGTCAGATGCGGTAAAATCCACCGTTTCGCCGACCAGCAGGGTTTGCGGGGACGCAGCGCTTATAGGCGCGGAGTTGACAACCTCCTCATATACCGCAAATTCACTGATGGCTACCCAGTTGTCGTTTCTCTGATTGCCCTTCGTTATGTCGAGACGAACATAAGCGGCGGTTATCGCATCAAAGCTACGGTCACATATGCGCGCGGTATTCCCGGTCACTGCATCCACGGTGGTCCAAGCCGCACCGTCCGCGCTGACATCTAGTTTGAAATCACTTGGGTACAGGTCCGTTTGACCGTTTTTGTCTATGCCTGTAACGACCCAGCGATCGATCTTCACAGGAGCCGCAAGCGCTACCGTAAGCGTCTTCGTAGCGCCGGTGGTGTACCAGTAGCTATAGTCGGCGGTGCTGCCGTCCACCGCGCGGGCCCCTGTATAGGGGAGCACCGTACCTCGGGCAAAGCGGCTGCCGGCATCTTCCGTGGCCGATACCGTCACGGGCCGATCCTTCGCGACATTTGCTGGGGATAAGGCAGCCGCGCTTTGTGGCGCTCCCAGCAGCAGGATCAGGCATAGCAGCGCGGCGGGGATATGCTTATTGGATCGCTTCATATCGATTTCTCCTCTTGATCCGCTATGTTCCTCGTTAGGGATTCGGGAATGTCGCAGACGGGGACGTGACAATGTAATACTGCAAGCCCGGCAGCGGGTTCATCAAAGTGGGCGAGGCCCCGGCGGAGTCTTCGCAGGTGTTTGGGATGGCGAAGTCATATCTGCCGTCTCCCCCGAAGGTTGTGGCAAGCAGGGAAAACAACGCTTGGTTCGTCGAGACCGGAAGCAGACGCCCATCACATGGCACGATGCTTTCCTCCATCCTCGTTCCATGAGGATTGCCGGCGATGAGTATCATTTCGCCAATGAGGGCGTCTTCAATCAATATGTTTGGATCGTCGGGCAGGCAGATATAATAGCCCATGCCCTCGGGCTCAAGGGCGCGCAGATCGGGAAGCGCAAAGGTACTTCCACCATCTCCGCCATATGTGATTCCAATAAATTGAAACAGGCGGTCGTTTGCCTCGGAAGCATCAATACCCAGTAATCGTCCGTCACAGCGACGCCACACAGATGGCATGGCGGCTTCCGCGTCATACGGAAACAGCCGGACCTCCGAAATCACCGGTTCCCGGCCCGCAGTTTCCCCAACCGCAACATGATAGCGCAGGCTGCTGTGGGGCGCATGATTTCCGAGACTCGGCAAATTGAAGCTCGTAACGCCATCTCCGCCGAATTTGGTTTCAAGCAGACCAAACAGGCTCTCGTTCCCTGCTTTGGCAAGCGAATCGCCGTTGGCGGCTTTCCAGGATCGCGGTGCAAAATTATACGGGAAAAGCGCGACATCTCCTACATGCGACGAAGCGCCGTCAGCGAGGGCAGCGAGCATGGGAAGCATGGGCTCCTCCACCGTTACCGTGATGCCGGGCAGGGTCACGCCCTCGGCAAGTGTATACCCCTCCTGCAATACGGGGGCCAACAGGTATGTGCCCGCCAAACCTCCATCATATTCCGGCGTAGATTGCCAAACCACATGGATGCTCAGTTCTTCGGCGTTCACCGTCGCAGAAAGTTGTTCCGGCAGAGCCAGATCGGCCCAGTCGGTACCTGTGGCAACATATTGCTGTGCGATGTCCTCGCCCAGGGCCTCAACTTGGGTGATTTCGCCGCTTGCATCCATGGGCGGCACGCCGGGCTCCACGGCAGTTGAAATCGACGCCACGCTCATAATTACCATAAGGGCCAGCATTAAAGCGATGAGCTTTTGGGTAGTATTGCTTTTGCTCATACCATTTCCTCTATTCATAGATAATAGCTGTTGGTTTTGCCGGTATAGGGTAGGATGGCAATGGCCATTTTCCTGTTACATGTTATCGCTTGGCTTTTTTCCGCCGCAGCAGCGGTATCAGCCACCCTAAATGGGAAAGCAATGCAGCGGCCCCCAGCGCAATGGGAAACGCCGCACTCACGCCGCCATTCTCTGCGGGAACCGTCGCGATTACCGAAACCGAATCGCTGGGGAGCGGGCCGAGATCGATTTGGGTGCCGTCCGTGAAGGTGAACACCAGCTCGCCGCTTTCATTGAGTATAACAGAAGCCACGCCTACGCCGTCCTTGCCATCCCTACCGTCTTTCCCATTTTGGCCGTCCTTGCCGTTTCTGCCGTCCGCGCCCGCCGCGCCGGTGAGAGCCGCAAGGGTTACAAGGTCGCGCCACGCCGTTTCGCCCGCGTAGCGCCATTGGATAGCGGTGCCGTTGTTGCGCAGCTCAATCTCCCTGCCATCCACACCGTCACGCCCATCTCTGCCGTTCGCGCCCGCCGCGCCCTGCTGCCCTTGCGGCCCTTCAACGACTGAAACCGCCATGAGGTTATTCCAGTTTTCCCCGGCATACCGCCACTGGATATAGCCGCTGTCTACCCGCAGTTCGATCTCCCGGCCATCCACACCGTCCGCGCCGGCAAGAGCCGCAAGCGTTACAAGATCGTTCCACGTCGTTTCACCCACATAACGCCACTGGATGATGGCGCCGCTGTTGCGCAACTCGATCTCCCTGCCGTCCGCGCCGTCCTCTCCGGCCGGGCCTGGCGGACCCGCAATGGCAGAAAGCGCCACGATATTGTTCCAGCTTGTATCCCCGGTGTAGTGCCATTGTATATAGCCGCCGTCCACCCGCAGTTCAATCTCCCTGCCGTCTACGCCGTCCGCACCGGTTATAGCCGCAAGCGCCACAAGGTCATGCCATTGTGTTTCGCCCTCATAGCGCCATTGGATGGCCGTGCCGTTATTGCGCAGCTCAATTTCTCTGGCGTCTCCGCCCTCGGAGAAATAAGACTCGGCGGGCGAGTTCGCGGTAATCGCGCCGCCCGTATATGCTCCGATGGATGTGACCACTCGCGTAGTTGCCGTTCCCAGCGGCAGGTAGAGGTATAGCCAGCCGAGGTTGGAGGTGAATACATCTTTCACGCCATAGTCATAGGCCGAATCGGTCGTCAGCGAGGACACCGCCGCGTTGCCAGTGCCACTTCCCAAGAGCCGTAGAGTGGTGAGGTAAACAACGTCGCCCGCTCCGTTTTTCAGCGAACCCTGGTTGGAGGCGTTCAGGCTGCCGCCGATGTCCGCGCCGCCATTGCCGGTGGCGTGGACGGAGCCGCCGCTGATGACGACATTGCCGCCGCTGCCCCCGCCGCTGATGGTGTACCCACCGCCGATGCCCGCGCCATTTTCGCCGCCGTTTGCCGTTACCGTGCCGCCGCCGATGGTGATATTACCGCCACTGCCGCCGGTATAACCGGAAGTGGCATTGCCGCCTCCGCCGCCGATGCCCGCGCCATATTGGCCGCCGGTTGCCGTTACCACCCCGCCATTGATGCCGATGATGCCGCCGCTGCTGCCGTCGCTGCCGATATCGCCGCCTCCGCCGCCGATGCCGGAACCCCACCTGCCGCCTTTTGCCGTGATCCTGCCGCCGCTGATGGAAACCTCTCCGCTGGTTGAACGATAAGCGCCGCCTATACCCGCGCCATGCTGGCCGCCGGTCGCATCGATCTCGCCTCCCGTGATGAGGATGACGGTGCCGCTGCCGCGGTAGCCGTCGCCGATACCCGCGCCGGATGTGCTGCCTTGCGCCGTTACCGTGCCGCCTGTAATGGTGATGTTGCTTCCTGCACCAAAGAAGCCGCCATAGTTGCCGCCGCCGATTCCGGCTCCGCCTTCACCGGAGCTGGTGGCGGTTATCACGCCGCCTGTAATGGTAAGATCGCCGCCTCCGCCACGGTAACCGCCGCCGATGCCCGCGCCAAGTTGACCGCCGGTCGCAATGATCTCGCCGCCTTGAATGGTGATGGTACCGCATTCGCCGGAAGGACCATCGAGGACGTAGGAAGCGCCGCCGATACCCGCGCCGCCGTATCCGCCGGTCGCTATAAGCTTATCGTAAATGCCGCCTTGAATGGTCAGTTCGGTGCCGCTGTTCACCCTCACGCCCGCTTGCCTGTAACCGCTGTACAGCGTGTTCTCTCCCACAAGCGTCAGCGTATTGTCCGCACCGATGAAGGAGAGGGCGCAGCTGCCATTGACGGTATGCGTATCAATATTCACATTTTCCAGCGTCAGTTTCACGCTTGCCCCACAGACGATCTGAAGGTTGGTATAGGTCGTAGCGTCGCCCGCTAATGTGACGGTAAGCCCGCTATTGATCGTAATGGTGCTGTTGCTTCCGTAAGCGGACAGATCATATGTACCGTCCGCCGCGATGGTTCCACTCGCCGCCAGCGCCGCTGTGGGAAGCATGGTGAGCATCATCACCGCCGCCAGCAGAAGGGCCGGGATTTTTTTGATGAAGTTTCTCATTGTGATCTCCTTCGCTTATTCCCGTATGGCGAACAGCATGTTATCCACCGTCAGCCGAATGGGGTATGCCGTTGGTTTTCCTGGCATGGGGTCGGGCCATCGGATAGCCTTTTCCTCCAGCGTGATGTCTTTGAAACGGCTCAGATCCGTAAGGCTGCTATACGGAATGGTCTCTATGAGTTCACGCATATTAAAGATGATTTTATTTCCGAACTCAAATTCTACTAATAGCGTATAATCATCGTTGGGCGTGACTTTAAGCATTTTACTCATGGCAAGGAGCCTCCTTTCAGGATGCGGATACAAAAATCCCCTGCACGATAAAGTGTAGGGGATTTTTGAATGATTTGGTATCTGCCGAACGGCGTATTTTATATCGAGGAATTAAAATACCTTTAACGTTTTGGCCTTCTTGATTGCCGCCGTCTTACCGTTTACATCCAGCTTTTGATACACGTTCTGTAAATGCGTTTTTACCGTTCCCTCCGAAACACCCAGCCTGTTAGCAACTTCGTTTCGCTTGAGGCCATCGGCGGCAAGTATCAAGACTTCCTTTTCCCGCTCCGTCAGGGAAGCCGCACTTTGCGGGGCGCGCTTTAAGTTCTCCAGATACTGTTCGCAGGCTTCCAGCACTTCTTTAGTATATATATCCCGTATATCGTCCTTGGCGATCTGCCGCAGCATGCCTATAATGGCGGGGGCGTACTCCGCAAAAGGCAGGAGAATATGGTCCTCCCGCGCCATAGCAAGGGCTCTTTTCAGCGATGCACAGCCGCTTTCCATGCCATAAAGCCGGCACCTCGCCGCCGACTCCAGGATTTGGTTATGGAGAAAGCCGAGCTGGTTTTGAAGAATGGAGAAATACCCCCCGAATTCTTCGGTGAGCACTTCGAGTTGTATGTAGTTTCCAGATAGCAGTACCGCCTTGCCGTAGACGATATAGTTGAAAGCCATGCCTTGGTACATAAAACGGGCGAGGGACATATCGCCGATTTGCAGCCACCGGGGAATACAGTCCAGCCGCGCGAGACAACCGTAGGCATACCCCTCTACAAGCTCCAGCGTGGTATTGTAAATGGCGCTGCTTTCCTTTGCCACATCCTCCCGGAGCTGCCGCAAAAGCTCCATACCCTCATCGGTTCTCCCTTGAAAGAGATAGAGCCTGATTAACGTTAGCCCTGCGCAGAGGGCGATGCCCGTCTGTTCTTTTGCCTTGGCCTTATACATCGCTTTGAACGCATGCAGCTCGGCCGCTTGCCAGTCGCCGGTTTCCAGTGCGTATTCAGCCAGTGTCACCATGTCGCAGCCGGCTCCGCAGCCGCTCGCCAGCGTAGGAAAGGCGGGAAATTCGGACGCCATATAGTCTGCCGTCTCTTTGAGTTTCCCTGGCTCCCTATAGTAGGTATACAGGAAGTGGGGGCATCCGAAGGTAAATTCGCTCTCACGCTTCATCAGGCAGGAGACGCCGCCCTCCAGAAGCCGAAGCGCTTCTTTGGTACAGGCCACCATTTCCTCGGCAATATTGAATGCGACAAAGATGCGTATCGTGCTGATTTCCGCGAGAACGCGGTTCCTGCGGGCGGGATGAAGCCCCTCATCGCATTCGTAGACCGCATGAAGCTCGTCGAGCCGGCCGGCGGCGTCTACCGCCAAGTCCGGATCGCCGCTTAAAAGCAGCAGAGAAGCGATGTATTGCAGATAAGCCAGCGGATATTTGAACAGCAGCTCGCGGGGGGCGGCGGCAAACATTGCATAGGCTCCCTCAAAGTCGGAGGCGTCGTTGGTGATGGTATCCTCGTTGTCAAGCAAGGCAAGGATGCGCTCGGTTTCCCCGGCGCGGAAGAGGTATCCGTAGGCCTGCATGTATGCTTTGCGTTCAAGATACCATTCGCCCACATGCCGGTATAAGGCTCTGCGTTCCTCACTATCCCCCTGTCTGGCGCGCAGAAAATCCAGCAGCACGTTGTGGATTTTGTAGACGCCCGCCGCCTCGTCGTAGGAAATAAAGGCGTTTTCCCGGCGCAGCTTCCGCAGGAGCTCGTCCGCGCTGCTCTCCTGTGTGACATAGCGTGCCTGCTCCGCGGTAAAGGTGTCCATCACCGATAGCCTGAGCAGGAATTGGCGGATGGATTGATCATAAGCGTTGTAGAGGTTTCTTTCCACCAGTTCGTCGATAGCGCTGTTGCGGCCTACGGGGATACCCCGCTCCAGTCCCAGCAGGATCAGGTAAACCAGTGAAATCCAGCCGCCGGTATACAGGGCGATCTTTTTCAAATCATCCTCGCTTGGCCGAAAGCCCATCAGGGCGCAGTAATCCTGAATTTCACCGGCTGTAAAGCGCAGCGTCTGCTGGGGAAGGATATTGCACAGCCCCTTAGCGGTAAGCTCCGAGATATCCAGGGGGGACATGTCCCGGGTGATAAAAACGGCGTGGAAATCCTCCGGCATTTCCAAAACGAACCGCCGGATCAATCCTGTAACGCGCATGCCCTTTGCTAAGTGGAAATCATCCACGACCAAAGTCGTATTTTTCTCATAGTCAAGATCGTTCAGTATGGTTAGGATGGCGGCTATCTGCGGCGCGTCGGCAGGAGCGCCAAGGCTTTTGAGACGATTGCCCGCCGTTTCATCCAGCTTGCCCACTTCCGCGGCCAGTCTGCCCCAAAACGCCTCCGGGGTATCGTTTTCGGAAAAGAAGGAGGTCCATATGACCGGAACACCCTTTGCCGCAAGGAATTCCCTGACTGCCGTGGTTTTGCCGTAACCGATGGGGGCCTCCACAATGGTTAACGGATAGTCAAACATACTTTCTAAAGCGTGGTTGACACGCTTGCGTTTAAGCGCGTTAATCTTTTTCAGGATCGGTCGCCTCCTTCGCGCATAGGCTGTTCATATGCTGTTGCCTGAATGATCGGATGGTTTTATGGAACTGCAAATTGTTCTTCGTGCGTTTTCTTTCGTCGTGGGGTTTCACAGGCCTCTTGGGGCTTAACATAGGTTGTCCCGCGCCCCCCTCGCACCAAATGCATCAAATAATTATACTTCCGATTTCCAAAGATCACAAGCGGATATGGGATACGCGCGTGGCGGGCATTACACCGAAAGTAGGGGTAACTGACCATCCACTTTGGTGTTTACGATCGACTTCTTTTATTTTGCATGATAAAATACAAATGGTGACTTTTAGCCGTATATAAAAAAGACGGGTTGTTTTCTGCTTTTGAATGGATATATATTGGGGGCAACTATAATAACGCCGATATTCTATACTTGGAATTAAATTTTTTTGCCATAGCAATCCTATTTGTAATTGCCCTAAACATGCGCGGCCAAGGCGGCCGCACTTACATGGACAAAACAGGCGGGTTGTATATTAGCCTGTTATTGTTATACATTAAGGGATGGTATAATGGAGCAAATCGTTAGCTTTTGGAAATAGAGGTGAAATTAAAATTGAGAGAAAACAAATACGACGACGATAGTTTTTTTGAGAAATACAGACGCTTCCCTCGCTCCGTCGAGGGACTGAATGCCGCTGGCGAGTGGCATGAGCTAAAAAAGCTGCTGCCCAGTTTCCAGGGGAAACGTGTGCTGGATATTGGCTGTGGTTTTGGATGGCACTGCATTTACGCTGCCGAAAACGGCGCATCTTCTGTTTTGGGAATAGACATATCGGAGAAAATGTTGGCTCTTGCCAGGCAGAAAACGATATTCTCCAATGTAGCGTATAGGCAACTGGCTATGGAGGATGTGGAATTTGAACCGGACACATTTGACGTCGTTATCAGTTCGCTTGCCTTTCATTACACACCTGATTTCCGTGATATTTGCCAGCGTATAAGTTATTGCCTTGTGCAGGGTGGGGATTTTACCTTTTCTGTAGAACATCCTGTTTTTACAGCCTATGGCACACAGGACTGGAGCTATGACAACAAAGGAAACCGAGATCATTGGCCTGTAGATGACTACTTTTTGGAAGGGAAGCGAGAAGCGGTTTTCTTGGGAGAGCATGTTATAAAATACCATAAGACGTTAACAACCTATCTGAATACTCTGTTACAGACGGGCTTTATCATTACGGGAATCGTGGAGCCTAAACCTGCAGAATACCTGTTGGACACGGTTCCGGAAATGAAGGATGAACTGCGCCGCCCGATGATGTTGCTTATTTCGGCGAAGTCTTCTAGGCGGAAATAAAGTCTTGGATAGCCTCACAAAGCGTCCAGTGATACACCGGGAAAATAAATCCAATGATATCCTAGTCTACCGCCGGAACATCTAACGGATTGCACCGCATGGAGATAATTTTAGTATTACCCAGTGCTTGCGCAACGGCAGTCGCCGCCCGCATGCTGTTCCCTGCGCCCGAAAAAAATAGATTCTATTTATAGCCGATGGCATAATATCACCCCCAGCCATGTCACACTTGCGGCACCTTCTGCTTTTTAAGTATAATGATCTTAAAAGTGATTGACAAAATAAATGGCGCAAGAGCTACAAACACCATACCTATACGGCGGCATGCGCATGGCCGTGCCGCCGCAATTGCGCTTAGCCAACTATGATTCGGGAATGATTGCGGTATTTATCCCAATTGCCTGCTAAGGGTGATCGCGATGATGCGCTGAAGGAGAGTGCCCACATGATCTACTCTATCATTTGCCTGCTGAATGGTGCGGTGATTGCAGTCATGGTAGCGATCAACGGCGTTCTGAGCGGGCAATACGGCGTTTATCCCGCTGCTGTTATCATCCATATTGTCGGCGTTCTGTTTGGGCTTGGCGTCCTGACGCTGCGGAAAGAACGGGTATGGCCGGCCCAAAAGCTTCCGCTCTGGTTGTTCACCGGCGGTATGATCGGCGTGCTGACCACCGTGGCAAACAATATCGCCTTCGGGAAAATCAGCATGACTGCCATCGTTGCACTTGGTTTGTTTGGTCAGACGGTGGCGTCGTTAGCGGTGGACTGCTTCGGCCTGTTTGGGATGGAAAAGCAATCCCTTCGCTTATCAACGGCCGTGTGCCTGCTATTTTCCATGGCCGGGATCATTCTTATGCTGGCCGGCGCGGATTCATCCGCCACGTTTGCCTTGCTTCTGTCCATTGCCTCCGGCATCTCTCTGGTAGTTTCCCGCCTTGTTAATTCCCGCCTTGCCACACACAGCAGCGCCATGCAAAGCTCTTTCATAAACCATCTTATGGGGCTTCCTATCTGCCTTTTTGTGCTGTTTCTGCTGGGCGGCGCCGAGCTTTCTGCCATGCCGGCGTTTGCAGCGGTTCCATGGTGGGCATATCTTGGCGGTATGCTAGGTGTGGTAGTCGTGCTGCTCAGTTGCATCGCGGTGCCGAACGTTTCGTCTTTCCAGCTTTCACTCCTTACCTTTGTTGGCCAGGTGTTCGCGGGCTTCCTGCTCGATGTCCTGTTACACAAAGGGTATTCACAGAAGACCTTCATCGGAGGCTTGCTGGTGGCCACCGGCATCTGCGCCAATATAATCCTGGAGCGGATATGGAAAAAGAAAAAGTCCATATAAAAAAGACGGTGAGCAATTTATGATGCGCAAATGTGGCTCTTGACCACGATGATGTAGTTGCCAACAGCCGCGGCAGGAAGCTCTGGCCGGCGGGGGCTTGGAGGAAATATTCGTTTATCTTAAGCCCTATAGCCTTGCTTTATGGCGGTTCCCAGGCTTGCCGCTATGAGCATTCATATCGCTGTTCTTGCTTGTTCGCCCATGATAAGGCCCTTTGAGGGCCGCAGTCTGTCAAAAAAGTGGCTATGCCACTTGTTGAGTTTCCATGAAACAACTGCTCGTACCTCGCGGTCGTTGTTTCATGCGGAGAAGGCCTTGGCAAGCAAGGCTTTTCGCTCGCGGCGTACACGCCGCCGCTCACGATTAAAGCCTCCGGGTGCTGCGGCCCCCGATCCC
>JAYFPE010000001.1:0-32026 GCA_034928145.1 Candidatus Pelethousia sp. | reverse complement strand
CCGCTGGGCGAATAGGAAAAATGGCCGCCGCATCGCTCTCCCAAGGCATATAGCGGGCAATAACAGAACAGGCAATTAAATTCTTCCGGATGACTCGTTTCGTGGCAGGGAAAGTATTCACATTCCTTATGGCAGAAAAAGCTGGCTTTTTTCTGTTCGCTCTGTTGTTCCATCGCGATATCCCTTCCTGTCCGCTGTTAAACCGGACTGCTCTTGTGCGTTATGCAGGTAGCCGGTTATGCCTCCCGATCTCTCATAAGCATATACATCAAGGCATTTACGATGGCAGCGGCCACGTTGCTACCCCCCTTGCGGCCCCGGGCAATGATACAGGGTGTCTCCGTTTGCATGATCAGCTCCTTGGCCTGTACCACATTAACGAATCCCACAGGCACTCCGATGATCAGTGCCGGGGTGATCCTCCCCTCCCTTATCAGCTCATAAAGGCGTACAAGGGCGGTAGGCGCGTTGCCAATGGCGAAGATCAGCGGACCCGGCAGGCCGGCGGCCTTATCCATGGAAGCGGTGGCGCGAGTGCTGCCCTTAGCCTGGGCGGCGGCGGCCACATCTTGGTCCGCCATAAAGCAGCGTACTTCCCCCCCTAGCTTGGCCAGGGCCTGTCTATTGATCCCCGCCTTAGCCATGTTGGTATCCGTTACGATGCTTACGCCGGCTTCCAGAGCCATCAGGCCCAGCGGCACGGCGTTAGGGGAAAAATACAGCGAATCGGCATAGTCAAAATCGGCGGTGGTATGGATCACCCGCTTGATAATGGGCGATAGTGCCGAATCCAGCGGCCGTGCCAGCTCGCTTTCGATAATAGTAAAGCTGCGGCGCTCGATATCCTGCGGCAATACACTTTCCAGCTCTATCTTCATAATCCCGCCTCCAGTATTTTATAGATCAACTGCATATCCAGATGCTCACGTACGCCTTGGGCCAGCGCATCGTATTGCCGCTCTTTATAGGATTGCAGATCGAAGGCTCCCGTTTCGAGGGACACGCCCTTTTGCTTGCAGAGAGCCCCCAGCAGGGCCTCGCGGCAAGCCGCAGAATCGAAGAAACCATGGAGATAGCTGCCGTATACGCTACCCTGCTGGCAGCCCTCCGCCATTCCGCACTCTAAAAGGGCCAGCGGCTTGGCCCCAGTACCTAACGTCGTGCGCCCCATATGTATTTCATACCCCTCTAGGGCAGAACCTGCCAAGGGCGCAAGTATGCCCTCTGTTTCCAGAACCGTCCCCGTAACGCGGGTGCGGCGCTTTTCGCCCATAAATTCGGTATAAGTGGGCAAAAGGCCGAGGCCATCGATCTCGCCGCCGCCCTCCGCTCCCTCGGCATCCGCAATATGTTGGCCCAGCATTTGGTAGCCCCCGCATATGCCGAAAATGGCCGTGCCCTGGGCGGCCCGTTTTTTGATGGCCGCTTCCAGGCCGCATTGGCGCAGCCACTTCAAATCGGCTATGGTGCTTTTGGTGCCGGGCAGGATCACCAGGTCGGGCTCGCCGAGATCACCAGGCGCGCAGAGGTAGCGCACGCCCACGCCGGGCGTAGCCTCCAGGGCGGCAAAATCGGTAAAATTAGAGAGGTGCGGCAAGCGTATGACGGCGATGTCCAGCGCCGCATCCGTCCGCTTGCGGTTAAGCCGCTCAGACAGGCTGTCTTCATCATCGATATCCACATCGAGATAGGGCAAAACCCCGGCCACTGGTTTGTTCGTTAACCCTTCCAGCACACTGAGGCCGCCTTGTAAAAGATTCACATCCCCCCGGAATTTGTTGATCACCGTGGCCTTCACCATCGCCTGCTCGTCTTTATCCAGCAGGGCGATGGTGCCGTAGATCTGGGCGAATACGCCTCCTCGGTCGATATCGCCCACCAGCAGCACCGGAGCTTTGGCCAATTTGGCCATGCCCATGTTGACGAAATCATCCTTTTTCAGGTTAATTTCGGCAGGGCTGCCCGCGCCTTCCAGTACGATGATATCATTTTCGTCCGCCAGGGAGGTATAGGCCGCTATTATATCGGGCAGCAGCGTATGCTTCATGGCATAATATTCCCGGGCGGTCATATTTCCCCGCACCTCGCCATTGACGATGACTTGGGAGCCCATGTTGGTGACAGGCTTAAGCAGGATGGGGTTCATGCGCACGCTGGGCTCCACCCCGGCCGCCTCCGCCTGCACCACCTGGGCGCGGCCCATTTCTAAACCCTCTCTGGTAATGAAGGAATTGAGGGCCATATTTTGGCTTTTGAAGGGGGCCACCCGGAAGCCATCCTGCCGGAACACCCTGCAAAGCCCGGCGCAAAGCAGGCTCTTACCCGCATTGGACATGGTGCCCTGCACCATAATGGCCTTAGCCATGAAGTACCTCCTTGACGGCGCTTAGCAGCACCACGTTTTTTTCATGCGTTTTCAGGCCGATGCGGATAAAATGGTCATCCAGCCCCGTAAAATTATTGCAGCCTCGCACCAGAATGCCCCTCTGCTTCAATAGGACATAGAGGGGTAGGGCGCTTTTAACCAACAGAAAATTAGCGTCGCTAGGAAATATCGTCAGCCCGAGGGCGGTCAGGCCCTCTTGCAGAAAGGCCCGCTCCGCCTGTATGATACACCGTGTGCGTTCCACCCATCCGGGCTCTGCTAGGGCCCCCAAACCCGCCGCTTGGGCCGCCGCCGATACGCTCCATTCCGCCCCAAAGGCCGCGATGCGCGCCAGCAGCGCTTCATCCGCACACAGCAGGTACCCTAGGCGCAAGCCCGCCATGCCATAAAGCTTGGTAAAAGCCCTGAGGATGAGCAGGCGCGGATACTGCCCCAGCAGCGGCAGCAAAGAGTCTCCGGCGGTAAAATCCAAAAAGCACTCGTCCACCACCAGCAGGATACCCATTTCTGTGCAAGCTTGGGCCAGGCGGCGCAGCAACGCTGGTGACGCCAGTCTACCCGTGGGGTTGTTGGGATTGCAGAGGAAGAATATATCCACCTCCGGCGTCAGCGCCTGCAATATCCCTTCCAGCAAGGCAAAGCCCGCCGCCTCCTGCAGGCGGTATTCCAGCATTTCGCCGCCAAAGAGCCGCACGGGCCGCTCGTATTCCGAAAAGGTAGGAGCTAGGGCCAGGGCTTTTTTCGGTTTGAGGCAAGCGCAGAGGCGGAAGATCATATCCGCCGCACCGTTGCCACAGAGGATCATGCCCCTTTCCAGGCCGTGCTGCCTGGAAAGGGCTTGCCGCAGGGCCCGGCAGTGGCAATCGGGATAGCGCTCAAAATCGCCCAGGGCGGCGGTTAGGGCCTCCTTGGCTCCCGCCGGCATACCCAGCGGATTGGTGTTGACGGAAAAATCCAGAATGATGCCGGTATCTTCATAAATATCGCCACCATGCTCATAGCGCAGCATAGAGACACCCCCTAAAAATCAACGCCACCAATAGCAGAAGCGCCGCCGTTCCATAAAGCAGCCGGTGTGCCCTCAGGATGTCCTCCGGCTTGATGGGCCGCCCATCGTCACCAATATAGGGCTTTTTATGCAGTTGGCCAAAATAATAAGCATCCCCCCCCAGGTGCAAGTTGAGCGCGCCCGCCATCACGGCTTCGGTCTGAGCCGAATTGGGGCTTGCATGCCTGCGCCGGTCTCTTTTCCAAACGCGGCGGGCGGACTTACTATCCAGGCCGCATAAGCGCGCAGCAAAAATCATCAGCAGAGCGCATAAGCGCGCGGGAATATAATTCATCGCATCGTCCAATCGGGCGGCGCAGCGGCCAAAGTCCAAATACCGCTCGTTTTTATAACCGATCATGGAATCCATGGTGTTAACGGCCTTATAAAAGCAGCCCAGCGCCGCTCCGCCCAGGGCTATGTAAAACAGCGGCGCGCTCACGCCATCAGCAGCGTTTTCCGCTATGGTCTCCACCGCGGCGCGGGCCACACCGGCTTCATCCAGCGTTGCCGTATCCCGGCCTACGATCATGGAAACGGCCCGGCGTGCATCCGGCAGATCGCCCTTAGCCAGGGCGTCGTAAACTTTGCGGCTTTCGGTTTGCAAGCTTTTTGCCGCCAGCAGCTGCCAGCATAGGAGGGCCTCCAAAGCCAAATAGGTCCAGGGGGACAGACGCCAGGTCCAAGCCAGCAGGGCGGCGGGCAGTCCCGCGCACACAAACAATGTGCATAGCACCAAGAGCGTGCCGCCCAGCCGTTTGTTCTTCAAAGGATACAATACCTTTTCCAGCCCGGCGATAAGCCAGCCGAAGGCCCGTACGATATGCGGCCATCCCTGAGGATCCCCCAGCAGAATATCGAGCAAGAAGCCCAAGCACAGGGCCAAGGTGGAAATCCTTAGCATAACGCGCCTCCTTCTATGGTGAGCGTTTCTTTCGCCAGGGCGCAGCGCACCCAACCCCCGTTTTTGATGTGGTATTCATAAAAGGTTCGCTTGGGTAGGGCATATTGTTCCAGAATCGCCATGATGCAGCCGCCGTGGATCACGAAAGCTGCGGAACCGTTTTCAGATATCGCAGCCACCGCCTGCAGGAATGCTTCACAGCAGCGGGCCTTGAAGCCCATCACGCTCTCTCCACCGGGAAGGGGCGTGATACAGCCGGTATCCAGCCAGGCAACGTATTCCGGGCTGCTGCTTAGCTCATCCGCCGTTTTTCCCTCAAACAGGCCAAAGTCGCATTCCTTCAGCCCCGGCGCAAGGATGAGCGCCCGACCGGGGAATAAAATGGCGGCCGTTTGCCGGCAACGCAGATAGGGGCTGCTGAAGATGCAGTCAAAGGCCGGAAATCCCGCGCCCGCCAAGGCCGCCGCCTGGGCCTCCCCTTGCTGGCAAAGGGGCTCGTCGGTTCTACCGATATAGCGCTTTTCCTGGTTTCCCGCCGTACTGCCATGCCGGATGAAATACACCGTTTTCATAGCTGCCCTCCAATCCACAGGCCAAAAAGCAGGGCCAGCTCACAGGCTTGCAGGAAAAAACCGCTGGTATCACCCGTCACGCCACCAAATTGCTTCAGGGCCATCCGGCGATATCCCAGGGTAGCCAGGGCTGCAAAAGCCGCCGCCAAGCCGCCCGCCATAGGCGAAGCCCATACCATGCCGCCCGCGGCCAGCAGCGAGGCGATGATCATAGCAGCCCGGCCCCGGGCGTGCTCCGTAAAGGCGCTGAGCATGCCCGTTCCTCTGGCGTTGGGGAGCGTTAGAGCGGAGAAGGCGGAAAGGGACCGGGAGAGGATGAAACCCCAGCAGATCGATAGCAAAGCGGGCGTTTGAAAAAGCGCCTGATAGAGGCCGAAATTGAGCAGCAAATACACGCCACAATAGATCACCGCAAAGGCTCCCACGTGAGAATCCTTTAAAATAGCCAGCTTTCGTTCCTTTGATTGATGGGAGGCCAGGGCATCCACCGTATCCATAAAGCCGTCCATATGGATGCTGCCGGTCAGCAGCAGGGGCAGCGCCGTAGCTACGGCGGCAAAAAACGCGGCGCCCACATTCAATATGCGGCAGGCCCAAACCCATACCAGCAGCGCCGCCCCCACAAACAAGCCTACCAGGGGCAAAAAGCAGAGTGCAAAACGCATATTGTCCTCGTTCCACTCAAAGCGGGGCACGGGCAATACGCTATAGGTGCTGATGGCAATCCACAAGGGCTCAAAAAATCGCATTGAATTCTCCTTTTCGGACTTGCGGCATCCCCCGCCGCATTTCTATCACCAGATCGGCGGCTGCAATCAGCGCGTCGTTAAGGGCCGCAAGGGCGGCAATATAGGTCCGGGTCTCTCCCTCGTAATCCGCCCCCTCCAGGCCCTGGATGCTTACCGCCACTAAGGCGCGGCAACGACACAGGAGCGTTTTGATATCCGTCAACGTATCCGCTACCGTTCCCCCCCGCTCGAACATGCGGTTCGCCAGCAGGTTGGATACATCCTCCAGCAGGACGGCTCCCTCGGGAGGGATGTCCGCGCCGCCCACGGCATAGGGCAGCTCCAGTGTGGCAAAGCCTAGGCCCACCCGCTGGGCCCGGTGCTTGTTTACCCGGGCCGCCCCCTCCTCGCCGTGGGGGATCATGGTGGCGATATAATATAGCCCTCCACCCATGCGGGCAACGAGTTTTTCGGCATAGGCGCTTTTGCCGCTGCTGTTTTCGCCCATAATGAGGATCAGCATGATTGCCTTGTGTAAGCTTCCACCGCGATATCCTCGAAGGTGGCCGCGCTGTGATAGACCGCCGCCGCCATATCCAGCAGCGGGAACAAGGCTACAGCGCCGGTTCCCTCCCCCAGCCGCATATCACCATGGAGCATGGGTTCTAGGTCTAACTCCCGGCAAATTATCTGCCCGGCGGGCTCGGCGCTGATGTGGGAGGGCAGGATATAATCCCGCACCGCCGGGTTGAGCCTTACGGCAACCAGCGCTGCCACGGCGGAAATAACCCCGTCCATCACCATCGGAACATGATAACATGCGCCCCCCAGGAAAGCCCCGGTCAAGGCCGCGATATCCAGGCCTCCTATCTTGGCCAGAACGTCCACCGGGTCATTCGGATCAGGCGCGTTTGTGCGGATGGCCCGCGCGATGGCCGACCGCTTGCGCAAGAGGCCCTCATCGCAGAGCCCCGCGCCCCGGCCGGTTACGGTTTCCAGCGGCTGGTTCAGCAAAACGCTAGCCATGGCGCTGGCGGTGGTGGTATTGCCGATGCCCGCTTCCCCCGTAGCTATTAGCCGGTAGCCCTGTTCCTTTTTCCCCTTTACCAAGGCCGCGCCCAACTCTATAGCCGCCAGAGCCGTTTCCCGCTCCATGGCCGGGCCCCGGGAGATATCCGCCGTACCCGGGGCAAACTTGCAATTCAACATGCCTTTCACCGTATCCGCCATGCCCACATCCACCGGGAAGGTATCCGCTCCGCAGGAGCGGGCCATCACGCAGACGCTGGATCTGCCCGCCACCATCATGCGGGCGATGGAGGTAGTAACATCGCTGCCGCACTGGGTCACGCCCTGAGCCGTCACTCCATTATCTGCGCAAAACACTAGAACGCATTTTTTACCAATATCCACCTCGGCGCTGCCGTAAACGGCGGCGATCTTGGCCAGCAGGCTTTCCAGCTTGCCAAGGCTGCCCAGGGGTTTGGCCACTTTGTCAAACCGGGCGGCGCAAGCCATAGAGGCCATGGCATCGGCCGGACGGATGTTTTCAAGAATCATTTGCAGCTGCATATTGGTTTGCCTTTCTTACAAATCTCTCCACAGAAGCTGGGTGGACTGGGAAATATAGATGCGGGAAGCCGGCATAAAGGCTGTCCGTAGCGTGGACGCATTCCCAGGCGGGCCCGCTTACGGGCTTTTGAGCGCTAAACCCCTGACCGCAAGCCTCGCTTTCATAATAATGGAACTCGTGGGCCCGGATGCTTTCTCCCGCCATGCAAAACAGGTTATCCCGCTTTGCCGTTAAGATCACATAACCAAAGCGCTGTAGCCTTTCTGTTTTGTACGCTTTTGCCGGTATGACCCCCGCCATAGGGAAGCCATCTAGTCTATCGTGCAAATAAAGAAAGCCGCCGCATTCGGCAATGGTGGGCAGGCCTTCCGCTACGGCTTGCCTAATAGCCCGTCTCAGGACGGCGTTGGCCGATAGTGCCTCTAAATGCAACTCCGGATAGCCCCCCGGCAAGTAGAGGCCCCCGATATGCGCCGGCAGGGCCGTATCCCGCAGGGGGCTGAAAAAGCACAATTCACAGCCTAGGGCCCGGAGCATCTCCAGATTTTCTTCATATAGAAAGCAAAAGGCTGTATCCCGGGCTACGGCGATGCGCACGCTGGCAATGGGCTTGATCTTCCCCGTCTCCGCTTGTAGGGGGGACGCCGAGGCCGCCAGTTCCAGCAGGCCGTCCATATCGATGGATTGCGCCGCCAACGCCCCTAAAGCGCAAAGCTTCTGCCGGATATCCGCGATTTCATCAGCCGTGATCAGTCCCAAATGGCGGCTGGCGATGGCCGACTCCGCATGGTAGGGTAAAAAGCCCAAGGGTATTAGGCCCGCCTCTCGCGCAATACCTTTGAGTCCTTCATAGAGCATGGGCGAAGCGCCATTGAAGATCACCCCCCGCAGGTTGTTTTGGGGCCGGAAGTTTCGAAAGCCTTGGAGCAGAGCCCCGGCCGAGGTATACATACCCCTGGTGTTTACCACCAGCACTACCGGCGTCCGTGTTTCCCGGGACACATCATAGGTGCTGGCCCGGCCTTCGGCGCCGATGCCATCGTAATAGCCCATGACTCCCTCGATGAGAGATAATCCGCTCCCCTGCCCTGCCAACATGGTTCGAAGCTGCTCCCCGGTACAGAAAAACGGATCTAGGTTATGGCTGGGTACGCCGATAGCCTGCCGGTGAAACATAGGGTCGATATAGTCCGGCCCGCATTTGAAGGCGACCATCTCCTGCCCCCGGGCCTTAAGGGCCGATAGCAGGGCGCAGGTCACGGTGGTTTTGCCGCAGCCGGAATGGGTTCCCGCGATGAGGATGCGGTTATTCATAATTCCCACCCGCGCTGATGATGAACACCGGGTTCTGGGCCAGGAGCATATGCAAATTGCCCGCAGGCTTGGCCCGGGCGGCGTTCAACTGCACGATCTCCGCCGCCAGGCCATGAGCCTGGCAGGCTTCGATAGCCGCGCTTACGCTTTCTAGGGCGATGGCGCTGACCACGATTCGAGCCTTAGGATTCATCGACAATACCATTGTAAAGATATCCCCCATCATGCCGCCGCTGCCGCCGATAAAGGCCGCATCCAGGGGCGGAAGGTCACCAAGCACCGCCGGCGCGCCGCCCAGAACGGGCGTAACATTGCCAATGTGGAAACGTCGGCAGTTTTCGGAGATGAGTCGGATCGCTTCCTCGTTTTTATCAAGGGCGTAAACGTAGCCTTCATAGGCGGCTAAGGCCATCTCTATTGCCACAGAGCCCGTGCCCGCGCCGATATCGCAGCAGACCGCGCCGGGCATGAGCCCCAGGCGGCTGAGGATAACGGCCCGCACCTCGGCTTTGGTCATGGGCGCATCCCCCCGGATGAATTCTTCATCGGGGATACCGAAGCGCACGCGCGCGTCCGCCGCCGGATTTTCCACCAACAAAACGGCTAGCCTGCCGACGGGTTCTGCCATAAGAGCGGCCACGGGCAGATCCAGGATACGCTCGCTTTCCCGCCCCAGATCTTCGCCCAGGGTGGCCCGCAGGCCGCCGAAGCCAGCTTGTGTGAGCTGCGCCGCCAGCAAGGACACATTATGCCCCGTTAAGGCGAATGTGCACTTATTGCGGCGCACGGCATCCACCAGATTCGCCGTCCGGCCATGGCAGCTCAGGAGCGCCGCTCCCTGCCACGGCCGCTTTAGCCTGGCGAAAAAGTAGGCCAGGGAAGATATGCCGGGAGAGAGGCTCACCTCATACTCCGCCAGCGCGAGCAAAAGCCCCTGAGCCGCGCTATAAAACCCGGTATCGCCGGATACCAGCACCGCAAAGCGCTCGCTCGCGCTTTCCCGGATGATCTGAGCCACCCAATCCGGCTCATAGGCCGCATAGGCGGGTTTATTCCCCGCCGGGCAGGCCGCCAGCAGGCGAGGAGCCCCCAGCAGGACTTCGGCTTGCCCGATTGCCCGCAGGCCCTCCTGCGTGAGGGTATCCTGCCCCATGCCAATGCCGATGATGGTTACGTTTTTCATAGAACGCCACCCTCGATCTTTTGTCTTAGTTCCGCCAGGGCTATCCCGCCCTCCTCGTTGGGGCGCGACAGCACCGCCGCAATCATGCCGCAGGCCCGGGCCGCCGCCAACTTTTGTGGGAAGCCTCCCACAGAGCCCGATTCCTTGGTGATCATGATACTTGCCCCCGCCGCCTGAAACATAGCGGTGTTCAATTCTTCCGAAAAGGGTCCCTGCATACAGATAATATGTTTGGCCGGGAAGCCCGCTTTGAGGCAGGCGGCCAGCCCATCTACAGAGGGCAAAACGCGCAGCCACACCCGCTCTTGAAACCCTGCAATACCCCTAAGCGCTTCTACTTCCTTAGCGCCTAGTGTGGAAAAGATCACGCCTTCGGTTTCATTCAGCCAGGCGATCAGCTCAGCCATGGATGCAAATAAGCGGCAGTGATCCTCGAGAGCACTTTCCCGCCGGAGGCGGACATATTCTGTGTTGGTGCTTTTGCAGGCGGCCCGGATATTGTGGCTCACCACCTCCGCGTAGGGGTGCGTGGCATCGATGACCTTGCGGGGGCTTTGCGCGCGCATCAGTGCCTCCATAGCGGTCTCATCCAGCCTGCCGTTATGGATATGGATGCGATTCCCCGCGCCCAGCAGAGCCTCCCCATAATCTGTGGCTACGCATACCAGCGTTTCCACGCCCTTGGCTTCGAGCAGCGCCGCCAACTCCCGCCCTTCGCTCGTGCCGCCGAACAACAGAATTTCAATCAAAGCGATATCCCCGGGGCGTAACCATCCGGCCCGCGATCCGCCGCGTTTGCACATTGCCGATGAAAACGGTGGTGAACATATCCACCTCAGTCCCTCCCAACTCTGAAAGGGGCATAAGCTCCTTTTGTTCCCCCTCCCGGCCGATGTTGCGCACAAAGCCGCAAAGGGTATCGGCCGCTTTGTATTGCAGCAGGATATCACAGGCTCGGGATAGATAATCCGCCCGCCTTTTGCTGGCCGGGTTATACAGCGCCATGCAAAAGTCGCCCTTCGCCGCGCAAGCGAGCCGCTTTTCAATTACCTCCCCGGGGGTGAGCAGATCGGAAAGGCTGATGATGGCAAAATCATGGGTCAGCGGCGCGCCCAGCACCGCCGCCCCTGCCAGGGCAGCCGTAATGCCGGGGACGATCTCGATGTCCACTGGCGGGTATTCCCCGGCCAGCTCCAATACCAGCCCCGCCATGCCGTATACCCCCGCATCGCCGCTGCATACCACCGCCACGGTCTTGCCGCCCGCCGCCAACTCCAGAGCCTTCCGGCAGCGCTCTACCTCACCCAGCATTGGCGTGGCAAAGATGGGCTTATGGGGATACAGGGGCTTTATTAGTTCGATGTATTTCGTATAGCCCACCGCCACATCCGCCTGTTCCAGGGCGGCGCGGCAGGCAGGGGTCATGTTCTCCCGGTTGCCGGGCCCGATTCCCACAACATATAGTTTCGTCATGCCTCCTTACCTCCCTCATCAAATCGGAGCGTGCAGGGCGCGATGGCCAGTGCCATCGTCACCCCGTGGCCCGCATCCTTGCCGGCCAATAGCCTGCCGCCCGCACCGCTGCCCAATACGGCGCTACGCTCGCAAACATTATCCACGCCCGTTACGGACCTTACAAAATCGGAGCCCGCAAACGTCCCGGGTAGGGCCGCCAGCTGCGCTGCCGAAAAGGTGCGATAAGGCAGGGCATGGCGGTGGCAAAATTCCAATATGGCGCGTTCCTTAGCCTTTTGGTCGATACTGCATACCTGCCTTACGGCGGCGGGGTGGCAATTGGCCCGGCCCAGCATCAGCTCATAGGCAGCCTCTATGCTCTCCACATCCGTATCCTTTTTGCATCCGATCCCCAGGGTAATGATAGGGGGCACCAGCCGCAGTGCCTCCGCCTTGCCGCGGGTGCGGTAGGTGAGGAGGATGTCGTATGCGCCCTCGTCCTCCGTCAGTTCTAGCCCGGCGGGGACTTGTCCCAGCAAAGGGAATTTACTTTTGACGCGGATCGTTTCCCCTGCCAGCAGACGGGCGGATATCCATTTAATGCGCTCCGGATTGGCGATAATCAAGCCCTGACCCTTGGCCCATACATCCACGGCAAAAACGCCGTTAATATCCGTGGCTGTGGTGATCACGGGGAGGGCTCCCAGCAGACAGGCGGTTTGGATCGCCAAGGCATTGGCCCCGCCTAGATGGCCTGAGAGCAGGGGGATAGCGTATGTCCCCAACTCATCCACTACCACTACTGCCGGATCCTCAGTTTTGCTTTGCACATAGGGCGCGATGGCCCGCACGGCGATGCCGGCGGAGCCCACAAACACCAAAGCGCCATCCGCCGCGAAATGCGCCTTTGTCCATTCCGCCAGCCGGCCCTCCCCGCAGCGGGTTAGGCTGGCCTCTTCGCCCCGGCCCGTAAAATAGGCCGATAGCTTTTCGCCCAAGCCGTACCCCTTTTGGCTGAATGTAAGGATGCCGATCTTCATGCGTTCGTCCCCTGACGGAAAGCGGTGGTGAAAGCGGGATCGTATAGCTTGGAGAGCTCGTACGAATCTCCCAAAAAGCCGCCCACCGTGATGAGGGCTAGGTTGGAGATGTCATTTTGCACCGCCGCCTTATGCAGCGAGCTCACGGTGCAGCGCACCACCTTTTCATCCGGCCAGCTGGCCTTGTAAACAATGGCGGCGGGAGTATCCGGAGGGTAGCCCCCGGCCATTAGCTCCGCTTGCAACTGCTCTGTCATGCCCGCGCTTAAAAAAATCACCATGGTGGCCCCATGAGCGGCCAGGGCGCGAATGCTCTCCCCCGGTGGCACGGGCGTTTTGCCTGCCATACGGGTGATGATTACGCTCTGGCTGACGGCGGGCAGGGTATATTCTGCTTGGAGGGTTGCCGCCACCCCGCAAAAGCTGGATACGCCGGGGCAAATATCGAAGGGGATACGCAAGGATTCCAGCCTGTCCATCTGCTCCCGGATCGCGCCGAATAGGGAAGGATCGCCCGTATGCAGCCGCACGGTAGTTTTGCCACCCACCTCCATACGCGTCATCACGGCGATCACTTCATCGAGGGTCATCTTTGCGCTGTTGAAAATTTCGCACCCCGGCTTTGAATAATCCAACAAGGCTGGGTTCACCAGCGAGCCGGCGTAAATGATAGCGTCCGCGGCCTGCAAAAGGGCCGCTCCCCGCATAGTGATCAAATCCGGCGCACCGCAGCCCGCCCCTACGAAATGGATCATCCCTTATCCCTCCAATTTTCTATTAATGCTTCGGCATTGGCGCTCCTGGCCAATATGCCGGTAAAATTCTGTTCGTTTGTAAAGCAGATATAGCCGACCTCCACCCCCGGTGGCACACGCCGTTGCAGGCAATCATCTATGCGCGGGCCCAGCACGGCCATCGTCTCCCTCAAAAGCCCCGCTTCCCAAACCATCGCCAAGGCTGCGTCCATGGTGACACAACCGATGAGGCCCCGCAGGAGCTCCAGCCCCGCCCCGGCCTGCAAAGCGCAGGCCAGCAGGGTTTCCATACGGCCATCGCCCTGGGTGGAATGGGTGTTGGTCATGCCGATACCCAGCTTCACCAGCTTGCCGATATGGCCGATGAGCAAAATTTGGCCAAAGCCTAGTTCCACCGCCGCATCGATGGCATCCCCTATGAAGTTGGCGCAGGAAATATGGCTGTTTAAAGAGAGACCCAGCTTTTCCCTAGCAAAGGCTTCGCCGTAATTGCCGGGAGTAAGGAGAACGCCTTTTGCGCCGGATGCCGCCATCTGCTTAAGCTCCAGCCGGATGGTATCCACCAGGGCTGCATTGCTCATGGGCTCCACAATGCCCGTGGTGCCAATGATGGAGAGGCCGCCCTCAATGCCCATGCGGGGGTTGAAGGTGCGCCGGGCCAGCGCCGCCCCGCCGGGAATGGAAAGGCGGATGGCAAGGCCGCCCTCATAGCCATATTCCTGGCAAACCCTTTGCACTGCCTCCGTAATCATGCGACGGGGAACGGAATTGATGGCCGCCGCCCCCACGGGTTGGTCAAGTCCGGGCTTGGTCACGCTGCCCACCCCCTCGCCTCCTCCAATGCGGATATCGCGGTCTATCTTTTCCACCTCGGCATAAACGAGCATGCCGTTGGTCACATCCGGGTCATCGCCGCTGTCTTTTCGGACGGCGCAGCGCACGGATCGGGGGGATATTTGAATATCCAGCACATCAAGGGCCAGCAACACGCCCTTGGGCGTGGGCAACGTAACAATAGCAATGGGCCCGCCCGTAAACAGCATCATGGCCGCCGCCTTGGCGGCAGCCGCCGCGCAGGAGCCCGTGGTATAACCGCAACGCAGAAGCTTGCCATTGACGCTTCGCTTTAAATCCATAACAAAAAACCTCCGGCACGGGCCGGAGGTAGGCTTATCAAGAGATGCTTATCATCCCAAACCATATCCTTCGGTGTCCGCAAAGGGATATGAACCATGGTAATCCGGCTATAACGGCAACGCACTTGCGAGGGAATTACACCCTACTTCCCATTTTCAGTTATAGGCATATATTACAGCCAGTCTTTCCAATTTGTCAAGGCAAAGATGCTTGACACTTTTTATATGTCGATGTATGCTGGGGTTAATAGAATAATGGGATCAGGTCATGAAAGTTGGGTGTGAATCCCTCGCAAGGCCGTTGCTGTAATTCGTCGAAGCTTTCAAGCAAAATGTCACTGGGGCAATCCTGGGAAGACGTTTGGAGGCGACCGCCCCACGTAGGAGGACGGTGGACGATAAGCCAGAATACTTGCCTGCATCCTTGCCGCATCATATGCGGCGTGTTCAGCTCTGCGGATTTCCGGAGCAACGCATATTGACGAATTATCCTAAATGTGATAATAGGTATTATGTTTATGTTGTGGTGCCCGCTCGCTTTGCTGAATGCGAGCGGGCATTTTTGTGTTGTTCGCCACATGCGATTTCCGTGTGGGTGATGACAAATAAAACAACATGGAGGCAAGTCAACAATGAGGCAACTCAAAAGTGTTCTGGCCATCGCGCTGGCACTGGTCTTCGTCCTGTCTTTCTTCGCCTGTGCCCTCCCCGCGGCTTCGGTTCCAGCGGCCGAGCCCATTCAGTCTCCCGCCGCCGCTGAGCAGGCCACCCCCGAAGCCGCCCCCGCGCCCGAGGCCGCCAAGCCCGTGCTGCTGGCAGTGAGCTTTGGCACCAGCTATAACGAAAGCCGGGATATCACCATCGGCGCCATCGAAAACGCGCTGCAAGCCGCCTATCCGGATTATGAGGTGCGCCGCGCCTTCACCAGCCAGATCATCATCGACAAGCTCAAGGAGCGCGACGGTCTCGCCATCGATAACGTGACCGAAGCCATGGAGCGTTTGGTGGCCGACGGCGTAAAGGATCTCGTTATCCAGCCTACCCATGTGATGAACGGCTATGAATACGATGATGTGGTCGCCGAGGTCACGCCTTATAAAGATAAGTTTGATAGCTTTAAGATCGGCAAGCCCCTCCTTAGTTCCGATGCGGATTACGAGCGGATGGTTTCCGCCCTCGCTGCGGAAACCGCCTCCTATGCCACGGAGGGCACAGCCATCGTGTTTATGGGCCACGGTACCGAGCACGAGGCTAACGCCGCCTACGCCAAGCTGCAGCAAAGGTTCCTCAACGCGGGCCATACCAACTATTTTGTGGGTACCGTGGAAGCCGAACCCACCGTTGAAGATGTGCTCGCCCTGGTACGGGCCAGCAGCGCGAAGAAGGTTATCCTCCTGCCCCTAATGATCGTAGCGGGCGACCATGCCAACAACGACATGGCGGGCGACGAGGAAGATTCCTGGAAATCCATCTTTGAGGCCGCGGGCTTTGAGGTGGAGTGCCTCATCCAAGGCCTAGGCCAGAGCGCACAGATCCAACAGATGTTCGTTGACCATGCGGCCGCAGCCATAAAGGAAGCCACACCCATCCTGGCCGGCCAAATCGCCGAAGGAACCTATGCCATCGAGGTTGCTTCCAGCTCTTCCATGTTCCGCGTGGTGGATGCGCAACTCACGGTTAAAGGTGGGGTGATGACCTGTGTGATGACCATGAGCGGCGATGGCTATGGCAAGCTGTATATGGGTACCGGTCAGGAAGCCCTAGCCGATACGGAGGATAATTATATCTCCCCTGTGATCACCGCCGAGCAGGCCGTTACCTTTGACGTGCCGGTCGAAGCCCTGGACCAGGATATCAACTGCGCCGCCTGGAGCATCCGCAAAGAAATGTGGTATGACAGAGTGCTGGTGTTTGAATCGGCGCTGATTCCGGCGGATGCCATCACCGCGCAATAGCATGCGCTATGAAGAAATTCCTTGTTTCAATTTTGGCCCTTGCCGCCCTATTTTGCCTTCCATCGGCCCTGGCTGCCCAGGCCCCGGCCGATGGGAATTATACCATTGAGGCTACCCTCAGCGGCGGTTCCGGGCGGGCCAGCGTTGCTTCTCCCGCCGCGCTGGCGGTGCGGAAGGGGGTGGCCACGGCTACGGTCGTATGGAGCAGCCCCTATTATGAATACATGCTGCTAGACGGGGCCTATTATTACCCTATTCAAAGCGAGGGAAACGCCACCTTTGCAATACCCGTGCGGCTGGATGAGGATATGCCCTTCGCGGCCCAAACCATTGCCATGAGCGAACCCCATGAGGTGCAATATACCCTGCGCTTCGATTCCACCACTCTTAAACCGCTAAGCGGCGGTGGGCAGACCATAGCGGTTATCGCGGTAAGTATTGCGGCCGTTCTGATTCCGCCGGCTGTTTTTATCATTGCGCGGCATAAGAAGGGCGCTCAAAATAGCAGGATTGGAACATGAAGATGAAACGCTTTGTATCGTTGCTCTTTTGTTGTCTTTTGCTCCTTCCTTTGTTGTCCGGTTGCACCCAAGACGCCCGGACGGAAGCGCACGGCCTGGGTAACGGCTGGCAGGCCGAAGTGAGCCTGAAGCTGCAATATGCCCAGCATTTTTCCGTGGATTATTATGAAGGCGGCTATAAGCTGATCACCCTGTCCGGCGGCGGCCGCTTTTTGGTCGTTCCACAGGGCGCCCAAGATCCGGCGGGCATCGATGGCGATATCACCGTGTTACATCAGCCCATCCGAAATATCTACTTGGTAGCCACATCGGCCATGTGCCTGTTTGACGCGCTGGACGCGCTAGATACCATCAGCCTATCGGGCACCCGAGCAACGCATTGGTATAACGCCAACGCACGCGCCGCCATGGAAGCGGGCAGCATCCGCTATGCCGGCAAATACAGCGAGCCGGATTATGAGCTAATCCTCACCGACGGCTGTGAACTAGCCATCGAATCCACTATGATCGACCACACGCCGGAGGTCAAGGAAAAGCTGGAAGGCTTGGGCATACCCGTGCTGGTGGACCAATCCAGCCACGAATCCCACCCCCTGGGCCGGACGGAGTGGCTCAAGCTCTACGCCGCCCTGCTGAACAAAGAAGACGAGGCCCAGCGCCTTTTTGACCGGCAGGTGGGCTATTTGAACGAGGCCGCCACCCAGCAGAGCCTCGGCAAGACCGTAGCCTTCTTTCACATCAGCACCGCAGGCTATGCCGTTGCCCGCAAATCCGGCGATTATGTATCCAAAATGATCGAGCTGGCAGGGGGCGATTATATTTTCAAAGGCTTGGGCGACCCGGATACCGCCACCTCCACCGTGACGCTGGAAATGGAAAAATTCTACGCAACCGCTAAGAATGCGGACTTTATCATCTACAACAGCACCATCGGCGGCGAGTTGAGCAGCCTGGAAGCGCTGATTGCCAAAAGCGAGCTGCTCAAGGATTTCAAGGCCGTGCAAAATGGCAACGTATGGTGCACCGGACAGAACCTATTCCAGGAAACCACGCAGCTTGGGCAGATGATATTGGATATCAACCGCATGATTACGAATGAGGACCCACAGCTAAATAAGCTGGAGTTCTTATACAAGCTCCAATAGGCGAATGCACCCGAAAGGAAACACGGCATGGAAAGAGGCGCAAAAGAACCCCACGCCCGATATTGGCTCGTTCTGCTCATCCTACTGACGGTGTTTGTGGCGCTGATCTGCCTCAACATCAGCCTGGGCAGCGTGGAGATATCCTTGGGTGATATCTTTCACATCCTGCTGGGGGGGGGGGCAGACGATACCCTTGCCAGCGTGATTTTAAAGATACGCCTGCCGCGCATATTCGCCGCCATCCTGTTGGGCGGAGCGCTGGCGCTCTCCGGCTTCCTGCTGCAGACATTTTTCAACAACCCCATCGCCGGGCCCTATGTGCTAGGCATTTCCTCCGGCGCCAAATTGGCCGTGTCCATCGTGATGGTGCTGGTGCTCGGCGCTTACCGTAGCGTCAGCTCCGCCGTTCTCATTGCGGTGGCTTTTGCGGGGGCCATGCTTTCTATGGGATTCGTACTGCTGATTTCCCAAAAGGTGCGTCGTTCCTCCATGCTCATCCTCAGCGGGGTGATGATAGGATATATTTACTCCGCCATCACCGATTTTATCGTTACCTTTGCGGATGATGCCAGCATCGTTAACCTGCACAACTGGTCCCGGGGCAGCTTTTCCGGCGTTTCATGGGAGGCTGTGCGGGTAATGGCCGTTGTGGTGCTCGCCGCCTCCATCGTTGTGTTTCTCCTTTCCAAGCCTATCGGGGCCTATCAACTGGGGGAGAGCTATGCCCAGAGCATGGGGGTTAACATCAAGGCTTTTCGCGCGGCCCTTGTGCTGCTTTCCAGCCTGCTTTCCGCCTGCGTTACTGCCTTTGCGGGGCCTATTTCCTTTGTGGGCATCGCCGTGCCCCACTTGGTGAAGGCCCTGCTTAAATCCTCCAGGCCCCTGCTTGTGCTCCCCATCTGCTTCCTGGGCGGAGCCATCTTCTGCCTGGGCTGTGATTTGATTGCCCGCACGGCGTTTTCTCCCTTGGAGCTTAGCATCAGCTCGGTAACGGCGGTATTCGGCGCGCCCGTGGTCATTACCGTTATGTTGAAAAAGCGGGCGAGGGATTGAGCATGGATTATTTCTTCAGCACAAAACAGTTATCCGTGGGCTATAATGGCAAGCCGCTGATCAAGGATATCGAGATACGCCTGCAAAAGGGGCGTATCCTCACCCTTATTGGCCCCAATGGATCTGGAAAATCCACGATCCTGCGCAGCATCACCAAGCAGTTGAAAACGATCTATGGCGCGGTATATATCGATGGCCGCTCCATTGGGGATATGACCAACCGCAACCTATCCTATCAGGTATCCGTGGTGCTCACGGGAAGGATGCGTACGGAGCTAATGACCTGCCAGGAGGTAGTGGAGACCGGACGCTATCCCTACACAGGTATACTAGGCATTCTTTCTGAGGAGGACCATGCCCAGGTACGTGCGGCTATGGAGCTTGTAAACGTGGCCGATCTAAAGGATCGCGATTTTATGCAGATCAGCGACGGCCAGCGCCAGCGCGTATTATTGGCCCGGGCCATTTGCCAGCAGCCGCAGATCATCGTGCTGGACGAGCCCACATCTTTTCTGGATATCCGCTATGAATTGGAACTGCTAGACACGCTGCGGCAGATGGCCCGGGAACGGGGCATCGCGGTAATTATGTCCTTGCACGAATTGGATTTGGCCCAGCGGATTTCTGACGACGTAATGTGCGTCAAAGGTGAATATATCTCCCATTACGGCAGCGCCCAAGAGATCTTTCAACGAGGCTTAATCCATGAGTTATACGACCTGGAAGATGGCAGCTATAACCCGCTTTTCGGCAGCCTGGAAATGAAGCGCCCCCAGGGCGAACCCCGCCTTTTCGTTATCGCCGGAGGCGGCACGGGGATCGAGGTTTATCGAGCGCTGCAAAAAAGGCAGATACCCTTTTTTACGGGAATTCTGCACGAAAACGATATCGACTATCAAGTTGCGCGGGATCTGGCGGCTGGGGTAATCGCCGAGCGCAGCTTTTCGCGGATCACGGAGGCAGTTTATGCCCGCGCACTGGATAAGGTGCGCACCTGTGATACGGTGCTCAATTGCCTCAGCGGGTATGGAGAAATGAACGTCCAAAACCGGCTGTTTTATGAGCAGGCGTTGGCCCTGGGGTGCAGGGCGGCCATATCTGTGGAGGCCCTTGAGGGGTATAAGTATAGCGTGTAGGCTCTATATTTATCTTGCCTCGCCCCTTGCGCGAGCTTTCAATTCCTTGGGTTCTTCCAGCGTATAAAGGGCGATATTATTATTGCCTCGAGAGCTATTAGGGCGAGGACGAATCCGGACGTCTTATATTCTATATGCTCCGGGAATATGTGGAGCAGGCCTTCAAAGCCGCATATAAGCGCTAATTTGTCGTCGATGGGCGGGAGCGCCCTTATAAGCTCAAGGTTGACCAGCAGCAGGGGCCGGTGTGCCCGTTGCTATCGATACTCTGCGAATTAACTCCGGTTCGTTACGAATGCGGTAAGCATGGGGTTCCTTCCACATCACACCCTCTGCGTAGAGCCGGCTCAGCATGCGAAGCAGATGCCGGCAGCTTATGCCAATTGAGCGGGCAACATCTGTGAGCATTTCACAGAAAATGCCGCCCCGGGCGCTTCGAAATATGTATACGCAGAGGCGTTCCTTTCTCCGGAATGCAGTGCGATGACCATACTGTATCTGGAACTCTAAATGAGCTTTTTAGCCAGCTCGCACAACCCTGTTTACATATGCAAGATCGGCTTTCAGTATCCCTCCATAGATTATAAATTAAAATCGTAGCTAAATCATAGATTCCTATGCCGTTTGGTACATCAATTATTGAAGGAATATATCTTCGCTTTCCTTCATCCAATTCAAAGAAAACTATATCTTGGTTATCAAAAAAGTCAACCTGCTTCCAATTAAGCAAGGTTATTGCTGCGAGCGTTTGATGTTCTGCAAATGATCTATTACCAATATGGATGTAAAAGTCTACTTTGCCGGAGGCGGTAGTATCTTCTGTTAACCACCTTTGTAATCTGTCCTTCCCTTTGCTTAAAAATATGCCATGTATCGGCCGTAAGTATGTATATCTGACGCCTTATAGCTGACAGCTAGAGGCAATTGCAGGTTACCGCATTGAGGTCTATTGGCGGCCTGGTTGTGAATTTGCTCGGAGGCTATGGAATTGCGGGCTTTAATTTTTGGAGCCTGCTGGTTGCTGCCGGCAGCGCAATTACATTGAAGCTTATTGTTAACGCCTTTAGGAAAGAACAAACGCAGAATTACCGATAACCGATAGATGCCTAGACACCGGCTGCGTTAAACAGCCGATGTCTATAGTTTGCATGTATATTGGGAAACCCCAGTCACATAACAACATCGAACTTGGCGAAGTGTTTGTGCATGTTGTTTCGCACCCACACCCTTTGCCGCGCCAACCTTGGCCAGCTTCAACGCCCGCGTATAGCAGGCCCGCAGCCACTGATATTCACGCTGCCCAGCCGAAAGCGGATCAAGCTTGCGGTTCTTCAACCTCCAAGGAAATAATCTTATGCGCCAGCACATCCACTAAGCCCATGTCCGTAAGCCCCAACTCGGGTACAGTGGGCAGGGAGATAAAGCTAAGGGTCATAAAGGGCGCGGGCAGGGGGCAACCCAGCTCCGCCGCAGCCCGGTTCACCGCATCCAGTTCCGTCATAACAGCCTCCGCCCCTTTCTCGCTCATCAAACCGCCGATGGGCAAGCGCATACCTGCGCGCACGCAGCCATCAGAGGCCACGGCCAGGCCGCCATGTAGGCGGGCCACCTCGTTTACAGCCAAGGCCATATCCGCGTCATTGGTTCCGATCACTGCGATGTTGTGGTGATCGTGGCTGGTGGAAAAGGCGATAGCTCCCCTTTGCAGGCCGAAGCCCTTTACAAAGCCCACCCCTACATTGCCATTCACCCCATACCGCTCCACGATGGCCAGCTTTAACAGGTCGGCCTCCACATCCTGCCGAAGCGCCCCCTCCACCACCGGAACCTCGGCCAAAAGGCGGTGGTTGATGATCTGCCGGTCAATCAAGCCGATGGCCCATACTTTGGCCTTGGGGCCGGCTGCTTTTGTAGGCAGGGCAAAGGCGGCGGCGGTAATGGGGTTTTTCAGGTGCACGGTATCCATGATCCAGGCAGGATATTCCCGCACAGGGCATTCCACCAGCAGGCCCCCCTCTTGGGCCACCGCCCGCCCCTCGTAAAACACGGCCGCGGGCTCCATTTCTTCCAGAGAATCCACCAGCAGGATATCCGCCTTGCGGCCCGGCGTGATGGAGCCGATCTCATCATCCAAACGGAAATGGCGAGCCGCATTGATGGTAGCGATGCGTATGGCATCCATGGGCCGCATGCCCAGCTGGATGGCCCTGCGCACAATATAGTTGATATGTCCCTCTTCCCGTATTTCCGTGGGGTGCTTATCATCTGTGCAAAAGCAAAGCCCATCTAGGGGTACGCCCGCATCCAAAGCATAGCGCAGCAGCTCATCCGCGTTGCGCTCCGTACTGCCCTCCCTTACCAGCACCCGCATGCCCACCCGCAGGCGGGCTAGCATCTCCTCGCCGTTCACGGTCTCGTGATCGTCCGAAACGCCGCTGGAGGCATATACGTTCAGCTCCTGGCCCAAACGGCCGATGGCGTGGCCGTTTACGATCTTGCGGCGGGCCAAGGTGTCCGCGATTTTATGCAGGTATTCCTCCTTGCCAAACAGTATTTTGGAAGGGTCTATTTCCCCCAGGCTCACGCTTTCCGGCCAATCCATAATGCGGGCCACCTCTGCAGAGCCCAGGATCGCCCCGGTGGTTTCCAGGCCGGGAGCCGTGGGCACCCGGGAGGATACCTCAATGAGCATGCGGTAGGGCAGCCGGTCTATGGAATCCAGCATGGCCTTGATCCCATCCTCGCCCGCCACGTTGGCGATCTCCATCAAATCTGCGCAGAGGGTTGTGGTACCTCTGGGCACCACCACGGCTGCCAGGGCCTCCGGGGAAAGCATGGTGGTTTCAAAGTGCATGTGCGTATCAATGAACCCGGGCACGGCAAACCGCCTCCCGCAGGGAATGGTCACCTTAGCCTCCAGCCCTGCGTCCGGGCAAATGGATACCACTCGGCCACCCCGGATATAGATATCCGTGGGATAGATTTCACCGGAGAACACGTTCACCAACTGTACGTTCTCCAGTTTCAAATCGCAGGCCAACTGGCCCAGCCCAGCCCGCACCGTATCGCGAATCTCTTCGAATGTGCGCATAATTCTCTCCCTTACTGCTCCGCCTTCTTCCAGAACTCGGCATGAACCTCCACGATCTCCGCCTCCACTTCCTCCACGGGGCCAAACAGCTCAATGGGCTTTTGCCCGGCCTTGATCACCGCGGCCGCGCCCATGGAAAAGGTGGGATTCTTATCATCGTTGCCTGTAAGCTCCAGAAGCCGCTCTTCCGATATGCCATACACAATGCGGCCGATGTTTGCCCAATAGATGCCGCCTGTGCACATGGGGCAGGGTTCGCAGGTCGTATACAGGGTGCAGCCCCATAGCTTTTCTTTGCTAAAAGCTTGGCTCGCGCGGGAGGCCAACCGCATTTCCGCATGGGCCGTAGCATCTCCCAAAGCCCCTTCCTCATTCCCCTGCTCCATCAGCACCGCCCCCTCCGCATCCACCAGCACGGCCCCAAAGGGCGTGTTGCCGGATAGACGGGCCTTGTGGGCCATTGCGTTAGCCAGGCGCAGATATTCCTTATGGCGTTCCATCTTTTTTCCCTCCCACAACCTTTTCCAAAGCATTTAAAATATTCTCATAGCCTGTGCAGCGGCACAAATGGCCGGATATCAGTTCCCTAAGCTCCTCTCGGGTATAGGTCTTGCCGGAATTGGCAATCTCCACCCCGGTCATCACAAGGCCCGGCGTACAAAAGCCGCACTGGATCGCCGCCTCCTCCACGAAAGCCTGCTGAACGGGGTGCAGCTCGCCGTTCTCCCCCGCAAGGCCCTCCACCGTGAGGATGCTGTGGCCATCTGCCCAAACGGATAAGTAGATGCAGCTATTTACGCTTTTTCCATCCAGCAGCACCGTGCAAGCCCCGCATTCCCCGGCTTCGCAGCCTTTTTTTACACTGGTCAGGCCCAGTCGGTTCCGGAGGGTATCCGTCAGACTTTCACGCTGATCCACACCCAGCTCCACATCCCGTCCGTTCACAGTAAGATGAATAATCCTAATCATGAATAATTCCTCCCGCGTCTTCCACCGTCTGCCGTAAAGCCCTCTCCCCCAGCTCCTTCACCAATTGCAGCCGCAGCTGCCTGGATGCGCGCCAGCTATCCCTAGGCTGAACCTCTTGGATCACGCCTTGCCGCAGGGCCTTAATCGTATCCTCATTCAAAGCCCTGCCTTTAAGGGCTGCCTCCGTTTTGGTGCAGCGCAGGGGCGTGGGGCCGGCTACGGAAAAGGCAATGCGAATATCCTCCAGGCAGGTTTTATCCGCATTCAGCCGGAGGCAAACGGCTGTGCCCAATGTGGCGATCTCCATGGCATTGCGCTGGCCAAACTTGATGTAGCTCCCATAGCGCCCCTCGTATTCCACCTTGGGAATGATGATAGCCGTGAGTAGTTCCCCGCCCTTTTGCAGCACGGTTTTGCCCGGCCCTTTGTGGAATTGGGTCGTAGCCACCCGTCTGGTGCCTTGGGCCCCGGTCAATTCCAGCTCCGCGTTCAGGGCCAAGAGGATAGGCACGCTGTCCGCGCTGACCGCACCGTTGCACAGGTTCCCCCCAATGGTGGCCACATGCCGGATCTGGGGGCTGCCCACCTGATTCGCTGCATGGGCCAGAGCGGGTACGGCACGGCGAATGATTTCACTATGATAAATATCGCGGAAGCAGGTTCCCGCGCCAATGGCAATATCGTCATTTCCCCGCAGGGAAATTCCCTTTATCTCCGGCACATCCATGATGCTGACCAGCACCGCATCCGGCAGCTTGCCTTCCCGCATGCGAATCATCACATCCGTGCCGCCGTTTACGAGCAGGGCGTCCGGGTGCCCTGCAAGAAGCGTCAGGGCCTCTTCAATGCTGTGGGCCCGGTATGTTTCTCTTATATCGTACATGGGAACCTTCCCTCCTTCACTCGTCCTCGTTGATAAGGCCCGCCGCTATGAATGCCGACACCAAACTCTGGGGGGACATGGGCAGCGAGCGGATGGGAACGCCTGTGGCATGCAGCACAGCATTGCGAATGGCCGGAGCCTGCGGTATCAGGGGCGGCTCCCCTAGAGCCTTGTTGCCAAAGGGACCGGTGGGCTCATAGGTTTCCACAAACTGAACCTCCATGGGCGGCATATCCATGCTGGTGGGAATCTTATAATCCAGAAGGTTATTGTTGCGCATGCGGCCCGTTTGGGGATCATAAAGCAGCTGCTCGCTCAGGGCGTACCCCACGCCCATGGCAATGCCGCCATGAACCTGAGCCCGGGCCAGCTGGGGGTTTAGAATGGTACCGCTATCATGCACGTTCACGATCCGCTTGATCTTCACCTTGCCCAGGGGTACATCCACCTCCACATCCGCAAAGCAGGCCCCAAAGGCAAAGGTATTGCTCATACAGGTATAGGTGGCTTCCGCAGTCAGGTGCTCCGTGTGCAGAATATGGTCGTTGCAATATTGCGTATAAGCCGCCACCTGCGCAATGCTGGCCAAGGGCGTTGCGGCCCTTTGCTCCACGATCCACCCATCCCTCAGGTCCAGTTCCCCGGCCTGGCGGCCACGCATGTACGCAGCCCGCTCCAGGAGCTTTTCCTTCATAAGCAGGGCGGCCTTCTTTACGGCCCCACCCGAAACATAGGTTTGGCGGGATGCGTAAGCGCCGGCGTCATAGGGGGTATGATCCGTATCCTGAAAGGAAAGAAGGAATAGCCGCTCCTCCGGGATTGTGAGTATCTCGGAAGCGATTTGGGTAAACACCGTATCCGAGCCCTGCCCCAGGTCCGTTGCGCCTACCTGGATCTGGGCCGTGCCATCCTCGTTGAGGATGATGCGGCAGGCCGCATTCTCGATCTGCAGGGGATACACGCCGGTCTTATAGGAGAAGATGGCCATGCCCAGGCCCTTTTTGATCTTTTTCGAGGTCTTGTTAAAAGCGTCGTATTCCGCACGCTTTGCGGACCAATCCACAGCCGCCTCCCCTTTGTCCACGCAATCCCCCAGGCCGCAGCTTTCAACCACAAAATGGTCGAAGGGGTCTAAAAAGCCGTTTTGCATCATGTTCAGCCGCCGGAAGGCGATGGGATCCATGCCTATCTTCGCTGCCAGGTCGTCCATCTGGCTCTCCATGGCAAAGGCCAGCTGGGGTATGCCGTATCCCCTTAGGGCCGCGGCCGAAGGCAGGTTGGTATAGGCGGTGGAGGATTCGCCGATCTGCACATCCTTTGCCGCGTAGGTTTGAAAAAAGTTGGTCACGGCATAGGCCGTAACAGCATGCCCATGGGCCGCATACGCGCCGCCGTTGGAGTTAATGCGGATGGCGCGCTTATTGATGCGGCCCTCCTCATCCACCTCCAGCTTGGTAAATAGATCCATGGCGTGGCGAGTACGGCTGCAAACGAAGGTCTCCTCCCGGGTCATCATAAGGGATACGCACCTGCCGCCCAGCTTTTTACACAGCAGGGCCGCTATGGGCTCGTACAGGGTATCCTGTTTGTTGCCGAAGCCACCCCCCATATAGGGCTTGATGACCCGCACCTGCCCAAGGGGGATTCTCAAAGCATTGGCAATGTTGCGCCGGGCCGTGAATGGCACCTGGTTGCAGGTCACCACCACCAGCTTGGGGCCATCCATATAGGCGAAGCAGCCATTGGTTTCAATGTGAGCCCCATGAACTGCGGGCACATAGAAATGATCCGCAACCAAGTCTTGTCGCTGCGCAATCCGCGCCTCCGTAGCAAAGGGGGCCTTTCCCCAGGTGACTTCGGAGCCCTCGATGGAAAAATCCAATCTGGCCAGCTCGTTGGTCGGGTAGGCGGGGTTAAGGGGCGGGGCACCGATGGCAGCCTCCGGCGTGAGCAGGGGAGCATATTCCTCATACTCCACCCGGATACGCTCCACCGCCTTACGGGCGGATAGTGGATCCACCGCGGCTACGGCCGCAATCTCATCCCCGTAAAACCGCACGCGCCTGCTCAGGATCAGCCGATCCTTTATATCCTCATGGCTTGGGTCCAGAGAAAGGGGGTGCCCGGCTGTGGCGTATTCCGTTTGCGGCACATCAAAGCAGGTGATGATGGCCTGTACACCGGGCACCTTCCATGCTTCTGTGCAATCTATACTTTTTACCAGCCCGTTGGCAATGGTGCTGTGCAATACTTTCGCGTGCAGGGCGCCCTGCGGCAGCATATCCTCCACGAATTTAGCCGTGCCGTTCACCTTTTGCACAGCGTCGATCTTCTTTACTTCTTTTCCGATACCCATGGCTTCCTCCTGCCAAAGCAAAATGTGGCTCAATCACCTCAATCGCCAAAGTCGAAATACATGTCCAGCGAATAAGGGATATCCTCGAATTTTTCCAGATATTCGCCCCCGGGGAAATCCTCGAAGGCAACCATATAGTAATCGCCGTTCTCGTATACGAAGGGCACCTCATACACCATGCCGGGCAGCCGGGCAGCCTGGGAAAAGTACGCCGTGCCGGACAGGGCATCCTCGCTGATCTCTATGGAACGGTAGTTGATAAATAGCGGAACTAGGTAGGGGTAGGAGCGCTCCTTTCGAAAAGCCTCCACAAAGGCTTCCTGCCCCATGGCATCTTTAAAAGCTTGCGTGAGGTAGGCGTAAATCCCCGCGGGCTCTTCATAGTTGTAATCGATCTCATAGGCAAATTCCAACACCCGCTCCAAAGCGTGCGCCTCGGTCTTATTGGATCGAACGCAGCCGTGGGAAACCAGCAAAGCCCCGCATAGGAGAAGAAGGATGGCGCGCCGCATGGCCTTCACCGCTCCATCCGCGAATAGGGGATGGTATAAGCGCTGGGGAACTCGGCCTTGCTGGAAGCAAAGACCAGGGCTATAATCGTCATGATATAGGGCAGCATGAGCATGAGCTGGTTGGCAATGGCCACGCCCAAGGCTTGGAGCCGCATTTGCAGGGCGGATGCAAAGCCGAAGAGCAGAGCGCCCCACATGGCCCTTATGGGCAGAAAGCGTGCAAAGATCACCACAGCCACGGCAATATACCCCCGGCCGCCGATCACCGCCTCCGTAAAGGTATTGAGGTATGCGATGGTCATGAACGCCCCGGCGGCCCCGGCGTACAACCCGCCGATGAGTACGGCCGCATACCGCACCCCGGCCACGCTGATGCCCTTGGAATCCGCGGCTCGCGGGTGCTCACCCACAGCCTTAATCTTCAGGCCGAAGGTGGTCTTTTCCAGGATGAACCAAGTCAAGGGAACCAGGAGGAACCCCAGATATACCAGCGCGTTATGCTGGAAGAGAACCGGCCCCAGGATGGGTATATCCGAAAGGCCGGGTAGGCTTATGCTCTGAAAGGCCGTGATAGCAGGCGGCAAGGACTGGACGCCGAAAATTATCCGGTATATATAAGCCGCCAATCCCGCTCCCAGGATGTTCATTCCCAAGCCGGCGATGACCTGATTGGCCTTCATCGTAATGGAAAGCCAGGCCATGATGGCACTCCAGAGCATGCCCGTGAACATGCCGCACAACAATCCCAGCCACAAGTTGCCCGTGAGGCAGGCCGCCGCAAAGCCCGTTACCGCGCCCATGAGCATGGCGCCCTCCACCCCCAGGTTGAGGATACCAGCGCGCTGGGTATAGATCTGCCCCAAAGCCGGCACCATGATGGGGGTGGCCAGGCGAACGGTGCTGGCGAGCAGGCTCACAAAAAAGCCGGTTGTAAATATCTTCTCAAGCATCCTTCTCAGCCCTCCTCACCCGTTTGGCCGCCTTCCTGCCCTGGCCGACGATCCCGGCTATAACAAAAATAATGATCAATCCTTGGATTACATCCACGATGGAATAGGGCACGTTGGTCATTCGCTGCATGCTGGCGCCCCCAACCAGGAGAATGGAGAAAAAGAAGGAAGCCACCGCTATGCCGTAGGGATGCAGGGCGCCCAGCAGGGCCACCACCGTGGCAATGTTGCCATAGCTGCCCGCTATATTCTCCATGATGCGGTATTGCAGGCCAAAGGTTTCGATCCAACCGGCCACCCCTGCCACAGCCCCGGAAATGAACATGGTCAGCAGAATGGTTCGCCTTACATTTATCCCCGCATAGGTGGAGACCCTCTCCCCCTGGCCGACGAGGTTAATGCGGTAGCCCAGGGCGGAGCGCCACAATAAAACAGTAAGGATAAACACCACCAGCATGATAGCCAGCCCGTAATGCACCCGCAGCCCCGGAAAGATGGTTTTGATCCGGATACCCTCTGCCAGCAGCGCGGATTGGGGAAGCTGCCCAGCCGGGTCCATCATAGGCCCATACACCAGAAAATCCAAAAAGTAATCGGCAATATAATTCAGCATCAGGGTGGTGATGACCTCGTTTGCATGGAAGCGTACCTTTAGGAAGCCGGCCAGCAGGCCCCAGGACCCAGCCGCGGCAATGGCAGCCAGCAGGGTTAGCGGCGCCAGGAGCACGGGCGGCAGCTTCACATATAAGCCTATAGCCGTGGCCGCAATGGTGCCCATGATGAACTGGCCTTCCGCGCCGATGTTCCAGAGCTGGGCCCTGTAAGCTACCGAAATGCCCAGGCCCATGATCATGACCGGCACCAGCTTCACGAACAGCTCCGATACGCGCTGCTTAGAGCTGAATGCGCCGGACACCAGGAAGGAATAGGCCTCCAGGGGATTATTGCCGGAGATCAGCACCAAAACGGCGCCAATGAGCAGCGCCGCAGCCACCATGGCTACCGCACCGGCCGCCTTGTTCCCCATTTTTCGCAGATCAACCTTCACAGACCAATACCTCCTGCTTTTTGCCCATCATCAGCTCGCCGATTTGATAGGAATCGGCCCCCCGCTCAAATATGCCCATCAGTTCGCCCCCATAGATCACGGCGATCCGATCGGACAATTGCATAAGCTCTTCCAAATCTGCGGATATAACCAGCAGGGCCGCGCCATTGCCGCGGGTGTTCAAAAGCTTTTGCCGCACATACTCCGCGGCCCCCACATCCAGCCCCCGGGTGGGCTGGTTGGCAATGAGCATCTTGGGGTCGCTCTCGATCTCCCGCGCCAATATCACCTTTTGCTGGTTGCCGCCCGAAAGGCAGCGGGCCGCATCTCCCCCGCAATTGGCTTTGATCTGGTAGGCTGCCTGGGTCTTTTCCCAATGATTCCGGATGGCTTTTTTGCATAGAAGGCCATGCTTTACAAAAGGCGCCTTGCAAAAGCATTTGAGAATCAAATTAAGCTCCAAATCCCAGTTCATAGCCAGGCCCGTAGCATGCCGATCCTCCGGAATATAGGACACCCCGCGGGAAATAAAGTAAGCGGGCGGCCGGTTTTCCATCCGTTCGTTATCCAGGGTAATCTCCCCCGCATCCAGGGTCCTTAGGCCCGTGAGCACCTCGCAAAGCTCGCTCTGGCCGTTACCATCCACCCCGGCGAGGCCCACGATCTCCCCTTCCCGGATATCCAGGGAAAAATTATTCAAGGCGGCCAAGCCTTTGGCGTTGCGGGCGCAAAGGTTCTTTAAGCAATATCGTACCGCGCCCGGAGCGCGGGTGTTTTCTTTGAAGTTGAATAGAACGTCCCTGCCCACCATCATTCTGGTCAGCTGATCCTTGGTCACGCTTTCGTCCATTTTCAGTGTGCCGATCATCTTCCCATCCCGTAGCACGGTAACCTCATCTACGATGGCGATGATCTCCTCCAGCTTGTGCGTGATGAGGACAATCGATTTCCCATCATCCCGCATCTGGCGCAGAGTGTCGAAAAACAGGTTCGTTTCCTGGGGCGTGAGTACCGCCGTGGGTTCATCCAGCAGGAGGATGTCCGCGCCCATATAGAGGGCCGTCAAAATCTCTACTCGCTGCTGCTCGCCCACAGACAGCTGCCATATCTTGCTATATGGGTCTATACCCATGCCGTATCTATCCGAAAGAGCCTGTATCTCTTGGGCCGTTTGTTTTGTATCCAGTAGGATGCCCCGCCTGGATTTCTTGCCCAGCATCACGTTTTCTACCACTGTTAAGGGACGTGCCAGCATAAAATGCTGGTGAACCATACCGATGCCCAGGGAAATGGCCTTAAGGGGCGAATCCACCTGCGCTTTCACGCCATGGATAAAAATATCCCCCGATTCCTGCTGATAAAGGCCATACAGCACATTCATCAGCGTAGTCTTGCCTGCGCCGTTTTCCCCTAAAAGGCCGTGTATGGAGCCTTTGCGCAGGGAAAAATCCACGCAGTCATTTGCTTTTACTTGATTAAACTCTTTGGTGATCCCCTGCATTTTTACAGCAAGCTCTTCCATATGACTGACCTCTCCTTTATTCCAGGGGCGGCCGCCGGCTATTCGGCAAGCGGCCGCTCTCCCCTCCGTCCTGTTGCCTGCCCCGCTCTTAATCCCAGGCCGGCCAAGCGATCTCGTCGTTCTTTAGCTTTTGATAAGCGTCCGCAATGGCCTTAATCTCGTCTTGATCCAATCTGCCCTTGGTATCGTTGATGGGCATATATTCCATGCCGCCGTTCGCGATGGTTATCCAATAGATGCGCGCATCATCCGCAAGCGTGAGGAACGAACCGCTAGCGATATCTTTAAAGATCTGATCGATTGCGGCCTCCCAGTGGTATTGAATGCCGGAGAGCACATTCTTCTCACCCAGGGACTTTTGATCCTGCACATTACCCAGCACGTATTTATCTTTATCCACAGCCGCCTGCACCACACCCAGGCCGATCCCGTCGCCGGAGTGCCAGATCACATCCACGCCGGAATCGTACATGCCCACAGCCGCTTCATAGGCCGCGGCCGTGTCGTTCCAATCCCCGGTGTAGACCTCCTGAATTTCGATGTTGGGATTGATGGACTGTGCGCCCATCCGATATCCGGCATGGCCCCGCACCATCTCGGAAGCATCCGCGCCGCCGATCACGCCGATCTTACCCGTTTCGGAGGCCTGCGCCGCGATCACGCCCATAAGATAGCCGCCGGACTCCAGCGCCACGTCATAAATGGCGGAATTCTTGCGGAACATGTAGCCTGTTCCCAACAGAAAATAGCTTTCCGGATACTTATCCGCCACGTTGACCAAGGGCTCCATG
>JAYFPE010000063.1:0-25600 GCA_034928145.1 Candidatus Pelethousia sp. | reverse complement strand
TTTTCCGCAGCAGGTGTTCCTTGGGCACGAGGCTTTCCATATCCACAATCTCTACTACGCCCCGCTCCATTTTCCCCCGCGTCAGCATCCATATCACCCTCTTATATTCTACCTCTTATATGACAAAAAGCCCAGTCATTGCTGGACTTTTTCGACACGCTGACAGGCGGCATAGCCGCCTGTTTCTGCGTGTCAAAAAGTGTCCACGGCCACTTTTTTGAGCTTACAGGGTTTGCTCGTGCCTGTGGGCACACCCTCCGGGTGCAACGGATGTCGCAGAAGGCGATATATTAAGGACGCGGCCAGCAAACCCTGTAGGGAAACCCTTGTTGCGCAAGGCCTCTCGCCGCCACCGCACCTGTGTCCCAGGGCGTCCTCTCTTGCCGCTTTGCGGCAATTCACCTTCTGTACGCCGAAACGGATGAAAGCCGCAGGCTTTCTTGCTTTTTACGCATTGCCGCCCAGAAATGCGCAGCGTTTTAGGTAAAGCGTGCATCCTCAAAAAAGTGGCGCAGCCACTTTTTTGATGAACAAACAGGCGGCATAGCCGCCTGTTTGAAAGTGAGTAAGCCGTAAGCCGAGTTCTGTCCGGGCGCTTGCGCGCCGTGGGTGACCATCTATCTAGGCCCATCGTTGCCGGTAGGCTCAAGCGATTATCAAGAGCGTGGCGGGCCGCCATTGAATGCTCTCATTCCAATCTTGCACCGGGTGGGGTTTACAGGGCGGCAAAGTCGCCATTGCCGCCGGTGAGCTCTTACCTCGCCTTTCCATCCTTACCGGGCCGAAGTCCGGCGGTATATCTCTGTTGCACTTTCCCTGGAGTCGCCTCCGCCGGACGTTATCCGGCACCCTTGCCCTATGGAGCTCGGACTTTCCTCATACGGTCAAAGCCGCATGCAGTCACCTGTCTTACTCACTGATGGTATGATAACGCAGCCGGGCCGCGTTCACAACAAAAATTATTTGCCTGCCGAGGGGAAATATAGGATGCGGCCGCAGTTTTCGCACTCCACCAAGCCATCTCCAGCTATTACCTTGCGCACCACCACCGTGGGCAGGCTCATGCGGCAGCCGCTGCATTGCTCCTGCTCCACCATGGCCATGGGTACGGCATGGTGGCTTTTGACTGCCGTGTAGCGCTTGAATACGGCCGGATCCACCGCTGTTTTGCGCTGCTCAATCACGGCCTTGGCCGCATCCAGCTCAGGCTGGGCCGCGGCAATCTCCGCTTCGCAGGCGGCGCGGGCCGTATCATATTCTTTCTTGGCTTTAGAGGCCTTGCTGAAGGTTTCTTTATAATCCTTGGTGGCCTGCTCAATCCAGGTGATGGTATCGTAGATATCCCGGCGCGCGCTATTAAGATGATCCATCAAGTTCTCCAGGGATTTGCGGGATTCGGTCATCTCGGCGGCTGTGCATTCCGGGTCGTTCTCCATGGCGGAAATTTCGGAGACCTCCAGCTCGTATTTATGCTCAAGCTCGCCAAACTGGGCGGAAAGGCGGGTAAGCGCCGCCTTGCGGGCTTCCATCTGCTTTTGAATCCCCGCGATCTGCGCCTGTTGCTCACTCAAAAAGCTGTGCAGCTTGTTAAGCTTCTGCCGGGCGGGCGTGGCGCGGAGCTTGCTCTCCAGCGCGTCCAGCGCGAGTTCGGATTGCTGATACTCCCAAAGTGCATCCAGTTTGCCCATCTACCTTACCTCCGTTTCTATTCCACCCGCGCGTAAAACCTTACAGGCCCCGCAGGCAAGCCGTTTCAGAAAGAGTCAACCTATATTGTACATCATTCCTTATTCCTTGTAAACACTCCATAAGCGGCTTTAATACCACCCGCTCGGTCTCATAATGCCCGGCCTCAATTACGCCAAGGCCCAGCACGCTGGCTTCCAGCGCCTGATGGTGGCGTATCTCGCCGGTGACCAGCGCCTGTGCGCCCGCCGCTTTGGCTGCATAGACGGCGTCCCCACCCGAGCCGCCCAGCACAGCCACGGTGGAAAGGGGCGTATCGAGCGGCCCGGCGACGCGCACGGTGGTATGCAGGGCATGCTGCACGCGGTGTGCAAATTCCCCAAGGGAACAGGCGGGGATCGCACCTACGCGGCCCATGCCTTCCGGCTCAAGGGGCTTAGGATCGCTTATATCCAGCGCTTTACAGAGGCAGTCGTTTACGCCGCCCGCGGCTGCGTCGAGGTTGGTATGGGCGGCAAATAGCCCGATGCCGTGGCGCAGCAGCAGCCAGGGCGCGGCTGTGGCGGGATCGTCCGGCAAAATGCGTTTCACGCCGCCGAAAAACACCGGGTGGTGGGTTAAAAGCAGGTCGGCTCCCCAATCTACGGCCTCTTTGGCAGTAGATTCGGAACAATCCAGCGCGATAAGCACCTTGCGAATATCCTGCTTTTCCGGGCCGATCAAGAGGCCCGGGTTGTCAAAATCCAGGGCCAGGGCCTGGGGGGCCAGGGCTTCCATTTGGCCGAGAAAATCCTTGAGCAACATAAGCTATTCCTCCAACAGGGCGATAATGGTATCCAGCGCCGCAAGGGCGCTAAGCAGCAGGGCGGGTGTAAATCCATCGCGCTGTGCGCGGCGCAGGCGCTTCTGGTGACCGGCGCGGTATTTTTTCGCCAGGGGCAAAAGCAGCGGGTCGCGGCCTTCGTAGGCAACCGGCCCTAGCTCCAGATAGCCCTCCGGCCAGCCCAGGGGAAGGGGGCGCGGCGGCCCGCTCGCCGTGCGGATGAGCTGATAATAGCGTCCATTGTCGAAGACGATGGCTTCTTCCTCGATGGCATAGCCGTTTTCGTAAAGAAAAGCGCGCAGCTCGGCCGCGTTGCCCTGAGGCTGGAGCACGATGCGCTTTGCAGCGCGGGCCACGGCTTCGCCCGCGCAAAGGATGCGAACCATCATCAAGCCGCCCATGCCCGCCAGGAGAATGGCCTCCGCCTCGCCGGGCGCAAGAGCTGCGAACCCATCCGCCACGCGCAGGTCGACGCGGTCTTCTACGCCGCAAAGGACGGCCAGACTGCGCGCCTTCTCTAATGAGGCGGCGCTGATATCGGCAGCGATCACGCGCTCCGCCCGGCCCTGTTGCAAAAGGGCTACGGCCAGACGGCCATGGTCACTGCCAACATCAGCGACCACGGTGCAGGGGCCGAGCATATCCGCCGCCCGGGCGAGGCGGGGGCGCAGGTGTACGTGCATGATGCCTCCCGATGGGGTGATTCTCTTTTTTATTGTAATGGAAAAGGCCGCGTTTTGCAATTTCTATAGAATAGCAGAGGAAGCATCTATATTTTTCTGCCGCCATGTACTATAATTTTAACATAGAGGATTCTACTGTGCCGCACCCAAAACGCCAAGATCACGACCGGAGGACACGCATTTGAAAACCGCATGGGGAGAGCGGCTGGATGCCGAAGCGATTTTACCCGAATATCCCAGGCCGCAGATGAGGCGTGAAAGCTACCTTTGCCTCAATGGCCGCTGGCGCTATGCTTTTTCTGCGAACGATAAAATGCCACTCAAAATGGAGGGGGATATTCTGGTACCCTTTTCGCCGGAAAGCGCGCTCTCCGGCGTTCGGCGAGAGCTTTACCCGGGGCATTGCCTCTGGTACCGCCGCGAATTTGCCGTGCCCGAGGGCTTCAACGAAGGCCGGGTGCTGCTGCATTTCGGCGCTGTGGATCAAAAGGCCACGGTTTACCTCAACGGCAAGGAGATAGGCGGGCACACGGGCGGCTATACGCCCTTTACGCTGGATGTTACCGCAAGCCTGCAAAGCCAAAACCTGCTCACCATCAAAGTCAAGGACGATACGGATGCCTCCTTCCATGCCCGGGGCAAGCAATCCACCCGCCCTTCAGGAATTTGGTACCCGGGCCAGAGCGGCATTTGGCAAACGGTTTGGCTCGAAAGCGTGCCCAAGGAATTTATTACCGGCCTTTTTATCCGCCCCCTGTTCGATGAAAGCGCCGTAGAGCTTACCGTGCTCGCCCGGCGGGGGGGCCTGCCCTGCACAGCCCGCGTGGGGGATATCGTGAGCCAGGGTACGACCAACGAGCCCCTGCGCATCAGCATGCAGGGCTTTACAGCCTGGTCGCCCGAGCGGCCCCATCTTTACGACCTCACGGTGAAAATGGGGCAGGATCAGGTGCAGAGCTATTTCGGCATGCGCAAATTTTCCGTTGAACAAGACGAAGCGGGCATCCCCCGAATCTTCCTCAACGGTGCTCCCTACTTCCACAACGGCGTGCTGGATCAAGGTTATTGGCCGGAAAGCCTCTATACCCCGCCCAGCGACGAGGCCATGATCCACGATATCCAAACCATGAAAGACCTGGGCTTTAATATGCTGCGCAAGCATGTGAAGGTGGAACCCCTGCGCTGGTATTATCATTGCGACCGGCTGGGCATGCTGGTTTGGCAGGACATGCCCAACGGCGGCGGGGCCTATAAGAAGGGAACAACCATCGCGCCCCTTTTGACAGGCAAGCACAAGCGGGACGACGATTACCCCGCCTTTGCCCGCGAGAGCGCAGAGGGCCGGGAGACCTTCCGCCAGGAAATGGGGGAGGTGGTGGCCAACCTGTTCAACTGCGTGTGTATCGCCATGTGGGTGCCCTTCAACGAGGGCTGGGGCCAGTTTGACGCGGTGGAGGCAACGGAGCGCATCCGAACCTGGGATGCGAGCCGCCCCATCGACCACGCCAGCGGCTGGCACGACCAGGGCGCCGGGGATATTAAGAGCGTGCATTGCTATTTCCGTGCCTATCGCTTCCATCCGGACAGCCTGGGCCGCGCCGTGGCGCTTACGGAATTCGGCGGTTACGGCCTCACCATTGCCGGGCACGCAAAGGGAAAAACGAGCTTTGCCTATAAAACCTGCAAAAATGAGGCCGCGCTATGGGCAGCCTGGCGCAAGCTCTACGAGAGCCGCATCCTGCCCGCCCTGCCAAAGGGCCTAAGCGCCGCCGTTTACACCCAACTCTGTGATGTGGAGGGGGAGCGCAACGGCATTCTCACCTATGACCGGGCCATATGCAAGCTGCCCGCCGCTGAAGTCCGCGCCCTGAACGAGCGCCTTCGGCTGGAACACAAGGGTGAAAAAGAAAAAGAGCAAGAATAAAAAAGGGCCGCTCCGGAAATCCCGGGGCGGCGTTTTATTGCTGCTATATGGGTTCAATGCGGCGGCGCAGACCCGGCAACAACCAGAAAGGCCGGGCCCCATGCCCGCCGCCCGCATAGGGCCGCCGTTCGCATGGGGCTTACGGCGCAAAGCGCAACGTTTTCGGCGTAGGGGAAGGCGTGGAAACGGGAGCGCCTCCTGCCTCCAGACCGGCGGACTGGGCGATGGCAGCGGCCAGATAATCTATGGCATTGAGGGCCTGCTCGAGGGTGTTGGCGTTGTGCCCTACCTCTACCAGCAGGCACTGGTTGGAGATATGCTGGTTGTAGCGGCCCGTTTTGACCCGTATGTTGCGCACGAGGCCGGGGTTGACGCTGGCCAGGGATTCGGTGATGCGCTTAGCGAGGGCGTAATTGGATTGAAAATCCGGCATCTCTCCATAACCGGTTCCGGTGGCGCCCTTGCCCGTGCCCACCACGAACATCATACGCGCCACTTCCTTGTTGTCGATGACGAGGTAATCCTTAGGTTCAGTGGGCTTGTAGCCGCAATCGTCCCTGTGTACATCGATGTACATGGTGATGGAAGGGTATTGTTCCCGGTATTTCTCCATGGTTTTAACAGAGCGGGAATAGCTGGTGGCCAGCTTGGGCGGCTCGTGATCCGTGATATCGTGCAGCACGGATATGCCGTATTTATCCCGCAAAAGGGTAGCTAGCTTTTCGCCCACGGCTACGATGTTTTTATCATTTTCGCGTGTGCGCCAGTCCCCGGCTTCCTTATAGGTAAAGCCTGCGGTTGGGAAATATGCCTCGGTGGTGTGGGTATGGTATATGAGAACGCGGGGCGCGGAACCGGTGAGATCGACCACGGGGGCCGGGTCGATGGCAAGCAGCTCCACGCGTATGCTTTCCCCCACGCCCTCGTCAATGTCTATGCCCACGCCGGGCGTAGGCGCGGGCGTGGGGGGCGGCACATAGGGCAGGCCGTAGAGAAGGGGGAGCTGCAAGGAGGCCAAGCGGTGATAAAGGGCCGGTTCCTCTCCATAATAGGCCCGGCCCTGAAGCAAAAGCGCAGCCGTGCAGCAAAGGGCCAGCAGGGGCAGCCCAAAGATGCGCCCGGCCCGCTTTGGCCGTAGTGGCGGCAGTTTCTTTCGCATCATACAAGCCCTCCCCTCTATCAGCGTATGAAAGGGGAGGGGTATATATGCTTAAGGCAAGGGAGTCGAAATCCCGCCTAGAGACTGCTATTTTGGCGCACGTTGTTATCATCGTTAGTCGCCGTAGAACCACTACGGCTCCTTCGCTTCTCAAATTGCATCCAAACTGGCAGTTTCCTGGGCGAAGCGTTCAGAGGGCCGGAAAGCATGGCAGCGCAAGGCGCCGGGCGCAGGCGTAGCTGTGCCTGCCGCGAGTACCCACAACACAGAGAAGGTGTGCTTTCCGGCCCACTGAACCCCTGGAGCTCGGCTCCTCTTACCTAAGGCGGCGCTTAGGCGATGAGCATGCGTACCTCATCGTATTCCGCGCCAAAGAGGGCCATGTTGATGCCATCCGCCAGTACGCGGGACATATCCGTGGCGATCTGATCCACATCCTTGGGGGTTACGATCATGGAACCCAGGTGTTCCTCGCTTACCTTTTCGGCCAAGGCGCGGAGCTTATCCTCATCGCTATGCAGGCCGGTCTCATCCGCAATAAGAGAGATGGTATCCTGCGAGATAGTGGTGGCATACACCACCATCGGGACGCCGACGGCCAGCACGGGCACGCCGAAGGTGGCCCTGTTGAGTCCTTTGCGCTCGTTACCCACGCCGCTGCCCGGGCTGATGCCCGTATCCGTGAGCTGGATGGTGGTGCTGATGCGGGCGGCCCTGCGGGAGGCCAGCGCGTCTACTGCCAGGATGATATCCGGCTTGAGCCGCTCCACCACGCCCTGCACGATCTCCATCGTTTCAATGCCCGTAACCCCCAGCACCCCCGGCGCCACGGCGCATACCGAGCGGATGGGTTTGGATACGGCGTCCGGCAGGTATTGGGTCACGTGGCGGGTCACGTAAACCTGCTCCGCTACCTTGGGCCCCAGGGAATCCGAGGTGATGGCCCGGTTGCCCAGACCCACCACCAGCACGGGGGCCTGCGGGCCGACCCCTTCCAAGAGCCGCGCCAGTTCCGTGGCGAGGCTTTTGCTCACCTGCTCGAACAAATCCAGCGGGCGGTTGGTCAGCTCCGGCGCATCGAGCGTGATGTAATGGCCGATGGGTTTTTGCAGCTTTTGCGCCGCTTCCTCGGTTTCCACCTCGATGCGCGAAATGCTTACGCCTTCCCCTTCTTCCGTTTGCTCCATAACCCCCGGCAATTCGGGGTTCAGCTCCCGGGACTCCATAGCCAGATCCGTATAAATGCTCATCGGCATAGCCCTATCCTCCTTGAAAATCGTTTCAGAGCTAGTATGGCGCTATGTGGGCCACGATATTTGCAAAAAACCGGGAAAGCGGCCTAGAATAAGCTTGCAATGGCAAGCGAGGCATGGTATAATTCCTACTGTTCGAGAAAAAAAAGGGAGGAACTTACTTTGGCAAACCACAAATCCGCATTGAAGCGGGTCGGCATCACCGCGAAAAAGAATCTTCGCAACCGTATGATCACATCGCAGGTAAAGACTGCCGTCAAGAGCTTCGACGCGGCTATCGCGTCCGAAGATAAGGCCGCCATCGACAGCAGCTATGTCAACGCTGTGAGCACGGTGGATAAGGCCGCTGCCAAGGGCGTTATTCATAAAAACGCGGCCAACCGCAAAAAGTCCCAGCTTGCAGTCAAGCTGGCGGCTAAGTAAGAGCCGCGCTTCAGCTTTTGGCTTAAAACCGGCCTTTGCCGGTTTTTTTGCGTGCTTATTCGGAGGGTGGGAATGAAACGGGAGAAGGGCTTGTTTTATGTGCTGGGCGCGGGGATGCTCTGGGGCGCCACTCTGGGCTTATACGGCCGCTTCATGAGCGCGCTGGGGTTTACGGCCATGCAGACCACGGCCGTGCGCATGCTGGTGAGTATGCTGGTTTTCCTGCTCTACGGCTTGTTTGCGAATAAGTCCATCTTTAAAATCGCGCTGCGGGATTGTTGGATGTTCTTCGGCAGCGGCATCATCAGCATCTCCGCTTTCTGCTATTTTTATTTCACCTCGCTGGCATATGCTCCCCTGGCCGTGGTCTCCATCCTTCTATATACCTCGCCCGTTTTCATCATGCTCTTTTCGGCCCTGCTCTTCAAAGAGCGCATTACCCGCCTCAAGCTCGCGGCCATGATCCTGGCCCTTTGCGGCTGCATGCTGGTGAGCGGCCTGATGGAGGGCTTTGGCACGGTGCCGCTTTACGGCGTGGTGACGGGCCTGTTGTCTGGGCTGACCTATTCGCTTTACAGCATCTTCGCCCGCTATGCCCTCAAAAAATATGGCACCCTCACCGTCAACCTATATACCTTCGTTTTTGCTACCTTAGCCACCCTGCCCGCAGGCGGGGCTGTAAAAACGCTCACCATGCTCACCGCCTCCGTCCAACCTTTGGCGGTAGGGCTGATCGGCAGCCTACTGTGCAGCGCCGTGCCCTTCTTCCTTTATACCAAGGGCATGGAAACGCTGGATACGGGCAAGGCGGGCATCCTGGCTACCACGGAGCCGATGATCAGCGCCCTGGTGAGCGTAATCGTGCTCCAAGAGCCCATGAGCCTTTGGGGCGCGCTGGGCATCGCCCTGGTTCTCTCGGCTATCGTGCTGCTCTCCCGCGGCCCCCGGGTTGCCCCGGAGGCGGACGCCGCCCCCGAGCAGCCCTGAACCTATCCTTAAATCAAAACCACCAGTTGAACTGGTGGTATGCACCAGCCCTAAAAGGGCATATTGATGGCAGCGTCTCAAGACGCACTGAATATTTTGCCAGCCGCATTATTTGCCCTGCAACTGCTAAAGCAGTGATCTGCCGTAGCTTAGTGCTTCGAGCGACAACTTGTTTGTCAGTTTGCTTCGCTCAAGGCTGTAAGCTAAAGCATTTTAGCTCTCACTGGCAGAGCCGGTGGTTTATTACGCTGAAGCTGCAAAAATAACGCCCGGCACATTTTATGCGCCGGGCGTTATTATGATTGGCAAAAGGGCGGAAGCGCGCGGTGGCGTGCGGGCATGCCGCCGTTACGGGGATATGGCCGTTTCCGGCAGGGCGGGATGCACATATCCCGCGGCCCTGTTATTGGGGCATGCACAAAATCAACGCCCGCTCCAGCGCCTCCGCATCCTTCTGCTGGCCGGAAACCTGCAAATAGCCCACGTCTGCAAAGCGGCGCAGGTTTGCCAGAAGCTGGGCGCGGGAATAGCGGCGCGCGCTGTCGTAAGCTTTTTTCATGGGGTAGTTATTGCCCAGGCGCTTGAGGGCTTCCTCGCGGCCAAGACCCTGATCGATACAGGCGCGGGCCTGCGCCATGCGGCGGAAATTGCCCTCCAGCAGCGCGGCCATGCGGAAGGGGCTCTCCCCCTCGTCCAGCATGCGGCGGTAGGCGCGCAACCCATCCTGAGCCTTACCCGCGAGAAAATAATCCACCATATCGAATACCCTTAGTTCAATATTGCGTGTCACACAGGCGGCGATGGCCTCTTTGGTCACCTCTTGCCCGGCGCCGGCGTAAAAGGCTGCTTTGGCCAATTCGCTATGCAGGGCGGATACATCCGTGCCCACCAGCGATACCAGGAAGCGAGCCGCTTCCTCGGTGATGGGCGCATCCAGCCTGCGGGCCTGCTGGCGCACCCAGCGGGCGGCATCGAGCGGGGTCAGCGGGTCAAAATCCACGGCCCGCTCCGCTTTGCGCAGGGCCTTGACCAGCCCCAGCTTTTCATCCGCCTTGCCCCGTACGAAAAAGATCAGCAGGGATGTTTCCGGCAGGCGGGGAAGATATTCGGCCAGCCGCTTGCCCTCCTCGCCCTGGGGCAGGAAACGGCAGATAATCAGGCGCCGCTCTGCAAAAAAGGGCAGCGTTTCACAGGCGGCGATCACATCCTCCGCCGTGCCCCCATCGAGATATTGCAAATTCAGATCGCGGGAAATCGCGTCCACCCGCCCGACCAAAGCGGTGAGGGCGCTTTCCTTTACGTATTCTTCCTCGCCTGAAAGCAGATACGCCCCGGCGAGGGCGCCATCCTGGATGGCCTTAAAAAAGCTGCGGTCGTTCATAAATGTATTATAGCATAGCGGCCAAAGCCGCCGCAAACAGTGCGGTCCCATAAGCGGTTTTTTTCCGCCTGGGCCAAAGGCAATAGCGGGATACCGTCAGCAGCGCGCCAAAGAACAGGCAGCAGGAGAGGACGCTGGGCTGGGGTGTTTCTACCAGGGCAAAGGGTAGGGAGGCCACGGTCTCGGCCCCGGCGCTCATGCCCCGTACAAAGAGCCGGGCCGTGGGGGCCAGGAATTCACCCAGGCGGCTATAGGCTACCCCCGCAAAGCACGCGATCATAGAGGAAAAGTAGGCGAAAGGCACGATGGGCAGGATGAGGAGATTGGCGAAGATCGAAAATAGCGCCGCCTCCTGAAAATGATAGGCCGTGAGGGGTAGGGTGCCCAGCATGCCGCAGACGGACATAGCGATATCCGCCGAGAGCCTCGCCGGCAGGCGCAAGGCGTCGGCCAGCGGCCGGCAAAGCAAGGCGATGGCCGCTACGGCCCCAAAGGAAAGCTGAAAACCGATATCATAGAGGCTATCCGGTGAAAAGGCTAGGATAAAGAGGGAGGCCAAAGCGATGCTGCTGGCCTGATCTTTTTTGCGGCCCAATGCTTCGGCCAACAGGGGGCAGAGGCACATCAGCGCCGAGCGCACCAGCGAGGCGGGGAAGGCCGCGACGGCGCAATAGGCGAACATTAGGCCGGCCGTCACGCTTAAGCGAAAGGCCACGGGCGTTTTGCCTGCAAAGCGGTTAAGCAGCATTACGATAAAGGTTACATGCAGGCCGGAGAGCGAGAGGATGTGCGCCACGCCCGCCCCCTTGTAGGCGGCGTAGAGCGCTTCGTCCAGCCCGCCCCGGCCGCCCCAGAGCATGGCGCAAAGCAAGGAGGCCTCGGGTTCTTCAAAAAGGCTGCGGGTTATAGCCAGCAGGCTTTCCCGCGCCGCTTCAAAAGGGCGCAGGAACCAGGCCGGCAGCGCCAGATCAGGAAGGAGCAGGCAACGCAGCAGGGCAACAACCAGCGCCAGCGCAAAGGCGCGCTGGGGCAGAAGGCCCAAATGCCAGCACCAAAGCCCTAAAATGGAAAACAGGCACAAGGCCCAAAGAGGCCCCGTGCCTGATAGGGTGCGGAAAAACACAATGCCCGCGGCCGCGCCCAGCGCCGCCGCCACCATGGGGCGGTAGAGGAAGGGGCAGGCGGGGCGTTTCACGGCAGCTTACGGCAGCTCGGCGATCAGCTCGATCTCCACGGCCGCGCCGGCAGGGAGCTTGCTCACCTCGATGCAGGAGCGGGCGGGATACACGCCGTTAAAGGCGTCGCCATAGATCTTGTTGACAGCGGCAAAATTACCGAGATCGGTGAGGAAGATGGTGGCCTTGAGCGCGTTTTGCAAAGTCGCCCCAACTTCTGAAAGGATGGCTTCGAGGTTTAGCATAATCTGGGAGGCCTGTTCTTCTATGCTCTCCTTAAGCTTGCCTGTAGCGGGGTCGATGCCCAGCGTGCCGGATATGAACATCAGGCCGCCGGAAACGGTGGCGTGGCAATAGGGGCCTATGGCTGCGGGTGCTTTGGGGCTGACGATGGATTGTTTCATGGTTATTCTCCTTTTGTCTGATTGTTTGTATCCAACGCGGCAAGGCTTTTTGAAATGTCGCGGTTCCACATGATAAGGGCGTCTTCGCCGGTATCGGCATAATAGCGCCTGCGGCGGCCCGCTGATTCAAAGCCCAGCCCGCGGTAAAGGGCCTGGGCGGCAAGGTTGCTCTCGCGCACTTCCAGCGTCATCTGGTGAGCGCCATCCAGGAGGGCTGTGCGCATCATTTCGAGCATCAGCGCCCTGCCAAAACCCAGGCGGCGTTGCTCCGGCGCTACGGCCACGTTGGTGATGTGCGCCTCCTCATAGAGCAGCCACATACCCGCGTAGGCTTCGACCCTTTGCCCGATCACGCCTACCCGGTAGCGGGCGATGCTGTTTTTTAATTCCCCGGCCAGGGCTTTTTCGCTCCAGGGAGAGCGGAAGCACAAGCGCTCCAATTCGGCCACCCGGAACACATCGGCCCTTTGCATGGGGCGAAAGGTTATTTCCGTCATGGCCGCTTCTCCTGCCAAAGCCGTTCCGCCTGCGAGGGCCGAAGATAAAGCGGCATCGCTTCCCGCTCCCCTTTTTGGCCCAGGGCACAGCGGCCCACCTTGGCCGCCGTTACTGCGTTATCCTCGCAAAACCGCGCGCCCGCCACGGTTCGGAGGATTTCATCCCTATATAAGGCCGCGCCATCCCCCACGAAGAGGGTTCCAGCGGGAACGGCTGGCAGCAGCTCCGCCACGACTACCGCGCTCTCGGCCAGGAGGATCTCCCTAGAGCCGCCCAATAACATGGCGTAGCCGTTGCCGTTGCGGCAATCCAGCAGGGCGCAGGCGGGACCTCTTAGGCCATGCAGCAGCGCGCATAGGGAGCTGACGCCCACCACGGTGCGCTCCTTTGCCATCGCCATGGCGTTGGCCGCGCAAACGCCGATGCGCCCCCCGGTAAAGGAACCGGGCCCGATATCGGCCGCAAAAACATCTACTTGATCCGGCATAAGACCGGCCGCTGAAAGGGCCTGCTCCACCAGCGGCATAAGGGTTTCGCTGTGGGTCTTACCGCCCTGCCCCAGGGCTTCGTAAGCCAAGGCCCCATCCGAAAAAATGGCGGCGGAGGGCAGGGGGGCGGAGGTGGAAAGGGCTAACAGCTTCATGGAAGCACCTCCAGCAGGGCTTCATGCAGGGGGCCGGCGGCCCGAATATCCAATTGCCGCGGCTCGCTGCCGCTGCCCGTGAAATGCAGTTCCAGCCGATCCGGCGGCAGGGCATTGGGTACGTTCTCGCACCATTCCATGGCGATCACGCCGCCCAGTTCGAGGTAATCCGCAAAGCCGATGGCGAAAAGCTCCTCGCCGCTATCCAAACGGTAAGCATCGAAATGGAATAGAGGCAAACGGCCCGCCCGGTGCTCCCGCACGATGGTGAAGGTGGGGGATTGCACATCCTCCACGCCTAATTCCCCGGCCAGTGCCTTGACAAAGGTGGTCTTGCCCGCGCCCAAACCGCCATAGAGCGCCAGGAAGGCCCCCGGAAAGAGGCCCTTGGCCAGGCCCCGGGCGAGGGCGGAGAGCTGGGTTTCATTTAAGCCGCTATAGCGGCGCTCGTACGGCATCAGTCAAAGGCCCCCCGCGCAGCCAGTTCATTGCGCAAGTCAAGCAGCCGGTCTTCCTCGATGGCCTGCCGCACATTCTCCATCAGCCTAAGGGAAAAGCGCAGGTTGTGCAGGGTAATGAGCTGGCTGGCCAGGATTTCCTTGCACTTGACAAGGTGCCGCAGGTAAGCGCGCGTGAAGCCGTTTCGGCAGGCATAACAATCGCAGCCCTCCTCGATCACGGTGTGGTCGTGCTCAAAGCAAGCGTTGCGCAGCATGCGCTTGCCCGCGCCCGTGAGGGCCAGGCCGTTGCGGGCGATGCGGGTTTGCAGCACGCAATCGAACATATCGATGCCGCGGATGGCCCCTTCTACCAGGCAATCCGGACTGCCCACGCCCATGAGGTAGCGGGGCCGATCGCCGGGCATATGGGGCATAAGCGCTTCTAACATTTTATACATAATGGGCTTAGGTTCGCCCACGGACAGCCCGCCTATGCCATAGCCCGTCATATCGAGATCGGTTAGGAACTTGGCGCTTTCCACCCGAAGATCGGCGTATGCGCCGCCCTGCACGATACCGAACAAGGCCTGGTCTTCCCGCGTATGGGCAGTCTGACAGCGCCGCACCCAGCGGTGGGTGCGCGCCATGGCGGCTTTGGCATAGCTATGATCGCAGGGATAAGGGGCGCATTCGTCAAAGGCCATGGCGATATCCGCGCCCAGGGCCTGCTCGATCTCCATGACGGATTCCGGGGTGAAAAAATGCTTGCGGCCATCGAGCAGCGAGCGGAACTCCACGCCATCCTCCTTAATTTTATTGGAAGAGGCCAGGCTGAATACCTGGAAGCCGCCGCTATCCGTAAGAATGGGGCCATCCCAGCGCATAAAGGTGTGCAGCCCGCCGGCCTCGCGCACAAGCTCGTGCCCGGGCCGCTCAAAGAGGTGGTAGGTGTTGGCCAGCAGGATCATCGTGCCGATTTCTTTGAGATCGCGGGGCAGCACGGCCTTAACCGTAGCCTGGGTGCCCACCGGCATGTAGCAGGGGGTCTCGATAATTCCATGGGGGGTGTGGAGCCGGCCCCGCCGCGCACCGCTCTGGGCGCAAACGTGGAGCAGCTCAAAGGAAAAAGCAGGATTGCGCATAAAACTCCTTCATCTCATAAGCATAAAGAGGAAACTTTTGCCCCTCCACTAAAGGATGAGCATGGCGTCCCCAAAGCTGAAAAAACGGTATTTCTGATCCACTGCGTGCCGGTAGACGGCCAGCATTTCCTCCCGGCTGCACATCGCGCTCACCAGCATCAGCAAGGTAGATTCCGGCAGGTGGAAATTGGTGATAAGGCGGTCCACGGCTTTGAAGCGGTACCCCGGGGTGATAAAAATATCCGTCCAGCCCGATTTGGAATGGAGCAGGCCCGCATCGTCCGCCACGCTCTCGAGCGTGCGGCAACTGGTGGTGCCTACGCAAACGACTTTGCCCCCGGCGGCGCGGGCTGCGTTGACGGCCGCCGCCGCTTCGGGCGTTACTTCATAATATTCGGCGTGCATGCGGTGCTCTTCCACGGTTTCCGCCGAAACAGGGCGGAAAGTGCCCAGCCCCACGTGCAGCAGGATATCCGCGATAATCACGCCTCGCTCTTGCAGGGCCGCCAGCAGCGCTGGCGTAAAATGCAGCCCGGCAGTGGGGGCGGCCGCGGAGCCATTCTCTCGGGCGTATACGGTCTGGTAGCGCTCTCTATCTTCCAGGCGCTCCGTAATATAGGGCGGCAGGGGCACTTCGCCCGCCCGGTCGAGCACCTCTTCAAAGATGCCTTTGTAATGCAGCTCGATCACCCGGCCGCCAGCTTCCGTGGGCGGCCCGATGGTGGCGGAAAGCTCGTCCGTCATGCGGAATGTAAATCCCTCTTTGGCCCGCTTGCCTGGCCTGACCAGGCATTCCCAATGGGTTTCGTCCAGCCGCTTGAGTAAAAGGAATTCCATCATGCCGCCGGTATCCTCCCGGATGCCATGGAGCCTTGCGGGGATCACCCGGGTGGTGTTGCGCACCAGCACGTCGCCCGGCTGGAGGTAATTAAGAATATCGGTGAACGCCCCGTCGTATATGCCGCGCGCCGCCCGGTCGTACACCAACAGGCGGGAGGCGCTTCGATCCGCAATGGGGGTTTGGGCGATGAGGGCGGGGGGCAGGTCATAGTAAAAATCGCTGGTCTTCAAGCTGTTAAAAATCCTCCGTTTCCACGCTACAATTATAGGGGAAAAACAGCGCGTTTGCAAGGCGGGCCGCATAGATGCCGCAGGCCCCCCTGCGTAATGGAACCAAAAATGGAAAATAAACTGTAAACTCGGGGACCGAAGGATTGTATTTCGACAAGAACCGCGCTATCCTGCATATAAAGGGCAAAAGACCGGCGGCGCGAAAATTGGGTTCGCCGGGGGAAAGAAGCGACATGAGGCGGATTTGGGCGGTTGTATTGGCGGCGTGTTTCCTTTGCGGGAGCCTTGTTGGGTGCGGATCGCAGGCTGTATGGCAGAAAGCGCCTGTGGAGCAAGTGGTGGATGTTCCCACGCCCATGCCTACGCCTACACCCACGCCGGCACCGGCGCCCACGGAGACGCCTTCCATGGTGGACGCCGTGCAGCAAGTGGCCGGGGCTATGCTACCAGGGGGGGCGGAAGGGGCGGAAGTTGTCCCGACAGATGCGTCTGCCCTACCCGAGGTGGATCTCGACTCGCCCATGGTGGCCCTAACCTTTGACGACGGCCCTCTCTCAGGCAGCACGGATCGCATTTTGGATATTCTCGAGCAAAACGGCGTGGTCGCGACCTTTTTCATCCAGGGCAAGCAGGCCGCGCTTTATCCGGAGCTGGTGGCGCGGGCCTATGGCCTGGGCTGCGAGATCGGCAACCACACCTATAACCACAAAGACCTCACTGCCCTCAATGACCAAGATGCTTTGCAGCAGATCGAATCCGTAAACGAGCTGGTGATGCAGATCACGGGCGCGGGCTGCGCTTTGGTGCGGCCGCCCCACGGCAAGGGCTGGCGGGATAACCGTGTATTGGAGCTGGTACCTTATCCGCTTATCCTATGGAGCATCGATACCAAGGACTGGAGCACCCGCAACCCGCCTAAGACCATCGCCGCCGTGCTGGATGAGGTGAAGGACGGGGATATCATCCTCATGCACGATGTATATACGGAAACGGCGGATGCGGCGGAGAAGATCATCCCGGAGCTGATCGCCCGGGGCTATAAGCTGGTCACCGTGAGCGAGATGTTTGCCTATAAGGGCCTCGAGCTTTCCGCCGGCCACACCTACCGCCACGCGGGGTAAGAACGGCGGCCCATTGCCATCCTTCCTGCCCGGCCGCATTTTTTTGCGGAGCTGGCAGGATTTTTGCGTCCCGGCGTAGAAATAACATAGTAGAATTATTCGGGAGGATCAGCATGGGTACGCAAGGCATACGAAGCGAGGATTTCCGCCTTCATTTGGAAGCGCTGGAGGACAAGCTGCTCTCGCCCTACGCGGCCCGGGCCGCAAAAAGCAGGGGCCGGGAGCGGCCTCTGGCGGATTGTCCCGTGCGAACGGCCTATATGCGGGATCGCGACCGCATCATCCATTGCAAATCTTTCCGCCGCCTCAAGCATAAAACGCAGGTGTTTCTTTCTCCCGTGGGGGATCATTACCGCACCCGCCTCACCCATACCCTCGAGGTGAACCAGATCGCCCGTACCATCGCCCGAGGCCTCAGGCTCAACGAAGATTTAACCGAGGCTATCGCCCTGGGGCACGACCTTGGGCATACGCCCTTTGGCCATGCGGGCGAATTCGTGCTCAATGAGCTGGTGCCCGGCGGCTTCGAGCATAATGCCCAGAGCTTAAGGGTGGTGGAAAAGCTCGAGAACAATGGCAAGGGCCTCAATCTTACCTTTGAGGTGCGCGACGGCATCCTGCACCATAAGCGGGAGGGTGAGCCGGCCACGCTGGAGGGCCAGATAGTGAGCCTAGCGGATCGCATTGCCTACATCAACCACGATATCGACGACGCCATACGCGCAGGCGTGCTTTCCCCGGCGGATATTCCCGCCTGCTGTAACGAGCGCATGGGTGATACCCACGGCGAGCGGATCAACAGCCTGATCTGCGACGTCCTAGCCGAGAGCTTTGATAAGCCCCGCATCGCCCTGAGCGAGGAGATGGCTGTGCAGTTCGCGCAGCTAAGGGATTTCATGTTTGAGCGGGTCTACCTCAACCATACGGCCAAAAAAGAAGAGGAAAAGGGCAAGCACGTGATTGCCGAGCTCTATCGCTATTACCTGGCCCATACGGCGCTGCTGCCGGAGGAATTCCGGCAAAACATGGAGGCGGATGGGCCCGAGCGCGTAGCTGCGGATTATATCGCCTGCATGAGCGACCGCTATGCGATTATGGATTTCACCCGTTTGTTCGTGCCCTCGGAATGGGTATAATGGCGATAGCGCCCCAAATTTGGCGGGGGCGGGAAGGATTTTTGGCGTCCGCGTCGAATAAGATCATTTGATGGGAGAAGGAGGGATGGCAATGGCGAAGTTTCCCGAAGCCTGGATGCAGGAGCTGCTCGGGAAGAGCGACCTGGCCGCCATTGCGTCCGAATATACCCAGCTAAAGCCCAATGGCCGCAGGCTGTGGGGCTGCTGCCCCTTCCATAGCGAAAAAACGCCTTCTTTCTCGGTTACGCCGGATAACCAGCTCTATTATTGCTTTGGCTGCCATGCGGGGGGCGGGGTCGTCCAGTTCGTGATGGAAGTCGAAAAGCTCACCTATACCGAGGCAGTCAAGAGCCTGGCTCAGCGCGCCGGTATGGAGCTGCCCGAGGAGGTCAACGACGAGCGCCTGCGCAAGGAGCGCGTGCAAAAAGAGCGGCTCTACGCTGCCTGCAAGGAGGCCGCCCGCTTCTATGTGCGCCAGCTGCTTGGCGAAGGCGGTTCCAAGGCTCGGCAATACCTGATCGGCCGGGGGGTGGATGCAGGGGCGGTCAAAGCCTTTGGTTTGGGCTACGCGCCGCCCGGATGGGACAACCTGACGCTGCACATGAAGGCACAGGGCGTTTCCGAAGAAACGCTGGTAGAGGCCGGGCTGGCCTTCCGCGGCAAAAAGGGCAACGTGTACGACGCTTACCACGATCGGGTCATCTTCCCCATCATCTCCGCCGCGGGCCGGGTGATCGGCTTTGGCGCGCGGGCCATGGGGGATGAAACGCCCAAATACCTAAACACCGGCGATACGCCCATCTTCAACAAGCGTTATAACCTCTACGGCCTCAACCGGCAAAAGGGCAAGCGCCCCGGCGACCTGATCATGGTCGAAGGTTATATGGATGTGGTAAGCCTCTATAAACACGGCGTGGATAATGCCGTGGCCAGCCTGGGCACGGCCCTTACGGCCCAGCAGGCGCGGCTGCTCAAACGCTACGTGCCCCGGGTTTACATTTGCTACGACGGCGATGCGGCCGGCCAGAACGCTACCCTGCGCGGCATGGATATCCTGGCCAGGGAGGGCCTGGAGGTGCGGGTAATGTCCGTGCCCGGCGGGCTCGACCCCGATGAATACACCAAGGCGAACGGCCAGGAGGCTTTCCTTTCGCTAAAAGATGAAGCCAAGGGCCTTAACGAATACAGGCTGGATGCCCTCTGGGCCCAGATGGACGCCAAGGACGCAGACGGCCGCGAGGCCTACGCAAAAAAGGCCTGTGCCTTCCTCAATACCCTCCAGCCTGTGGAGCGGGAGCGCTATATGGAGGTGGTAGCCCGGCGCACGGGCTATTCCAGGGACTCTATTCGCGCGCAAGCAGGAATTGGCGGGGGGCCGCAGGAGAATAGCGCAGGCAAAAATCGGCATACTAAGCAAAATAAACCGCTTCTCCAGCAAGCGGCGGGCCAAAGCCTGGAAATCGCCCTTCTGGCCTGCATGCTCAAAAGTGAGGAAGCGCTGCTGATTGCCCTTGGCCGCATGCAGGAATTGGCAACCGCATTCCCCACGGCGGAGCTGAACCAGCTATCGGAGCGCCTGCTGGCCGAAAAGCCGGACTTGCGCCTGCTGATGGGTGAGCTGCCTGCCGAAACGGCCTCCCTGCTCTCCCAGGCATTAGAACAGGCGGAGGCCCTCATCGACCCGGTCTCCACCGCCCTCGATTGCGTAAACGGCTTGGCCCGCGCGCAGCTTGAGGGCCGTATGGCAGACCTTAGCGCGGTCTATAGCGGCAGCCCGGAGGCTGCGGCCGAGATTATGGAGCTGCAAAGACGCATGGGCGAACTAAGCCGCCGGGCGTAACAGCGCGCGTACCACCCTACTATTAAAGGAGTGTTGATATTTTGGATACCAACGAGCAGCAGGAAACCAAAGAACTGAAAAAAAGCAATGAGAGCCGCATCGAGGAGCTGATCGAATCCGGCAAGCAAAAAGGCGTGCTCACCTATAAAGAGGTGATGGATACCTTGGACGAGCTGGAGCTGGACGCGGAGCAAATTGAGCGCATCTATGACCGGCTCGAAGCCCTCAACATCTATGTGGTGGAAGAGGTCGAGGTACCCGAGGATATCAACGAGGATATCGCCGAGATCGAAACCGATATCGGCGGCGAGGGCATCGCCATTGACGACCCGGTGCGCATGTATCTCAAAGAGATCGGCAAGGTGCCCCTTCTGAACGCGCAGGAGGAGGTCGACCTCGCCAAACGTATGGCCGAGGGCGACCAGGAGGCTAAGCAAAAGCTGGCAGAGGCCAACCTGCGCCTGGTGGTTTCCGTAGCCAAGCGCTACGTGGGACGGGGCATGCTGTTCCTCGATCTGATCCAGGAGGGCAACCTGGGCCTGATCAAGGCGGTGGAAAAATTCGATTATTGTAAGGGCTACAAATTCTCCACCTACGCAACCTGGTGGATTCGCCAGGCCATCACCCGCGCCATCGCGGACCAGGCCCGCACGATCCGCATCCCCGTGCACATGGTGGAAACCATCAACAAGCTTATCCGGGTAAACCGCCAGCTTTTGCAGGAATACGGCCGCGAGCCCAGGCCCGATGAGATCGCCCGCGAGATGGGCATCTCCGAGGATAAGGTGCGCGAGATCATCAAAGTGGCGCAGGAACCGGTTTCCCTGGAGACCCCCATCGGCGAGGAGGAGGACAGCCACTTGGGCGATTTCATCCCCGACGACGACGCGCCCGCCCCGGCGGAGCAGGCAGCCTTTACCTTGCTCAAGGAGCAGTTGATGGAGGTGCTCGATACCCTCACCCCCCGCGAGAAGAAGGTGCTGCGCCTCAGATTCGGCCTGGACGACGGCAAGGCCCGCACCCTCGAAGAGGTGGGCCGCGAGTTCAACGTGACCCGCGAGCGCATCCGCCAGATCGAGGCCAAAGCCCTGCGCAAGCTGCGCCATCCCTCCCGCAGCAAAAAGCTCAAGGATTTCCTGGAGTAAAAGGATAAGCATGATGCATAAATACCTGATATTGAACGGGCCGAATCTCAACCTATTGGGTATGCGGGAGTCCGTATACGGCACAACTACGCTGGCGCATATCGAAGCGCGGCTTGTTGCTTTGGCCAATAAATATGACGTGCTGGTCGAGTTTTTTCAATCTAACCACGAAGGCGCGCTCATCGACAAGCTCCAGTCCCTGCGGGGCCATGTGGACGGCGTCGTTTTCAATCCCGGGGCTTATGGCCATACCTCCTATGCCATCCGCGACGCCATTACCGGCTGCGGCCACCGGGTGGTCGAGGTGCACGTTACAAACATCTACGCCCGGGAGGAATTCCGCCGTCATAGCGTCCTTTCCGCCATCGTGGAGGGGCAAGTCGCGGGCCTGGGCGCCAAGGGCTACGAGTTGGCCCTGCGCTACCTGATCGAGAGCGACCAGGAGAAGGACGCGGAATTATAATTTAATAAAGACGCGCGTTTTGCCGCCTCATGGAAACCCATGGGGCGGTTTTTTGCGTGCGCCAAAGTTTGCGCATATTTGACAAAGGATGTGGGAATACTTGGAAGGGTGCGAAATTTCTGCAATGAAATAGATATATACGGCTGCAATGGGCGGCTGACTTCTCGTTGGAGGACAAGCTATGCAGATAACGACGAAACGAACGGGCGCGGTCCTGCACGCGGCGCTGAGCGGTGAGCTCGATCATCACAGCGCCGCCACGGTGCGCCAGGCGCTGGATGCAGCCTTGGTGGATGGCGTACGGGAGCTGGCGCTGGATCTGAGCGGCGTGAGCTTTATGGATAGCTCGGGCATCGGGGTGATATTGGGCCGCTACCGCATCCTGCGGGCCAGGGGAGGCAGAATGCGCCTGAGCGCCGTGAGCACCTATGCGGCCCGCATCTTGAAGATGGCGGGGATCCTTACCCTGCTGGGCGGGGAGGGGAGCCAAAAGGATGGAAAGAGGGGGAAAAAAGTTGTTTGAAAACCGCATGGAGCTGCACTTTCGCAGCATATCGCAAAATGAGGCGCTGGCCCGCTCTGTGGCCGCGGCCTTTGCCGCCCAGCTCAACCCCACCATCGAGGAGCTGACGGATATCCGCACGGCCGTAAGCGAGGCCGTGACCAACGCCATTATCCACGGCTATGACAACGATCCGGATAAGACCGTATATATGGATTGCCGCATAGAGGGGGAGCTGGTCACCATCCGCGTGCGGGATGAGGGCAAGGGCATCGAGGATGTGGAGCTGGCCCGTCAGCCCTTTTATACAACCCAGCCGGATATGGAAAGAAGCGGCATGGGCTTTAGCGTAATGGAAGCCTTTATGGATGGGGTGCAGGTAGAATCCACGCCGGGCAGGGGTACGGCGGTTACGCTGCAAAAATGGCTGAAGGTGGAGCACCATGGGTGAGAGCTGCGCCCTTCCTCATGAAGAGACCCTGGCCCTGATCGAGAGGGCCCAGGCGGGGGAGGAGGAGGCCCAGGAACGTCTGGTGCTGTGCAACGCGCCGCTCGTGCGCTCCATCGTGCGCAAATATACGGGCCGGGGCGCGGAATATGAGGATTTATATCAGATCGGCTGTCTGGGGCTGATCAAGGCCATCCGCAATTTCGACACGGCCTATAACGTGCGCTTTTCCACCTATGCGGTGCCTATGATCGCGGGGGAGATCAAGCGCTTTTTGCGCGATGACGGCATGATCAAGGTCAGCCGCAGCCTAAAGGAGTTGGCTGCCCAGGCCGCCGGGGCGCAAGCGGAGCTTTCCGCCCGGCTGGGCCGCGAGCCCGGCGTGGCCGAGATCGCCGAGGTTCTAGGGGAGAGCGCCGAGGATATCGCCATGGCGCTGGAGGCGGCCAGGCCGCACATCTCCATCTATGAGCCCGCCTTCTCGGAGGATTCCGACCCCTTGGTTATCGACCGCATGGCCGGGGAGGAGGATGGCGAGGAGCAGGCCCTCAACCGCGTGATGCTCAAGGAGCTCCTGGGCACGCTTGACGCGCGCGAGCGCCGCATTATCCTGCTGCGCTATTTTTCGGATAAGACCCAATCCGAAATCGCGAGCCTCCTGGGCGTGTCCCAAGTGCAAATCTCTCGCCTGGAGAACCGCATCCTTCGCAAACTCCGGGAATTGGCACAATAAAAAAGTGGCTCGCGCCACTTTTTTGATTTATCCCCGCCCGGAGGCCTTGTAGACCAACTCCTGGTGCTCGGCGTCGGGCAGGCTGCCCACGTGGGAGAGGCTGCCGTCGAAGAAGAGGCAGGCGTGGCCTGCCATCTCGTTGGCGGCGTATTGATCGCTGCCATGGGGCCAGCCGGAAAGGGAGGCGGCGATTTGCCGCCCGGAAACAGAGACGACCACGGGCCGCTTGGAGTAGTTGTATTCCCCGCCGAAGCTTTCTTTATAGAGGCCTGCGTTAAAGGCGTCCGTGCATTCCATTTCGGCATGGCTCTCGCCGCCAGTAAAGGCCATGGCAAAGGTGGCGCCGGTGTTATAATCGGTAATGGTATAGGCCGTGCCCAGGTGCAGCAGGGGTTTGACTTCGCTCCAGGGCACCAGCTCGCCCATAACGGTAGGCTCGCCCTCCAGCGACTTGCCAAATGGAATATCCGCGGCGATATCCACCCGGGCTACGCTGTGGCGAAAGAGAATATCCATGGATTGGGAGCCGATGGTGCCATCCGCGATCATAGGGGAGCCGTCATCCATGGTGTGCTTTTGTTGGAATTTTTTGGCCGCGTCCGCGGTCATGGATTGGAACACCCCCGTGGGCTTGAAATTGAAATAGCCCAGATCCCGCAGGCGAATCTGCACGCGCAGCACATCCTCGTTGGTGGCGTTCTCCATGGAGCTGATGCCGATCAGCCCGGGGAAGGGCGTAACGGCGGGGGAGGCGGGCGAGGAGGTGGGCGCGGGGGTCAGGGTGGGTACGGGTGTAAGCTCGATCGCCTCCTCATCCTCCTTGGCGGCTAGCGCGGCGGGAGTCATGAGCAGCAAAGCAAAGCATATGCTCAACAAAAGGGCTTTTTTCATATGCCCAGTATAGCACAGGAAAGGCGGCGGGCGCAATCTGCCGATAATTGTTTAAAAAGCGGGATTCGAATCAGGGCTTTTCCGTTGGGATAAGGTTGAGCATGTCGTCCTGATTGGCCACGTTGGTGTAGACCTCGGGCACGTCGCCTACGATGATACTTTCGGCAATGGCGGCCTCGGCGGAAACCTGGATGGTTTCGCTTACGCCGGGCAGGATCAAGCGCACGGAGGCCGTGAGCTTGAGGTTCACCCTGTAGAGGGATTGGTTGATGCCGGTGGCGTGTAAATCCGAGTTAAATTGGCTCTGCACACTGCCTACCGGCGTAAAGCTTACCCGGATGCCGGGCCCCCTGCCCGAAAGGAAGGAGACGCCCGTTACCGTACCTAAGGGTACGGAGATGCCCTGCTCACCAATCTCGGCGATGCGATCCTGGGCGGCCTCTGCGCAATCCGCTGCCAGGATGTTCATATTGCGGGTGTTGGCCTGCAGCATGTAGACCTTTTCACCGTTTTCCCGCACGGAGAGGAGCTTGGCGTAGGTGGCCTCATCCCCCATAGATTCGAGAATGGCGTCGTTCATAGCCCGGGCGGCGATGGAGCGGATGCGCGCCTCGGCGAGGGCCGTAAGGGCCGGGCGCATGTTATGGCTTAATAGGGCTGCCCCGAGTATGACCAGGCCGCACAAAAGAGCCAGAACCAAGGCGGCGCGGCGGCGGAAAAGGCGGGATTTGCGGGTAACGATATCGTGATCCGTCTTGGGCATAGCGACCTCCAATATGAACGGGCGGTTAATTCTATTATATGCACGAGCCGGAGATGTTGAGCTTGGCCGGGGAAATGTGTTATAATCTACTGGGGAAAACTATGAAAGGAACCTTTCATGCGCGAGATTGATAAGCAGGGCAAGGCGGCGGACACGGGCCGCATCGACTTGCCCGATCCCATCGATACCGATCCTATCGATGCCGATAATTATGAAGACGAGGCTGGCCGCGCGGATTTTGCGGCCGGGGTCAATTTAGTCTTCCATCGCCTGCGGGATTGGTGGGCGGGCTTGTTGCACCGCCACGGCGGCAAGCGCGCCGGCCACGATGAGGAGCAGGAGCTTTTTGTGGAGCGCCGGGGCAACCGGCCCTTCCTATTGGCCGTGCTCTTTGCCACCATCAAGGTGATGGCGGTGATGGTGGTGCTGCTTGGCTGCGCCGGCATGGGCCTGGTGATGGGCGTGGCCAAGGCTTATATCGACACCACGCCGGAGCTGGATACCTCCCAAATCACCAAAAGCGATAAAACCTCCTATATTTATGATAAAGACGGCAAGCTCATCACCACCTTCGCGGGCATGGAATACCGCGACTGGGCGGATGCGGACGAGATCCCCGATATGCTCAAAAACGCCCTCATCGCCATTGAGGATGTGCGCTTCTATAAACACGACGGCGTGGATTATAAGCGCCTTTTTTCCGCCGTGGTCAACACATTGCGCAATGCCGACACCCATGGCGGCAGCACGCTCACCCAGCAGCTCATCAAAAATAAGGTTCTCTCCAGTGAGCAGAGCTATAAGCGCAAGCTCAAGGAGGCCTACCTCGCGGTAGAGCTGGAGAATGTGTTTTCCAAAGATCAGAT
>JAYFPE010000018.1:0-19825 GCA_034928145.1 Candidatus Pelethousia sp. | reverse complement strand
CACAAACCGAGACAGAGGCGAGCCTGCCCGAGGAGATGGCGCAGGCGATACCCATTGAGGCGCAACAGCAGCAGCTTCCGTTGGAGATGGAAGCGCAAGCCGGCGCACAAATGGCGGCCCCATGGCAGGCAGCCGTTCCCCAGGAGGGGGAACGGGCGCTCCCCAGGATGGAGGAGCCCGGAGCCGAGGCCGAATCCCTTATCCCCGAACAGGAAAACACCCTCTCCGGCGAGCCCCTGCGGCAGCCCGCGGCCATGAAGGCCGGGGCGGAAGCGGAGCAAGCCGGCGAGCACGATATGGACCGGGCAGAAACCCGGCCCGCGCAGGCGCAGCCGTCCTTTACGGGGGCGGCCCAGACGCAGCAGCACCCCGTGGCGGATCTAAGCACCCCCGCGGGCGAGATCCTGCCCGAGCCGCAAGCGCGGCAGGTTTTGACGGATAGCCTTTTTGAGCAGGTGCAAAGCGCGGTGCGCACGGGCAAGCAGGAGCTGTTCGTGCAGCTCAAGCCCGAATCGCTGGGCAGCCTGGCGATTCACCTTTCCATGACGGAGGAGGGCGTTAAGGCCCAGGTCCGCACGAGCAGCGAAAACGTTCAGCATCTGGTCACGGCGCAGATCGCCCAATTGGAGGACGCCCTACGCGCCCGGGATATCCCGGTGGTGCAGATGGAGGTCATCTACGACCAAACGGCCAACAGCGCCTTCCTCGGCCAACAGCAGAAGCAGGCTTGGCAAGAGAGCGGCGGCTGGGGCCGCGGCGGCAGCTACGCCATCCCAGGCGAAGAAACGGCGGGCCTTTACGAAGCGGCCCTCACGGATGCGGCCGCGCAGATGGGCGAGGGCGGCGTGGTTTACAGCGCCTGACCCAATGCAAAAGATTTTATGAAAGGTTAAAGCATTATGGCTACAGATAACGTATCTTCCACCGGTTCAGCCAGCGGCATGCGCATGCTGGAAACCACACGCCAGGTGAGCAACGAGCTGGGCAAGGATTCTTTCCTGCAAATCCTGGTGGCCCAAATGGCGAACCAGGATCCCCTCTCGCCCACCAGCGATACGGAGTTCATCGCCCAGATGGCGCAATTCTCCGCCCTGGAGCAGATGCAGAACATGAATTCCGCCATGCAGACCCAGCTGACCTACAGCTACCTCAACAAGGACATCATGTCCAACTATGCCGTGGATGGCGACGGCAACCTGTACAGGCAGGATGTTTACGGCCAGGTGGTGGCGATCGTCAAGAATGGCGGCAAGGATTATTTGCAGGTGGTGGATTACAACGACGGCAAGACCTACCTCGTGCCGCCGGATCAGGTAACGGCCGCCGCGGGCGATAGCATCGAGCAACGCCTCGCAAACCTCACCGCCCTGGTGGGCCAGCTGGTATCCAACACCACGCCCAAGGCCGACGAGACGGACACCGGCGATACCGGCGACACCGGCGGAACGGGCGATGCGCCCGGCGCGGATGAAGCCGATGGCGTTTAAGCCTCGGCGCGGGCATGAAAAAGCTGTGATAAGAAGATCGGAGGATTAACCCCATATGATGCGTTCTTTGTTTTCCGGCGTAACGGGGCTGCGCAGCCACCAAACGCGCATGGATGTGATCGGCAATAACATTGCCAACGTAAATACAGTCGGCTTCAAGAAAAGCACCGTCACCTTTAAGGATTTGTACAGCGAAACCATCAGCGCGGCCTCTGCGGCCAGCGGCACGGGCGCGGGCACCACCGGCGGCGTGAACGCCAAGCAGATCGGCCTGGGCTCGGCGGTGAGCAGCATCTCCGTAGTGCATACCCCCGGCTCCGCCCAGTATACCGGCAACGGCATGGACGTGGCCATCTCGGGCGACGGCTACTTCGTGGTGCAGACCCCCACGGGCAATATGTATACCCGCGCGGGCAACTTCTATACGGATCAGGCGGGCAACCTGGTTACGGCGGATGGCTACTATGTGCAGACCGTGCTCCCCAGCAAGAGCGCTGTGATGCAATACAGCCTCAAAAACGTGGTCACAGACACCCTCAAGAACCAGGCCGGCGGCATCGGCGCGCCCTCGGGCGGCGTGATCCGCACCGGAAATGTGACCGCCGACTTAGCCGAGACCATCGGCAAAACCTACAAGTTCTACTTCACCGAGGATGCCAAAACCCCTTGGACGGCCACCATGAACGCCTCCAATTTCGTGCCCAGGGGCAGTAGCGATGTGAAAATCGTGGTAGATCCCGACAATCCCACGGCCTCCTGGTCGAACGCAGACCTACAGGCCGCCGTGGAGGCGGCCGCCAAGGACGAGCCCAAACTGGCTAAGGAAGGTTCCCTCAAGCTGGAGTTTGTGCTGAATGAGGCCGACCCTGACAGCGCGCCCCCGACCCCGGCTTCCATCAGCTTGATGGCAGGTACGCTGGAGTTGGGCAGGGCCAACCTTACCGACTTGGCCAATAAGGGAGATCACCAGGCGCTTGCCTTCAACGATTTCGGCACGTTTGAGTTCACCGTGACGAACAACAAAGATACGGACGCGCTCACGGTCAAGGAAATCTTCGATAGCCTGAAGAACAGCAGCGATATGCCCACCATCGCCCTCAAGCAAAACGGCGACTGGGAGCTGATAGCAACCGATGCCAGCGGCAGCACCGTGATCGATAAGGTCAGCGTGAGCACCACGGCGGCCGCGGGCGGCGGCTCTACGGGCACCTTTAAGATCACCACCACCGAGTTCGGCAACTTTACCCTCAACATCTCCAACAACGAGGTGGTGGCCAACAGCGCGGCGCTGAGTAAAAAGCTGGAGCAGAGCTACTTCTCCCTGGATGTAGATTCCAAGTGGGGCGTGGAGTATTCCAGCCCCGGCACCGTGCTCGAGACCGCCCTGCAAACCATGAATATCGATTTCGATATGTATTCCGACCTGGCGATCGACTCCAAGGGCGCCGTCATAGCGCAGCTCAAGCAGGACCAGCAGCTCACCATCGACGGGCAGACGATCAACCTGGAGGCCGGCGCCAAGGTGGTGCTGGGCTATATCTCTCTGGCCAACTTCAACAACCCGTCGGGCCTTGAGAAGATGGGCGACAACCTCTACGCAGTCTCCGCCAACTCCGGCACGCCCACCTTCAACATGCCGGGCAGCGGCAACGCGGGCGCGCTCTCCCCTTCCAACCTCGAAATGAGCAATGTGGACCTTTCCGAGGAGATCGTCAACATGATCATCACCCAGAGGGGCTTCCAGGCCAACTCCCGCATCATCACCACCACGGACACCATGCTCGAAGAGCTGGTGAACCTCAAGCGCTAAGCCAAACGGTATAACGGCCGCCCCCGGGCCGTCATAAAGCCCGGGGGCGAAGGCCGGCAAGGAGGGTCGCATATGATTTTGGTGAATACCATGCAAGGGGAAAAGATGTATATCAACCCCGATATGATCGAAACCATCCGCGCTACCCCGGATACGGTGCTGTTTTTAAACACCAACAAGCGAATCATTGTGAAGGATACGCCGGAGGCGCTGGTGGCGCGCATCATCGCCTACCGCCAGCAGATCTATGGCGGCGGGATGGACCCGGCGGGTCTGATGGGCGGCCCGGAAAGCTGGGATAACGATAAGTAAAGCGAGGCTGTACAGGTGGGTTTTTCAACGACTTTCGGCATCATAGGCGGTGTGTTCTGCATCGTCGTGGGCATCATGATCAACGGTAGCCTGATCGACTTTTGGGATCCGGCCTCCCTTTTCATTACCGTGGGCGGCACCGTTTGCGCCCTTCTTATCTCCTATCCGATGCCCCAGCTGCTGGATACCATCAAGAGTATTAAATTCGCCTTTCGTGGGCAGAAGGACGACCCCGGCGAGAAGATCCAGCTGATTATCGATCTGGCGAACACGGCCCGCAAGGACGGCCTGCTGGCCCTGGAGCATATGCTGGAGATCATACCGGACGCTTTTTTACAAAAGGGCATTACGCTGATCGTAGACGGCTCCAATTCCGAACTGGTGAAAAACGTAATGGAGACGGAGCTTTATTATATTCAGGAGCGGCATAACCGCTGCATCGCCGTGCTCAACGCGGGCGCGGGCTACGCCCCGGCCTTCGGCATGGCGGGCACGCTGATCGGCCTGATTTCCATGCTGGTGAGCTTAGAGGATGTTTCCACCTTGGGCCCGGCGATGTCCGTAGCCCTGGTGACCACCTTCTACGGCGTAATCCTGGCCAATTTCTTTTTCGCGCCGCTGGCACGTAACCTGGGCACCTTGAGCGCCCAGGAGCAAATGATCGACGAGATGATGCTCGAGGGCGTTCTCTCCATCCAGGATGGTGAGAACCCCCGTATGATCCGGGATAAATTGGAGGCGTTCATCTCGAATTACCAGGTCAGGAAGCTAAGCGAACGGCTGGAGCGCAGCCGGTCTCAGGAATAACGGGCTGCGGCGGGAAGGGAGGAGCATATGATCAACCGACGGCCTTCCAAAGAAGAAGGCGGCGGCTACAGCTGGATGGATACCTACGGCGATATGGTGACGCTACTGCTCACCTTTTTCGTGCTTTTATTCGCCTTTTCCAGTGTGGATGCTGATAAATGGAACAGTCTTGTGCAAGCCTTTACGGGCTCCCCGCCTCTGCAGAGCATCGCGGCTGTGGATATGCTCACCTTGCCGGATTTTTCGAAGGATCTTCCTAGCTCCTCCCTAAATTTAGATGGCATGGCGCTGGGCAGCAACGACCAAAAAGAAATGGACGCAGCCTCGCAGGCGCAGCAACAGGCGCTCACGCCGGAGCAGCTGGCGCAGATGGCCGTGCCGGTGAGCGCTCAGCAGCGGATGGTGATGGAATCCGACGAATACCTGCAAAACGAGGCCGAATTCAGCCTGCTTTACGAGCGGCTGGTGCTTTACATCCAAACCAATGGGCTGGAGGATATGCTCTTTGCCAGCCGCGATATGGAGAGCATCTATCTGCGGGTGGCCGCGGGCGTGCTGTTCGATTCAGGCAAGGCGGACTTGGTTGAAGAAGCCATGCCCGTGCTGGATACCTTAGAAGAGATTTTCTACAACGCGGGAGCTGCCCTCTCCCTTATGAGCGTGGAGGGGCATACGGACAACGTGCCCATCAGCAACGCCCGCTTTAAGGATAACTGGGAGCTTTCCTCCATGCGGGCCATCAACGTGGTGCGCTACATGCTAGATAAGGGCCGCCTGACCCCGGATATGTTCGCCTTTACCGGCTATGGGGAATATAAGCCCATCGCCGGCAATGACACCGAAGCGGGCAAGCAGCAGAACCGGCGCGTAGAGTTCGTTTTGCGCAAGCGCGTGATCACCACGGCGGATTTGACGGCACAGGGCGAGCCTTCGCAAGCCGAAAAGGACATAGCTGTGAACGAACTGCCAAACGAACTGCAAGAAGTGCCGATCGAGAACGGACGCAACGCCGCACAAGCCCAGGATATAGGAAAGAGGACACAGCCATGAAGAAGAACCTGATTATCATCCTTATCGTTGTTCTTGTGGTAGCCGCCGGCGCGGTGTATTATTTTACCAGGCCGGTGGATACCAGCAAGCAATATTATTATTCCACGGGCGACGCCTTCGTCACCAATGTGCTCGATTCGGATAAGCTCATCAAAACCACCGTGGTGCTGGGGCTTAGCCAGGATATCGGGAATGATCTCAATGAAAAGAGCGCTAAGGTGCGCGATTGCGTGCTCTATGTGCTGCGCAACCAAACGGTAGAGCAGTACCAGAAGGGGGATCTGCAGGATCAGCTTTCAGACGCCATCGTGGGGCGGCTCAACGAGGTCTTTCCCCCGAAGGAGGGGGAAGCGCCCCTGTTTGTAAAAGCCTATTTCAGCGATTTCGTGATGCAGTAAGGAGCGCCTGTCGAAGGGAGACAAATGATTGGCTAATATACTCACTCAAAGCGAGATAGACGCACTGCTCAATTCCCTTTCCGTGGGCGAGTCTGTGAAGCCGGAGGCGGATGAGGATGCGGACAAAGGAGTTCGTATCTACGATTTCCGTACGGCGAACAAATTCTCCAAGGAGCAGATGCGTACCTTCCATACCATCAGCGATAACTTTGCCACCGTTCTTGCCACCAGGCTCACGGGTATGTTGCGCACCCTGTGCGAAGTTGACGTGGTATCTGTGGAGGAGCAGCTCTTTGGGGAATTCAACAACTCCATCCCCCTGCCTGCCCTAATCGCGGTGGTGGATGCGGCCCCGCTGACCGGCTCGTTGATCTTCCAAATGTCTTCCGCGGTGGTTTACGGCATCATCAGCTGCCTCTTTGGCGGCAGCGCGGATTATACGGATGAAAGCAAGCCCTTTTCCGAGATCGATCTGGCGATTATGATGAATGTGCTGCCCCAGTGCCTGAGCATATTTGAATCGGCCTGGGAGAAGGTGGCTGCGCTGAAGATGCGCCTTGAGCGCATCGAAACCAGTCCGCAGTTCACCCAGATCGCCGCCTCCAATGAGCCCGCGGCCATTGTTACCTTTAACGTGAAGATAGACAGCATTGAGGACATGATGGCCATCTGCGTGCCGCATTTCCTCATCCAGCCCATATCCAAACAGCTCAACTCCATGACCTGGGCATTGGGTGAGCAGATCGCCGCCAGGCGCGCGCCGGATGCGCAGCTCGAGGCGCAGGTGATGGATACCAAGGTGCGCCTCAGGGCCAGGCTGCAAAAGAGCCGCATCACCATGCGTGAGCTTTTGCAGATGAAGCCGGGGGATATCCTCACAACCAATCACCGGATCGTGGACTTTATCCTGATGGACGTGGAGCAGATACCCAAGTTCAAAGCTGTTCTCGGCATGAGTGAGGAAAAGCGCGTGGTACAAATTGCAAAGATCATAAAGGAGCAGGATAACAGTGAGCGATAATAATATCATGTCCCAGGAACAAATCGAAGAGCTGCTGCGCAATGCGGGGCAGGTAGAGGCCGGCCCACCCATCGTTGATCTGGATGTGGACGCCTACCTTACCCGGGACGAGCAGGATGCTTTGGGCGAGATGGGAAACATCTGCATGGGAACGGCCGCCACTACGATGTATACGCTCCTGGGGCGTAAGGTGCTGATTACCACGCCGGCCCTCTCCGTCCATAACCGGGAAACGCTAGCCGCGGAGCATCCCCTACCCCTGGTAGTGGTGGAGGTGCAATATACCCAGGGGATCAGCGGCAACAACCTGCTGCTGCTCAAGGAATACGACGCCGCCCTCATTACGGATCTGCTTATGGGCGGCAGCGGTAATCTCGACCCCAACAACATCGTACTCGACGAGATCAGCCTGAGCGCCATCCGCGAGGTCATGAACCAGATGGTGGGATCTTCCGCCACCTCGTTGGCCTCCATGCTGCACAAAACCATCAATATCTCCACCCCGGCATCCAAGCGGATCGTCCTTGCGGAGGATGAATTGAGCGGCATCTTCCAGCGCGGGGATATCGTGCTCAAGATCTCTTTCAAAATGGAGATTGAGAACCTGCTCACCAGCGAGATCATGCAGGTTTTGCCCATAGATTTTTCGCAGGAATTGGCGGACGAGCTTCTAAACCCCACATCGGAGGAGCCGGCAAGGGCCCCGCAGCAGGATATGGGCGCGGCGGAGAATATCTTCGTGGCCCAGGACGCTACCTATCTACCGCAGGTGGAGCCCGCGCCGGCTCTGTCTGCGGAGGCGCCGGCCCCCGCACCGCAGAGCGCGCCGCCGCCCACGCAGCCCATGCCGCCGTCCGCGCCGCCTGCGCAGCCACCCATGCAGCCTATGCCGCCGTCCGCGCCGCCTGCGCAGCCCACGCAGCCTATGCCGCCCACGCAGCCTATGCCGCCTGCGCAGCCCGCGCCTTCGATGGAAGGCGGTCCGGGCCAGCAGCCCTACCCGCCGGGCGGCTATTATCCCTATCCTTACCCGCCCTATGGTTATCCGCCCGCTTATCCCCAGGCTCCGATGCCGGGGGTGGGGCAGGCCCCCTTCCCCCCGCAGGGGGGGGGCGCGCTGAAGGATGCCGCCAGCGTGAACGTGAAGGATGTGGAGTATCCCGCTTTCGGCGCGATGGGTCCGACTGCGGATGGCCGGATCGAGACCCAGAATCTGTGGCGGCTGTTGGATGTGCCTATGGAAGTGACGGTGGAGCTGGGCCGCTGCACCAAAACGATCAAGCAAGTGCTGGATATGAACGTAGGCTCCGTGGTGGTTCTGGATAAACTCGCCGGCGAGATGGTCGAGATCCTGGTCAACGGCATCCAGGTCGCCCGGGGCGAAGTGGTGGTTATAGACGATAGCTACGGCGTGCGCATCACGGAGCTCAACGCAGCGGAGCTTTCGGACCTGACAAGAGGCAGCTAAGCGTTGCTTCATACCAAGCAAGAGGTGGTGTTATATGTACGCAGGAAAGCGGATTCGGGTCCTGGTCGTTGATGATTCGCTCATGTTTCGCACGGCCATTACGAAGAGCCTGGAGCAGGACCCGCAGATCGAGGTGGCGGGGACCGCGTCCAGCGCCTTTGACGCCAAGGAAAAAATAAACTCGCTCGCCCCGGATGTGATCACCCTGGATGTGGAAATGCCGGGTATGAGCGGGATCGAGTTTTTAGAAACCGTGATGCCCAAGCATCCCATCCCCGTAATCGCGGTCAGCGGGGCGGATGGCGTGGTATTCGAGGCCATGCGCGCAGGCGCTGTGGATTTTATCGCCAAGCCGGGAGCCGGCGAGATGGCTGCCTTTTCCAGGGAGCTGATCTCCAAGATTAAGATCGCCTCGGTGGCCCGCCTGGTGGGACCGATTCTGCGCGATCCTGCTTCCGCAAAGCGCGGCTCCGCGCCCTGCTCACCGCTGGAGGCGCTCACGGGGGATTGCGGCAAGAACATGCTGGTAGCCATCGGCGCATCCACAGGTGGCACGGAGGCGACCAGCCAGATCCTCAAAGCCCTGCCTGCGGGCATGCCCGGCATCGTCATCGTGCAGCACATGCCCCCGGTCTTTACAAGAATGTATGCCGAGCGCCTGGATCGGGAAACCCTGCTCACCGTACACGAGGCGCAGGACGGCATGCCCATTCTGGCCGGCCACGCCTATGTGGCCCCAGGGGACGCCCATTTGCGGGTGGCCCGGCGGGGTTCCGAGCTGATAGCCAAGGTGGGCGGCACGGAGAAGGTGAGTGGGCACTGCCCTTCTGTTAACGTAATGTTTGAGTCCGTAGCGGAGGTGATGGGCAACCGGTCTGTGGGCATCCTGCTCACAGGCATGGGGGCCGATGGCGCCAGGGGGCTTTTGCGCATGAAAGAAAAGGGCGCCTATACCATTGGCCAGGATAAGCAATCCAGCGTGGTATACGGCATGCCTATGGAGGCTATGAAGCTGGGCGCGGTTTTGCGCGAAGCGCCGCTGGAGGCGATTCCCAGCGCGTTGCTCGAGCAGCTTAAGAGGCCTATTCGCCCATAAGCTGCAAATTAGAAAGGGGCGAGCCAGATGGAACACGTGGAGCCGAAATTATTCAACGTGACAGAGAGCGTGGTAGAATGCATGCTGGACGAGGTGATGCATGAGGAGAAGATGTGCACCTGCAACCAATGCAGACTGGATGTGAAGGCCCTGGCTCTCAACCATCTGCCGTCCAAATATGTGGTTTCCGAGCAGGGCAAGGCCTTTGAGACCTACCGGCTCCAGGGCCTGGCCCAAAACCGGGTCACCGTATACGAAGAGATCTTGCGGGCGGCGCAACTCGTCAAGCAGCGGCCGCACCACGACCGAGCAAAGGCTTAGCGGCTGATATGCCGCAGCTTTTCGCCGGCCTTGGTATCCATTTCGGCCACGAAAAGTAAGATCTGCGCCACGACCTCATAAAGGGCCGGTGGGATAGCGTCGCCCACGGAGAAGTGGGCGAGCAATTCCGCGGCCGAGGAATCCTCCACCACGGGCACGCCGTGCTCCTTGGCTGTTTCGATTATATGCTCCGCAACGACGCCCTTGCCCACAGCGGCGAGGATGGGCGCTTCATCCGCAAGCGGGTCGTATTTGAGGGCGGCCGCATGCCGCCGCGGCTTTCTTTCGCTTTTATCTTCTTGCATGGGGGCTCCTTATACGGATATATCCAGCGAGCCGGGGGCGCTAAGGCCGAAGGCCTGCTGAAGGGCTTGCCCCGCGTTGAGCGGGGTGATGGCCGCCTCCCGCCGCACCACGGAGGCGTTTTTGAAGCGATAGGGCGCGGGAAAGGGCAATTCGGCGGCCAAGCTGAGCTGCGATTGGATAAAGGCGCACGCTTTCGCCCCTTCCGCCCTGAATTGCAGGGAGATATCGTTGCGCTCCACCTTCAAAAGGGTATCTACAGGGCCCAGATTCTGCGTTTCCAGGCAGATGGCTACGGTGACGTTGGCCTCGTCCACCTTGGAAGAGCCGCCGTGGCGCTTGAGCACATAGAGGCCGGCGTCCTGCCGGTTTTCGTGGAGGGTGATGGGCAGGGGCATATATAAAAGATTGCCCAACTCGCCGCCCATTTGCACCTGTGCAGTCAGCGCCTGGCCCATTTCCAGCACCGGCTTGAGAAGACGGGCCGCCTCCGGCCCTTCCTGCGCCTTGAGCGCGCCGGTGAAGGCCAGGAGTTTGGTTTCAAGCTCTGCAGCCGCCTCCCGCAGGGCCTGGCCCTGTTCGCCGGGAGCGCGCTCCAACAGGGCGGCGAAAAGATCGCGCAGCCCGCTTTGCAAAACAGACTGTTCCGTGGGCGCCGGCCCGGTTTGCGCCGCTTCCTGCGGCTCCGCCCCCTGCGGGAGCGGGATCGTTTGCCTTTCGGGTAGGCTTTGCGGCTTTGCTGCCGCGGCGCGGCCATCTTGCGCCGTTTGCGGCGCTTCCGTCTGCGATTGTATGGATTGAGCCGTATCCGCGGCTGCTTGCGGCCTCAGGCCCTGCATGGCCTGATATATCAGGCTGCGCTCCGCGCCGCTGGTCTCTGGCGGCAGGTCGGCCATCAGCCGCAGCATCAAGCCCCGGGCCTCCGGTTCGGGCAGGGAGGGCAGGCGGTCGCTTAGCTCCTGCCAAACGCCGCTTTGTGTGAGCTTAGCGCAAAGGCTTGGTGAAAGGCCCTGCGGCAATTCACCCGGGGCTTCCTGCGGGGCGTCTTGCGCGGCTGATAGCGGCGCCGCTTGACCCCTTGCCTCGGCTACCGCCGCCTCCATTTGGCGCGCGGCGGCTTCGAGCAGGGGAGCGGCTTGGCCATCCCGCGCGGCCAGGCTTTCGGTTGCGGCGGCAAAGTCCGCTGTTTGCACGGGGTCCTGAAGCCAGCGGGCAAAGGCCGCTACCGTGTCCGCGTCGAGCGGCAGGGTGGAAGCGGCAAAGAGCAGGCATTCCCCTGCGCCAAGGCTGGGGAAGCGGGCGGAAAGCTCGGCCACCCGCGTAAAGGTTTCGGGCCGAACCGGCGCGCCCATTTGCGATAGCGCCTTGGCAATGGCCAAATTGGCCCGGCTGGGCGGCACCTGCATGTGCAGCAGGGCCAATTCCGCAAGCGGCGCCGCCGTTTTGAGAGACTGGCCGTTTACGCTCAACAACTCCAGCGTGGGGGCGCTTTGGCCCTCCTGCTGCGAAACCTGTAGCAACAAGATATCCCCGGCCTGCAAAGGCTCCATGGTGCGCTGGCTGGCCTTGACAAGCTCTCCCTCCGGCAGGCGTAACACCACTTGGCCCTGATCCGCCTCGGCGACCTCGGCCTGGAGGACATCACCGGGGGAATAGGACGATAGCGCATCCCGGGGGCCCGTAAGCGCCTGACGGGATGATATGCCTTGAACGGATTGGATCTGCATAAGCCCTCCTTTGGGGTGTGCGCCGGTCTAAAACCATTGTATCTGCAAATATTATCGTGTTTTTTGCCCATGGGATTAATCTTTCCGCGAAAAATCACGATATCGTATTTGATAGCATTTCGGTTCGCCGCCCTGCCGGCGCGCCGGGGAAGCGAGGGAATCTGGATGCCCATCGACCAAATGATGATGGACGTACTTAAGGAGATCGGTAACATCGGCACGGGGAATGCCGCCACGGCGCTGGCCACCATGTTGGACTCCAAGGTGGATATTGGCCTGCCCCAATGCGAAATGGTGCCATTTTCGGAGATAACCCGCGGGTTCTCCAGCCCGGATGAGCTGGTGGTGGGGGTATTGGTGCAGCTAAGCGGCGATATGGACGGCTTCATCATGATGGTGCTCACCATGGATGCCGCCTTCGAGCTGCTCACCCTGATAACAGGGCACAGCGGCCCGAGCGACCACAAGGATTACGCCGCCGTATGCGCTGCCTTCAAGCCAATCGAGGAGGTAGGCAATATCCTGGTGGGGGCCTACCTATCCGCCATTTCCAGCATGACGAACATGCTCATTACCCCTTCCGTGCCCGCGCTGAGCGTGGATATGGTGATGGCGATGATGAACGTACCGGCTGTTGTCTATGGGGAGGTCGGCGAATCCGTGCTGCATATGGAAACGGAGTTTCACAACGACCTCTCCTCCATTACGGGGCGGTATTTCCTCGTGCCCACCATGGATTCCTACGAACGCCTGATGAAGGCTTTGGGCTTATAAAATCGGGGCCGCCGCTCTATGATGAGGAAGGGAACCGAGAGCGAAGTATGAATACAGTACTGATCGGCATAGCGGAGTTGAACGTTGTAAAGGCACCGGATAAAATCAGCACACTTGGGCTGGGTTCCTGCTGTGGCGTTACGCTATATGACAAAACGACGAAGACATGCGGTATGGTGCATGTGATGCTGCCATCCGCCACCGCCGTTTCGGATAGCTCCAACAAGGCCAAATTTGCGGACAGCGGCATTTTGCTTCTGCTCGATAGATTGCAGCGCGCAGGCGCCGCCCGGCCGGGTATTACGGCCAAGATGGCGGGCGGGGCCAATATGTTCGCCTCCACCACCATTCAGAACAACCTGCTCAAGGTGGGTGAGCGCAATGTGCAGGCCTGCCGGGAGATGCTCTCTAAGCTGCGCATCCCCATCCTGGCTGAGGACGTGCTGGGCACCTATGGCCGATCCATTACCTTTGACCCGGCCACCGGCATGCTGAATATCAAAACGGTAGGCATGGGTGAAAAGAGCATTTAATGCCCGGGAAAGCATCAAACAAGAAAGGCGAAAGGAGGTTCGCTTTTGATCGATAGCACCACGCAAGCCACAAACGCGTTGGCCATCGCCCAGTATGCCCAAAGCCAGGCCGCATCCGGCCAGGCCGCCACATCTGGCCTGTTCTCCACGGTGCTGGGAAACGCCATGGCGCAAAGCCCGGTGGGATCGGTGGCCGCCTCCGCCAAGAATAACACCGGCGCCTTTTCCTTGTCGGATTTTGCGCCGCTTCTGCTCTCCGGCCTTTCGCAGGGCAGCGAGAGCGGCATGCTGATGTTGTTGATGGCCGCAGGCGGCGGAGCGGAGGGCGAGGGGCTTTGGAGCGGCCTTAGCGGCGCCCTCAGTGGCGGCGATTCCCTTTTGAGCAGCCTTACGGGCAGCGGCTCCCTCTTTAGCGGCACGGAAAATAGCGACGGATTGGGCGGAGCTTTTGGCGGCTCTGCCGCCTCGCAGGCGGCTATGGTGGCCGCGCAGTCCCTTTTTAAGGCCTACCAAAATATAAGCAGCGGCCAAAGCGGCTCTGCGGCTTCGGGCGACGCTGATGGCGGCGGGGCCGTGGGCAGCGACAAAGCGCCTGGCCGGGCCGTAATGGCGGAGTTAACCTCGGGCGCGGGCAAGCGCAGCCCTGCGGCCTACCGCGCAGTTATCAATCAGTTCGACGTGGAAAATAACCCCCGCTATGCCGTAAACCAGAAGGGCACCGGGGATACCTACTGCAATATTTTCGTTTGGGATGTGACCTCGGCCATGGGCGCGGAGATCCCCCACCGTATCGATCGGGATACGGGCGCGCCCGCAGTTTCGGGCGGCGACAACACACAAAGCATGAACGCCAACCGCATGACGGATTGGCTCAACAATTACGGGCCGCAATACGGCTGGTACGAAGTGAGCGCGGAGCAGGCACAGGCCCTGGCTAACCGGGGCAGCCCGGCCGTAGCCGTTTGGAAAAACAGAGAGGGCGGGCACGGACATGTACAGGTGGTTTCCCCCTCGGAGGATGGCGCGTACGACCCGAGCCGGGGCGTGGCTATCGCCCAGGCGGGCAGGCTGCTGCGCAACTATACCTACATTACCAAGATCTATTCCTCCAGGCTTAAAGACGTTCAATATTTCGCCCACAGATGAGATTTTGTTTGGGCGATTTCGCCTATATGGCATTAATCCACACAGAAAAATGGCGATATAGATATTATGATATGTAGTATAATGGGAGCATAAAGGACGAGCTTTCAGCCAGCGTTAAGTAAAGGAGTGAAGAATATGGCATCGGTCAATAATTTATATGGATATAGCACGCAGAGGATCACCGGGCTGACCTCCGGCATGGATACGGAAACCATCGTAAACAACCTGATGGCGTCCCAGCAGGCAAAACTGGATAAGCTCTTCCAGCAAAAGCAAAAGGCTCAATGGAAGTACGACGCCTATACCTCGATCAACACATCGGTTTCCGGCCTGCGCAATTCCTACCTTAGCGTTTTGGGCGACAAAAGCCTGATGAAGAGCTCGGCTTATAATGCCTATAAGGTGACCATGGCGGATAACAGCGCTGTCAAGGTAACGGGCACCGCCAGCGCCCTGTCTACCAGTTTCAAGATCCTCTCCGCCGCTAAGGCTACCGCCGCCTCCAAGACTGTGGCTGTGAATACCCAGCAGACCGAGCTTAAGAGCGCGGAGGGCAAGTATCTGCAAGCCCAGGTTTCGGGTACGATGGCCCCGGAGGGCGGCGTGACCCTTGCCACCACAGTCGGCGAGTTGGCGGATCAGTTCGGCCTTGCGGAAGGGGATGAGAGCCTCTCCTTCTCCATCAACGGCGAAACCTTCACCTTTGCCCGCTCGGATACCATGATGAAGGTGATGACCGACATCAACGCCAAAGTGAGTAACACTGGCGTAATGGCCAATATGAGCATTGACGACGAAACGGGTTCGCTTAGCCTTGCGTTGCGCGCTTACCCTGGCAAGGACAGCAAGATCTCCCTGGCCAACATCACCGGCTCCGCCTTTGATATTGAAAAGGGCTTCGGCATGACCAACGGCCAGGTAGAAAAGAAGAGCACCATCGATGGGAGCAGCAATTTCAGGGATCTTGCCGGCTTTACGTCCGAGGACGCAGACGAAGACACCGCCTTTACGATCAACGGCGAGACCTTCACCATCGGCGCGGATGAAACCGTGGATGACGTGATTGCCAAGGTAAACGCCAAGCTCGAAGGCATCACCCTGTCCTTCGACGAAAAAACCGGCTCCTTTATCCTGCGCAATGATAAGGATAGCGAAAAGCCCAGGGCCGCCATCGAGGTGAGCGGTTCCCTCGCCACGGTCATGGGCATGGAGGAAGGCAGCTACACCGATTCCGGCGCAGTCAAGCGCACGGATACCATCGCGGATGCGGCCCGCAAGCTGGGCAACACCGTGGGCGATGAGATCACGGTAAAGGTCAACGATAAAGAATTCACCTTCAAAACCAGCGCCTCCCTTTCCTCCATGATGTCCGCCATCAACCAGGATAAGGATGTGCAGGCTAATTTCAGCTACAGCGAGATGACGGATTCCTTCCAGATCGCCAATACCGTCACGGGCAGCGACGCCGAGCTTTCCTTTGAAGGCTTCGGCTTCCTGGGCTTTAACGACGCCAGCGGCCTTGCGGGCGAGGACGCCAAGCTGACTGTGGAGCGCGAGGGCATCACCAAGGAGATCGTCCAATCCAGCAATACCTTCACCCTGGACGGCCTAACCTTCGAGGTTACCGGCACCAAGGATTTTGGCTCGGAGGGTCTTTCCGTGGGCGTGGAGCGGGATTACCAGCCCACGATCGACGCCATCAAGGGTTTCATTGAGGATTACAATAAAATGGTGGGCGAGCTGACCACCAAGTATTACGAAAAGAGCTATAGCAAAGCCTACCCGCCCCTCACGGACGAGATGCGCGCCGCCCTCAGCGAGGATGAGGCCGCCAAGTGGGATGAAAAGGCCAAAAGCGGCATTCTTCGCAACGACGCCGCCCTCAGCGGCCTGCTCAGCGGCTTGCGCTCTTCCTTGCTGGCCAAGGTAGGGGATACGGGCCTCTCCGCCAGCGACCTGGGAATCAGCACCGTATCCTGGTCCAACGATACCTGGCGTACGGAGCAGGGCAAGCTGACGCTGGATGAAAATAAGCTCATGGCGGCCCTCAAGGAAAACCCCAATGCCGTGCAGACTTACTTTACCAATATCGCTACCGATGCTAAAGGAAATACGGATACTTCTACCACCGCCGAAAACGGCAAAACAACCGCTGGTTCGGGCCTCCTGGTGCGCATGGGCAGCCTGTTCTCCAAGTTCAATACGGCTATGAGCACCCAGAACATCAAAAATACGCAAACCTCGATCAACGAATACACCACCAAGATGTCCGACTTGGTCACCAAGATGGCGGAGAAGGAGGAAAGCCTCTGGGCAAAATACAGCAAAATGGAGACCGCGCTCTCCGAGCTGCAATCCCAGTCCAACTGGCTTTCGGCCCAGCTTGGGCTTTCCACCAACAGCTAATTTGTATAACGCGCGACCCATAATACGCTTACCAATGAAAAGGAGTGATCGTTTTGTACGCGAGCAGCAACGCAGTTCTGTTGAATAAATACCAGAGTGATAGCGTCATGACGGCCAGCCCCGTCGACCTGATCATCATGCTCTACGAGGCGCTGATCAAGCAGGTGAAGCTGGGGGATATCTTCATGGAGCAGGGTAATTTTGAGCGGGCGAACCAGCACCTTTCTAAGGCGCAGGATATCATTTCCGAACTGCTCAATAGCCTGGATTTCCGCTACCCCCTTTCAACGGACCTGATGCGGCTGTATGATTTCATGCTCCAAGAGCTGACACAGATCAACCTGCACAAGGACCGGGAGCGCGTTCCCGCCATATTGGAGATCATCGGTAGCCTTAGGTCCGCCTGGGTAGACATCCGCAGCGCGGGCGAGGTGCGCGCCTACGCCGTCGAAGAATGAAAAGCGCCGTCGAGGGCGCCATGTATAGCCTGGCGCACCAAAAAGCAAATGAACTTAGCGCTATGAAGGCCATTTCGCAAGAGATGGTCTCCAGGCTTGCCAAGGAAGATGAGGGTGACGAAGGCGGGGGCCTTGACGGCCTGCCCGCGCTGCTGCAAGCGCGCAGGGAGCGCATGGCTGCCATCGACCAGCTGGATAAGCGCTTCGCTTTTTTGCAGGATTCGGGTTATGAACCGCAGGAGGAGGAAGCGGCGCGCATCGCGCTGGAGCAGGGTACCATCCGGGCCTTGCTTAAAGCAATACAGGCCCTGGATGCGCAGGCCGGCGAAGCGCTAAACGCGCAAAAAGATCGCCTGGCGGAAAGCATGAAGGAGGTTCGTGATTGGCAAAAAGGCCTCCAAGCTTACGCCGGCCCGCCGGAGGAGGAGGAAGGCCGCCAGGTGGATACCCTCCGCTAGGCGCGCGCAAGCCTATGAAGATACAAAAGATCGACCAAACGCTTACCGAGAGCGCGGCTCGCGCCGCGCGCGAGGGGCAGGTGCAGCAAAGCGCCGGCGTAACGGCATTTTCCCGGCACCTGAGCGAGCTTTCGCAGGGCAAATACGTGGATTACCTCACCCAGCTGATGGGAGGCATTGCCGAGCAGGGTGAGCGCATGGCCAAGCGGGCGGCTTTGAGCGAATTCCACCGCTACAGGGAGATGATTCGCAAGCTGCTGGATGAAACGGTAAGCAACGGCTTCGCCTTTCACAAATACCGCAAGTTCGATACCAGGGGCCGCAACAAGACCTTTGCCATCATCCAATGCATCAACGACAAGCTGGATGAGATGCTCAAAATGTTGCTGGCCGAGGAAGCCGATCATATCGCCCTGCTCAGTACCGTGGAAGATATTCGGGGCATGCTGGTGGATATGCTGCTATAAGAAGAAGAGGAGATATAGCTTATGGAGACGAAATCCCAAAACGACATGCTTATGGAGACGAAGGGCGCGCAGGATCGTTTTTTGGTTTTCACCATCGACGAGCAGAATTATGGCATCGAGATACACTATATCACCGAGATCATCGAAGTGATGCCGTCTACGGTGGTGCCGTTCCTGCCCGCCTGCATGAAGGGCATTATTAACCTGCGCGGCAGCATCGTTCCGCTGATGGATGTGCGCCTGCGCTTTGGCCTGCCCGAAAAGGAATATACGGAGCAGACCTGCATCATCGTGCTGGATAACGACGGCATATCCCTGGGCCTGATCGTGGACGCCGTGCAGGAGGTCACCGATATCCCGGAGGATCAACGCATGCCGCCGCCCACTGGCCAAGGCGAGGGTAGCCGCTATATCAAGGGCGTAGGCAACGCGGATGGGCAGATACAGCTCCTGCTGGATTGCGACCAGCTGATGGCCATTCAACAGGGATGAGCCTTAAGCTGAGCGATGCGGATTTCATCCGCTTAAGGGATTTTATGCATGCCAAATTCGGCATCAACCTGGCCGAAAAGCGCATTCTCATCGAAGGCCGGCTCAACATGATGGTGAGTAAGCGCGGCTATACGGACTTTGGCCCGTATATCGATGAAGTAATGCGGGATCAAACCGGCAAAGAGGTTTCGCTGCTTGTATCCAAGCTCACCACTAACTTCACCTTCTTCCTGCGGGAGGAGGGGCATTACGACTTTTTGACCCATAAGGTCTTTCCCCTGTGGAAGGACGATAGCCCAGCCGTTGCCCGGCGCGTCTGGAGCGCGGCCTCCTCCTCTGGTGAGGAACCTTACTCCCTGGCCATGGTAATCTCGAATTTCTTCGCGCACAAGGCGTCCGGGATCAAGATCGACGCCTCGGACATCTCCCAGCACGTGCTGGATATCGCCAAGGCGGGGGTCTATAACGGCGAGCGGATCTCCAAGCTGCCGCCGGATTGGGTGCAGCGCTATTTTACCAAGCTGGGCGAGGATGAATACGAGATCAAGCCGCAGATCAAGGCCATGGTGCAATACCGTTATTTTAACCTCAACGACCCGGCCCGCTGGCCAATGCGAACCTATGACGTGATCTTTTGCCGCAACGTGATGATCTACTTCGACCAGGCTACCAGGCAGGCCCTTTCGCAACGCCTCTTTGACGCGCTCAAGCCCGGCGGTTATCTGATCATCGGCATGTCCGAAACGTTGGTAAACCTGAAAACAGCGTTCAAATACATTCAGCCGTCCGTTTATCGGCGTGAGGCCTGACCTGACCCGCGCCAGATGGATATAGATTTGGAGGATTAACGATGAAAAGAGTCCTGATCGTTGACGATGCCGCGTTTATGCGCGTATCCATCCGCAACATGGTAACCAAGAATGGCTTCGAAGTGGCGGGCGAGGCCGAAAACGGACAGGTTGCCGTGCAAAAGTACGCAGACCTGCGCCCGGATATCGTCACCATGGATATTACCATGCCAGAAATGAACGGCCTGGACGCGCTCAAGGCCATCCGACAGATCGACCCGGCGGCCGTGGTGGTGATGGTTTCCGCCTTGGGCCAGGAATCGATGGTGCGCGACGCCGTGCTCTCGGGCGCTAAGGGGTTTGTCGTCAAGCCCTTTAAGGAAGAGACCATTACGGCGGCGCTGGCTAAGCTGGGCTAAAGCCCTATCAAAATAATGGCGGTGGCCATTATTTTGGGGTGCGCTGTATATTTAATCGGCAGCAACAAAGCGGCGGGGGGGGGG
>JAYFPE010000050.1:0-13966 GCA_034928145.1 Candidatus Pelethousia sp. | reverse complement strand
ACATATGGAAGGCTCTCGCTGGGGGACGGTTCCCTATATGAGCATGAAGCATCTGCAGGAACAGGAGGTTGACGCCTTGCAGATCGGCTAACCGATAAACCAAGCGAGACAATTGTGCGAAAAACTATTGACGGTACCATTTACTCTGTTTACTTCCGCATAGCAGGCGGTTTGCAGGTAATCGGCCTTATCCTAAAAAACGGTCTTGCTGACTTTTGAAAAGTCGGCAAGACCGTTTTTGTTTGTATGGAAAAGGTGCTTATTCTTTCTCTTTTAAGGCATCTACGAGGTGATCGCTAAGTTCTTGGGAAGGAACCTTAACCCACCGCTGCGTGGCGTCAAATTTGGGGTAGTTATATCGCCACTTGTCGTAGTCCTCTTTGGTGATCTCCCCGGCGTCCAGCTTTTTAGCTTGCTCAAGCCAAGCGGAAAGCATTTCGAGCATTCCAACATAAGTCATACCCTTGGACTTGTCCAGCCGCAGGCACAGCTCGCCGTCAATCTCCGAGACTTTCAGGCCGCGCAAGTCTTCAAGCGCAAACAGGGTGTGCATCAGGCCAATATCGCTGTCAATGTCAGGGACATCCAAAGTCTGTGGGCAAACACCCAAGACATTCGCGAGGTCGGCGGTCATGTTTTCTTTCGGCGTCCGAGCACCGGATTCATATTGTGCCATGCGAACATCGGCTGTCTTTTCAGTGAAGCCGATAGACATTCCAAGATATTTCTGCGTCATGCCGCGCAGATTGCGGATAAATCTGATTCTCTCACCGATTGCCATAGCATCGTCCCCTGTTCATAGTAAATTGAGCTCTGGCATGAGTATAGCATATATGTTTAAGAATAGTCAATGGTAACTTAAATAAAAAAGTTAAACATTATCTTGAAAACCGCTTTACTTAACGGAAAAGAGTTAGTATAATGAGAAAAACTTAAATAAATGCCGTTAAGTATAAATGAAATGACCGTCGCGCGTCACGGTAATGGCGCGTCCGCCCGGGCGAATCGGATGGCGGCCAGAAAGTAATTCCGACACTAAAGAAATCACTATGCCCAAAAGGGTCATAAAAGGAGGTTATTCAGTGGCAGGACAAATGTTTTTACGAGTTGAGGAAGTAGCGGAGGAATTGGGCATTTCCAAGCCTTACGCCTACAAACTAATCCGTTCCATGAATGCGGAACTGAAGAAGACCGGCTGCATCACGATCTCTGGCCGAATCGACAGGAAGTTTTTCTATGAAAAGTTTTATGGAACCCGTGACCAGAATGAAGGGAGAAATTAATGGCAGCTTTTAAGAATTACGACAATGGAACATGGTACGTGCAATTCCGCTATACCGACTGGAGAGGCGAACGGCAGCAGAAGCTGAAACGAGGATTTACCACAAAGAAAGAGGCACAGGCGTGGGAGCGGGAGTTTCTCCAACAAAAGCAGGCAGATGTGAACATGACCTTTGAGAACTTTGTTGAGCTTTACGAAAAGGACATCAAACCCAAGCTGAAATTGAATACATGGCTGACCAAAGACAGTATTCTTCAAAAGAAAATCCTTCCGTATTTTAGGAAACGCAAGCTATCTGAAATTACTGCAAAGGATGTAATCGATTGGCAAAATGAAATGCGTGAGCTGAAAGATGCAAAGGGAAAGCCCTATTCCCAGACCTACCTAAAAACAGTCCACAATCAGCTCAGCTGCATTTTCAACCACGCTATTCGTCAACTCAACCCCGCACAGCGGGCGGGCAATATGGGAACCGAGGAGCGCCGGGAAATGCTCTTTTGGACGAAAGAAGAGTATGAGCGGTTTGCCGATGCAATGATGGATAAACCGTTGTCCTACTACGCCTTTGAGATGCTTTACTGGTGTGGCATCCGTGAGGGGGAGCTGCTTGCTCTCACTCCGACAGACTTCGATTTTGCAAATGAGACGGTGTGCATCAATAAGTCCTACCAGCGGCTAAATGGACAGGACATAATCACAAAGCCCAAGACAAAAAGAGCAATCGCATCATTACAATGCCGCAGTTTTTGTGCGAGGAGATGCAGGAGTATCTCAAGCAGTTTTACAACGTGGAGCCGGATAGTCGGATTTTCCCCATCAGCAAGCACTATCTTCATCATGAGATGGACAGGGGCGCCAAGCAGAAAGGGGTAAAGCGCATACGGATTCACGACCTTCGGCACAGCCACATAAGTTTGTTGATCGATATGGGATTTACTGCTCTGGCGATTGCCGATCGCGTGGGCCATGAGAGCATCGACATTACGTGCCGCTACGCGCATTTGTTCCCACACGGCAGACTGAAATGGCGGAAAAACTTGATGTTCAAAGAACCGGGAAAGGAGTGTGAATACGATGTCACTAAAAAGTTTAGACAACAAAGGCCGCTGGCGCAACAAGACTGTGGCGTTCCGCGTATCGCCGGAGGAAGATGAGCGAATTGAGACCGCCGTTCGTCTTTCCGGCCTGACCAAGCAGGATTATATCGTCCGGCGGCTGCAATGCTTGGATATTATGGTACAGGGCAATCCCTGTGTGTATAAAGCCCTCCGCAATCAGCTTGCCGCCGTGTTGGAAGAATTGCAGCGCATTGCCTCCGGCAAACAGGTTGACGATGACTTGCTGGACACGATGCAGCTTATCACCACGACAATGGATGGCCTAAAGGAGGAGTGCTGATGGTCGAAACCAAAGAAAAAGTGACCACCCTGGATTCGCCTGCGGCAACAGGCGGGGGGCAATCACCACCGCTAAAACTTGAGACAAGTATACCCGAAGATAAGCCAAAAATCAATAATGATTTCGAGGATGATTATATAAGAGAGTATTTTCAGAAAATGAACAATCCCGATTACCTACACACCGTTTCCCTCACAGAGCTATATAACACAGTTTACCAGCCGAGGGCGCAGGTGATTGACGGACTGTTATGCTCCGGCGCGTACTGTTCGCCGGAGCGCCAAAGGTGGGCAAATCCTTCTTCATGGCGCAGCTTGGCTACTATGTGAGTGGGGGTATTTCCCTATGGGAGTACCCCGTTCACAAAGGTACTGTCCTCTACCTTGCACTTGAGGATGACTATGCACGGCTGCAAAAGCGGCTGTCGCGGATGTTTGGTATGGACAGCATAGATAATTTCCATTTGCGACTCACGCCAAAAACGTGAACGAAGGGTTGAACGGTCAGCTCAAAAAATTCGTGAGTGAGCATCCCGATACGAGGCTCATTATCATCGACACTTTGCAAAAGGTACGTGAGGTTGGCGGCGAAAAATACAGCTACGCCAGCGACTATGAAATTGTGACCAAGCTCAAGCAATTTGCAGACCATCACAATGTCTGCGTTATGCTCGTCCATCACACGCGAAAGCAATCCGCAGACGATTCCTTCGATACCATATCCGGCACAAACGGTCTGCTTGACGCAGCGGATGGCGCGTTCATTATGCAGAAAGAAAAACGCACGGAGAACAAAGCCATTTTGGAAATCGTCGGTAGAGATCAGCAGGATCAAAAGTTGCATCTTTTTTTTGACCGTGACCGTTGTTTATGGCAGTTGACCGATAAGGAAACGCAGCTCTGGAAAGAGTCACCTGATCCGATACTTGAGGCGTTGCTCGTCTCGTAATGGCTGTCGCTCCCAGATGGAGCGGCAGCGCAACGGAATTGATTGATGGATTGGATAGGATGGATATTCAGCCAAATGTTCTGACACGAGAATTAAATGTCGGAGCGGATAGGCTGTGGAACGAATATGGCATCCGATATGAGAGCAGGCGCACCCATGCCGGAAGAACGATCGAGCTGACGCTGGATAACTCCCACGCGTGACGATGGTGACGGTCGTGTCGATATTTTCGAGAGTGGTGACAGTATCAAAAATACCGTCACTATCGTCACGACCGACACGGGGAGCGGACGCAAAGTCAAAGGGGGCATACCTGCGGGTGGAGATTGCCGTAAGGCAATACAACCCGAACCCCTTGACGCCACGCCGCGGACAACACTCGCCAGCGGAGGGAAAGCAACGCTTTTCCTCCGCTGGCGAGTGAAATAAAGTTTAGGGAAGCCGTGCGGCCGCCCTTTTCAAAGGGCGATGAGCACTGGGGAGCCGCCCGCAGGCGGCGGGGCAAAGCCCCTTCCACCCCGTAGGGCGCAAGGGCGCTTTTGATACGCAGTGTCAAAAGTGCTTTTGCGTTACTTTTAAAAAAAGTAACACAGCTTGTCGAGAAACTGGGTTTTCGCCGTTCTGTAAACCTGGTTTCTCGACAAGCTGTATGTAATCGCCCTCTTTTACAATAGCCATTCTGGAAAGAAGCGCATCATTTGTGGCCAGTTCATTTTTGGAGCCGGAAACAGCTTCCGGCAATCCTACGATTCCTCTGTGCGTACAAATAGCATAATTTCCTTCATCGAGCACAAATACATGCGCAGGCATATTCTTTCACCTACCATTTCAAGATTGTCATTGCTGAGCCATCAACATAACTGCCACGAGTGCATTCATAAACCTTTTGTTCCGGTACTGTCCGAAGAAGCCATTTTCCCGAATCACATTCCGCGAAGTTGCTCTGCTGCTTTTTGTTGATTATCATTACATGCGCTACTGTTTCACTCGGTAAAGAGGCATATCCGCTCCAAAATCCCTTTGCGGCCCGTGAAGCCTTGTAGCTGGTAATTTCCCCGTGTTTTGAAAATACTACGATACAAGGCTTTTGCGTTAATTCCACTAACCGATAGCTGCAAGCCTGTTTTGATACCATAAATTCAATTGCCAGACCTGCTATTAGAGCAAAATCAATCTCAGCTCCCAACATCAGCAACAAAAAACGGTCTTGTGGCATTAGAAGCTCAACAGCGAAACGGTTTGCCTCGGCTTCACGCCCCTTTTGCTCCATATTGGTTTCTGAGACGTTACACTTGATACCAAGCTGACCATCTTTTGAAAAACTCGGAGGATGGTTCAAAAAGTAATGTCCCAATTCATGCGCAAATGTAAAGTTGTGGCGAGCGGGATTATCGATGCGCGTGTTTACAAGAATGCCGCGCTGGTCTCCATTGAACACCAGCATCCCGTCCCATTTATCCGGATAGGCTTTTTGTTTATATTTGACACCTTCACTGTCGGCAATAGCACTGAGTGACAGAGCCGGAATATCACCGACTTTTTTATCAACTAAAACCCGCTTTGCCTTTGCAATGGGGTCAGCCATTGCAGTCATCTCCAAACAGTTCTTTGATGTCATGTGCGGCTTCATCCGAAAGCCCTTGCATTTCACCACGCGCGGCGATTCCGATTTCCAGTTTATCCTCGCCCTGCTGCGGGAACGGCACAATATTGGATGCTATCCGCCTTACAGAAATATCCTTCGCCGCTTTCAGCTCGGCGCACAGTGCCATCAGTTCGTCCACTTTGGCGACAATGCGCTGCTGTTCGGCAAGGGGGAATAAGTAGTTCGAGATAAATTCGGTAGGAACACGCTGCTGTCCAGCTGTACCTGTCATGTTATGTTCACCGTCTAATAAGAATTGCGAACTTTTTACAAAAATTAAAGCATATTTAGGCAGTATCTCTAAGCATCGTAATATATGAAGTTCTGTTGTTCCAGCACCAAATCCGTTTTTCAGATTACGCATAATACAAGATTTACCGTTTTGAAAACAAGGTGTAATTTTCGCAACGGCTATATCATTCTCAGCAAAGTGCGTAAACCCACTCTTAACTTTCGCCCATTCTCGCGTTTCTTGGCTATGCCCACCAAAATAATCACTAGAAATCAACGTCATGGGGATAAATGCTACGTTTGTTTCATCGGATAACTGATTTCGCGGGTTCACCAAACAGGCATCTTTAATCCTGCACCAAACCCACCCATCCGGCAGGTCGTATGGGACTTCATCCTCTGCAATCGGCGGTAAAGTTTTTTCCTTTTTAATTTTGCCTTCCTTGACAAGCTGCGCTTTTTTCTGCTGAATGTGTTTCAACAGTTCGGAAGCCGATTCATCATGCACATTTTGCGGTACGAGCTTGCCTTGCACTGCCGCCTGTAAAATGGACTTGGGCAAGTACTCCTCGAAGTTCTTTTCCAGCGTATCAAGCTCTTTTTCTGCCGCTTCCAGTTCATCGCACAAAGCCATCAACTCGTCCACTTTGGCGACGATGCGCTGCTGCTCGGCAAGTGGCGGGAGGGGAACGAGCTGAATGATATCCTTTTCTGCAATTGATGCGGACTGCGTGCAGCCTCTGCGTTCCACACGGTTGGCACAACACCATACCACTTCTCCGGAGGCACGTGTAATCCGGCGATAATTCGCTCCGCACTCCGAGCAAACCAAAAGACCGCTCAGTACATTCTTGGAATTGTACCGGGCGGCTTTCCGCTGTGTGCTTCCGTCATTATTAAGTTCTTGGTTTGAGCGCGCCGCTTTTTCAAATTGTACTGCGGTATACAGTTCCAAGCTAATAATGAGTGGAACATACTTAGAACTGGACAACAGCTTATCAATCGCGGCCCCCCCAAACACTTATTTCCTGATGGCGAGGGGATGCCCCGGTTTTCCAGCATTCTTGCCAATCCTCCAAGGCTACTGCCGTTAAGGTATTCTCTGAAAATCATCTGAATAGCTTGCGCTTGTGCTTGGTCAATAGTAACCTTGCCATCATTATCTACAGCAAAACCATAAGGAATTTTCATCGAAGATATCCTCCTTTAAACATTATTATTTGTGGGTTCATTAGTTGGAGTATTTCGCCTTGTAACCTAAAACCCACACTAGATCATGTTATAAATTTGAGTTGTAGACGGGGTACACCCTCACTTTCTACAATTTCAGGGATAAACCTTATGCAAAATGGTCATTTTAGGTCATAAAAAAGACAAACCCACTTTTAACTAAGTTAAAAAAGTAGGTTTGTCTACTTGGCGGAGAGAGAGGGATTCGAACCCTCGATACCCTTATGAGGTATACACGATTTCCAGTCGTGCGCCTTCGACCAGCTCGGCCATCTCTCCAAAACACGTGACGGAAACGCGGAGCACGTTCCGACAGCCTTGATATCATACAATATTTCAGGCGGCTTTGCAAGAGGGTTGTGCAACTTTTTGGGCGCAGATGTTTGGCCGGAGGGGTTGTACCGGGCTTGTGGCGAAATCGCGCGCGTAGTATAATAAAAGCTATTAATGGGCGAAAGAAGGGAAGAAGCGTATGGTACAGATGGATCCATTGGAACAATTCGCGCCGGCGGAACTATTATGGAAGGATCGTAAGCGCATCTTGGGCTTGCCGATCAGCTTCACCGCATACCGCGTGGATCGGGATCGGCTCACCTGCAAAAAAGGCTTCTTCAAGACGGAAGTGGATGAGCTGCTGCTATACCGGGTATTGGATATCAAATCTAGCCGCACCCTGGGCCAAAAGCTGCTGGGCGTAGGCACCATCACCCTCTACAGCGCCGACCGAACCCATAGCGCCTTTGAGCTGCAAAACATCAGGCGGCCGGATAAGCTCCGGGTCTTTCTGAGCAAGCTGGTGGAATATGAGCGTACCAGCAAATGCCTGGTGGGCAAGGAGATATACGGCGCGTCCGGTATGCAGAACGCTGATGGCGGCAAAATACCCCCGCCGCCCTATTTGGATATCGACGGTGACGGCATTCCGGATTGATGGCTGCGGATATCCGAAAAACTAACAACGGCCCCGCGCTATAAGTAAGAAAGCGCGGGGCCGAGTCGCGTTCATAGGGGCGCCTGTGGTCACTTCACCCGTCGGGCCATCACAGCAAAAAAGGAGCCGTCGTATTCGTAGGTGCAGGTAGAGAGGGTGATGACCTGGTCGCTGGGCTTGATGGTGACGGCGGTATCTACATTGGAGGGCTTCACGGTTTTGGCGTATTCGATGGTTTGGTTCATGACATCGGCAAATTGCTGGTCATCCGAAAAGCCGGTGTAGATGTGGTATACGGTGTTGGGCATGATGATATAGGCCAGGAAGATCTCCCAGCGTGTATCCACTCCGTCCCACAAGAGGTCGATGGTGCGGTTCTCATCGAAAAAGGACTTTTGCTTGTAGTTCATCAGGTCGTGGAACATGGTGCCGTTCTTCATATTGTGCCCATAGAGGATGATGTGCTTCTGCTGGGCCGGATCCGCGTTGCGGAAATCCATGAAGATAGCCCCATAGGCGCTTTTGCGCTTTTCTACATCGCGGCCCAAGTAATAATCATTATCCGTGGCGCGCACGACAGGGTAATCGATGACGGTGCCGCCAATGGTGATCCAGCCGATCACATCGCTGTTGAGGGCCTTGACTTCCTCGTAGGATTCATGCATGGGTAGCACATCGTCCGGCCCGGCGATGCCGTTGAGCTCATCCGGGCCATAGGCGTCCGCCTCGTTGGTGGGCGAGGGCGAGGCTGCGGCGGAGGACGAGGGCAGTGGGGCGCTGGGCGTAGGACTGGGCAGGCTGGATAGCTCGGGCGTCGGGATGGATGCGGGCGCCGCCGGCGCGGAGCAGGCAGCACACAAAAGCGAGGCCGCGAGGGCCAGCGCCAAAATACGGGTTTGGAAAAGGGCCATGGTACGCTTCAAGGCAGCCTCCTTGGGCAAATTTAAATCCACTATGTATTATAATGCATCCGGAGGCAGAAAGGCAAGGCGCGGGGAAATATGTCATAACTTTATCTGATATTTTACAGTTTGTTTTATACTTTGCCCGAAAATTCGACACGTTGCTCTTGTGGTAGGCATGGTAAAATGATAAAATAACTTGATATGTCATGTGCGTATCACCAAAGTCAATAAGTAAGATGGAAGGGCCCCATGGGGCCGTTGGAGGTTTGGCAACATATGGGTTTGTTTGAGTTCAACGACGTAGGCATAGACCTGGGCACCGCCAGCGTATTGGTTTACGTGCGGGGCAAGGGCATTGTGCTGCGGGAACCTTCGGTGGTGGCCGTGGAAAAGATCACGGGCAAAATCCTGGCCATCGGCGAGGAGGCGCGGCGCATGCTGGGCCGCACGCCGGGCAATATCGTGGCCCTGCGCCCCCTGCGGGACGGCGTGATCTCGAATTACGATATTACCGAGCGTTTGCTCAGCCATTTCCTGCGCAAGGTAGTGGGGAGGCGCATCTTCTTTAAGCCCCGGGTAGTGGTCTGCGTGCCCAGCGGGGTAACGGAGGTGGAAAAGCGCTCCGTGATCGACGCCACTGAAGAGGCGGGCGCGCGCCATACGTATTTGATCGAAGAACCCATTGCCGCGGCTGTGGGCGCGGGCATCGATATCGCGGCGCCCCGCGGCAATATGATTTTGGATATTGGCGGCGGCACCAGCGACGTGGCCATCCTCTCCTTAGGCGGGGCTGTGCTTTCGGATTCCATCAAGGTGGCGGGCGATAAGTTTGACGACGCCATCGTGCGCTATATGCGCAAAAAGCACAACCTGCTGATCGGCGAGCGCACGGCGGAAGAAATGAAGATCCGTATCGGCTCGGCCTACCCCCGCAAGGAGCAGCTCTTTATCGATGTCAAGGGCCGCAACCTGATCTCCGGCCTGCCGCAGGCGCTGGTGGTCGGCTCCAATGAAATGATCGACGCCATCGAAGAGCCCCTGCAAAGCATCCTCGAAAGCGTGCGCAACCTGTTCGAGCGCACGCCCCCGGAACTGGCCAGCGATATCACCGAAAACGGTATCTGTCTCACCGGCGGCGGCGCGCTGCTCTATGGTATGGATAAGTTCCTGTCCGAGCATACCAAGGTGCCCTGCTACATCGCCGAGGATCCTATCTCCTGCGTGGCGATCGGCACGGGCAAGGTGCTGGAGAACATAGATAAATTCTCCAGCGGCGCGATTTACGATTATAAGCGGGGCGAATATTTCGATATGCTGTAAGCCGAAAGCGCAAGCCCGCCATACAAACAACCAGCCCCGAAGATCGCCAGATTTCCGGGGCGTCCTTTTATTGCGGCCGCAATAGACAAGCGGGGGCGATCTTGTTATACTAAATAAAATTCATTTGATCTAATAAAATTCGGAGGTCATAGATATGGCGCGATATGGTTTCATCGGTTGTGGCAACATGGGCGGAGCGCTCGCCCGGGCGCTTTGCCAAAAAGCGGAGCCGGGCGAGGTGATGCTATGTGACCGCGCCCAACAGCAGGCGGAAGCGCTGGCCGAAGAGCTGGGCTGCCGGGCCGGCAATAACGAGCGTGCGGCCAGGGAGTGCGCGTATATTTTTCTCGCTGTGAAGCCGCATTTGATGGAAGGCATGCTGCTGCCCCTGCGGCCTATTTTGGAAGCGCGCAAAGATCGCTTCATCCTGGTGAGCATAGCGGCGGGCCTTTCCATGGGCCGCATCCGTGAGCTGGCGGGTGGCGATTATCCTATTATCCGCCTCATGCCCAACACTGCCGCCCTGGTCGGCGAGAGCATGACCCTGCTTTGCTGTGCGGGGGCGGAGCAAAGCGAAGTCGATAGCCTGGTTGAAGCCCTATCCGCATCGGGCCGTTTCGACGAAGTGGAGGAAACGCTTTTGGACGCAGGCGGTTGCGTGAGCGGCTGCGGCCCTGCCTTTGCCTATCTCTATTTAGAAGCTCTGGCAGATGGCGCGGTAGCTTGCGGCGTGCCCCGTGTAAAAGCCCGCCAATATGCCGCCCAGGCTCTCTTGGGCGCGGCCAAAATGGCCCTGGAGAGCGGTGAGCATACGGCGGCGCTCAAGGATGGGGTTTGCAGCCCGGGCGGCTCCACCATCGAGGGCGTGCAGGCCCTGGAAGAAGGGGGCCTAAGGGCGGCGGCCATGCGCGCGGTGCGCGCAGCTTACGATAAAACCCTGCTTTTGGGCAGGAAGTGAGGGCGGGATCATGCGCATCGTCGTCAAGGTCGGCACCTCTACCCTGGCCTATGGCACGGGGCGGATGAACATACGGCACGTGGAGCGGCTGGTAAAGGTGCTCAGCGATTTCAAAAACGCCGGGCATCAGGTGATCTTGGTCAGCTCCGGGGCCATCGGCATGGGCGTAGGCAAGCTAAAGCTGGCCAAACGGCCCGATGATGTGCCCACCAAGCAGGCGGCCGCCGCTGTGGGCCAATGTGAGTTGATGTATACCTATGACAAGCTATTTTCCGAATATAATCATACTGTGGCCCAGATCCTGCTTAGCGCCGAGGATGTGCAGGATGAGGTTCGGCGCAATCATGTGGAGAATACCCTTTTCCGCCTGCTCGAACTGGACGCGCTGCCCATTGTCAACGAGAACGATACCGTGGCTACGGAAGAGCTGGGCATTGGCGATAACGATACCTTGGCCGCCATTGTGGCCGTAACGGCACGGGCGGATTTATTGGTGCTGCTTACGGATATCGACGGCCTTTATACCTGCGACCCGCATACGGACCCGGGCGCATGCCGCATCCCCCGCGTGGAGGCGATCACGCCGGAGATATTGGCCCTGGGCGGCCGCGCGGGCAGCGGGCTGGGCACGGGGGGCATGGCGACCAAGCTGGCGGCCGCGCAGCGCGCCACCCAAGCCGGGGTGGATATGGTGATTGCCAACGGCCAGGATCCGGCCGTTTTATACGATATTATCGAAGGTAAGAGCGTGGGTACTTTGTTTATAGGAAGGAGAGACGAGTCATGACGACGCGCGAGATCCTGCAATCCGCAGCCAAGGCCAAGGTGCGCATGGCTGCCGCTACCGAGGGGCAGAAGAACGAGGCTCTTTTTGCCATGGCAGAGGCTCTAATAAAACATACGGACGGCATCCTCGCCGCCAACGCGCAGGATTTGGAGGCGGCCAAGGGGCATATCGGAAATGTGATGCTGGATAGGCTGGCGTTGAGCAAAGGCCGCATCCGATCCATGGCCGAAGGGATTGCCCAAGTTATGCGCCTGCCCGATCCTGTGGGCCGCGTGCTGGAGCGGGTGGAGCGGCCGGACGGCCTTGTGATCGAAAAGACCAGCGTCGCCATGGGCGTGATCGCCATCATTTACGAAAGCCGGCCCAATGTAACGGCGGATGCGGCCGCCCTTTGCATCAAAAGCGGCAATGCCTGCGTGCTGCGGGGCGGCAAGGAGGCTTACGGCAGCAACAAGGCCATTGCGGACGCTTTGCGCGAGGGCTTGGCCAAGGCAGGGCTGCCGCCCGAGGCCGTGGGATTGGTGGAGGATACCACCCGCGCTTCCTCGCTGGAGCTGATGCAGGCCAAGGGCCTGGTCGATCTGCTGATCCCCCGCGGCGGCGCGGGGCTGATCCGCGCCTGCGTGGAACAGGCCACCGTGCCCTGTATCGAGACCGGCACCGGCATCTGCCATGTGTATGTGGATGCGGCCGCCGATTTGGATATGGCCCTTGCTATCGTCTACAACGCTAAAACCAGCCGCCCTTCCGTATGCAACGCGGCGGAGGTCTGCCTGGTACACGAGGCCGTGGCCACAGATTTCCTACCTAGGCTGTATGATAGGCTGGTGACGGAGTTGGAGGAGCATGGGGACATCCCCGTGGAGCTGCGCCTTTGCGAAAAAGCCGCTGCCCTTATCCCGGGTACGCCGGCCGGGGCTGCGGATTTTGATACCGAGTATTTGGATTACATCATGGCCGTGAAGATGGTGGGGAGCGCCGAGGAAGCCTTGGCGCACATCGCCGCCCATTCCACGGGGCACAGTGACGCCATCGTCACCGAGGATGCGGCAACTGCCGAGCGCTTTTTGCGCGCTGTGGACAGTGCCGCCGTGTATGTGAACGCCTCCACCCGCTTTACGGACGGGGGAGAATTCGGCCTGGGCTGCGAAATGGGCATCTCCACGCAAAAGCTGCACGCCAGGGGTCCCATGGGCCTAAGGGAGCTTTGCACGTACAAATACATCATCCGCGGCTGCGGGCAGATCCGTTGAGGGCGGAAGCGGTCATCATTCTGGATCTGCACGGCAAGAACGCCTATCAGGCCCGCGTGGCCCTGGAGGCGGCGCTGCGCCGGCGTGGCGGCGCCTACCGTTTGCGGGTGATTCACGGCTATGGCCACAATACCCGCCTCAAGGATATGATCTTTGCCGAATACGCCGGCCATCCGGCAGTCCTTCGCCTGGAAGCCGGCGATAACCCCGGCCAGACCGACCTGGTGCTTCGGGAGCTATAAAAAACAAGCCGTTTGCCTTAAATAGGCAGAGGGCTTTTCTCTTGGCAAGCGGTATATAAATAGACTATAATAAAAAAGAATAATCACATTTTGTCGAATCGGAGGAGTCCATGCCCAAACGGCTGATCCGGCGCGCCGCTGCGCTTATTCTCGCCCTATGCGCCCTTGCGCCCTCTCTGGCCTTTGCCAGGGATGAATTGAAGAACACCGACCCTGAGAAATATTATATTGAGCTGGATACGGGCAATCAGGTCGTCACCGTCTATCAAAAGGATGATGATGGGGAATATACCCGCATTGTGCGGCGGATGGTCTGCACCTCGGGCAAAACCGAACCTCGGGGCATTGAGCCCGCCTCGCCCACGCCCAGTGGCAGGTGGAAAATCGGCGCGCGCGAGCGCTTTGGCAAGTTTGCGGCCTTTGGCGGCGAGTATGCCCGCTATTGGACGCAGATCGTGGGCGGCGTGTATTTCCACTCCATCATGTTCGGCAAAAGGGAGATCACGGCGCTCAAAAAAGGCCCCTTTTCTACCCTGGGAAACACGGGCTCCCACGGCTGCGTGCGCCTCTATGTGGAGGACGCCAAGTGGCTCTATTACCATGCCTGCCCGGGCACCACGGTAAATGTCGTGACCAAGGCCATCAAAAACGGGTTGGCTACCTCCCTAAAAACGGATATGAAGTTTGCCGATTACGACGCCTTCCAGCAAAACATTTTTGATAACGAACCCCTGCCCTACCGCGAGGCTTGGATTATCGTGAACAGCACCCAGATGCGCACGGGCAACGGTACCAACGATAAGCTGATCCGCAAGCTGAAAAAGGACACCAAGGTG
>JAYFPE010000017.1:0-6424 GCA_034928145.1 Candidatus Pelethousia sp. | reverse complement strand
TACCGTATCGTTGACAAAATCCCATTTGCCGGTGAGATTTTGGTTTCTATACCAGCCTTCAAACGTGTGGCCCTCGAGAGTGGGGTTCTCGGGCCTGGTGACCGTAGAGCCGCCGGGCACGGATTGGGAAGCTATTGGTGAACCGCCGTTGCTGTTAAAGGTGACGGTGTAGGCGGGGATGAGCTCCCACTTGGCGTAGAGCGTTATGTCCTCTTTTACTTTTTTATTAAAGTTCCATTCGTTGGTCAGGCGTTCATCTTCATACCAGCCCTTAAAGGAATAGCCTTCCCTTGTGGGGTTTGGGGTGGGCTTCTCCGCCCTTTCGTCTTTTCTCACAGATTGGGATGGAACTTCTGAGCCGCCGTTGCTGATGAAGTTGACGGTGAAGATGATAGGGATGGCATCCCACTTGGCATAGAGGGTGATGTCTCTATTCACCGAACCAGCGAAGTTCCAAAGGGTATTGTTTTCCGTATACCAGCCCTTAAAGGTAAAGCCCTCTTTTGTAGGGGCTGGAGGTTCGCTAACCGTAGCGCCTTTGTCCACCGTTCGGCTCTCGACCGTCTTACCGTCGCTCTTGAATGTGACGGTGCATTTATCCTTGTGCCCGGTTGGGGACATTTGTATCAGGTCCAATTCGTTTAGAGCGGGTTCTTCCGGGGGTATCTGCGTATCTGTGGCTTTTGGTTCTTGCTCCGTTATGTCCGTATTCATTTCAACTTTAGGGATAGGCGGGTTATCCTCGCCCGTGGGGGAACCCCCGCCGTCATCTTCAGCGAAAACGGACGCCGGCACAAGTGTGAAGACCAACACAAGGGCCAGCAGCAAGCTGAAGACTTTCCTTCCGGTTCCGTACATTTCTCAATCCTCCAGTCAATTTAATGAAGAGATCACCTTCCCCATAAGATTATCCGGCGGTGGGGAAAATATACGTAGCAGGGAGGAGAAGCTCGCAAAACGACAGGAATCGACAGGGTGATTAAACGGGGCAGATGGAAACAAAGGGCGAAGCATATGCGCAGCCGGCATGATCCATATTTGCCCTTCGGCGCATGGCGTACAAAAGACATTTCAATATATAAGGATATTATATGGAGCTTACGCGCCGGATTTGTGCAGAACCGGCCGAAGAATCCTGTTTAGGCCCCTGGAGTCCGCGCGCCGGACACAGAAGGCCATAGGCTGCGGTTATGTATGCGTGCATTCGCGTATGTTGCGTATTTGCAATCCGGGGATTTTGTGTGGTGTAGTCTATCCATATCAACCTTGGTCATATATATAAATGCAATATAATCCGTGGCGCGAACGGCGCCTGCTTTTTCTGTACAAGCACCTTTGTACGATATTGTTTATAATCGGTTATGCCCCTTTGGCGGCCTGGCCGATGCCTTGTTTATGGATACCGGCAAAGGTAGCTTGGCCGCGCATAACATGATTTACAATAAAAGAAAGATGGAAAGGGGTAAACAACTATGAAGAGGAAACTTTCACTCTTGCTCGCCCTATTGATGCTATTTGCCTTTGCGGCGGGCTGCGCCAAGCCCAGCAATACCCCCGCTGGGCAGACGGGCAGCCAGGGGAGCGCCGCAGACGCATCGGCGCCCGCCGCCGCCAACCCGCCCAAGGAGGCCGTGATGGACGGCTTTAACCTGGGTTTGCATCCATTACGTACTCATACCCTGCGTTTTCACTCTCCAAATCAAACACCTGCGCGCCGCTTTCCCATAGCTTACATCTTGCATAAGTATGGTTATTCTCCCGTATGATCCCATTCATCCTGCCGCGTACCGGTGCGCGGAGCGGATGGCCGGATGCGGTGCGCACGATATCGATCGTAAGCAGCAGGTTACCTTGCGCCAGCTCTATGCGTTCCGGCCCGGCTGAAAGGATGCGCACGCCTCTATAGGTAGCGAGGCGGTATTCACGGCCCGAATGTATTATGGCGCAGATACAACCTGTAAAACGCAGGCCCGCAAAGGGAATGCTGGCGATGGATACCATTACGCTGCAAGGTGCCGAAAAGGCATTGCATTGGAGCCAGAGATACGAGCGGGGGAAGGAGATGCCGCTATCGCTTTCGATATAGCCTTTTCCGCCTTCAAAATCGACCGCTTGCCCATCCATCATCAGCGAACCATGAAGATCATGCCCCATGCTGATGACTTCATGCCGGCATTCCATAGGCAAATAGCGAAAGGGGCCCATAATGGGTGAGCGCAGGGATGTGAACGGGCCGTATCGGATGCTTCCGGTAATGCCGGGCAGCTTAATGCTTGCTCCAAGCTTGGAAAACACGCAATCACCCGCATAGATAACGCCTTGCTCCTGCCGAAGGCTGGGTATATCAAAATGCAGGGATGTATCGTTGTCTATCACCTGTATGAATGGGCCGCTTTTTGCGCGGCCGGGTATAAAGGCAACCGTTTTGCCGTTGTGCTGGTGCTTAAAATACCAGCCCTCGAAGCCGTTATTTCCCATGGCCATTTCGTGTGTCAAAGCATGGTGGCTCTATGTTCTTTCCGGGTAAATAGCGCATTCGTTCACCTCAAATCTTCAATAGTATCCGCTTTTTATGGCAAACCACAACAGCCGCGATGGATGCAAAATGGCCAAGAACAGGCGCAATTGCGGCACGCCTGGCTTTTTCTGCGAAAAAGGAACTCGTTGCCATTGGTTGGCCTATAAAACAAAAGGACGGAGGCAAGCGCTCCCGCCCAGAGCGGAATTACCGGATCAACCTTTTCCGAAAAGCTGCGCGATTTCTTGCTTGCCAAAAGGCGAATCTTCCCAGCGCACAAAGTATCCCTGGTCATGGCTGCACACGGGGCAGATGGCGGGCGCACTGGTACCTATGTGAATATGCCCGCAATTCAGGCAGATGAAGGCGATGGGCGTATCGCTTGTAAACAGCTTACCCTGGTGCATGAGTTGCGCATATCTGGCGAAACGATCACTATGGATATTCTCGATCTCCGCGATCATATGGAAGGAGTTTGCGATGGGTAGAAAGCCCTCCTCTTTGGCTTTATCGCCAAAGGATTTATAAATGGTGTTGTATTCCGCCGCCTCATGCCGGGCGGCAGCATCCAGAAGCTCCGCAAGGTTGGCGGAGTGGTCGATGGGGTAGCCGGCGCACAGGGATATCTCCTGCCCGTTGAACTCCTTGAGGTGGTTGTAGAAAACTTCTGCGTGCTCCTTTTCCTGGTTGGCCGTATAGTGGAACAACCAGTACAAAACCGCCAGTTTTTGCGTTTTTGCCTGGCCGGCGGCCAACTCGTAGCGACGCCAGGCTTGGCATTCCCCTGCGAACGCCCTTAACAGGTTCTCTTTTGTAACGCTATCTTTTAGTGCGGTCATTGTATTTCCTCCTGATTCCGTTTGGTATCATTGTTTCCCATTCGCATAGGATTTATAAAAAAGCCCATACCCGATCCTGCCGATTCGGGTTCGATTCCACGTGAGGCGCCGCGCATATCCGCTTGGATGGCCAAGCCGGTTACATGTACAGGTGGGAAACCGTGGCGACGTTTATTTCAAATGCCGACGAACGCAAGCAGGCGTTTTAGCATGCGAAGGAGGGCCGTTTTATGGAGCATTCACGATTTACGCTCCAAATTCCGGCCCCCGATTCGTTAATGACAGATTGCCATGCGTGCTTACACCAAGAAGCACGCGACGATAATGGTCGCCGCCAGCCCGGCGAACACGGGGATGGCGTTTTTACGCACCAGCTCCTCGGGTTTGACGCCGCAGATCGCGGCAACGGGGATAACCGCCCATGGGATGAGCGTGCCGCCATCCACCCAAACGGTGACGATTTGGCCCAGGGAAGCGAGCATTTCCTTGTTTACGGGCAGCGCCTGCGCAAAGGTGGCCGCCGTCGCGCCCACGATGGGCAGCCCGGAGAAGCCGGAGCCATCCAGGCCTGTAACGAAGCCCGCGAGCGCTTCCGCCAGGACCACGGGCACGCGCGAGATGGGTACGTTCTGCGCGAGGTAGAGACCGATGTCGTTCATGATGCCCCCTTCGGCGCCCAACACGGCTTTCGCGCCATCCGCACCGCCCAGGAAGAAGAAGCCTCCGATGAAGATGACCGGCGTGAATATCTCAATGCCAAAGCCAAAGCCTGACTTGAGATGGTCGATCACGCTGTCGAACGCCTTCATCACGCCCCCATTGAGACAGGTTGCGGCAACGAGGATGATCAGCGCCGTGCCGCCCACGAGCGCTGTAGCATCTCCGCCCTGCAGCTTAAAGAGCAGCATAAGCAGGACGTCCAGTATAAACGAAACAGGCGTGATAATCGCCATCGCCAGCGCGGCGGGCTTGGGCCTTTCCACGGAGACGGCGGCCCGCTCGACCTTAACCGGCGGGAGCCTACGCACATCGCGCCGAAACATAATGAAGGCCACTGTTACAGTGACCACGGCCATTACGGCCCAGAGCACGATGCTCTCGCGCATCAGCGCGCCCACGGTAGTGTCCGCGGCCTTGGCGGTGATGGTGGGCGCGCCTTGGATGAAGTAATCCCCCGAAAGCGCGATGCCGTGGCCGAACAGGTTCATCGCCACGGCGGCCCATACAACGGGGATGCCCGTTTCCAGCGCGAGGGGCAGGATGATGGCACCCACGAGCGCGACCGCCGGTGAAGGCCATATGCAGATGGATACGGCGAACATGACGAGGCCCAGCAGCAGGAAGGTAACGCTTCTGTTTTTCATGTAGCGGCTGAACGGGCGGATCATCAGCGCGTCCGCGCCAATGGCCGAGAGCGCCTTGGACATTGCCACCACGAGCGATATCACGGCGATAACGCCCCAGAACTCCCCACCCGCCCAGACCAGGGCGTTGAAGAGCGCCTGTATGCCGCCGACCGCGCTTTTCGTTGCCACCCAGCCGATGATGAGTATGCCTGCCACGCAGGGCAGCACGATACTTTTACGAAAGGCCATGAGGGCAAGCATAATGAAGATCAGCGCGATGTAGAGAATGTGAAGATAACTTAAAGTTACCAATAGATCGCCTCCTGTTCACATGAGTTGATATATGCAACATACTATGTTATGAAATACGAGCATGTGAAGGAGACCCGAGCAATGGACGACAGCGCGATTCGTTTTTTCCTCGCAAGCAAGACCGAGCGGGGCTTTGTTTCCTATTTTGAGCGGCTGCTTAAGCCCGGGGCGTACGCGGCGGTCATTTTGAAGGGCGGGCCGGGCAGTGGCAAAAGCACGCTGATGAAAAAGATTGGCCGCGCGCTTATGCAACAAGGGCATAGCATGGAGTTTATCCCCTGCGCAAGCGATCCGGATTCCCTTGACGCAATCATCGACCGTACCACGCGGCGCGCGATGCTGGACGGCACCGCGCCGCATATGCTTGACCCTGTTTATCCCGGTGCGCGCGATACGCTGCTAAATGCGGGCGACGCATGGGATAGCACGCACCTTCGGGCGCATACGCGCGAAATTATCCGCCTCTCGAACGAGGTAAATGACTGCCATGCGCAAGCCTCCGCCTTCATCGCGGCCGCGGGCGCGCTGCTGGGCCGTTGCCGCGGCATTGCCGCGCGCTATGTGGATGAAGCCGCCCTGCGTTCCTCCGTTGCCGAATTCCGCCTGCCGCAAGGGGAGGGAGGCGGCGGCGGAAGCGAATACCGGCTTTTGAGCGCGGTATCCGTAGGCCGCGTGGAATTCCTTCATGGAACGCTCCGCACGCTGTGCGAAAATGTAACCGCCATTCCAGACGAGTGGGGCGCGGCGTCAGAACAGCTGCTCGCGCGCGTTGTCACCGCCGCACAGGACGCAAACCAGCGCACGATACGCTGCCCCTGCTCAATCTTCCCACAGAAGACGGACCATGTGCTGCTGCCGGAGATCGGCGTGGCTTTTACCTGCGCAAACCGCTTTCATGACGCGGCCGCCGGCGCGGCGCGGCGCCTGGAAGGCCTCTATAAGCCCATCCCGGCCCGCGATGCGGACGCGATGCGCGCCCTCCTTTTCCACGCCGAAGAGCTGATTACCTGTGCCCACTCCCAGGTGGCCCTCTCAAAGGCCATTCATGACGAGCTTGAGCGCTTCTATGTGGAGGCGATGGATTTTTCAAAGCTGGATGCCCTCTTTGAGCAGGCTATGGCCCTAATGACCTAGGTTGCAGGCACAGGCGGTTTGGCGTATCGAAAGCCGCCCTTGGTCTCGTTGGGCGGCTTCTTATTGCGCAATCGCTTTTTGTTGCTGTTATTCGCTGTAACATCGCCCTTTACCAAACGGTTCGCGCGCGGCCATGCTCTTAGCCTGAAGATTCTGCGGTATGCTCTCATTAAGCGGCGCAATATCGACGACGCCATCCTTCACGCCAACCCAAATTTCCTCGAACTTCCAAGTGCCAGTCTGAACCTGCTCAACGATATCCGTATACAACACGT
>JAYFPE010000041.1:0-39701 GCA_034928145.1 Candidatus Pelethousia sp. | reverse complement strand
CGACATATGGAAGGCTCTCGCTGGGGGACGGTTCCCTATATGAGCATGAAGCATCTGCAGGAACAGGAGGTTGACGCCTTGCAGATCGGCTAACCGATAAACCAAGCGAGACAATTGTGCGAAAAACTATTGACGGTACCTGGTTAGGCATCCGCATCCACTATGCATGCAGGATGAAAACAGCGCGATGATGGCCGAAAATGAGCGCGAAAGGGCCGTCTTAATATAGCTGATTATATCGGGCATGTTTAGCTGGCTTGTCTATTAAAATTGGACTTGCATCCAATATCGATGGAAAAAACGGACCCAAGCTATTGCCGCAGCCTTTTTAAGCAGCACTAATAATGATTGTTATTACGATTTTCCCACATTTATACCTGAAATACAACATTTTTATATAGCATAATACACCGATATGTATTAAACTGCATAAAGGAACAGCATTTTTAGGAGTGAGAAACCTTGGAACTGGTCGTTCAGCGGATCGGGCTGATCGTAGCGGCAAGCTTCATCCTTTTCAGCATCGATGACCTCATATGGGACATCGTGAATATTGTACGCATCATACGGTTCGGCAAACCCGACCGTTTGCCCATTGAGCAGCTCGACGCCGTGCCGCCCAAACTGCTGGCGGTGATGATCGCTGCCTGGCGCGAGGAAAACGTAATCGAGGATGTGGTGGAAAACGTGCTGGCATCGCTGCAATATCCGCAGTCGATGTATCATGTTTTTATTGGCGTATACCCGAATGACGGTGCGACCATAGGCGTGGTGGCAAAGCTGGAAGCCGCCCATGCCAATGTGCACATGGTGGTGAACGCGCATCCTGGCCCCACCTGCAAAGCGGACAATGTGAACAACATCATCCGCTTCATCAAACAATTCGAGAGCGAGCGCGGCTGGCGCTTTAGCTCCGTTACCATCCACGATTCCGAGGACGTGGTTCACCCCTACGAGCTCAAGCTCACCAGCTATTTACTCGATTTTTACGACCTGCTCCAATTCCCCGTGATCCCCCTGCAAAAAATGCCTACGCTCAAAACGGCGTTCGAGCAGATGACCATCGGCACCTATGCCGATGAGTTTGCTGAAAACCACTATAGGACCATGGGTTCCCGTGAGGCAATGTCCGCCGTGGTGCCCTCCGCCGGCACAGGCTACGTTCTATCGCACGCCATCCTGGATAGCTTTGGGGATGCGCCCATTTTCCCCGAGGATAGCCTGACAGAGGATTATAAGCTCTCCCTCATTTTGGCCAAGCAGGGCTTCCTTACGCATTTCGTGCTGGAAAAGCTGCCCCGCCTGATGGATAGCGGCCAGGTACGCTGGGACTATGTGGCTACCAGAAGCTTTTTCCCCGATACCTTCAAGGCCGCGGTACGGCAGAAAACGCGCTGGATCTATGGAATTACCATGCAGTCCGCCAAAATATCCGAAATTTTCAGGCGGAGCAAAATGGGCTTTGCCAGCCGCTATTCCCTGTATAAAGACCTCAAGGCGAAGCTGAGCAACCTGGTCGTTCTGCCCGGCTACCTCGTGTTCATCTATTTCATCGCCTCCCTCTTTCTCGGCATCCCCGTGATGTACCCCAAGCACACCTTGGCATATGCCCTGTGCCTGTTTCTCACGTTTATGATGCTGTTTCGCCAGCTCATGCGCGCGGTGGCCATTACGAATTTTTATGGGCTCAAAAGCATGGCGGTTTCCTGCCTGCTGCCCCCGCTTATGCCTATACGCCTGGTCTGGGGCAACATCATAAACATGACGGCTACCTTCAAGGCCTGGAAGCTGTTCTTCTTTGGCACGGGCACCAAAAAAAAGCCCAAAAAGGTGGCTTGGAACAAAACGAACCACACGTTTTTGCATAAAAGCGTTTTGTTCCGCTATTACCGCAATGTCGGCGACATCCTGCTTGAAAAGCAGTATGTGGATGTGCATAGCTTGAACCGCGCCCTCAACACCAGCCGTGAGGAGGGCGCGCGCATCGGCGAGGTGCTTTTGCGGCAAGGGCTGATAACCGAGGCCCAGCTTGCGGAAGCCATTGCCGGCGTGCAGCACCGGCCCTTCGTGAACGATATCTCCCTTTATCCGGGCAAGCTTGCCGCCGCCTTCGATCAAGCCAGCCTTGAAAGGCTGATAGCCTTTCCTATTTTGCATACGGCGGCGGGTTATGTGCTGGCCGTGGCGGCCTTTTCGGACCTGAAGGCGATACCTGCCGCCCTTGGCCTCGACCCGGCGGCTTGCAGCTTCGTTTATACCACCAAGGGGGGTATCTTGGCTACGCTTGGCGGCAAAACTGAGGGCACGGCAGTATACAGGGCCATTGCCGGCTATTTGGAGGCCGGGGTCATCACCTGGGAACAGGCCGTGCTGGCGATCGACCGCTATGCTTCCACACCGGATATCCTTTCGCATATGGGCTTAAGGCCCGCCCTTGGCGTTGAAGCGCATGCGGCCCCGCAGGAGGCGCCCATTCCCGCGCGGCAGTCCCGCGCGGTTAACTTCTATTGAGATGCGGCATTGGGCCGCAACGATAGGAAGATGATATGATGAACAGGAAAACCCCATTTACTTTGTTTACCCTTGCCCTGTTCGAGGTTTGCGCCGTTTACGCCCTTTTTTGCGGCATAACGGATCTGGCGGATGCAAAGACCTATCCCTTTTTGCGCTATGGCGCGGCCATTTTGCTCTTCGCCGCCATGCTTTCCCTCGCCCACCTAGCCAAGTGCGTGCCCTGGAAAAAGCTCGCTTCTTTTTGGGCGGGTCAGGAGAGTTGGGCGGTTGCGGCGCTGCGTGGTCTCTTGATCGCCGTATTGCTGCTCACCAGCGCTATTTTACGGATATGGGTCATACGGGCGCTTCCCATCGTCCCCTCGTCAGATTACCAAACGTATTATCAGGTGGCGGAGCTGTTGGCCAAAGGTGGTCTCGCAAGTTCGGGTTATGCAGGTTATATCGCGCAGTTCCCCCATGTGATCGGCTATCCTTTTGTGCTTTCGCTTTTATTTCGTCTTACGGGGCCTTCCCTTCAGGCGGGGCTTTGCCTTAACCTGGCGGCCTGCCTTTGTTCCGTGATTTTAGTCTATCGCATCGCCCGCGCCCTGGGCGGGCGGGGAACTGGCATTGTGGCGCTATTGGCCGCGGCATTTTGGCCCTCGCAGATCTTATATGGGGCTATCCTTGGCTCCGAGCCGGTTTTCGTTTGCATGCTGCTCACCTGCGCGCGGCTTTTTATCTACCTATATCAATACCCCGTGAAGCTGGAAAACCGGGAGGGCGCCATGTATGTGTGCGTAGCCCTGGGCGTAGCCTTGGGCCTCACCAACGCTATACGCCCCCTGGCCACGATTTTCCTCATTGCGACGGCGCTCTGTTTGGCGCCCTCGGTAAAGCGGTTTGACAAAAGCGAGCAGATGCTCAACGGCTGGCTCAGCCGCATCTCCTGTCAAGGCTGGTTCCTCGCGCTGCTGGTGGCGGCAAGCTTTTTTATAACCACCAGCCTCATCAACGCATGGATCGCCGACGTCATCGGCTATGAATTGCCCGGAAGCGGCGTATCCTTTGGCTATAATTTGATGGTGGGCCTTAACATTGAGGCTAAGGGCGCATGGAACCAGATGGACGCGGAGTTTTTCGGCGCCGAGTTCGCCGCCACGAATTCGGCGGTTGCGGCGCACAAGGCAAGCCTCGGCATCGCCATGGAGCGTCTCCGAAACGATCCCCCCGTGGGCCTCTTGAACCTGGCGATGGAGAAATTCTCTCATCTTTGGAAAAACGATGATTACGGCGCCACGTGGACCGCGCTCTTCTTGGAGCAGCAGGGTGATTTATCGCCTGCGCGCCAGAGCATCATCAACGTCTTAGCACAATGGAACGATGGCTTTTACCTTTTGAGCCTTTTCTTTTCCGCCGTATATGCCGCCCGCCTGTTCCGACGGCCAACGCAAAGCCCGGCGCAGGTGTTTGTTTTGCTCTTCGTAGGCGTGGCGGCGCTCCACATGATCGTGGAATCCCAAAATCGTTATCACTACCTTATGCTTCCGGTATTCGCCATCCTGGCCGCCCTGGCCGTTGCGGACATTATAAACGACCGCCCCGGCGCGGGCGGCAGCTTGAACGAATGAGGTGCTTATGAGAAAGATACTCGTTGTGTTCGGCACGCGGCCCGAGGCCATCAAAATGTGTCCCCTGGTGTTGGAGCTTCGAAAGCAGCCCTCCTTGCAAACCATCGTTTGCGTTACGGGCCAGCACAGGGAAATGCTGGATCAGGTGCTGGCGTTTTTCAACGTTGCGCCCGACTATGACCTGTCCATCATGCAGGCGCGGCAGACGCTTTTCGATATTACCGCTAAAGTCATGGCGGGCCTGCGGGATGTATATGAAAAGGAAGCGCCCAGCGCGGTGCTGGTGCACGGGGATACGCCCACCACCTTTGCCGCCGCTCTGGCCGCCTTTTATATGCAAATACCCGTTGGCCATGTAGAGGCGGGCCTGCGCACCTATGACCTCTATGCCCCCTTCCCCGAAGAATTTGACAGGCAGGCCACGGGGTTGATCGCCAGGTGGCATTTTGCGCCCACGGAAAACGCAAAAAACAACCTGCTCAAAGAGGGGAAAGATCCGCGCGGCGTATATGTAACGGGCAATACCGTGGTCGACGCGCTCAAGCTCACCACGGGTGGCAGCTTTAACGATGCGGCGTTGGATTGGGCGGAGGGTTCCCGCATGGTGCTTTTAACGGCCCATCGGCGTGAGAACTGGGGCGCGCCTTTGGAGCGAATTTTCCGCGGCGTGCGGCGGGTGGTGGAAGAAACGCCGGATGTGAAGGTGCTGTTTCCCCTTCATCACAACCCTGTGGTGCGTCAGGCCGCACAGATCCTCCAAGGCTGCTCGCGCATACGCCTCGTCGAGCCTGTAGACGTGATGACATTCCACAACTATATCGCCCGCTGCCACCTGATCCTTACCGACAGCGGCGGTATACAAGAGGAGGCTTCAGCCTTTGGTAAGCCTGTTTTGGTGCTGCGGGATGTAACGGAGCGGCCCGAGGGCGTGGAGGCCGGCACCCTAAAGTTGGTCGGCACCAAGGAGGAGGCTGTATACGCCGGCTTTCTACAGCTTTTGACAGACAAAGCGGAATACGACCGTATGCGTTGCGCAGCCTCCCCCTATGGCGATGGCCACGCCTGTGCACGCATCGTGCGGGCGCTGCTGGATGTGCTGAGTTAGCCGCCCATCTTATGATCCGCTCCGCCTCTAGCCAGGCAGCCAGACAGAAAAGCGGCAATCAAAACCGCCCTTGCAATTTATTCACAGCTTTCAGAAGACTATGAATGCATAATGCCGGGAAGCTTGATGATGCGTTTTCAAAAAAGGTTGCCAGAAACAAAATTTTAGAAAAACAAAAAGCCTCAAAAGTGCCTAATATTAGGGCCTTTTGAGGCTTTTTAAGTGGAGGCGCCACCCGGAATCGAACCGGGGATTAAGGTTTTGCAGACCTCTGCCTTACCGCTTGGCTATGGCGCCGATTATTTATGAAACGAGGGTACGCCGTACCCTCTGTGGAAACGATGGAGCGGGAGACGGGGCTCGAACCCGCCACCTCCGCCTTGGCAAGGCGGCGCTCTACCAAATGAGCTACTCCCGCGAATGGTGCCTCAGAGTGGACTTGAACCACCGACACAGGGATTTTCAGTCCCTTGCTCTACCAACTGAGCTACCGAGGCATGTGCTCCGCTACCGCGGAGCTTGGCGACCCGGAGGGGGCTCGAACCCCTGACCTCTAGCGTGACAGGCTAGCATTCTAACCAACTGAACTACCGGGCCAAGTTTGGTGGGAACAACAGGGCTCGAACCTGTGACCCCTTGCTTGTAAGGCAAGTGCTCTCCCAGCTGAGCTATGCTCCCATGCCGCTGCGATTCGCACGCCCCCCACAACGACTGCGTTAGTAAGTATACACTATTCTCCGGCTTGGTGTCAATCCCATTTTCGCAATTCGCAAACGCCCAGACAGGGGGCCGGCACAGGCCGGCCCCTGGCGCTAAAACCGGCTATTTTTAGGCGTTCAGGCCCGTCATATCCCGGATGGAGTGATCCGGGCAAACCTTCACGCAAGCCCCGCAGCGGGTGCATTTTTCCTGGTCGATCACGGCGCAGTTATCTACGATGCGGATCGCGTCGGCCACGCAAGCCTTCACGCAACGGCCGCAGGAGATACAAGCGTTCACGCAGGAGGCTCTGGCCGCCTTGGGCGCGTCATGATTCTGGCAAGCCACGAATACCGTATCGTCCGCTGGGGTAAAGTGGATGATACTGCGGGGGCAGGCATCGATGCACATGCCGCAGGCTACGCATTTATCCGCGTAAATTTTGGCCACGCCGTTCGCCATTTCAATGGCGTCGAAATGGCAAACGCGCTGGCAATCCCCCAATCCCAAGCAGGCGCTGGCGCATTGCTTGGGGCCGCCGGCCAAGGTTGCGGCCATTGCGCAGCTCTCCAGGCCTTCGTAGGTATAGCGCGCCGTGGCCGCATCGCAAAAGCCCTGGCAAAAGACCCGGGCTACCTTTCTATCTTCCGCCGGGCCTGCGGATACGCCCATGATGGCGGCAATGGCCTCCGCCCCCTTGGCGCCTGCCGGCAGGCAGCTGCCCACGGGCGCTTCGCCTCGCGCCACGGCCGCGGCAAAGGCGTCGCAGCCCGCATAGCCGCAAGCGCCGCAATTGGCCCCGGCCACGGCTTCACGGATGGCGGCGGTGCGTTCATCCGTTTCCACAGCAAACTTCTTATCGGCAATGGAAAGCACCACGCCGAACGCCGCGCCCAGGATACCCATGGTAGCCAGCGCGAAGAGAATCGCGGTCCAACTCATAAGCCTAGCCTCCAAACCCGCTAAAGCCCATGAACGCCACGCTCATCAGGCCCGCGATGATGATGCAGATGGGGAACCCCCGGAAGGGCTCCGGAATATCGGAGGTTTCGAGCCGCTCCCGCACGCCCGCCATCAGAACGATGGCCAGCAGGAAACCCAGCGCGCCGAAGGTGCCGTTGAGCACCGAATAAAGCAGGTTATAGCCCTCGCTCACATTCAGCACCGCCACGCCCAGCACCGCGCAATTGGTGGTGATCAGCGGCAGGTAAATGCCCAGCGCCTTATAAAGGGAAGGGCTGCTCTTTTTGATGAACATCTCCACGAACTGCACAAGCCCCGCGATAATAAGAATAAAGGCGATGGTATCCAAATACTGGAGGCCCAGCTTCACCAACACCAGGTGATAGACCAGCCATGTAAAGAGTGAGGCCAGGGCCATCACGAAGGTAACCGCCACGCCCATGCCCACGGCGGTCTCCACCTTATTAGAGACCCCCAGGAAGGGGCAGTTGCCCAGGAATCGGGAAAAGATAAAGTTGTGGGTAAGCACGCAGCTCACCATGAACATGAGAATTTTTAACAGCTCGTTCATGCTTGTGTGCCCTCCTTAGCCGCCTTTTTCGCATCGGCCCGCTTCATGATGATGTTGGCGATGCCCAGCACCAGGCCGAACACGATAAAGCCGCCCGGGGCCAACACCAAGATCAACATGGGTTGGTAGCCAGCGCCCATGATGTTCAGGCCGAAGAGGCTGCCCGAGCCGAACAGTTCGCGGATGCTACCGATAATGGTGATGGCGGCCGTGAACCCTAAGCCCATGCCCAGCCCATCCATTATAGAGGCCAAAGGCGCGTTTTTACTGGCAAAGGCCTCGGCCCGGGCCAGGATGATGCAGTTAACCACGATCAGGGGGATGAACAGCCCCAGGCTCTCATAGAGCACGGGCACATAGGCTTGCAGGAGCATCTGCACCATAGTCACAAACGTGCAGATCACCACCACAAAGGCGGGAATACGCACCTTATCCGGGATAAAATTGCGCAGCAGAGAGATCACCAGGTTGGAACCGACCAGCACGAAGGTGGCGGCCAAGCCCATGCCGATGCCGTTAATGGCGTTGGTGGTTACGGCGATGGTGGGGCAGGTGCCCAGCACCAGGCGGAAGATGGGGTTTTCCGTGATGACGCCGTTCATGAACACGCCGGAAAGCGATTGCTTCTTTTCCATTATTTCTTCCCCTTTCCGTATACCCGAGTACCCTTGACGTATTTGTCGATCAAAGGCGTTGCGATGTTCATCAGCAGAATGGCAAAGGTGACGCCCTCGGGATAGGAGCTGAAATTGCGAATCAGGCAGGTCAACACACCGCAGCCCGCGGCAAAGAGCACTTGGCCGTTCCGGGTCATGGGGTTGGTGGCGTAATCCGTAGCCATGAACACGGCGCCAAAGAGCAGGCCGCCCGACAGCACACCGTTCAAAACGTTATTGCCCAAAGCCAGCGCCAACAGGGCGTAGCTGCCCACGTAGATCACCGGGATATGCCAGGTGATAACGCCCCTTAGCAATAAATATAGGAAGCCGATCAGGATGGCCGCCTTGCTCACTTCGCCGATGGTGCCGGGAATAAAGCCCAGGAACATCTGCAAGGGCGTAGCCGAAAGGCCGTGCAGCACCGTGGCCGAGGAAACGGCGTCCGCCTGCAGGCCCAAAGAAAACACGGGCTGGGTGTAAGCCGTCATGGCTACGGGCCAGCTGGCCATGAGGATGGCGCGGGCCGCGAGGGCCGGGTTCATGAAGTTATCGCCAATGCCGCCAAAAAGCTCCTTTACGAGCACAATGGCCACCGCGCCGCCGATCAGCGTCACCCACAGCGGGGCGCTTACGGGCATATTGAGAGCCAGCAGCATACCCGTAAGCGCGGCGGAACAATCTCCAATGCGCACGGGCTTATGGGTAAGCTTTTGGTAGGCGTATTCCGCCAGCACGGCGGATGCCACGCCGACCAGTATGTGCAATAGGGCGCCCAGGCCGAAGAAGAAAACGCCGGCCAGGGTGGTGGGCAGCAGGGCCAGGATCACATCCAGCATCAAGGAGCGAGTGGTATCTTTATTGAAAATAAAGGGTGCGTTGGAAACATGCAATCCCATCTTATTTTGCCCTCCTTGCCTGGCGCGCGATGGCGTCTTTGGTGTTTTTGAAGGAGGCCGCAAGGGCCAGCCTGGCCGGGCAGATATAGGAGCAGCAGCCACAAACAATGCATTCCGTTACATCGTTGGCCTGCGCCCCGGCCAAATCGCCCTTGTCGCAAAAATGCTTGAGGAGGAAGGGCTTCAACCCAGCCGGGCAAACGTCCACGCAGCGGCCACAGCGGATGCAGGGCTGCTCGGCGGGCGTTTTACTCTCCGCTTCCGTGAGCGCTAAAAGGCAGTTCGTGCCCTTGCCGATGGGCGGCTTGTCGTCGGGCATGCAAACACCGGTCATCGCGCCGCCCATCAGGAGCATATACGGCTCTTCTTTGTAGCCGCCGCAAGCCTCCACGGCCTCGGATGCGCTGGTACCGATGCGCAGGCGCAAATTGGCAGGCTCCTTTACACAGCCGGTTACCGTGGTGATCCGCTCGATCAGCGGCTTGCCCAGCAGCACCGCGTCGGCAATGGCCGCGGCCGTGCCCACGTTGAGCACCACCACGCCGATATCGATGGGTAGGCCCCGGGCGGGCACCTCGTAGCCGGTTACGGCGTGGATCAGCTGGCGTTCGCCTCCCTGCGGGTATTTGGTGTAGAGGGGCATTACATGCAGCCCTTCGATGCCCCCGATGGCCGCTTTCATGACCTCGATGGCGTCTTTTTTATTATCCTCAATGCCGATGACGCCATATTTTACACCGAGGGCTTTCATCGCCAGGCGCAGGCCGTTGACGATGCGCGCCGGTTCCTCCAGCATCAGCCGGTGATCCGCCGTCACGTGTGTTTCGCACTCCGCACCATTGATGATGATGGAATCACAGGTTTTCCCCTCGGGAATGGTTAGCTTAACGTGGGTGGGAAAGGTGGCCCCGCCCATGCCGCAAATGCCGGCCGCCTGAATGGCGGGGATGATAGAGGCCGCGTTTACGCTCTCCACATCTTTGCCGAGGGGGGTCAGCTCAGTCCAATCGTCCCGCCCATCGCTCTCGATGGTAACGGTGAGAATGGGGTTGCCCAACATCAGCATCCGCTGCTCTACGCTGACCACCCGGCCGGAGACCGTGGCGTGCGCGGGTAAGCTCATGAACCCTACGGCCTCACCGATCTTCTGGCCCAGCTTGACCTGATCCCCAGCCTGCACGATGGGCACGCTGGGCGCGCCAATGGCCTGGCACATGGGAATCTGCACGGATTTGGGCGCATAGGGCCGGATAGGTGAGCCGTTGGTGGAAGTTTTTCCGCCCCGCGCGCCATCCAGCGGATGCACGCCGCCCCGCATAGAGTATTGTGGCAAAAGAAGCACCTGCCTTTCAAAACGCTTAACATAACATAAAAATAAACAAACCTGCGTACGGGCCGCGCCGAAACAAATCCGCAGGAATGGCCCGATTTGCGATAAGCTGCGAGTATTATAGCACATATTCCGGCGTTAATACTATAATTTTATTATTGTTTGACTATTGTTTGACAATGCTGTTCTTTTGTCAAAACCATTGCTTGGAGATATTTGATGGATAGGATTTTTATGGTTTTCGCCATTCCAGAATGCCTAAAAAGAATAGAAAAGCGCCGAATATCTTCTTGAGCCAGGCGGCTTCCAAAGAGGCTGCGGCCAGCGTACCCAAAACCGCGCCGGCTAGGCCCGAGAGCAGAATGGGCCAGACATGCTGGAGCGAAACCCGCCCCTCTTTGCGATGAACGTGCAGAGCCAACAGAGCCGCGGGCAAAAAAGCCAGCATATTCACCCCCTGGGCCTGGTGTTGGCCCACGCCTAACAAAAGCGTAAGCGCCGGGATCAGCAGTGTGCCGCCGCCCATACCCATGCCCGCAAGCAGGCCGGAAATCGCCCCCGCGAGCAGGTACCACAGCCCTTTCACAATAACATAAAGGCCCCCGCGGCCATCATCAGCGCGGCGAAGATCCGCCGTAAGGCTTTCTCGGGCAGGCGGCCCGTAAGCTTAGCCCCCAGAAAGCTTCCCAGCGCCAGCGCCGGGGTTACGAAGGCCAGCACCTCCCAAGCCACGGCGCTGCGCAGGGCGTACAGCAAGCCGGAGAGAGCCGTGAGGGGCAGCATTACGGCGATGGCCGTGGCATGCGCCTCCTTTTCGGCCAGGCCGCAGAGACGGCTAAGGGCCAGCACGGCGATCATACCGCCCCCCGCGCCCAAGAGGCCGTTACAAAATCCGGTTATCAGCCCCGCAGCCAGGGCCCTGCGCCTTTCCTTTTTCATAATATGAGTATGCGCAGCCGGACCCCGCCCTACGCATGCGGGCGGCTAAGGCAGGAAGCGCTTGCGGCAACGCCGGGTATGAAAAAGGGCATGCGCTCGCATGCCCTTAGTTGCCTTGGCCGTTTATTCGGCTTCTTCCACTACCAGCGCCGCATCCGGGGCGTTCTTGCGCACGCTCTCGATGCCGCTCTTACAGCTGGCCCTGGCCTTATAGCCCTCGGATGCGGCGATAATCTCGCCATTTCTTGCCTTCAGGCGGAAGCGGAACTCGCCGGCCTCATCGGTATATACCTCGAATTTGGGGTGCTTGGCAACCTCGAAACCCTCTATGGTTTGATCTTCCAGGTTGGCAATGGGTGCATTGGCGCGCACGCTCTCCACACCGGAAAGGCAAGCGTCTTTAGAGGAATAATTCTCGCTCGTGGCGATAATCTCACCATTGCCGGCCACCAGGTTAAAGCGATAACCGCTCTTGGTCTGCTTTGCAACGAATTTGCCCATGGGAACCTCCTTGCGCTTGTGCGCGGATAATTTTATAAATATTGTATGGTATTTATATCCAAAACACAAGCGATATCCCCCTGCCGCCGGCCTTTAAGGCGCAAAGTTTTTCCACCAGGTGCGATCAGGGGGCATCGTGGCATGAGGCCGCAGTATTTATTTTATGCGGCCTATTAAAAAAAGGCGAAAATTGGCGATTAAATATTCATTGGCTCTTCGCTTCGACGCAACCAAAAAGCAAGCGGGCGTTTAGCGGTTTCACAGTTTGCGCTGAAAAGGTATACAGAAAAGCGCGAATATTGTATAATATAAAGTGGTGCTTAAAATGTACGCTCCAGAAGGGAAAAAAAAGCATGCTCTATGTTCCCGTGGAATACCTAAGGCCGGATATGGTGGTTGCCCGTGATATTTGTTCTTACCCAAGGGATATGCACCACGTTCGCCTGCTTTCCGCCGGGCAAAGGTTAACAGAAGTCAATATCCTCCGCATCCAGGCCAATGGCATCGCGGGGGTTTATATTCGTAATTCCGACGCGGACGACGATATGGAGATACCGGAACTGGTCAACGAGGCCCTGCGCACCAAAGCCGTGAACGAGATTCGGGCCGTATATGACGATTTTGGCTCCAACAGCAACGCGCGCACGCTCCAAAACAGGGTCGAGGTTCTTTCCGCCATCTCGCGCCAGTTAGTGGAGAACATCATCGGCAGCACGGACGTGATGTTCAACATGATGGATCTTAAGAATTACGACGACTATACCTACCGCCATTGCCTTTCCGTTTCTATTTATAGCGTGGTCACGGGCATGTCCATGGGCATGCGGGTAAGCACGCTGGAAAAGCTGGCGCTCAGCGGTCTTTTGCATGATATGGGCAAAGCGCGCATCCCCCGCTGGATCGTGAACAAGCCCGGCAAGCTCACCGAAGAGGAATTTTCCATCATGCGGCGGCACCCGATGCTGGGCGTGGAGATGTTCCCGCGCAACACCGTGCAGATATCCCCCAAAGTGATGCTGGCCGTAGCCCAACATCACGAGCAATACGACGGCGGGGGCTATCCCAAGGGCCTCAAGGGCGATGAGATCAGCCTCTTTGGCCGCATTCTCGCCGCGGCGGATGTTTACGACGCGCTCACTTCCAAGCGCCCATACCGCCGTGCCCTTATGCCAAATGAGGCCATCGAGCATATCATGGCCAATTCCGGCAAGCACTTTGACCCTGCAGTGGTTACCGCCTTCCTGCGCAGTGTGGACGCTTACCCCGTGGGCCTTTGCGTACGCCTGAGCAGCGGCGAGCAGGCCGTGGTCGTTAAAAACCACAAAGAAAACACCCTGCGGCCGATCGTGCGCATTCTCTCCGCCGGCTCCAGAAAAGGTAAATCGTTGGATTTGCTCTATGACAGCCGCAACTTCAACATCACGATCCTGGGCGTGGACTACGACGGCGACGAATGGGGCCCCCAGCCCAAAGACTAAACTTTCCACCTAAACCGCCTATAATTTGTAATTCGAACATGCTCCCGATATCAACCGGGAGCATGCTTTCATTTGCTTATTCGTTTCATCGGCGCCTACCGCATCGCACCTTACGCAGTGGAACCGGCGCATCTCCCGCCGCAGGGCGTGGGCACGGCGGACGCGCCTAGCCGCCTCGCCGCTCGCGCAGGCGTTCTTCCCAAAATAGGATCAGCGGCACGAGGGTAATGGCTACGAAGCCGCCGGCGAAGCCGTTGTTATAGAGATTGAGGCCACCGTTGATCTGGCCGATGAAAATGGCGATAGAAACATGCACAAAGCCCGCCACCACACCCCAATGCCAGCCGTGCTTGCCGGCGATGGGCGCAAGGCCCGTGGAAAAGAGCATGGCCAGGCAGTTGGAGGGCGCGGTCTGCTCCAGATAGTTGAGTTCCGTGGCAATGACGCTGCCCAGCAAAATCGGCAGGGCATTCCTCATATGCTTACCGGAGGCGGAAAAGCCCGTAACCGTGAAGATGCCGCCCAGCACCGGCCCATTGATGGGGATTTTTAGCAGCAGCATGGCCGTGGTGGATACAAAGCACATGGCGCCCATGTTGATATAGCAAGCCCCGCCGTATTTGGCGAGGAAGTCGTTGCCATCCTTGCCATCCTCCTTGAGCAGCAGCCCCAGCTTCTTAAAGGCGTTCGCCGGCTTATCCGCCGCCATTCCATAAAGGATCAGCGCCAGGGAAAGGGCATAGGCAAAGGCCGCTAGGAAGGATGTGTGCTCGATATCCCAGATATGCTCGGGCAAAATCTCTACGCCCACGCTCCGTAAAAGCCCCACGAAAAGCGTAGCGATGAAACCGCCCGCAGTGCCGCTGTTGTAAAGGCAGTAGCCATGGTGCATCCGCTTTACCGCCTCTGTAACGATGGGGAAGATGAAGCCCACGAATAGACCTACCCCGTAGGCCATGAGCATCTTTTGCAGGCTGAAGGTCTCGCCGAGGAAGGCGATCTCGCTGACTAGCGGCGCGATGGTGGAACTGAGCATGGCCTGCACGAACAGTTCGGAAAACGGGGTTTTAGTGACCTTGCCGTAGAGCCGTACGCCGGCCAGCAGGGGAAGCAGGTTGAAGAGGTTTTTCCCAAAAAGGGAAAAGCCGATGGTCGTCCAGAGGGAGGCAATGATCAGGCCGCTGGGTTCACGCTTGTGGCGGATGAGCAAAAACAAAAAGATGAAGCCCGCCACAGCCGCGTTGAGCAGCGCCGCGCTCACCCCGCCCAGGGCGATATAATCCGTAACCAAAACGCTTCGCGAGGTATTGATCTTCCAATAACCGCGCAGGATGCTATCGGGCGTATCCAGCAGCAAGGCCAGGATCACGAGGGCCAGGCAAAGGCAGCCGATGATGCAATAATCGGCGGATATCTTACGGCCGCGGGCTTTTTCCATATAGGCTTTGCTCCTTTATATGCGCCGCCTGCCCTCCAAAAGACAAACCTTCTTACAGGGGCGGCCGATCGTTCGATGGCCTCTGCCTGTGCCGGGATGCCGCTCAAAAGAAAACGAATTGCCTTAAAAAGAGAACGTACGCCGTGCGGACTAAAAGAAGAGCGAGAAACGCATCCCGCGCGGCGGCGTATGGGCTGTGCGCTTTTGGTTTGCGTTATTTTATCATAACAGAGAATCGAATGCTACATTTATTTTCCCGTCCATTACCACCCGGGCAGACTCGAACCAGGTTAGCCCGTATGGATGGCCGCAGCTGCACAAAAGCGTGTTTTATGATGTTTTATGATGATAAATATCCCTTTTTATGTTAATATAGAAAAAAACCTATGCATAACAACTCCAGAGAGAGGGCGACGAAAAGATGGACAATGCCGCCGGCCAATATACCATTCAGGAATGCATTTACAACTCTGAGAACAGCCTGCTTTGCCGCGCGGTAGACGAACGCACGGGTGAGTCTGTGATCCTTAAAACCAGCAATGAGGAGGCCATGAGCCCCAAGGGTCTGGCCCGGCTGCGCAATGAATACAATATCCTCTCCAAGCTCAAGAGCGAGTTCGTGGCCGAGGCCATCGACCTCGTTAAGCTCGACGAAACGTTTTTTCTGGTGCTCAAATATTACAGCGGCATTTCCTTAGCGGAATATATCCAGGGCCGCAGCCTCGCCACCAAGGAATTCCTCTTTCTGGGCCGCGCCATCACCCGCGCCTTGGCGGATATCCATAGAGCCGGTGTGATCCACAAGGATCTCAACCCGGCGAACATCATCTATAGCCCGCAAATGCGCAAGGTCACCATCATCGACTTCGGCATTTCCGTCGAGGCTTCCTTCGAAAGGCCCCTTTTGATCGACCCGGGCGATGCCCAGGGCACGCTTTCCTATATTTCGCCCGAGCAAACGGGCAGGATGAACCGCTCGATCGATTTCCGCACGGATTTTTATTCTTTGGGCGTTACTTTCTTTGAAATGCTCTGTGGCGAGCGTCCCTTTGCGGCGCAAAGCCAAACGGAGATGCTCTACGACCTCGTGGCGCGCACGCCCCCCGCCGCCAGGGCGGTAAACCCGCAGGTGCCGCAGATGCTATCTGCGCTAGTATCCAAGCTAATGGAAAAAATGCCGGAGGATCGCTACCGCAGCGCCGAGGGCATCCTCTTCGATTTGGATAAATGCCTGGCCGCCTTTGAGGCGCTGGGAGAGATTCTGCCCTTTGATCTGGGCCTGGGGGATCATGCCACCCGTCTCGACATCCCACATAAGCTCTATGGCCGCGAAACGGAGACCGCGGCTTTAGAAGAAGCCTTCCGCAGCGTTTCGCAGGGCGGCAAATGCGCCGTTTTCATCGGCGGGCAGACGGGTATCGGTAAAACCTCCCTGGTGGGTGAGCTTCATAAGCTGATCGCCGCCTCGAACGGTATCATGATCAGCGGCCAATATGACCAATACCAGCGCAATATCCCGCACCACGCACTTTTCCAACTGTTCAGGAGCCTATGCGATATCCTCCTGGCTGAAAGCGAGGACAATGTTGCACTCTGGAAGGAGCGCATCACGGCTGCACTGGGCGAGGATGCGGCCCTGCTGGTGGATAAGGTTCCGCGGCTGGCCCTGATCGTCGAGCAGCCCCAGCCCCTGCCGGAATTAACACCCCTCGAGGCAGGCATACGCTTTCGCGCCGCCGTGCAGCGACTACTGGCGGCCGTCGCTTCGCCCAAGCGGCCCCTGGTGCTCTTTATGGACGATATGCATCTGGTCAGCACCGTTGCCATGGATATCCTGGAGCAGAGCATCATGAGCGACGATATCGGCGGTCTGCTGGTCGTTTGCTGTTACCGCGACGGCGATGTTGACGATAACCACCCGATGCTCCTTAGCCTCAATAAGCTGCGGAACCTGGGCGCGCCCGTTCAGCAGGTAATTCTCTCGCGCCTGAGCCAGGCCGCTGTGCGGCAGATGCTGGCGGATACGTTTGGCGCGGATCCCGAAAGCATTGGGGACTTGGCGCAGACCCTATATCGCAAAACGAACGGCAACCCATTTTATACCCGGCAGTTTCTCATGCTGTGCCACATGAAGGGCTTCATTCGCTTCAGCAAGCCCCATGGACGCTGGGAATGGGATTTGGAAGCCGTCAGCGCCTGCCCGGCGGAAGAAAACGTTGTGGATTTCTTGGTCCACAATATAGATCAGCTTCCCACAGAAACGGCCCGCCTGCTCTCACTGGGCGCCTGCGCCGGCCGTTGCTTTTCAATCGATCTCCTCGTCAGGCTTACAGGCGGCGATGGGGATCAGGTTGCCACAGGCTTGCGGCCGGCTATCGCGGGCGAGGTCATCTACCCCTTGCAGAACGATAACGGCCATGAGCCGGTCTCCATCCAATTCGAGTTCGCGCACGATCGCTTTCGGCAGGCCTTTTATACGATTCTGCCCGAGCAGGACCGGCGGCGCGTGCACCTGGCTCTGGCGACATACTGCGAGCAGGCCGGCGCGGAGGGTTGCGGCGGGGTAGATAGGCAGTTTACCATTGCCGATCACTATCTCCAGGCCTTCAGCATCATCGAATCGGCAGAGGAGAAGCTCCGCGTGGCGCATCTTCTGCTCCAAGCGGCCCGCTCAGCCAGCCTTTTATCCGCCTATGATATGGCCCTGTGCTACGCACAGCAAATTATCGCCAGCCTCGCCTATCTCTACCCCGTGGATGACAGTTTCGTCTTTTCCGTTTATACGGCCTACCATTTGGCGCTGTGCAGCCTGGCGCGCTATGATGAGGCTGACGACGCCTATCGCCTATTGCAGGAGCTGGCGCCCTCCCCCTTGCTCCTCACGGATAGCTGCTGCCTGCAGGCCGTGGCCCTCTCCAACCGCATCCGCTATGAGGATGGCTTCATGCTGGGCGTGGAGTTGCTGGAAAAGCTGGGCGTGCCCTTTCCCCAGGGCGATCTGGCTCAAACGGTAAGCGCCGAGATCACGGCATATTACGCCGATCTGGGGCGGGAAAACTTTGCCGGCATCGCGGCCAGAAGCGAAGCCACCGATCAAAAGGAGTTCGCCATCCAAAAAATCCTCAACCGGATCGCGGCTGCAGGCCTTTTCTTTAACCCGATCTATTCCGCCTGGACCGTAATAACCAATGCCCGGCGTGTCCTCGCCCATGGCTACACCCCCGAAGGGCTGCAGCTCTATGCCTCTTTGCTCCCTCTTCTCACGCCCACCCACAATGATTATAAGCTGGCCTATACAGCCGCTAACGCGGCAAGGAAAATCGGTGAAAAGGCCGGCTATAAGAATACGCTGTATAGAACCTACCATGTGTTTTCGCTCTTCACCTGCCATTGGTTTGAGGATGTGAAAAGCGCCCTTACGTATGCCCGGGAATCCTTCGAAGGCAACCATGCGGTGGGGGATTTTGAGTACGCCTGTTTCACCTATTTCACCACGCAGCAGGCCGTGCTGGAAACCTGCAGGCAGATCAATGAGCTGGCTGCGGAAAATGAAGCCGCCCTAGCTTACGCCACGAAAACGGGCAACCGCCACGCCAGCGAAAGCTATGCCAGCTATGCCCAGTTTTATAAGGCCCTCAAGGGCCAAACGGGCGCCCTTGGCAGCTTTGACGACAGCGTCTTCCAGGAAAAGGCACATCTTGCGCGCACGGCTTCGGACGCCATGGCCCAATGCTACTACTACATCCTTCGAGCCCTTAGTGCAGCCATCTATTTAGATTATGACGCGGCTTTTGCGTTGACGGAAAGGGTCGCCCCCCTGCTGCCTGCCATCGTGGGCTTTTACCCGGTGTCCATCCATAACTTTCTCCATTCCCTGGCCATCTGCAAACGGCTGGAAAGCAACGCCTGCGGCCAGGCGGAAAAAGAGAGCCTGTTGGCAACGCTAAGCGCCAACCAGAAGTGGCTGGGCGAGCGGGCTGCGGATGCACCCATGAACTTTCGCCATCTATACAGCGCCATCGAGGCCGAAAGGGCGGCCCTAAACGGCGCCCACGGCGAGCTCGTCGTTTTATATGAAACAGCCATGGAGCAGGCTGCGGTGAATGAGCGGCCCTACCATTACGCCATGATCTCTGAGCTGGCCGCCCTGCGCTTCATCAAGCTGGGCGCGCATAAGACCGCGGCTAACTTCATGCGGGAGGCCTATGCTGCCTACCTGGCGTGGGGCGCGGATGGCAAGGTTGGGCAGCTGCGGCTCAGTTATGGCAACCTTTTGGCCGTGAACCAGGCCGCCCGCAATGCCGCCGTTACCCACAGCGCCTCTTGCACATCCGATTCCCTCTCCCTGCGCGACGCCTCCGATTATAGCGCGCTGATCGCGGCCTCTCAGGCTATCTCCGGCGAGATTCAGCTGGAGGCTATCCTCGATAAGCTCATCAACATCCTGCTCGAAAACTCGGGCGCGCAGGATATTTATTACCTCACGAAAAACGAGCGAGGGGGCTACATCATCCGCGCGGAGGGCCATTCCCTGGGCGGGGGCAAAAACATTGGTGAGCGGGCTGTAGACGCAGGCAGCATTGCCCTGGGCATCCTGCATTATGTGGATCGCACCGGCGAAACCCTCGCCTTGGATAACGCGCCGTACTCCGAGCTTTTCATGCATGATACGCATATCGTGAATGCCGCGCCCAAATCCGTGCTCTGCATGCCCATCGTCAACAAGGGCGACCGCAAGGGAATCCTCTACCTTGAAAATAAGCTTGTTCAAGGCATATTCGGAACCAAGCGCCTGGAATCCCTGGGCGTGATCGCCTCGCAACTGGCCATCTCCCTGGAAAATGCCTACCTCTATGCCAATCTGCAATTCTTAGTTGATGACCGTACGAAGGAGCTCAAGGAGGAGATCGGCATCCGTCGCATGGCGGAGGCGCGGCTCGAGCGCATGGCCAACCACGATACGCTGACCAATCTGCCCAACCGCCGCATGTTTCAGGCGCATCTGGAACGCTCCATCAATGCGGCCTTCTATGCAAAAAGTATGGTGGCCGTGCTGTTTATCGACTTGGATGGCTTTAAGCTCATTAATGACCGGTACGGGCACGATAAGGGGGACATTGTGCTGATCGCCGTGGCCAACAGGCTGCTAGAGGCTGTGCGCAGTTTCGATATGGTTTGCCGCCTCGGCGGAGACGAGTTCATCCTGGTGATCGAAAACGTCAAAAGCAATGCCGCGCTTGCCAGGCTGTGCAAGCGGATCACCAACGCCATCAAGGAGCCTATCCGCATCGACGACGCAGGCAAAACGGCGGTCGTTACCTCCAGCATCGGCATTAGCCTTTTGGGGCGCGACGGGAGCACCGCGGAGGAGCTGATTTCCAATTCCGATAAGGCCATGTACGAGGCGAAAAAGGCCGGAAAGAACCAATATGCCTTCTACGAAAAAGAACCATAAACGGGCCGATCACCCTGAAAGTACATGCTTTCGCCGCCTTGCAGAAAATGGCGGTCAGAGCCTTGACAAGCCGTGCGGTTTGCGCTACAATAATCAAGCGCGCTGAAAAGCCGCCTGCGGGAGTAGCTCATTTGGTAGAGCGCCGCCTTGCCAAGGCGGAGGTGGCGGGTTCGAGCCCCGTCTCCCGCTCCATTCCGAGCACCCTTAGCTCAGTTGGTAGAGCACCTGACTCTTAATCAGGGTGTCCAGGGTTCGAGCCCCTGAGGGTGTACCAAAGAAAAGTCCTAGTTTTAGGGCTTTTTTGTTTGCTTTTCGCATGTTGTTCGCGCCCTGCGTATTATCCGGCAACCTTTTGGCAACTATTCGCGAATTAAAATTGGGACAACCCGAAAGCCGCTCACTGTTTCCGCGCTATCTACTCTAAAGACCAGTTACTCCCCGCCCCCATCCCCGATTACAAATCAGGGTGTCCAAGGTTCGAGCCCCTGAGGGTGCACCAAAGAAGATAAATCCGAACCTCGTGCCGCTTGGCGATGGGTTCGGATTTGTGTTATGTCTAATTAAATGTACCCAATAGAGATAGAATGGATAGAAAAAGTTTGGCACTATATGGGCGCTTTTCGGGCGGGATGGAATCTGTTTCGCTATAGCGGACGCGGCGGCAGCTTTTCTTCTATATTAATATATCCCAATCGGGGGCTGCACGTATTCGGGGAGCGGGCAAACATAGCGCCCGCCGTTTTTTTCGGCGACCTCGCGCTTTGCCTGCTCGATCAACGCGGGCTGCTCCATCGTGCGCACGCAGGCCAGCGCCATCACCTGCGCCGCTCTAAGCATGCCCTTCATACCGATAGAGGAGCATGAAAAGGCCGTATTCTGCCATGTGTGGCCCACATTCCCCAGGCAGGCCGTGGCGACGTATAGCATGACGGTGGGCGTAACATAGCCTACATCCCCCACGTCCGTAGAGCCGGATTCGTAGCGGGTTTCCCGGGGGTCAAAGGGATGCACGGCCTTATCCAGCGGCGCCAACAGCGCTTCATCCAGCTCGTTTGGGCCGAAATATTCCGTTAACGCCTCCCGTATATTGGCACGCGTGTTCTTGCTGTAGCTGCGCAGAAACTCCGCCGCCAGCTTGTAGTCCGCCTCGTCCCAATCGGGCGCGCCGACGGATCGAAAGCATTCGTCCATGACGGCGGCCAGCGTTTTGTTTGGGACATAATCGGAAAATGCCATGGTAACGTCAAATCGCATCCGTGTGCCGGTCATCAGGGCCGCGCCTTTGGCCACGTCGACAACCCGGGTAAACAGATCCTGCATCTGCCTGACTTTGGGCGCGCGCACTTCATATTTGATAACCGCGTGACTCTGCACCACATTTGGCGCAGTGCCGCCGGCATCCGAATAGGCGTAGTGAATGCGGGCCGAATCGATCATATGCTCGCGCAGGTAGTTCACGCCGACATTCATCAACTCCACCGCGTCCAGCGCCGATCTTCCCAAATGCGGCGCGCCGCCCGCGTGGGCAGAAACGCCGTCAAAAATGAAGTTTGCGCCCATAATGGCAACGCTGCCTTTGGCCGGAACCTCGTTGATGGTGGCCGGGTGCCATGTATAGGCAAAATCTACGTCATCAAAATAACCGGCGCGGGCAATGAACTGCTTGGAACCGGCCCCCTCCTCCGCTGGGCAGCCGAAGAAGATCACCGTGCCATCTTTGTTTTCCTGAAGCAGATAATCCTTCAGCGCCACTGCGGCCGCATAGCACCCTGCGCCCAGCAGGTTGTGGCCGCAACCATGCCCCGCCCCCCCTTCCTTAACGGGTTCCTGCGTGGGGCAAGCTGCTTTCTGGCTTAATCCATACAGCGCGTCATACTCGGCAAGCAACCCCATTGTGGGCTTTCCGCCGCCGTTTTTGAAGGTAGCCGTAAATGCGGTGGGTATATTGGCAATGTTTTTTTCAATCGTAAAGCCTTCCTTTTCCAGCGCCTCCTGCAATGCTGCGGCCGAGCGGATCTCACAGTATGGCAGCTCGGCAAAATTCCATATCTCGCTGGCGAGGCGAACGGCATCGTCAGCCTTGGCTGCGATCAGTTGCTTGATCGTATCATTTAAACTCATAGCGGCTCCTTTATAAAACCATACTTAAAAACCGGATGGTGCTTGGATCACGCGGGCAGGTAAACATCACATCGGGGCTGCCCTCCTCTTTAATGACGCCGTCCGATATAAACAGCACGCGGTCGGAAATCTTGCGGGCAAACGCCATCTCATGCGTGACGATCACGATGGTCATGCCGCTTTTTGCCAGGTCGCCAATAACGCCCAGAACCTCCTTGACCATCTCCGGATCAAGCGCGGAAGTCGGCTCGTCAAACAGCATTACCTCAGGGCGCATAGCAAGCGCCCTTACGATAGAGAGCCGCTGCTTCTGCCCGCCGGACAGCTTGCGCGGATACTCGCCGGCTTTATCGGTCAGCCCTACGCGGCCAAGCAGCGCCATGGCTTCTTCCACGGCCTGCGCTTTGGGTATTTTTCGTTCCAGGATCGGCGCGAGCGTAATGTTCTCCAGCACGCTCATATGGGGAAACACATTGAAACTCTGAAAAACCATGCCGATTTTCCGCCGGTATTCACAAATGTCCAGGTTTTTTTGCGTGATGTCCTGCCCTTTAAAAAATATCCTGCCTTCGGTCGGCTGTTCCAACAGGTTCAGGCAGCGCAGAAAGGTGGATTTTCCGCCGCCCGAGGGCCCTATGACGGATACCACTTCGCCCTGCCGTACGGCCGTGGTCGCGCCTTTTAATACTTCCAGCTTTCCAAAGCTCTTTTTGAGGTTTTCAACGCGCATTATCTCGTTAATCACTGACCATCATCCTCCTCTCCAGCAGCTTGAGAAGCTTTGAGAGTATAAAGTTCAGCATAAAGTAGATGACGCCCACGATCGTCAGCGATTGCAGCGCGAGGAAGGTGGCTGACTGTACGCTCTTATAGCTGGTCATCAGCTCGCCCACAAAAAATACCGAAGCAAGCGACGTTCCTTTGACCGTGGAGATGAATTCATTGCCAAGCGCCGGCAGGATGTTCTTGACCGCTTGCGGGAGGATGACCCGGGTCATCACATGGATATTGCTCAGGCCGATGCTTTTCGCGGCCTCCCACTGCCCTTTATCCACGGCGTTGATGCCGGCGCGGATGATCTCGGAAACATAGGCGGAGCTGTTGACCACCAGCGCCACGACGATGCAGGCCGTATCGGAAAGCTCAAAAGGCACGATCTTTGGCAGGCCGATCCAGAAAAAGTAAAGCTGCAGCAAGATCGGCGTGCCGCGCAACACCTCGATATATATATCTGCAAGCGTATTGAGCGCTTTGCATTTTCCCATGCGCATCAGCGCCACCAGCATGCCAAGCAAGGTGCCGCACAGCACGGTCACCGCCGAGATCCACAGCGTTCCGCCAAGGCCCGAGAGAAACACCGCGCTATATTTGGCCCACAGCTTCACCATTTTATCCATGATTGGGGTGCTCCTCCCGAATTGGAATTCTTACTCAATGCCCAGCGTCGCGGCATAATCGGCATACTCGCTGAACCAGGCATCCAGTTTCCCCTCGCTGCGCAGCTCATCGATACACTGGTTTACAACGTCTATCAGGCTCTCAGTTCCCTCTTTGGGCGCGGCAACACGGGTGCCGTTCATCTCTTCGCTCACCTCGAAGCGGAAAGAGGTCAGCGCCAACCCGCCGTTTGCTTGCGCGTAGAGCTGCGCGGAGGCAAGGCTGCATACGCAAATATCGGCCTTTCCTTCGGCTACGGCCAGGTAACCATCCGTCATAGCGGATACCAGCTTGAATTCCTTGCAGGTTTTGATATTGTCGTTATACAACGCCTCCTGGACAGAGCCGCTTTGGGTAACGATAACGGCCTGCTGCGCTTCTTCGATGGTGGTGTATTTGCCGGCGTCTTCCACCCGCACAAGGAAGCCGTAGCCGTCGTCGCTGAAGTAATATCCTTTGGACATCGCCATATTTTCCGCGCGGGCTGGAGAATAGGCGATTGCGGATATGGCCAAATCATATTTGCCGTCGATCACACCGGCCTGCACAGCGGAAAACTCCAACGGAACGATCCGCAGCTTCACGCCGATCTTCTCGGCAATATACTTTGCCAGTTCCATGTCCATACCTACATACTGGTCATCCCCGGCCTTGGTTGTATCCATGAATTCGTAGGGCGCAAAATAGGGTTCCGTGCAGACTTCTATGTAGCCTTGCTGCTTGATTTGCGCCAGCCGGTCCGCCGCCTTGCTGGTGGCGCTGCTCGCACAGGCGGTACAAGCGAAAATCATCGCAATTGCCAGCAGGATCGCCATTAACCTTTTCATTTTGATTTCCCCTTCTCTTTTCGCTCTCGCGTTTGATAACCAGATCATAACACAGCCATTCGTTAATATCAATACATTAAAGTGATAAAGTGATAACTTAATAAAGTTGAGCTCTCCGGCGACACAAGCTGCAGCAAAGCCTAAGCGTGTTTTTTAATTATTGGCGGGAGCAAAGGATAGCCGCTTGAAGCGCAACAGGTTCCGCAAGGGCCGGCTTGTTTCGCATATACTCGTAAAACCGACCATTTTCTTATTGACAAGCGGCTGCTTGTCCTATATCATTATTAATAATAGTAATGAGTCCTATTAAAGATCCGCCTGTTTATAGCTTATTTTATGGCGTATGGAGGTATTGCTTGCGTATTAAAACGATCCTGCTCACGGGCCTCGGGTTTTTGTTTCTGGGATTGGGCGCGATCGGCCTGCTGGTGCCGGTCTGGCCTACCACACCCTTTGTGCTGCTCTCCGCCGCCTGCTTTTCCAGTACGCCACGCCTCAGGGCAAAAATTATGAAAGTGCCCTTTTTCCGCGAACACATTGAAAATTACGAGAACAGAACCGGTCTTTCCCGCAAAACGGTGGCCGTGAGCCTGGGGTACCTATGGGGCATGCTGCTGCTTTCCATGTTGTTGATCCGCAAGGCTTGGATCATAGGCCTGCTTTGCGCCATCGGCGCCGCCGTCACCATCCACATCTTTTGTGTGGCCAAGGCCAGGTGCGGAAAGGAGTCAACCCAAAATGAAACGGGTATTCGGGGCCTTTGAAGCCGCCTTTGATATAGTCTATCTCCTTGTCGCCCTGGCGCTCGGCTTTGTGTTGCTTTTGCGCGGAGGCGGCAATCATGCCCGCCTGCTGGCCGGCGGCATGGCTCTGGTCCTGGCCGTGGGGGACGCCTTCCACCTTGTGCCGCGCCTGCTGGTCATCCGCACGGGGGAGGAAGAGCGGCTGCGGGGCGCTCTTGGGCGGGGCAAGCAGATCACCTCCATCACCATGACGGTTTTTTATCTGCTGTTATGGGAGGTCGCCCGGTTGGCTTTTTATCCGGCGGGCGGCGGTGGCTGGCAATACCTCGCCTATTCTCTGGCAGCCCTGCGTATCCTGCTCTGCCTGCTGCCCCAAAACGGCTGGCAGGAACGGTATCCGCCGCTAAAATGGGGGATTGGGCGGAACATTCCCTTCTTCCTGTTGGGCATTGCAACCGCCGGCTTCTTCTTCGCCCAGCGGGAAGCCACTCCCGGCCTTGGTTGGATGTGGCTTGCCATCCTCCTCAGCTTCGCCTTTTATCTGCCCGTGGTACTCTGGTCCAATCAAAACCCCAAGGTTGGCATGCTGATGCTGCCCAAAACCTGCGCCTACCTATGGATGCTGGCTATGTGCCTTTCCCTTTAAGCCGCCGCACTCCGCATATTTTTCCTAAAGGAGGACTATTCCCATGGCTTGGTTCGGCCTTATCATCGGTGCAATCTCATTTGTTATCATCGGCATCTTCCACCCGATCGTGATCCGCTGCGAATATTACTTTAGCGATCGGGTATGGCCTGTTTTTCTCATTGGCGGGCTTATCTTTTGCGCGTTATCCCTCTTTGCCCGGCATATTATCCTCTCGGCGGCGCTGGCCGTGGCGGGGTTTGCCATGTTGTGGAGCATAAATGAGCTTAAGGAGCAAACCGAGCGGGTTAAAAAGGGCTGGTTCCCATCGAACCCCAATCGGGGCCAAAAGCGGTTCGACGCGCACCTCCCGAAATCCCAGGTAAATCACCATAAATTATAAAACCAGGAAGGAGATCTACTATGAACGACTACGAAAAGAGAAAACTGACAAACGAGGTCGGCGCGCCGGTCGCCGATAATGAAAACGCCATCACCGCAGGGCCCCGCGGCCCGGTCGTGATGCAGGACGTATGGCTGATGGAAAAAATGGCCCACTTCAACCGCGAGGTCATTCCCGAGCGCCGCATGCACGCCAAGGGCTGGGGCGCCTATGGCAAGCTCACCGTGACACACGACATCTCCCAATATACCAAGGCCAAGGTTTTGCAGCCGGGCGCGGTCACGGAAGCCTTCACCCGCTTCTCCACCGTGGCGGGCGAGCGCGGCGCAGCGGACTGTGAGCGCGATATCCGCGGCGTAGCCACCAAGTTTTATACAGAAGAAGGCAATTGGGACCTGGTAGGCAATAATACCCCCACCTTCTTCATCCGGGACGTGCACAATTTTTCCGACCTCAACCGCGCGGTCAAGCGGGATCCGCACACCGGCCGCAGATCCGCAGAGAACAATTGGGATTTCTGGACGCTGCTGCCCGAATGCTTCCATCAGATCACCGTGGTAATGAGCGACCGGGGCATCCCCGCCTCCTTCCGCCACATGCATTTCTTCGGAGAGCATACCTTCTCTCTATATAACGAAAAGAACGAGCGGGTATGGTGCAAGTTCCATTTCAAGACCCAACAGGGCATCAAGAACCTCAGCAATGAAGAAGCCATGAAGATCAACGGTATGGACCGCGAGTATCATGGCAAGGATCTATTCGAGGCCATCGAGCGGGGCGATTTTCCCAAGTGGACCATGTATATCCAGGTGATGACCGAAGAGCAGGCCAAGAACCATTATGAGAACCCCTTCGATATCACCAAGATCTGGCGGCACGCGGAATATCCCCTTATCGAGGTGGGCGTATACGAGCTTAATCGCAATCCGGAGAACTACTTTGCCGAGGTGGAACAAGCCGCCTTTACCCCCGCCCACGTGGTGCCGGGCATCGGCTTCAGCCCGGACAGGTTCCTGCAGGGCCGCCTCTTCTCCTATGGCGACGCGCAGCGCTATCGCCTGGGCGTAAACCACAACCATATCCCCGTCAACCGCGCCAAGGTGGAGGTTAACGAATATCATCGCGACGGCGCCATGCGCGTGGATGGCAACTACGGCAGCGCGCCCGCCTATTCGCCCAACAGCTATGGCGTTTGGACAGCCCAGCCTGAGGTGATGGAGCCGCCGCTCGATCTTGAAGGGGCTATGTACCGCTACGATCCTAAGGACGACCCCACGGATGATTGCTTCCGCGCCGGCGGCAACCTCTGGCGTGTGCTAACCGAGGATAAGAAGGAAATTCTCATTCAAAACACCGCAGCGGATATGGCTCCCGTGAGCAAAAATATCAAATACCGCCACGCGGCCCATTGCTTCCTGGCCGACCCAGCCTACGGCGAGCGTTTTGCCAAGGCTGCGGGCCTCGATTTCGACAAAGTCAAGGCGCTGGCCAAGCTCGATAACAATGCCCTTAACCAGGCTACGCTGACTAAGGACATGATGTAGGCCGGTCATTTAATGAAGCGGGGGTGTTTTCCCTATGAAGCAGCAGCGGCACACCAGGCAGCGCCAGCTGGTTTTAGAGGCGGCCCGGGCAAGGTGTGACCATCCCAGCGCGGACCAGCTTTATCTGGATGTTCGCGCGCTTGATGATAGGATCAGCCGCGGCACCGTATACCGAAACCTGCGTCTGCTTGTCCAGAGCGGCGAACTGCTCAAGGTCAAGGTATCTCATGTGGACCGGTTTGATTCCCGCCTGGATTTTCACGCCCATCTGCTGTGCACCAAGTGCGGCTCCGTATGCAACGCCCCCCTCCCCTATGACGGGCTGCTCGATGCGGATATGGCCGTCAGCGCAGGCTATGCCATCGCGCGCCACCACCTGATCTTCGAAGGTATTTGCCCGGCCTGCCAAAAAAAGGCCCGGCAAGATCGATGAAGCGAAGCATAAAAAACAGCGCCGCGGCTTTTTCGCGGCGCTGTTTGATGTGCAGCGGTTATGGCTAGAACAAAAGAAATACGTTTTGATTGAACCAGGAATAGCCCAGATCAAGGCCGGAGAACAGGCCAATCCTGGCCAGCAGGCCCAGCAGCAGCCACACGAGCAACACGCTGAGCAGGATGTTGATGCCGTAGAGGGCCGCACCCTGTACCTGCCTGGCCCCACCGCGGGTTTGCGCCGCTGCGGGCGTGGCCGGAGTGGCCTTGGGTGCTGCGGGAGCGCCCGCATCGTCCAAGGGGCGCCCGGATAGATAGGCGGCGCTCTGCTCCATCACATACCCTTTGAGGAGGGGCCAGTAATCCTCCCCGTCATAATCCACCACGGAAAGCGTATTAATGGCCTTGAGGAAAACCGACTTGGTAATGGCGCGCGCGGCTTGCTCCGTTTTTGTGTGGGAAAAGGCCAGGTCATAAACCCGAGCGCTATATTCGTGGAAAAAATCGGTTATATAGCTGCCACCCTGGCGAAATTGCTCGGCTGTATAGTGCCGCATCTTGTCCTCCTAGGTCAGCCCGCTCGGGCCGCCGCATTTTGTGATATTTTACCACGCCTCCCCCAGATTTGTCCAATTATGGAAAAATATTTTTTTCAGGAAGTCTCTGGGCACAAAAGGCCTTTTCAATAGGCAAAAACTATATTATACTTATAGGAATCAGATATTTTGGGGAATTTTTGACGAATGGCTTGCCCGGCCCTGAAATATGCATTCTTGTGGACAGGAACGGTATATAATATATGCGTGCAAAGGACCCAAAACTGCGTATTGCGGTCATCGGTCTGGGCTATGTAGGGTTACCCCTGGCCGTAGCCTTCGCCCAAAAATTGCAAGTCGTCGGCTACGACAGCAACGAAAAAAAGATTTCAATTTACAAGCGAGGCCTCGACCCGACCAACGAGGTTGGCGACGAGGGCGTAAAAAACACAACGGTGCGCTTTACGGCGGATCCGTCTGCACTCAAGGCGGCGAACTTCCTCATTGTGGCCGTGCCCACCCCCATCTTCCAGGATAAAACGCCGGATCTTACCCCCGTGCTCGCCGCTTGCCGCACAATTGGCCGCAACCTGACGCCGGGGGCCACGGTAGTGTTCGAATCCACCGTCTATCCGGGCGTTACAGAGGAGTTGTGCGTGCCCGCCATCGAGGAGGAATCGGGCCTCGTCTGCGGAAAAGATTTCTTCGTGGGCTATTCGCCCGAGCGGATCAACCCGGGGGATCGGCAGCACACCCTTTCCACGGTGGTCAAGATCGTTTCCGGGATGGATGAGGCCACCCTCGCGCACATCGCCGAGGTTTACGAAATGGTGGTGCCGGCGGGCGTTTACCGCGCCAGCAGCATCATGGTGGCGGAGGCTGCCAAATTGGTGGAAAACGCCCAGCGGGATATCAATATCGCCTTTATGAATGAGCTGGCTATGGTTTTCGACCGGCTCAAGATCAGCACGCGCGATGTGCTCGAGGCTATGAACACCAAGTGGAACGCGCTGCACTTTGAGCCGGGCCTGGTAGGCGGCCATTGCATCGGCGTAGATCCTTATTATTTCGTTTACCGGGCGGAAAACCTGGGCTACCACTCCCAGATTATCCTGACCGGGCGCAATATCAACGACAGCATGGCCCATTTCGTAGCCGATGCAACCATCAAGATGCTGGTTCTGGCAGGCAAGCGCGTGCGGGAGGCCAAGGTTTATATCCTGGGCGCGGCTTTTAAGGAGAACTGTCCGGATATGCGCAATTCCAAGGTAGCGGATATCATCCGCCGCCTTGGCGAATATAAGATCACCTGCGGCCTGGTGGATCCAATGGTCGACGCTGAGGAGGCCGAGGCCGTATTCGGCACCCCACTCACACCCCTCTCAGAGGTGCGGGAGGCGGATTGCCTGATCTTCGCCGTGGCGCATGATTGCTTCCGCGCCCTCTCCTGCGAGCAGATCGAGGCCATGTTCGCCCCCCTCCCCGCCGGCGAAAGGGTGCTTGTTGATGTGAAGAGCATTTTCAATCGTGCATGCATCGAGCAAAAAGGATTTCTCTACTGGGAGCTATAAACAGTGAGCACTACAAGCAAAAAAAGAAGGATATGGGTCCCCAAAGCGGCCAGGGTTACCATTTGCCTGGGCGTGCTCATCGCGCTCACGCTAGCGACTCTGGTGAAGCTAGGCCCGAGCGCCCTGCCCCTGCTGGCCGGCTCCAATATGTATGACGCCACGGCCGAGATCAGGGCTGCCAAGGCGCGCTTTGCCGCTGGTGAGGCGGGCATGGCCGAACTGGTTGACAGCACACAATCCAAGGCGCAAAAAGTCGAGCTGGCCTTCCAGGGCATGGCACGGCCCGAGGCTATGGAGAAAATCCTCGATCTTTTACAGGAGCACGATAAAGAGGCTTCCTTTTTTGTATCCGGCATCGACGCCTCCGAGGACGAGGCTTCCCTCCAGCGCGCCGTACGCGAGGGGCATACCGTGGGCAGCTATGGCCTTCGGGGCGAAAAGCATATGGAAACGAAAGACGATGCAGCCCTAGTGGATGATTTCTGCCGGGCCAATAAGATCATCAAAACAGCCTCAGGCAGCGCTCCTATCCGCATGATGTGCAATACCACCCAATATACGGATACCCTGCGGCGGGCGGCCTGGGCCAGCGGCATTGAAACCATCGAGCAAACCACGTACTACGTTAGCTTCCAGAGCTTCACCTCCTATGCGCAGGTTAAGGGTTACGTGGATCGGCTGCCCCATGCCTCCATTGTGGCTATCAAAATGGAAGGCCCGCTGGACGAGATCGAATACGAGCCGCCCGTGGAGGACGATAAGCCCGCTGTCGATATGCAGGATACCCTCGACCCGGAGGATGCGCCCGGCCCCGACGAAGAGGCCGTGGATATGCGCAAGCTGGACGACGAGCAGCGTCTACTGCTGATCACCGAGTGGTTCCTCAAGGCGCTAGACGATACCAATTACCTGCCGGAAGCCGCCGAACTGCTCGAAAAGAACGGCGGCGCGCTGGCGGAGCATATGACGGATATCCACACCACGCACCGTGCCTCCGCCTTCCTTTTTTACGATCTGGGCAACCAGGCGGAATTGAATTACCTGCTGGGCGTTTTAGCCGAAACGGATGCCCACGCCACCTTCCTGGTTACTACGGAAGAGGCCACGGCCTATGCCGGGCAGATCCGCGCCGTTTTAGCCAAGGGGCATGACCTTGGGATCGCCCTCAAGCCGCTCAAGAAGGCGGATGTTTACGCCTACTGCACGGAGATTCTGCGCTGCCGGGAAACGCTCAAAGAGGAATATGGTTATACGGGGGCCAATATCGTTAAGCTCGCCTATGGCTCCCTTGACGACGCGATGCGGGAGGCCATCAGCGCTACCGGCTGCACCCTTTTGGAGCACGGCTCCTCCATCACCAAAACGCGGGATGAACTGGCCACCGATCCCGAGGTAATTTATGAAGAGCTTTTCGGCGGCAAACGCATCGTTTTGCGCCGAGGACATATCGTCTATTTCCGCATGAATTTTTACCGCAACAGCGATACCCTCTTGGGGGATATGGTGCGCTTGATCATCGCGCGCAACAGCACCTACCCTATCGAATCGGCCAATACGATCCTAGCGGATACGGATCTGCTCTATACCTATCCCTTACCTGCGAATTCCATCCTGCCCGAGGTAAAGGATAAGATCTACGCCGGCCAACTGCACGGCGAGTTGATCGATATGGTGGAAAAACACTATATCGGCTTCACCCAGGCGCGAACCGTGAAGCAGCTCCCCGGCTTTACCACCCAAGAGGTGCGCCGCATTAACTACAAGGGCCTGATTCAAAACGATGAGAACGCTATATTCTTTACGATCGACGATTGGGGCTCGGACGATACCATTACCAAACTGCTGGATGTCCTGCACAAGCATAACGCCAAGGCCACTTTCTGCGTGCGCACCAATAACATCTACACCAACCCCAATCTGCTGCGCGCCATCGCCCTGGAGGGGCACGATATCGCCAGCCATACGGAGTCGCACCTCCCCCTGGCTACGGAGCTGGGCAACAACCGCTTCGCGGAGCTGACGGCTGAGCAGCAGCAAGTGCTCAAGGAAGACCTGATCCTTTCCTACCAAACGCTGCAAAGCGTGGTGGGCGATGTGAAACTGGAAAACGGAAAGCCCGCCCTTACCACCCTCTTCCGCCCACCCACCCTGGCGGTGGGCAAGATGGGCATGGAGGCGGTGTTCGATTGCGGCTTCACCTATATCGTCAGCGGCGCATATACCTCCGAGGATTATATCGCCGATAGCGCGGAAAAGCTGCTTGCGCAAATGCATAGAAATATCCGCGAGAGCGGCACAGTCATCGTTATGCATATGTCCGACAACAGCCTCTACACGGCGGAGGCGTTGGATGCGTTCCTGACGGAAAACGATAATAAGCCCGCGGCCCAGCAATTCGTCTGTCGCAGGCTGAGCGATTATCTCGATGGCAGCTATACCAACCCGGCGCGTTGAGGAAGGAGGGAGAGATGGACTGGTACAACAAGCTCGTAAACGTTTTTACGGGCAAAAGGGAGGCTGAGCCGATCGAGGATATCCTCGTTAAGCCCAAGGCGGACCGGCGCATCTTTTCCCATGTGCCCGATCCCCTGCGGCAAAGGAAAGCGAGCGAGCGCCGGGGCTCCGCGGGCGCGGAGGGTCAGTCGAAAGCAGACGAGCGCAAACGGGTCATTGATGCGGGTACCCGCTTTATCGTGGATTACCCCGTAAGCGTGCATGTGGTTCTGCCAGGCGGTGAGAGAAGGAGCTTCTCCTGCCAGAGCATGGATGTTTCCACCACCGGCATGTTGTTGCGCATCGAGGATGAAGCGCACTACCAGCTTTTGCAAAAGGCATCGAAAGTCCGCTTGCGCTTTAAGGTAGCCCCCGGTTCCATGCCCGAGGGCATGGAAATGAAGGTCAACATCGCCGCACGGACCGCTCGTTTCCAGGAAAACGAGGATGGCGCCTGGTTCTGCGGGCTGCAATTCAACGAGACCCTGGCGCAATATGCGGGCCGCCGAAAAAACGCCAACCTGGTGCTGGTATCCACGCTTTTCCTCCTTATCATGGTGTTCGTCATCATCCTTATGCGGGCGGAGAGCGTGATCTACTTCAAGTTTAACAGATTTCTCTATACCTACAGCATCATTACCGCAGCCTTCCTGCTTTCGCGGTATCTGTTTGGTTCGCTTTATCGAGCCGTGCCCGTGGATATGGATTACACCCCCGGCGTAACCATTATCATCCCCTGCTTCAATGAAGAGACCTGGATCCACCGCACCATCACCAGCTGCATCAACCAGGATTATCCGCTGGATAAGCTGGAGGTGATCGTGGTGGACGATCATTCCAACGACAATTCCGTGGAGGCCATCAAGGCCACCATTGCCAAGCTTATATCGGAAGGCGACCGCTTCCAGGTAGGCGAGCGGCTTAGCTACATCCTGCAGGATGCCAACCGCGGCAAGCGCGAGGCCCTTTGCCAGGGCGTTCTCAAGGCCAAGCACGATTTGGTGGTGTTCGTGGATTCAGATAGTTTCCTCGAACCTTTCGCCATCCGCAACCTGGTGCAGCCCTTTAAAGACCCCAAGATGGGCGGCGTAGCAGGCCGCACGGATGTGGCCAACACCTATACCAACGGCCTCACCAAGATGCAGGCTGTGCGCTATTATATCGCCTTTCGCATCATGAAGGCCGCGGAGTCCTATTTCGACGCCGTAACCTGCCTGTCCGGCCCGCTTTCCTGCTACAAAAAGCAGATTGTGATCGATCACATGGACGAATGGATCAACCAGCGCTTCATGGGCCAGAAAGCTACCTTTGGCGATGACCGCGCCATGACCAATTTCGTGCTGCGCCACCACCGCACTGCATACCAGGATACGGCCGTGTGCTCCACCATCGTGCCCAACCGCTACAGTATGTTCCTAAGGCAGCAGATGCGCTGGAAGCGCTCCTGGCTGCGGGAATCCATCACCGCGGGCAAGTTTATGTGGCGCAAGGAGCCGTTTATGTCGCTATTTTTCTATATCGGCGTGCTGGTGCCTGTGGCCGCGCCCATCGTAGTGCTTTACAACCTGTTATATGTGCCCTTAGTCTATGGCATCGTGCCTACCACCTTCCTGCTGGGCCTGTTGACCATGGCCATGCTGATGAGCTTTGCGCAGATGTTCTTTCGCAGGAGCAGTACCTGGCTCTACGGCCTTTGGTTCTGCCTCTATTACGAGGCCGTTCTGCTTTGGCAAATGCCCGTGGCCTGGGTCACCTTCTGGAAATCAACCTGGGGCACCCGCATGACGCCGGCGGATATCCGCGAAAGGGAGAGCAGGGAGGCAAGAAAGAAAGCAGAGGAGGCACAGTACGGCCATGCCGCTCTATAGCGACTCTGATTACGGCAATTATAAAGACCGCAAAAAGGCCCTGCGCAGCGTAAATGAGGTTTTGATGCTGCTGGTTTTCGTATGTCTCCTCGTACTGGCGCTCAGCACGACGCAGCCCTATGAGCCGTTTGACAGCGCCTTGGTCATCGGGCAGGATAACGGCTTTGTTGCCGTATCCTATTTCGGCGCCGATATCGAGGGCAGCGAAACGCTCATCAGCTCAAAAAAGCTCGATGAGCATCTCACGGCCCTGCGGGATTCCGGCTATGTAACCATCACCCAGCAGGATATTCTGGATTACTACGAACACGGCATGCCATTGCCTGCGCGGGCCCTTTTTCTGATGTTTGAGGATGGGCGGCGGGATACGGTCATCTTCGCGGAAAAGATCCTCGAGCGTCTCAATCAGAAAGCCACCATCCTTTCCTATGCCGATAAATTCAGCAAGAAGGATGATAAGTTCCTTTCCCCCAAGGAACTGTTAACGCTGCAAAAGGATTCCTACTGGGAGCTGGGCACCAACGGCTATCGCCTTTCCTATATCAACGTGTTTGACCGCTACGACAACTATTTCGGCCAGATCAATTCCATTGAGTTCAACAGGATCTCCAAATATGTGGATCGCAATTATAACCACTACTTGATGGATTACATCCGCGACGAGCACGAAATCCCGCTCGAGAGCAGGTTGGAAATGGAGGCGCGCATCCGGGCGGACTATGCCCTCATGAAGGAGATCTACGAAAAAGAACTGGGCGCGGTGCCAGCGCTCTATACCCTGATGCACTCCAACACCGGCATGTTCGCTACCAACGAAAAGGTCAGCGCGGTCAACGAAAAAGAAATCTACGATACCTTCCGTATGAATTTCAACCGGGAGGGCTATTGCCTCAACACGGCGGATATCTCCCGATTTGACCTTACGCGCATGCAGCCGCAGTCCTACTGGTCCGTCAACCACCTGCTCATGCGCATCTGGGATGATACCGGCCTCGATCAATCTTTCAAAGCGGGTGATCGCTCGATTGCCGGCCGCTGGACAGTGCGCGAGGGCGCGGCGGAATGTACCGGGGAGCAGGTCATCCTCACCACCCTGCCCAACGCCAGGGGCCTGATGCGCCTCGATGAGAGCGAAGGGCTTTACGACCTGAACCTGCAGACGCGTCTCAAGGGAAACAAACTGGGCAGCCAATCCATCTACCTGCGGGCGGATAAAGACCTGGAGTCTTACGTGGTGGTGCGCCTCGAAAATAACTTCCTCATCATCGGCGAAAAGTCCGGCGGCGAGGAAACCGTTTTATTCGAGCTGGACCTTGATGAATTCGACGGCATCGTCTGGCAGGAAAAGGAACAAAACCGGCTGGAATCCCAGCAGGTAGCGCTGGATGCCAAGCGCACCTATGGTGAAAAAACGGCGCAAAACCAGCGCATTATCCAAGCGCTGGAAGAGGACAGGGCGGGCGCTTCCTCCCAGGAGGGCAACGGCGATTACGTGCCCCCGCTAGAGCTGAAAACCAGCGGCAACCGGCTCCTCTCCCTCTCCCTCCTTGGCGCGCGGCTCACCGTATCCATCGATGATAAGCCGGCAGCAGAGGTGCAACTCAGCGGCATGCATAGCGGTGCGGTCTATCTGGAAGCCGTCTCCATGTTGCAAGGCGCTTACAGCCAGCGCAACCTAGCGGATGATGTGTACGACGGCGTGTTTGAAGGGCTGGCCATCTATCATGGCGAGGGTCAGCGCAACGCTCTGTACGATACGCGACCCACGGGCTTTCGTGCCTTTGCGGTTCAGGCCGGCAAAGCCTGGGATGGGCTTGTAAAATGGTTTATGGAAACGATTTAGAAAGGGACTCCTTCCTTATGCGAACAACCAGATGGGCGGCCGCCCTCCTTTCGGCGGCGCTGATTGCCGCCCTTTTTACTGCCTGCGCCCAGCAGGCTCTTTTGCCCTATCCGCCCGGGCCTATGCCTGATGCAGAAGCGATAGAAACGCCCGGTACGGAGGCGCCAAGTACGGGGGTGCCCGGTACGGAGGTACCCGGTGCGGAGGTACCCGGTGCGGAGGCATCAGAGGCTGCCGCCTCCCCCGCTTTGCCCCAGGCGCACGTGGAGGCTGCACGCCACCTCTCCGCCTGGGCTGTTTATTGGGATACGGGAGATGTGATCGCCGAATTGGAAGCGCTGGGTGCTGAGGAGCAGTTGGAGGCGCTCTGCTACTTCGAGGCCTTTTTCGACAGCCGGGGCAGCCTCGTGCTGCCAGAGGGCATCCCCCCCCTGTATCAGGCGGTACAGGCGCGCTTTCCGGCGGCGGAGTGGACAAGCTATCTTACCTTCGTTAACGACCTGCAAGATGACGCAGGACAATTCTCCCTTAAGGATACGGGTCTTCTATGGGCGCTATTAGGCACGGACGAGGCCCTGTTCGGCCATGTGGAAAGCGTGATTGCCCTGGCCAAGGCCCAGGGCTTTGACGGCGTGGAGATCGATTACGAATCCATCCGTAAAGATTTTGACCTTTGGGAGCGCTTCTTTGCCTTTTGCAGCGCGCTCTATACGCGCACCCAAGAAGAAGGCCTGGCCCTGCGCGTTCTGGTTGAGCCCAATACGCCCTTTGAGAGCCTGGCATTCCCTCCCGGACCCACCTATGTGATGATGTGCTATAACCTGCACGGCAGCCATAGCGGCCCCGGCCCCAAGGCGGATGCGGCTTTCATCCAAAAGCTCATAGCCCAAATGGCCGCGTTGCCCGGCCGCAAGGATTTCGCCATCGCCACCGGCGGCTATGATTGGTGCAAGGATGAGGCTAAGCAGCTCACGGAGGAGGCGGCCGTGAAACTGGCCGCCGAACACCGAGTCTCCCCTAAACGCGATGCGGCCAACCGGGCCCTCTCCTTCCTCTATAATGATGAGGCTGGGCGTAGGCACGAGGTATGGTATGCGGACCGGGAAACGCTGGATTCTTGGGCGGCCGTCATCCGCGAAAACGGCGGCGAGGGCATCTCCATCTGGCGGCTGGGCGGCAACCTTAATGCCGCGCAATGGAGCCACAGAACCGGGGGATAGAATATGGAATATAAAATATTAGGCCGGGCTAAGGATATCGCTTTATTGGAGAGCAGCGAACCGCTGATTGCGGATGTGCAATCAGCCTTGGATCTCATTATGAGCGCGCAATATGAAACGGGCTGTCACAAGCTCATCCTGTACAAAAGCCGCTTTACGCCGGATTTTTTTATTTTGCGCACAGGACTGGCAGGCGAGGTTTTGCAGAAATTTATCAACTACCATGTGAAAGTGGCCATTGTGGGCGATTATTCCCACTATACCAGCAAGCCCTTACGGGCTTTCATTTATGAGAGCAACCAAGGAAAAGACATCTTTTTTCTCTCCAGCGTTGAAGAAGCGGTTGAGAAATTCGATAGTCGGCTCCGCTGACGCGGCAAGAATTCCGCAAAAGACGGCATTCTTCTTCATTTTCGGGCATTGCCATAGTATAATGTGGTAAACTAAACAGCCTTTGGGAGGACAGGCCTCGATGAGCAAACCCTTTTCAGGCAAGAGCATAGCAGCAGCCCTCGGCGCGCTGCTTCTGCTCAGCGCCTGCGCGCCGCAACAGGCGGGGCCGGTCACGCTGGACCCAAGCACACCTGTTTCCATAGAGATATGGCATTATTATAACGGCCCGCAAAAGCTGGCCTTTGATGAGTTAGTGGCTCACTTCAACGAAACGGTAGGCCAGGAGCAGGGCATTGTGGTAGAGGCTTTTGGCCAGGGTAATGTGAACGAGCTTTTCCAAAATATTCACGATGCGGTAAATAACAAAGTGGGCGCAAGCGAGGTGCCCGCCATTTTCGCCGCTTATACCGATACCGTATACGACCTCGACCAGCGCAATATGGTGGCCGCATTCGACCGCTACTTCACAGAGCAGGAGCTCTCCGAATATGTGGACGCCTACATTGCCGAAGGCCGTTTTGACGAGGCGGGCAGTCTAGAAATTATCCCCACGGCCAAGGCCACCGAGATTTTGATGGTCAACAAAACCGATTGGGATCGCTTTGCCGCGGAAACCGGCGCGCAGCTTGCCTCACTCCAAACGATTGAGGGCCTGGTGGAGATCTCTAAGGCATATTATCTTTGGACGGATGCCCAAACGCCGGATGTGCCGGACGACGGCAAGGCCATGTTTGGCCGGGATGCGATGGCCAATTATATCATCCTGGGCTATCATCAGCTCACCGGCGGTTCCCTATTCGACCGGCAGGATGGCAAAATAACTTTTGAGCCGGATGCTGCGGCCTTCCGCAAGCTTTGGGATAACTACTACATCCCCTACATAAACGGCTGGTTTGGCGCTTACGGCCGCTTCCGCTCGGATGACGCCAAGACCGGCGATATCATCGCCCTGGTCGGCTCCACCTCGGGCGCTTATTATTTCCCCGGCAAAGTTACGCTGGCGGATGATACCACCTACCCCATTGAATCGGCCGTCTTCCCCGCCCCCTGCTTTGCGGGCTGCGCGCCAAGCGCCATCCAGCAGGGCGCGGGTATGGCCCTCATCGCTTCCGATCCCCAAACGGAGCTGGCCGCGACTACCTTCCTCAAATGGTTCACCGATGTGGATAGAGCTATCGGCTTCACCGTTTCCTCCGCCTACCTGCCGGTGAAAAAAGCGGCCAACGATATGGACCGCATCAGAGCGGATGCGGGGTATCGGGCCTTGCCGCCGGCCGTACAGGAGGCCATCGCGGTATCCGTAGATGTTGTGAATACCTACGAGCTATATTTTGAACAAGCCTTCTTTGGCTCTTCCGCTGCCCGCCAGATAATGGAGAGGTCTCTGGCTTCGCGCGCGGAGGCGGATCGCGAACAAATCCTCACGCTGGTGGAGAATGGCATGCCCCTTTCCGAGGCGGTGGCAAAATTTGCCACAGACGAAAGCT
>JAYFPE010000019.1:0-13155 GCA_034928145.1 Candidatus Pelethousia sp. | reverse complement strand
TCTCAATTTATCGAGATGTTTGGGGATCCGGTAACGAATCCGATGGGTTGGTCTGCCAAAACACTTGGGGTGCTTGGCGAATTGAAAAATGGTATGAATTTCAGTAGCCGTGACAAGGGATATGAATTACATTGCTTAGGTGTAGGCGACTTCAGTGATTATGAAACAATGGAGAACACAGAGAACTTATCCGTAATTAGCCTAAATGAAATGCCAAGTGCTGATTATATGCTACGTAATGAGGACATTGTATTCGTACGTTCTAACGGGAACAAGGCGTTAGTAGGAAGAAGCATTATTGTTTATCCCAATAAAACCCCCACAACTTTTAGTGGCTTCTGCATACGCTATCGGCTACATGAAGAAAAGGTAAATTTGAAATACCTGATTGGATTGCTTCATAGTTTTTCTATCAGGGAAAGATTATTAAGTAATGGTCGCGGAGCAAATATCACAAATCTTAACCAGCAAATGCTTTCAATGCTTCCGGTTCCTTTACCGCCGCTCGAGCTCCAAAATCGCTTTGCCGCTTTTGTCGAATCCACCGACAAATCGAAATTTGCCACTGAGTGTGGAGTGAAAACTGCCCATTTTGCTATCCATTTAAAGGATTTTCACGATATAATGATTTCACGGAGGTGCGAAAATGTTTAACGAAGCCGAATTTGAAAAAATGCTGGTTGATGTTATCAGCGCAAGTGGTTGGAAGTATATTCCTACCGAGGAATTGCCGCGCGCTTACAGCGATGTCATGGTAGAGCCTATGGTAAAGGCTGCGCTGATACGCCTAAATCCTGAAATTGCAGAGGAACCGGCCCGAGCAGATGAGGTTATCTATAAACTCCGCACCGTAATTCTCTCCGTACAGCCACATAACCTTGTCACACAAAACGAGTTTTTCAAACGGCTGGTCTTTGAAGAAAACTCGTATCCTTTTGGCAAGGACGGCAGAATGGTTCCGATACGCTTTTTCGGAACCGTGACAAAAGAATCTTTGGCACAAAACGAATATGTCGTGACAAACCAATGGGTATTCCCAAAAGATGAGGGTGGCAAGCGCCTCGATATTGTTTTGCTGGTCAATGGCTTTCCATTGGCAATCGGTGAGTTAAAAACGCCGGTGCGCAACGCCATTACTTGGATGGACGGGGCCGGCGATATCTCTGCATATGAAAAAAGCATATCGCAGATGTTTGTGACAAACGTCTTTAACTTTGCCAGCGAGGGAAAGGTGTTCCGGTATGGTTCTGTTGCCATGCCCCTCAATTTGTGGGGGCCGTGGCACACGCCTGAACATAAAACCGAGGGGACGCTTACTGATGTAAAGAGCAGTATCACCGCGATGATGCGTCCGGAAGTGATAATGGACTTGTTCCAGTTTTTCACCTTATTTGCTACAGATAAGAAGTACCGTAAATATAAAATTATCAGCCGCTACCAGCAATACGAGGGCGCCAATCTTATCGTTGACCGTGTTAAGGCCGGATATCCAAAGAAGGGCCTTATATGGCATTTTCAAGGTAGTGGCAAATCCTTGCTCATGGTTTTTGCCGCGCAAAAACTGCGTATGACGCCTGAGCTCAGAAATCCTACCGTGGTTATTGTAGATGACCGTATCGATCTTGAAACGCAAATTACAGCGACCTTCAATGCATCGGATATCCCCAATATGACAAGCGCGACGAGTAAGGAGGAACTCATTAAGTTTTTCAAAGGGGACATGCGAAAGATTCTTATTACAACCATCTTCAAATTTGGAGAGGTAAATAGTGTACTGAATCAGCGGGATAATATTATTCTGATGGTGGATGAAGCTCACCGTACACAAGAAGGCGATCTCGGTGAAAAAATGCGTACCGCCTTGCCAAACGCATTCTTCTTTGGACTTACCGGTACCCCCATCAACCGCACCGATAAAAATACGTTTTATACCTTTGGCGCAACAGAGGATAGATCAGGCTATATGAGCCGCTATTCTTTTTCCGATTCTATCCGAGATAACGCCACGCTGCCCCTGCATTTTGAAACGGTGCCAGTTGATCTGCATGTCAACCAGGAAATCGTTGATGCCGCCTTCGATGATATGACAAAAGACCTTACAAAAACAGAAAAAGCGGAGCTTGCCCAGCGGGTAAAGCTGGAGGCCATTATGAAATCGCCGGATAGAATTCATAAGGTTTGCGAGCATATTACCAGGCATTATACCGAGAAGATTGCGCCCAATGGCTTTAAAGGACAGGTCGTATGCTATGACCGGGAGTGCTGCCTACTCTACAAGCGGGAGCTTGACAAGCTGCTGGGTGAGGATGCTACCACAATTGTCATGGATACCAATAACGATAAGGCAGACAGATACAAAGCGTTCAGGCGGGACAGGGATGCCGAAGCCAAGTTGCTTGATAGTTTCCGCGAACCTACAAGCCTGCTCAAGCTCGTCATTGTGACATCCAAACTCCTGACTGGCTTTGACGCGCCTATTCTACAAGTGATGTATCTCGATAAGCCCATGAAGGATCATACCCTGCTGCAAGCGATCTGTCGCACGAACCGCTTATATGGGCAAGAGAAAACACATGGACTTATTGTTGACTATATCGGTATTTTCGATGATGTAGCAAATGCGCTGGATTTTGATGAAAAGTCTGTACAGACTGTCATCACAAATATTGATGAGGTCAAGAAAAAGTTGCCTGAATTGATGGCAAAATGCCTCTCCTATTTTCTCGGCATTGACCGCACTATGGAGGGCTGGGAAGGCCTGATGGCAGCACAGGAGTGCTTACCCACGACAAAAGAGAAGGACTCTTTTGGCGCGGATTATAAAGTGCTCAACCGTGCATGGGATGCCCTGTCGCCCGACCAATTTCTGTTACCCTATAAAATGGACTACGTATGGCTTACCAAGGTGTACGAGTCTGTGAAGCCAACAGACGGTCGCGGCTCGCTTATTTGGGCTGCGCTTGGAGCAAAAACCATTGAGCTTGTTCATGAAAACGTAACCGTTGAAGCTGTGCGCGATGATCTTGATATTCTCTCACTGGATGCAGAAATTATAGACGAGTTTATTGAGAGCAAAAAGGACATAAAGAAAGCGACAACGCGAATCGAAATAAACTTAGTGGCCCGTATAAGCAAATACGGCAAAGATCCCAAGTTCATCAAACTCGGTGAGCGACTGGAGGATTTGCGTGAAAAGCATGAACAGGGCCTTATTACGAGTATTGAGTTTCTGAAAATGCTGCTTGAGCTTGCCCGCGATGCAGCCCAAGCAGAAAAGGAAACTGTACCAGAAGAAGAAATCGATAAAGGCAAAGCCGCCCTGAGCGAGCTATTTAACAGCGTAAAAAACGCTAATACGCCCATAATCGTCGAGCGCATTGTTAATGACATAGACGGTATCGTAAAAATAGTACGCTTCGAGGGATGGCAAAATACGACGGAAGGTAGACGAATTGTAAGGAAGGCGTTACGCGATGTCGTATGGGTGAAATACAAGATCAGGGATAATGAGGTTTTTGATAGGGCATATAGTTACGTTGAAATGTACTACTAGCAATACTTGAAAGCTTGGCCCAAACCCACCTCAGCGGCAACTGCCCATAGTGCGATTTGCAAGAAGTTAATTTCTATTATTTAGAAAGGGATTGAATTTTGCTATCTACATTGCAAGTATACTGCCTAAGGAGGAAGAAAAATGGAGACACGCTCGTTTATTACTGAGCTGACGCATAATAGTAATCCGAATCCTGAAGCAAATGTGCTTAAAGGCATCTGGGCGGAATACGAAAAAGTAGTATTTCATAGCCTTGTTACATCATTCGGCCTCGATTTTCTTGTTCATGATCAACGTGGCGGCGATGTGGATACGCTTCGTAGTGTCAGAGATACTAGTGTTGGCATCGAAGAAAGATATAAGAACCCCGAGCACCGCGCCGCCTTTGAGGGCAGAGCGCCGTATAATACGGCTGAATACCATGCAAAAGACTCTCGCTACCGTATGATGACACGGATGGCAAAGGATAGATTCAATGCCACTGGCGAAATGATTGAGGATACCCGCGAGGAAGTGGCGGTTTATGTGAAGCTGCCGGGTGGCTTCTTTATCACGACGCCGGTTGGCAAGTATAACCCGGATTGGGCGATCGCGTTCAGGAAGGCAGCGTCAAGCACATTTATTTTGTGGCTGAAACGAAAGGGTCCATAAATTCCATGCAGCTTCGCATGGTTGAGGAAGCGAAGATTCACTGTGCAAGGGAGCATTTCAAGGCGATCAGCTCGGATACTGTGGTGTATGATGTGGTGGATGGCTATGAGGCGCTGTTGAATAGAGTGATGAAATAGATAGTGAAGCATTCCCGCGAATACCTGCTATCGTCTGGAAGGGGAGGCTGGCATGGATCCGGAAACGCCTGTCCGATTGGAATATGATGATCAAACATATGTCCTGCGAAAAGGGGTCTGGTACGACACCGGCTTTCTTGCCGCATCCAATGTAGTCCAGAATAAACTGAATGCGCTCTATAGTTCCCGGCTTGATTATTCCTCCATGACGCTGTCCAAAATGCTTGCCATTGCCGATGGCTATAAAGCCAGTGAAAGCTATGATCTGGCGATACAGGTTTACCAGAAATCGTTGACGGTTTGCAGCGTTGAGGACGCTCGCTATATTCTTCCCAGAATTACTTCATGCTACAGATCAACCAACCAGTCCCATAAAGCTATTGCCGTAAATCATGAAGCTAGGCAAAGATTCGGTATGGAGGCCATTTCCCCTGCGTTACTTACTTCTATCGCCGCGGCCTATTGTGATATTCTGGAGTATGAGAATGCCCGAAAGTGTTGTGATTGGGCATATGCCATGCTAAAGGGGAAATCATCGCCCGAATTATCGAATGTCTATGGCAGAATAGAAAAAGAACAAAGACCATAGCTGGAGAATTATAGCGGAACCCAGGTAAGGGTAAGCTGGAGATTTGACAAAAGGGAAAAAGGCATGACGAAGGAGCAATTCCTACAGCGATTAAAAACTGTCATCCCGTCGGGAGCGTGCTTAAGAACCCCGGTGGCGGGATTTCTACAATTGCGGGTATAGGGCCAGACAAACTATCCTATATCCGGGGATCGTCAAGAATGTACCTGCCATATAATGGGGCTGTCGACGCCATCCGGCAATTCTCCGGCCAAGCCATGAGTTCCAGTGATCTCAAGCGGGTCAACCCTCCCGTTTTTGATTCAACGCAAGGCGGCCATAGCTGCAATTGTACTGTACTGTTTTGCCTGTTGGAGAAAATGTGGCTGCTGGAGGGCGGTATCAAAGGTTCCGCGCGCCGGGGTGATCCCTTCTATGTAACAATCATAAAATAGAGGTTTTCTTTGCGATATTGCCTATGCCCTCATTTGATTGCCGCTATGTGTGTACGGCGATGGATACTGCGCAACCCTGCCACTAAGCAAGGTATATCCTAAGTACATCAGTATGGAAAAACAATGAGATTTCATATATACTGATCTTTACATGGAAATACAAGGTAGCAAATAGGCTATCAGTTTCATCTCGTGAAAGGATAACAAGATGTCAGTTCCCTGGCAACAGATCATATCGCTGCACAAGGAAATAGCACGAAGAGCTGAGGACAGCTTCTTCTCTCTCCCTCTCTCGCAAGAATCTTTCAAACGCTGGGCCTCATTATCCAATTTTGCTCCTACTCAATTGGCGGGCCCTTGGAGTGTAAATGCCAGTGCCATTGACAGCAAAGAGCTGATGCGCGGTATTCTCGCGGATGATGAACAGGAGCTCTTTTGGGGAGGCCCCTGCTATCTGCGAAAAAAGAAAGACAATTTTTATTGGCAGCCTATTCTCTACCGAGCGGTGAAAATTGCCGAGGCTGATGAGGGGAACATTCTCATTCTGCCCGATCAGGGGACTTGGGATGTATCTCCCTTGCTGTACGATCATTTGAATTATTAAGAACGTCGTGCTCGATACGCCGCTCGAAGAACTCGTACATGCCGTTATAGAAGAAACGCAAAGTCTGGCAAGCGAGCGGGATGAGGACCTGACAACTGTTTTCCGGCGCGTTTTTGCCGGGCGCATCCCCGATCTGGCTGAACTTGTATCCGGTGCTCTTGGCTGGCATAGGGGATTCGCGCAGCCTTCGGACTGGGTGCTGTTTATGCCGCAGGAAACGAAATTCAGCAAGGGGCTCGTAAAGGATTATGGTTATCTGGAAGCGGCGCTCCAACGTGAGCCGGATAAAGCATACGGCCTTGACCTGCTTGTTCCCGGGGAAGGAGTCTTGCCTGTAAACCACGATGACGTACAGGTGCACCCCTTCTTTCCCTTAAATGAAAGCCAACAGGCAGCTGTAAAAAGTATTATGCAAAACAGGGTCTCCGTGATCAGCGGGCCTCCGGGATGCGGGAAAAGCCAGGTCGTGCTTTCTGTATTGATGAACTGCTGGGCGCGGGGTGAAACCGTTCTTTTTGCAAGTAACAATAATAAGGCGGTTGATGTTGTGCGTGACCGCCTAAGAATTTTTCAAGATGAGCTTCCCGTCAGCGTTCGCACGGGGAACCGGGAAGTAAATGAGCTTCCTCAAACGCTTGCCAAAATGCGGGCGCATCTTGCCCATGGGCCGGGGGATGGATCCGTTGACAACGGTGGGCGGATACAGGCGCTTATGCTCGAAAAGGAGAGGTATCACGCGCTCCTTGAAACAGGCACCCCGCAAATCCTGCAAGAGAGCCTTCGAGCCTCGCTCGGCGCGTATGGCAAATATGAGGCCGCTTGCGCGGAGCTGGAGGAATGCCTCGCACGTTATCGAGGGGAACTGTACGCGTTGGGCTATAACTGTGAGCCCGAGAAGTTCAGAGAATATCTGTTGGAGCCACTGACGCAATGGCTCAATGAGATCAAATCTGTAAAGGCAACTCTACAGCGCAACCGGCTTGCCCTTGTTCAGATGCAGGAACGGCAGAAGCGGCTGCAAAATAAAAGGGATGACTTGCTTGCTGCTCTGGGTGGGGATGCTGGGTGTATTTCACATTGGGAATGGCTTACTGAAGAAAAGCCTCTGGAGTCGCAGAAGGAATGGTATCAGGAACTGATCGATTTTTTAAGCGGTCCGCTTGAGGAAGAGCTTCGATCATTTGTTTGGGATGAAGGGTATTTGTTCTGGGAGGGGGCCGACGAGGCGCGGGCTTGGGCACGCAGTGCCAGGCAACTACTCGGGGATATGAATGCCGTACTGACCGAATATCAGCCTCATATGGAGGAATGGGAAAAGCTTCGTCAGCACTGCGACAAGGCCAAGGCGGAGGCGAATCAGCTGGAGGTATATCTGTTAGAAGAAGGCGTGAAGGAAGAGGCCATCCAATGGATTGACGCATATACCGTCTATATTACATCCGGCGCAAGGTTCAAATGGCTTTCGTTTTCCGAGCGAAGCAAGGCCATCCGTATAATGCGGCGCATTGAACCTATGTTGCGCAGGAGGTTCTCTGTAGCGACGTGGAGGCAGGTGGGCGCACTGGATCGCATTGGGAGACCGAAACTCTGTGGGATATTGGAGGCGGTCTTAGATTGGCATGCCGCGCAAAAGGAATGGGAGACCTCATTTGATGATCGTTCGCGGGCTGAATCCGCTTTGAATGAGTTGAGACCCAGATTATATGCTTTGAGAGTGAAGGGTGCCCCGGGCGAACTGAAGGCAAAGGACTGGGCCGATTTCGCGGCTGATTTGGAGCGTAGAATCATATATGCGGATAAGGCCGCAATCGGGCATACCCTGCGCCGCGCGTTTGTTTCATGCAAAGAAAAAGGCGAAACATTATGCAGGCGGTTTTATTCGTTGAATCGTGGGTTTCCGCTTTGTGACGTTTGGATGGACAAGAACGGGTCAGAATGGAACCTGGTTTTGAAAGAGGCGTCGGAAAGCTTTGGATTGGAAAATGCGGCTTCTTTGCGAAGACTGATTTATGGCGGAGCCATGAGAGATCTGCTTTTTGTATGGGAAGAAATGCAGGGACTTCAGTTATCTCTTCAGGAGGTGAGCTTTGAAATTCATGCGCTTCCTGCGGATGAGAAGATGATTGCCCAATGGTGGGCCGAGCATCCGCCTATAAAGCGGGACTTGTTGATTATCCAGAGCGAGCTGCCCTCCTCCGAACATGTATTGTTTCAACATTTGCAGGAATGCGGCGCCTGGCAGGAGAAATGGAGTGCCTTTACAGCCAATGTACTGCCTGAAAAGCAAAACGCAATACGGCTTGAGTTGGAGCGTGCAAAAAACCTTCTGCAGGAAGCCACTTTGCGCATAGCAGCTTCCGATTTGGGCGATTCATTTCCGCAGTCCGCTGTGCGTTTGCTGCAGGGCCAAACCACTGAATGGCCGGTAGGGGATATTCAGAGATGGCTTGAGTCGTATGGCCCGGACCGTATTCGCGCAAGGATACGGAGGATTGAATTGCGCCTTGCGAACAGCCTTTTTTGTAAAATACGTGCCGGAAAGATCCGTGAGCTGGCGGCCGATGCACAGGTGTTAGGCGCACTTGCCGCCTTGCAGAACCCTGCTAGCTTATATGCGGAGTACATAAAAAATTTTAGGACGGTACTGCGTGTCCTGCCTATTTGGATAACTACCGCCCTTTCCACAAAAGACATCCCAATGCTTCCGGAACTTTTTAATTTGCTGATTATTGACGAAGCGACGCAATGCCCCCTCACGAATCTGCTGCCCTTGCTGTACCGCGCGAAGCGCATAGCCGTTATTGGGGATATGGAGCAACTGCCCGCGATAGACACCATCACAAGCGGGGCGGAGTATGCACTTGCTGAGCGCTTTGGCGTTACGCAATGGGTGGCGGAGTATGGGCATGCGGGTAACAATATTTACAAATGCGTTGTCAGAACTTTGCCACGTATGGATATGGATGTGCTTTTCCTTACGGAGCATTACCGCAGCCACCCGCTGATTATCGGTTTCTCCAATCAGTACTTGTATAAGAAGAGGTTGAGGCTCAGGAGAAATCCGTCCCAGACGCTCGGGGTGGATTATTCGGGCCTGCATGTGCTCAGGGTGCAGGGACACTGCGAGAGAGACTTATCCAGCAGCTTAGAAGTATTCCGGCCTATACTCGCCTTTCTATCGGTGTCGTAACGCCGTTTCGGGCCCAAGCATCCTATATCGTCGGACTTCTTGACCAGATGCGGATCGTGCAGGGGGTTGCTGTAGGCACCGTGCATAAATTCCAGGGGGACGAGAGGGATATTATGCTGTTCAGCCCAGTTGTTTCCCGCGGAATTTACCAGGGAACGGCCAAATGGGTGGAAAGCCCGCCCAATCTGGTGAATGTGGCAATCACCCGGGCAAGGGAAAGCCTAATCCTTGTAGGGGATATCGTGGCTTGCCGGCTTCAGGACGGTATACTCGGCGACTTTGCCAGGTACGCGGAAAACGTTGAGCTTCTGCGCGAGACCAGCCTCGACGAACTTGAGCTGTACAGCTGGATGGTAATGGCTGGCTGGAGTCCGGAGATTCATGTTCCGATCGGCGATATCGAAGTGGATTTTGTATTGAGCAATCCTGAAATCGGCGTAAAGCTCGTTGTAGAGGTGGAGGGCCGCCAGCATCAGAATGCAAGGGCACAGGATGCGGCTAGGGATGCGTTCCTTATGGCTCAGGGGTATGCCGTTCTACGGTTTAGCACTCAGGATGTCAGGGAAACGCCCGAACGGATTGTGGATATGATCAAGACACGTTACTATGCGGAATAAGTAAGTGTTGGGGTTTGCTTTATCCGGCCGGGCTCCGTTTCATGCACAAGAATTACGTTGCGGTTCCCGGTGTTGCAATATCTATATCAGACCCGAGGACCCGATACTTAAGACGTTGGGGGTAGGGCAAACTACGGATGTGCGCGATCAGCGGGAGAAACTGTTAAAATCCCTACGGGTAGGCCGAAACAATGTAATTGGTTATTATATATCCAAATTGGGGTATATTAAAGCTCAAGCTTAAATTATAAGGAAGGTTTATCTATGAACAAGTATATTTTTAATGATTATTTTCATGAGCCTCAAGGAAAAATCGCCAAACGGATGATTTTCAAAAGCGATAATGTAATTGCCTTTGTTCTAAACATTGCAAAAGGAGAAATACTACCGGGGCACACACACCTAGAATCAACCCTTTTCTTGCAGATCATGGAGGGTAAAGCCAAGGTTGTCACGGATGGCAATGAAACCTCGTTACAAGCAGGCGAGTTAATGCAGGTTGATGGGCAGGAAAGCTTGCAGGTTATAAACATCGGCGAAGATGTCTTGCGCCTTTACGTCACAATTTCACCAATGGGTTCAGAAGCCTTTGCAACAGATGCAAATGTTTAGTGACTTATCTTCGTCCATCAGGCGCGCTACCTTGGCCTTGAGACCGGGTGCACCCTTGCCGGAATGCACCCAACCATGCACCTGCTTACAAATACTCGATTTAACGTCAATTTGTATGAATACATGCGTCATTAGACACTGTGAATGACCCTCGAATGGTCATAACGATAAAAACGGGTTGGTTTATGCCAACCTGTTTTTGCTTTGACCCAAGGGACTTGCGCCCTTGCCTATATATTGCCGCATTTATGCACTTGCTTCTCCTATTAATAACCGGTTATCCTATCATTATAGAAATATGTAAAGCCGCAGAAATTGCCTTCTGCGGCTTTAGCGTTTGAGAAGGAGGCTTTTCCATGACGAATTATTTTGTAAGCGGCTATAGCCCGCCCAAAGGGGTGGATAGCAAGGACAAGGTAAAGCAGATACAGGCTACCTTGGGTGTAAAACAGGATGGCATATGGGGAGCGAGAACACAGGCCGCCTGGAATGCACAAAGTACGGGAAAGCTAGCTATGCCTGAAGCCGTTTCGCTAACACAAGTACCGCGGCCTCAAGCGGATTATGCAGTATCCGGATACACGCCCCCCACTGGTGTCACAGACCGGCAGATGGTACGCAGCATTCAGGCAAATCTCGGTGTACCCCGAGACGGAATATGGGGGCCAAAAACCCAAGCGGCATGGGAAAAGCAGTATGGTAACCTATGGCAGGAACCTGCCAGCGTCGTGCAGACAACGAGTAAGGCGTACGCTCCTCCAAAAGGAATTGACAGTGCGGAAGAAATACGTCAGGTGCAACAGCGGCTTCGTGTAAAAGCGGATGGCATTTGGGGCAGGGAGACCCAGGAAGCTTGGACTAAAATGCGCACACCGCAAACCTCGTACCAACCGCCGAAAGAGATATCGGTACAACAAGGAGTTGGTAAGACCATGGATGTAATAGGCGATAGAAGTCCGGAAGGGCTCCGGGATACAAAGCTGCAAGCACAATCCTCATATCAGGCGCACGGAGGAATTGATCGCATGGAAAAACTAGAGGAATTTCTGCGTCGTCCTAATATGACATCGAATGAAGGCCCGTTCTATTCTGCGCAATCCGAAGTGGACAAAACATGGCACGATAGAAAAAACACCTCTCCAATTGCGCAGAAAAAACAGCAGGATATGCAGAAATCTCTGGAGAGATACGGTGAATTAGCCAGGAAAAAAGAAAAGGTAGAGAGCTATCTAAGTGCAGAATTGCAGCAGCAAAGGGATCCCCGAGATAATTCCGGAATCACAGCCATGGCGGCTTTATACCGTGTATTTACCGGCAAAAGAAAACGTGAAGATGCGGATCATATACGTGCCCATATGGAGAAATATAATGAAGAGGCCGTATCCGGGAAAAGCAATGTTCTGAGCGTCTGGGATAAAAGCGGCCGTCAGCGGTATAACGCAAACGATAAGCTTGTTCGGGAAGCCCTTAATGCTGGCCTAGGCATATATGATGGATTGCCGCCCCTTGAAAATGGCCAAGTCAGTCTAGAAGTAATTGATGGAACGCCGCTGTTTGGGTTAGGGCCGGATAAAACAGTAACGGAAGAGCTCATTGAATATATAATAGGCTTGGGCGCTGGCACTACGAAATTCACTAGCTGGGCGGCAAGGCTCGCTGCAGTAGCAAAGGAGTTTCAATGGAAAGAATATTTTAGATATAATCCGGCCGCTATTCTCGAAAAGGGGGATGTTGTGATATACTATCAATCACCACAGGATACAAGCGGCTATGGTGCAACATATGCTTTTCGTAGAGATGAACTTCTGTATATTAACAGTTGGGAGGGAAACGGTCGGACAGTAGAGTTTGGCTCTAATTATATGCAGCATGCTAAAAAATATAAGAAAAGCATGGGGGATGCATTAAAGAGTTTGGGAGAGGGTGAGATAAAAGGATATTTAGGAGAAGCTCTCCTGAAAAAGATTTTTAACACAATGAAATGGTAAATACAAAATGGAGGTCGCTTGAAAAAAAGAGGCTATATAATTGTTAATATCCGATTGCTTGGAGCCCTGGTTTTTACAGCATTTCTTCTTGGACTCTGTGTGGAGTCCCTATGGGCGATTTATATAAACCGTCCTAGAGGAAGAGGTATATCGCCGGGCCTTTTTGTTAATATGTTGGGAAGCTATATAACGATTCTGCTATATTGGCGAATATTTTGTCGCCGCTTGGCAGATCGCTGCCCCGCATATAGCCAGGAGATAAGCGCGGCGTCACGCAATAGAAATTGGGATGACTGGCCCTGGAATAAGCAATGGAGGAAACTATGGAAGAAAGCCGAGAACGAGCCTAAGACCGATTTGGATGCATTAATCCAAGCATGTATAAAGGATGATGCGGAAGCGAAGCGGATTGAACATGAATGGATAACGCTCCAAAGATGGTGTAGCTTTGTCCCGATCAGTTGGTTATTGCACTTCCCGCTTGTTCTCTTTTTTGCCGGCTGGCTTGAATCAGTAATAAAATGATCTTTTTAATCCGCTTTCAAAGGTGCGGGCCATATGCTTTTCGCGAACACAAACTTTTATATATTAACAGTTGAAAAGGAAACGGCCGGACAGTAGAGTTCGGCTCCAATTATATGCAACATGCTAAAAAATATAAAAAATCTGTAATTGATGCGATTGGGGGCCTGGGTTGCGGAGAGCTTGAGGGAGCTGCTGTGGAAAACCTCACAAAAGAAATATTAAAGAATTTCAGACGGTAACTATATAGTGAGGATG
>JAYFPE010000067.1:0-12402 GCA_034928145.1 Candidatus Pelethousia sp. | reverse complement strand
TCGTGAGCGGCGGCGTGTACGCCGCGAGCGAAAAGCCTTGCTTGCCAAGGCCTTCTCCGCATGAAACAACGACCGCGAGGTACGAGCAGTTGTTTCATGGAAACTCAAAAAAGTGGCATAGCCACTTTTTTGACAGACTGAAGCGACGCCCTGTTTTAGGGAATATAAATGGCCCGGCGCATAACGGATTTGCCGGGCCTATCTTTTCATCTTATGGGTGCAAGGGGTCATTTCACCTTTAAAACACAATCCTCCCAAGCCCGGGGTTCCGTTTCCTCCGACCAGCCGCGCCCATCGTATTCTACGGTGACACGGCTGTTGAGCGGCACCTGCGCCCCATTGAAAACGGCCATCTCCCGCAGGGCTAGCATGATCTCAAAGGTTTGGATCGCCGCCCAGTCCTCGGGCTGCATAGAGGTGGAAACGGTGAAGACGATGCTGCGCGAATCATCGCTATCATATCGCATGGCGCTATACGCCCGGCCGAAGCCGCCCATGTTATGGCCATCCACGATGAACTCCGCAAAGAGATAGTTGCGCAGAGAACCTATCTGCTCTTGCGTCCAGCTCGCCGGCGGGGTGATGCATAGGGTCAGCTCCGTACCCTCCAGCCTTTGGCGGATGGATGTAACGGCGAATTTGCCCCCCGTGAGGGAAAGCAGGTCATTGCCCACATCCGCCGTACCCTCGCCCTCCTCCAGGGCGAAGACGGCAGCTTCGCCTTGCAGGGCCGCAGGCGCGGGCAGGGGCAGGCTTTGGATGGCCGCCGAGCCCGCCGTAGCGTCAAAATGCAGGCCGCTGACGGTGATGACGGCGCGGCTTGGGAAGTCCTTCTCTTCCTCGCTCGTCTCGCCGGCCGCCCGCAGGGTGCCCATATCCGTAAAAAGCAGCGCCAGCGTAACATCCTGCCTGCCTGTAAGGCCCGCCCCGATGGGCAGCTCCAGGAAGATGGGTAAGGAATCGCTTTCGTAGGCTTGACTAAGCTGCGATTCATCCGCGCTTCTTTGAATTACGTTTTCATAATAAGCCCGCGTCTCCCCGCCCAGGCTATAGTGCAGGGCCACGGCATAAAGGCTATCCGGCGGGCTAAACGTGCGGCCCTGCTCGTTCCGCGCTTGGATATATTCGGACATGGGCTTTAACAGGTCCCGCGCGTGGCCATGCAAAGTACCGGCGATATAAAGGGTTTCTCCGTCATACAGCAGCTTTCCAAGGTCGATTTCTATCCCCTCGGCCCAGGCTTGCCATTGTGCGTCCGCCGCATAGGTTACGGCTACGAAGAGGGGTTGGTCCTCTGCGCTTTCCATGGCCGCCTCCAGATTGGGCAGGGGCCGGGCTTGGCGCGCTTCCTCCGGCGCGGCCAGGTATTGGCCGATATCCGCCGCCGGATGTAGCAAGCGAATTACAAAGGCCCTGGCCGGGGGGATGGCCGCCGTAAGCCCTGCGCACAGCAACAAAGCCGCCGCCGCATATTGGAGCGCCCGCCAGCTGCACGGCGCACCGTTCTTTTTGCCTTTTCGCAAAATTGTATCCAGCCCTTCATCGCCCGAAAGCAGGGTCATATCCAAGGCCTTTTTATATACCTCTCGTTCTTTCATACAATTTCTCCTTCCATCATCCTGGCGCGAATGGCCCGGCGGGCGCGCAAGAGCCGGCTCTTGACCGCTTCCACGCTCACGCTAAGGGCCGCCGCGATATCTTCCACGCCCATATCGAAGCCATAGAACAATACGAACGTGCGGTAGCTCTCCGCGGAAAGCGCCCTGGCATAGCCGAAGATGCGCGCCGCCTCGTCGGCCGTTTCCACCCGCACGGCCAGCTCCTCCTCATCCGAGGGCAGGTCCAAATCCGCCAGGGGCGCTTCGCGTTCGGCTTGCTTGGCGCGCAGGGCATAGCGCTCGGCCAGCTCATGCCGCAAGAGGGTAAGCGCAAAAGCCCTGGGATCCTCGATATCCCGATAACCGCGCGCACTGATCCGCTTGTAAAAGCGGGTGAAGACGCTTTGCAGGGCATCCTCGGCATCATGCGGGTCTGAAAGTTTGAGGAACGCATAGCGCAGAAGCGGCTGATAGCATTGGCCATACACCTGGCTAAAGTATTTGTCCTTTGCTTGCATAGGGGAGTTCCTTTCTTTGCACTTGACCGGTCTGCCTATATAGACCTGCGCGGAATAGAACTGGTTGCGCAAAATGCGAAAAATGCGCAAAGGCCCGGCGCATCCAGAATGCCCCGGGCCTTATATGTATCCTAAAACAGGGTTCAGCTTATTCTTTCACGCGTAAGCGAGGGGCTGGGGCGGGTAGCCCCGGCCTTCCCCCCTACTCGTTGCGTATCGCCGTGAGCGGGCTTAAGCGCATGGCCCTAAGGGCCGGGTAGAGGCCGGAGATCATGGCCACCAGGATGGAGAAGCCCAGCGCGCCGATGGCTAGGTAGGCCGGGATCAGGCTCTTGAAGCCGCTTTGTCCCACGAACATATTAATCACGGCGGAAAGGCCATAGCTGATGCCGATGCCCAGCGCGCCGCCAAAGAGGCCGATGAAAGCGGCTTCGCTTAGGAACATGCCGGCGATGTTGCTCATGCGGCAGCCCAGCACCTTGATGATGCCGATTTCGCGCGTGCGCTCGTAGATGCTCATCATCATGGTGTTCATGATGCCGATGGCAGCCACCAAGAGGGATACCCCGCCGATGGCGCCCAACAGATATTGGATCTGCTGCATCTGCTTTTCTGCCTGTTCCACGGCATCCTGCAAGCTGCTGGTGCCAAAGCCCATCTCGTCGATGGCGGCCTTAACGGAGGCCACCGCATCCGTATTTTCGCATTTTACGGATACCTGCTGGTAAACCGAGGTATCCAGGTTCATATCCGGGTTTTCCTTGGCCAGCTTTTTGAGCGCCTCCAGATCCATTAAGCAATACCAGGAGAACTCGTTGGTGGTGGGGGAAACCATGCCCACGGCCGAGAGCTTATAGATTTTGCCGGGCACCCTGCCCTCGTCGCCGGCGCCCATATTCGGATAAACGTTGGAATAATCGAAGGTGAGCTGAAAGCGGGACTCCATGGTGATCTTGGAAACGCCGTTCTTATCCACGGCCTGCTTGCCTGTATTCGGGTCGCGGAACCAATTGAGCACATCCTGGCTCATCACGATCTCATACGTGCTTCCGCCCCGCTTATATTCCGGATAGCGGCCCTCGGAAAGCTCGATGCCAAAGGTGGGGGCTACCTGCGCGTCAATGCCCATGATGGAGCAATCGCTCGACCATTTGCCGCTCTTGAGCATGCCCCAGGTGGTGATCTGCGGCATCACCGCCACCACCCCGGGGATGGATTTAAAGCTTTCTACGCTCCGCTTATCCAGCTTTTTTTCCGTGCTGGTGCCGCTGCGCCCATCCTCACTGGGAACCCAGCGCCAGGAACTGACCGTGATATTGGTGAGGCTGCCCATGCTGGCATAGCTTTCCACAATGGATGCGCGTATGCCAATGCCCAGACTCACCATCACCACGATGGAGCTGGTGCCTATCACCATGCCCAGCACGGTCAAGACCGCCCGTAGCTTGCGGCGCCACAGGTTCATGAACGCCGTGCGGAGCATATCCCACAGCTTCATACATCCTCCAAAGACCGCGCCCGTTTTTTACGGTAAATTATGATGCCCGCCACAGCCATGCCGGCCGCGGCCAGCACGATCAACGCCCAGCCCCACCAGGGCAGGCCGCGCTGCTCCATGCCCGGGCCGGATACCTCGAAGCCTTCCATTCCTTCCATGCCTTCCATTCCTTCCATACCTTCAACACCCATGGAAGGATCCATCGCGGCCTCCTCGTTCACCATCAACGTAAAGGGCAGGCGCTCTTCGCTGGGCGCGCCGTATACATCCTCATAGGTGATGACCACCGTGCCCTCAATCTGCCCGGCCACGGAGGGGATGATGGAGAAATCGGCCGCCATGGTGCTGCCGCTGCCGATGTTGCCGCCAAAGTAGCTTTCCTCCATCTCCAGGCCCTCGCCCTCCACATCCACCATGCAGTTATATATGGAGGATTTGCCCATGTTATACATCTTTACATACATACCGCAGCTCTGGCCCACCCATGCTTCGGAATCATAAATGGTTGGGTCGTCGCACTTAATGCGTATCTTCTGCAAAATGGGGATGGCGATGGTTTCCGCCGCCGTATAGGGCGCGTTATTGGTAGCGCCCTCGTAGCCGAAATCCAGGCCCAGCGTATAGGCCTTAGCCTCCGTATCCGGCGCCGTCTGCAGGGAGAGCACCTCGGTTTTGCTTTCCCCCTTGCCGATTTTGGCAATATAGATGGCGTTGCTGCCGCCGCTGGCCGGCACCAGCTTGGCCACCTCCGCCGTATCCTTGAAGCGGATCTGCAAATTCTGGATGGCCTCGGTGGACGAGGTGTTCTTGATGGTGATGGTTACCTTAAAGGTTTCCCCGGCGTAAATTTTATCCGAGCTGATGGTATAGCTTTCCACGATCAGCTTGGGCGTGGAGCCGCCCGCGTCGCTGGAGGTGGGCGCAAGGCCCTTTTTCACATTAACGAACACGCTCACGGTGGCCGTTTCCAGGGTGCCGTATGCGCCGCTCCAGCCGCCTACGCGGTAGCTCACGTTGAAATCCACCTGCTTCACGCCGGTGGTGGCCTTTTTGCTCAATCTGAGGTTATATTGGAATTCTACGATATCCCCCACGCTTACGGCGTTGGGGTAGGTCAAAAGGTAATCCACGGCCTCGATATCGAAGGGGAACTTTTCGACATCGTTGGAAAGAGCGGGCGCGATCTTGATATCCGATACGCTCTCGCGGTAGCATTTGAGCGGGATGCGGATGGAGATCAGCTCGCCGTAATCCCCTGCGGGCGCGGCCACCACCTGGCCGTTGCGATCCGTGGGGCTGATACGCAGCTTGGCTTCTTTGTCTTCGGTGCCAGTTTTGTTGGGATCGTCAGTTTGTGTCACCTCTGCCGCTTGCTTCTTAATGGTGTAGATATTGGATTTTGGGCTCTCGTCTGCCGGTACATTATCAAAGTTGAAAACCATACTTTCATTCGTATAGTCTCCCGCTTTATTGCCATTGCTGATGACACCAATGACCGTTACCCATTTACCCTGACCCTTGCCAATTGTAATATTTGGCTCCGATTCCGGGAGCACCAAGGAGGCCATAGCTAGTACGCTATCCGCACCCGGTGCAACGCCTGAAAGAATAACGGGATCGCTACCTTCATTGTTTTTCACATAGAACTGCATAGAGACAGAGCCATTTGTGTCAGTATACAATTGGCGGTTACTGCTTATTTTTATCGGCGGCTCGTCCGCCCTCGCCACGCTAAGCATGCCCAGGCAAAGGGCCAGGGCTAAAATCAGCGCCAGGGCGCGGTTTGTGTGTTTCATGTTGGTTCCCCCTGTTATCTTATGCTATCGGATTGGCCTGAATATCCGTGATGCGGCCATCCAGGATGCTGATGGCCTTATCCGTGAAAGCGGCCATGTTCGGATCGTGGGTGACCATGATGAGTGTTTTCCCTTTGGCTCTGACCGTATCGCAGATGGAATGCATCACTTCGTCGCTGGTGGCGGAATCCAGGTTGCCCGTGGGCTCATCCGCAAAGATGATATCCGGGTCCGTCACCAGGGCGCGGGCGATGCCCACCCGCTGCTGCTGGCCGCCGCTCATTTGGGAGGGCTTATGCTGCATGTGCGTTTCGAGGCCCACCGTCTTGAGGACTTCTTTGGCCCGGCGGGTTCGCTCCCCTACGGGTATGCCGCGGAAGGAGAGCGGAAAAGCCACGTTTTCCAGCGCCGTATAATAAGGCATGAGGTTAAAGGACTGAAAGATGAACCCTACGTGCTTTTGGCGAAAAACGATCAGCTCGCTCTGGCTCATGCGCTCCAGGTGCATGTTGCTGATGATGATCTCGCCGCTGGTCGCCGGTTCCAGCCCGGCCAAGAGGTTCAAAAGCGTGCTTTTGCCGCTGCCGCTGCGGCCAATGATGCAGCAAAGCTCCCCAGGTGCGATGGAAAGATTCACCCCGCGCAGAGCGTGCACATCCACGCTCCCCACATGATAAACCTTTTTGATATCCCGTATATCAATAATGGGTTTTTGCTCCATCCTTCCCTCCGAACCGCCGTATTTCGCATCGCTCTTCTCCAGTAGTGTACAGCCGCGGAGGGCGATGTTCAAATGAATAAATGGTAAATATTCTCCTAAAGGGAACAAATATTCAGTTGCTTAGCTTTTGTATAAGGTAGCCTTCCATGCCGTCCCGCTCGGAAACGGCGATCTCCCCAGCCCCAGTATGCGCCATCACGAAAACCAGGATCAGCGCGCCGGGCAAAAGGGTATCCACCCGCTCGGATTCTACCAGCAAGGGCTGGGCGCTGCGGCCCGCATCCCCCAGGTCATACAGCCATTCCACCAGCTCACCAAGCGCCGTGTGGCAGATGCGCATCTCGCAGGCTTTCACGGGGTCGTAGGCCGTGAGTCCCCGCATCAACGCGGCAATGGTGAGGATGGTACCGCCCAGGCCCACATAATCGTGGCTCTTTTGTGCAGGGAAGCGGAGAATCTCCTCGCAGCGGCCGAATACGGCCCGTTTCATTTCATCTAAAGAGCGGGCCGCATCGCATAGTTCCCGTGCCCGCACGCAGCCGATGGGCGCGCTATGGGCGAAATCAGCCCGGATGATCTGGGTGCTGCCCCCGCCGATATCGATTATGCCGCCCAAGCCGCCCGTCGCGCCCAGGCGGGCCAGGTTGGCCTCCTCCTCGCCGCCGAGGATCTCGATCTCCACCCCCAGGGCGGCGGCCCGGCCGCAAAAATCCGCCCGATTGGCGCTGTCGCGCACGGCGCTGGTAGCATAGGCATAAAGGGGCAGGCCGCGGGATGCAGCATCCGCCGCAAATGCCGAAATGGCCTCCAGCGAGCGGCGCATGGCAGCTTCACCCAGCCGGCCGCTCGCGTCCAGGCCCTGGGCCAGGCGGGTGGTGCGGATCTGCTTAGGCTCCAAAACGGCGTAGCCGGCTTCATCCAACCGGCCGCAGGCATAGCGGATGGAATTGCTGCCGATATCCAATATGGCGGCCTGCTTCATAGGGCTCGTCCTCCCGGATGACATAGATTCGCGCAAATGCCGGGCATTTGCGCGAGGTGTTATGCGTTATGTTGGTTGCCGCCCCGCGGCCTATTCCACGCTGAATTTCACATCCCCCGGCTTTACATAGCCCAGCTTCTCGCGGGCGTATTGCAGGAGGTATTCCTCGCTCTGGGCGTATTCGATCATGTATTCGATGCGCTGCTTTTCGATCTGCAAGGCGGCATATTCTTCGCTCAGCGCCTGCTGCTCCTGCCGGATGGCCTCCAGCTTGCGCTCCTGGGAAAAGAACACCATGCCCAAGGCGGCGGCCAGGAGCGCCCCCGTTAAAAAAGCCAGGCGTATTTTTTTAAATCGCTTGCTCTTTGCCTTGGCCATGATATCATACTCTCCCATCTATAATTTAATCCATCCTGCGGCGCTTCGCAACTGTTTTTTTAATCAGTTCGGCCACGGCCACCAAAAAGCGGCTCACCAGGCGGGCATACGCATAGGCCCCCAGGCAGATGCCCAGGAGCAGGTAGACCCGGGGTGCGCCCCCGTTGATGTAAAACAGGGCGAAGGCAGCCACAAAGAACACCAGGCCGTAATAGAGCACATCCAACAATCCGTTCCACAGCCTGCCCTGGGAAAACAGGCGCAGGGGCCGCAGGGCGTCATACAGGGCGCCAATCACCAGCCCCGCGTAGAGCGCGGCCAGCAGGGCGGGAAGCTCCTCCATGGCCTCGCATCCTCAGCGGAACAACCTGGACATAAGGGAACCTTGTGGCTGAGCTTCCTCCACATATTCCAGCGCCAGGATATCCCCCTCCAAGATCACCTGGCCCGCGTCCAGATCCAGCTTGGTCATGTGCAGCCCCAACCCCTCGATGCGCAGCTCGCCCGCCTCGGTGTGAAGCTGCACCTCCTGCTCATTAAAGCTGTCCACATCCTTCACCCCGCTGACCCGCATGAGCTGCCTTTCGTCGATATGGATGGAATGGGCTCTAATGCGCCCGCCCTCGATGGCCTTTTGTTCGATCATAGCGGCCCGTCCTTTCTTTGTAACTTAAACATGTATATGCCGCCCCCTCTAAGAATATTCTATAATAAGGAGGGCTTATATCACTTTTTTATATTGGCGCCCTCGCCCATGTGGAAATCGCATATGAATTTTACCGGATGAACCTTGACTTTTTGACCGCTTGCCCTTACTATACTATATATACGCCAAAGTAGGGTTATATTCGTATTTCCAGCAGCATCGCTTCATGACTTACCAATGGTGTACAATCGTATAAAAAACTGGTTTGAATCGCCAAGGTTTGGGTATACTTACATGTATCCCCATCTGGTTTGATGTGGCGGCACAGCCTGTTTTACTATTCATTATTTTTATGGGTGCGAAGGGAAATCGTTTCCGGAGTTCCGGGCGCTGTCTATCGCGCGAAAGGAGTTGTTGTTCTCGTGACCAGAGAAATGTTACAAGAGAAAAGCCTCAGCGATTTGCGGGAGGTCGCCCGGCTGCAGGGCGTCAAATCCTTGACCAAATACCGCAAGAGCGAGTTGGTGGATATCATCATGAACGGCGGCAAGCTGCCCGGCGAAGCGTCGGCGGCGCCTGCTGTGGAAGATTCCATGCCCATATCCGCTCCTCGGGCGGAGGCGCCTGTAGCGGGCGATCCGCCAGCGGAGGCTCCCCGAGCGGAGGCTCGCCGAGCGGAGGCTCCCCGAGCGGAGGCTCCCATTGGGGCGGCGGGGCAGCCTGGCCGCGCGCCAGAGGAGAGCGGCGGTTATCAGCCGCGTTACAGCGCGCCGGCCTACCAGCAGCGCCCCTCTTACCAGCAGAGCGGCTATAGCAGCAACCGCCGCCAACAGTATCCCCAGCAGCGACAATACGGCGGCTACAATAATAACCGGGGCTACCAGGGCGGCTATCAGCAGCAGCAGGGCTACCAGCAGAATTACAGCGGATATAATAACCGCGACTACGGCCAGCAAGGCTACCAGCAGCAGAATTTCGCCCCGCCCGCCCCTGCTTACGGCCAGGGCTACCAGCCTTCCTACGAGCAGGATGAGGCCTACCGCCGTTCCGAGCGCGGGGAGCGCGCCGAGGGTTATTATAATAAAGAATACGGCACCAGCAACCCCGCCGTGCCGGAGCTGCTCGAGGGCGGCGAATGCGGCGAGTGCGAGGGCGTGCTGGAGGTGCTGCCGGATGGATATGGCTTCCTGCGCAGCGAAAATTACCTGCCCGGCAATCACGACGTATATGTTTCCATCGCTCAGATCCGCCGCTTCGGGCTGCGCACGGGCGACTTGGTCACGGGCAAGACGCGCCCCGGCAAGGAGGGCGAGCGCTTCCTCGCCTTGTTGTATATCACGGCTATCAACGGCGAGGATCCGGAGCTGGCCCCCACCCGCAAGCTTTTTGAAGAGCTGGTACCCATCTACCCCGATGAGCGCCTCACGCTGGAGTGCGGCTCCACAGAGCAGGGGCAAAACCGGGCCATCCGCCTGATCGACCTGATATCTCCCATCGGCAAGGGCCAGCGCGGCCTGATCGTGAGTCAGCCCAAGAGCGGCAAGACCACCCTGCTCAAGAATATCGCCAACGGCATCGCCACCAACTACCCGGATGTGACCCTGTTGGTGCTGCTGATCGACGAGCGGCCCGAGGAAGTAACCGATATGCAGCGCTCCATCAAAGGCGAGGTGCTCTATTCCACCTTTGACGAGCTGCCCGAGCACCATACCCGCGTGGCCGAGATGGCCCAGGAGCGGGCGATGCGCCTGGTAGAGCAGGGCAAGGATGTGGTCGTGCTGATCGATTCCATCACCCGCCTCACCCGCGCTTACAACCTCACCATTCCCGCCACCGGCAAAACCCTTTCCGGCGGTATGGACCCCGGCGCCCTGCATAAACCCAAGCGTTTCTTCGGCGCTGCGCGCAACATCGAGAATGGCGGCAGCCTTACCATCATCGCCACCGCCCTGATTGAAACGGGCAGCCGCATGGACGATATCGTCTACGAAGAATTCAAGGGAACCGGCAATATGGAGATCCACCTGGATCGCAAGATGAGCGAGAAGCGCATCTTCCCGGCCATTGATATCTACAAGAGCGGTACCCGGCGCGAGGAACTGCTGCTCAGCGCGGATGAGCGCGAGGCGGTGTTCGCGATGCGGCGCAACCTCAGCGCGGGGAATCCCGCGGAGGTCACCGAACAGCTCATCGGCATGCTGGAAAAAACGGCGACCAACGAAGAATTCGTGGCCCGGCTCAAGGGTTGGATGAATGCCTACGAAAAGGATGGCTATACCACAGGCAGAAGCTTTATGAAGTAAAAACCAGGGCTTCAAAAAGGCCGTAATGCGGGAAGTTTTGCTTGCATTACGGCCCTTATTCGTTTATAATAGTGCTGTTCGGCACGTGCTGTAGTGCCAAATGCAGCAGGAGGGCGGCTAATCGCCCTGCGCCAAGCAAATTCGAATGGAGGGCAACGAGATGAAGAACGATATCCATCCCAACTATGGCGAGAGCATCGTACGCTGCGCTTGCGGCGAAACCTTCAAGAGCGGTTCGGTCAAAGGCGAACTCAAGGTCGAAATCTGCTCCAAGTGCCACCCCTTCTTCACCGGCCGTCAAAAGCTGGTGGATACGGGCGGACGTGTGGACCGTTTCAAGAAGCGCTACGGCATAAACTAAAATTGGCAAAACGAAAGCCGCTCCATTCGGGGCGGCTTTTTGTTCTACCGGTTTACATATATGCAGCCAAAAGGTAAGCCGCTTATCCATAGCCAAAAGCGTAGCCTTGCGCGCGTGTATTTGTGTGGTGTCAAATACGGGCACGGACATATCCTCCTGCCGAATCAACAGGCCGACCTCCGTGCAGCCCAGAATCACCCCCTGCGCGCCGCGTTTAGCCAGGTTATCCACAGTATCCAGATACATTCGCTTAGATTCCTCGCAAACTTTTCCCATGCACAATTCCCGATAGATTACCTCGTTCACCATTTCGATCTCCCGCTGCTCTGGAATTAGAACTTCAATGCCGGCTTGCTCCAGCTTTTCTTTATAAAAATCTTGCGTCATGGTATATTTGGTGCCTAGTAGGGCGACCATGAAAATATTTTGCTTCTTCAGTTCATCCGCCGTCGCTTCCGCAATGTGGATGATAGGGATAGTGACCCGGCTTTGGATCTGTGGGGCGACCTTATGCATGGTATTGGTGCAGATCAGGATAAAATCCGCACCTGCCTTTTCCAGGCCCACCGCGGCGGCAGAGAGGATATCTGCGCTTTGCACCCAATCCCCTCGCGCCTGGCAACGTTCGATTTCCGCAAAATTCACGCTATAGAGCGCTATCTTTGCGGAATGCAAGCCCCCCAACGTTTCCTTTACGGTTTCATTGATGGTGCGGTAATAGGTGACCGTACTTTCCCAACTCATGCCGCCCAACAAACCAATCGTTTTCAGGCCGATTTCCTCCTTAATCCCTATTCAAGATTACCTATATTCTATCATTATTTCTCCAACAGAAAAGACACCCCTTGGAGGTGTGTTATCTATTGGGATCCGGCGGCTACCTATGTTTCCAAGCGCCGCGGCAAAGGTCGCGGTGCGTCACCGCAGGGGCGGTTTCCTACCGCTCCCTGCCTTGCGCAGCTGCGCCTCACTTTTACGCCCACCGGGCGCGTTCGGCTTCGCTGTGTTGCAAGCTCAGTAGCGCTAACACGCCTGCCCTGATGATAGGCTTAGAAACATGAATAGTAACAGGTTCCAAATGAAATAGCACCCCAAAGGGGTGCTATTTCATTTGGGATCCGGCGGCTACCTATGTTTCCAAGCCGTTGCCAGCTCAGTATTTTCGGCGTATAAGGGCTTAACTACTGTGTTCGGGATGGGAACAGGTGGATCCCCTTAGCTTAACCACCGGAATGGTAAGGTATGAAGTTGGTGCATACCTTGAAAACTGCATAAAGTTCAATTCGCTTCGATCAAGCCCTCGACCTATTAGTACCGGTCAGCTGCATGCGTTACCGCACTTCCACCTCCGGCCTATCAACCTTGTGGTCTTCAAGGGGTCTTACTCCTTTCGGATGGGAGATCTTATCTTGAGGTCGGCTTCACGCTTAGATGCCTTCAGCGTTTATCCGCTCCGCACTTGGCTACCCAGCTATGCCGTTGGCACGACAACTGATACACCCTTGGTGCGTCCATCCCGGTCCTCTCGTACTAAGGACAGCTCCTCTCAAATCTCCTGCGCCCACGATGGATAGGGACCGAACTGTCTCACGACGTTCTGA
>JAYFPE010000009.1:0-171405 GCA_034928145.1 Candidatus Pelethousia sp. | reverse complement strand
GTATAATCTTCTCGGACATGGCTTTTCTCCTTTGCTCGGTTCGATGTTTTGTGTGGTAACTTACATTCTACCAAGCGAGTTCGGCCATGTCCTTCCTTTTCTGGCCCTTTTTCATTTGTGCGAAAAATAGTTTACCTTATCGAATGCTTCCTCAATCGTCTCCTCATAGGAATGTATTCCCCCGCGCGCTGGGATCGGTTCATCCCGCTCTGGCAGATTTGCGCAAACCATGGGGGTTGGCAATGCCCCGGCCTCTTGGCGTCAGCGCTGTACGCGGCCGGAGCCGTCGCCATTGATCAGGGCCATGACCTCCTGCGGAGAGGAAAGATTGAAATCAAACTCGATAGAGTGCTTGAGGCAACTGGCCGCCGCAGCAAATTCCACGGCCTTTTGGTTTTCGAAGTCATGCAGGCAGGCATAGATCAGGCCCGAAGCAAAGGAATCCCCGCCGCCAACGCGATCCACGATCTGCAGGGTATATTTCCGCGAAAGATAGGCTTGGCCATCGGCATAGAGCAGGGCGGACCAATTGTTGATTGAGGCGGAAATGGATTCGCGCAGGGTGATTGCCACCTTCTCAAAGCCATAGGCATCAGCCAGCTTTTTGGCGAGGTCGCAATAGCCCTCAATGCTCAGCCGGCCGGCCGAAATATCCGTATCCGCGGCTTTGACGCCTAATGATTTCTCCGAATCCTCCTCGTTGGCGATACAGACGTCCACATACTCCATGAGGGGGCGCATGGCAAGCTGCGCCTCCTGCGGGGTCCAGAGGGATTTGCGGTAATTGAGATCCACGCTGACTTTGACCCCGTGGCGCCGCGCGGCGATACAGGCCTGCCTGCAAATTTCCCGCAGGTTCGCGCTCAGCGCAACCGTAATGCCGGTGAAGTGGAACCAGCCTGCGTCCCGGAAGATCTCGTCCCAGTCGAAATCGCCGGGCTCCGCCTCCGCAAAGGCCGAGCCCTTGCGGTCATAGATAACCTTGGAGGGGCGCTGGGACGCGCCGCGTTCAAGATAATAGAGGCCCAGGCGTTCACCGCCCCAGGCGATGTGGCTGGTATCGACCTCAAATTTGCACAGCATACGTTTGGTGCAGCGGCCGAGTTCATTGTCCGGCAGTTTGGTCACCAGGGCGGCGGGTAGGCCCATGTAGGATAGGGCGATGGCCATATTGCCTTCCGCGCCGGTATAATTGAGGTTGAAATTATTTGCCTGGGATAGGCGCAGATAGCCGTCCGGCGCGAGGCGCAGCAGCATTTCTCCGAATCCGACAAATTTCTTCTTTTCCATGCTCGCTCTCCTTACAGATAATCAATGGGTCTGGGCGATGTTGGTAAAGGCCTGTGCCCGGGCGGCAATCTGTTCAAAATCACCCGCGGCGATACACCCTTTGTCGCAGAGGCGTCCGCTGATGCCCGCGCCCGCAAAGCCCAGATCCAGGTATTGGGCCAGGTTCTCCTCGGTGACGCCGCCGGTGGCGCAGAGCTTTACATGGCTGATAGGGCCGAGAATATCCTTGATATAGCCAAAGCCGAGATAGCCGGCAGGGAAGAGCTTGACGATATCCGCGCCCTGGTTGTGCGCGGTGATTATCTCGCTGGGCGTCATGGCGCCGGGGATAGATACCAGGCCAAGTTCCTTGGTGCGGCGGATGACAGCAGGATCCACATTGGGGGAAATGATATAGCGCGCGCCCGCCTCTTTGGCGGCCTCAACTTGCTCCCCGGTTAAAACCGTACCCGCACCGAACAGCATCTGCCCGGCGTAGGTTTCATTGAGGGAGCGGATAGCCTGGACGGTTTTGGGGATGCAGTCCGGATCGGCCTGGTCAAACGTAACCTCGATCAGTTTGACGCCCCCAGCGAGCAGCGCGCCCGCCAGATGCAGCAGGTCTACGCCATAGACCTTGCGGCAAATGGTGATGACCTTGTTTCGTAAAATAAACGCGAGGGTATTCATTGGGATGCCTCCTTTGATGATTTGCGATAACCCCGCGCCGCTTCTATCACTAAAATAAAAGCGGGCGCGCAAGAGCGGGCCCGTCCCCGCATATTATGATGTTATGAATTTCTCTCCTTCCACGACGGCATAGGGCGCGGCGTAAACAATATGGAAGGGCAGTATAACACACTGCATTTCGCTGTAGATTCACCGGGATTGAGGATAGAAAGCGCAGTGCAGGCGGCTACAGGCGGGCCGCGCAGACCTCTTTATCGTTGAATATCTCAACAGAATACCCTAGATCCCTCCCGGTATCGAAGTAGGCCCATTTGAGCCCCGGCACGGTGCGCGCGGAATCGCCCTCCATCTCGGGCAGATAACCGGCCGCGCCGAGCTGCGCTGCCGCCGCGGCAAAGCTATCCACGCTGAACTTGAGGTGCTGCACGCCCGTACCTTTATCGCGCACAAAGTCGCTCCACACGCTCTCGCCGCATACGGGCTCAATGAGCTCTATCTCGATGTTTGCGAAGCGGTAGAGCGCGATTTTCGTTTCGCAGGCCACCTTACGCCCGTGATAGAGGCGCGGTGCGTTAGACGGGCCGAGGAATTCATCGGGTTCGACGCCAAAGATGCATCGCATTGCCGCAATCGCCGCTTCAAGATCGCTTACGGCCACGCCTATCTGGGATATCTCTGTGAGTAGATTCTTCATGTCATCCATCTTAGCGGCGCAAGGCTGAAAGCCCGCCCGATTGTCATCCTCCGTTTACTCGGCGGCCGCATCGGGCACCACAATGCCCTTTATATAGCCGGCGGGCTTATTCACAAGATCCTCAAATGCGCGGCTGATATCGGCGAGTTCGTAGCGGTGAGTAATGATATCGTCCATCTTGATCACGCCGTTCTCAAGAAAGCGCAACCCCCGCCGCATATCCTCCATTTGATCCTCGCTGTATTTCGCATGGGCCACGATCAGTTCGGCGCTGCGCGAAACCATCTCGCGGAAATCAAAATCATGGCACGGGCGCTTGTGCGAGCTCATAAGCACAACGCGCCCACGGCCCGTGGTTCGCAGCAGACGGACGCAGTCGTTGAGCAGCTCGGGCACGCCGGTACCCTCAATGACGAAATCAGCCATATGTCCGCCGGTGGCCTGCGCTACAATCGCCGCCACATCGTCGCGCAGGGGGTTAGCGATGTGCGTCACACCGTATTTTTTCGCCAGCTCCAGCTTCGCGTCATCGGTATCCACCGCGATGAGCGCGTTGAGGCTGCCGCCCGAGAGTATCTGGGCGCACCATAGCCCCATCGGGCCGCAACCATAGAGAACACCGCAATCGCCCGGCCTTGCGTTGGATGCGCGCGTAACGGTGACAACGCATTTTAGAGGCTCGCCCAGCGCCTGCTCGAGCTTAACCGCCGGGTCCAGCTTTATCGCGCGGCGGTAATCAAGCACGGCGTAATCCGCAAAGCCGATGTAGACCGGCATGGCCACAACGTGATCGCCTATCTCGAAGCCCTTAACGCTCTCGCCCATGCCCACGACTTCTCCGGCCCATTCGTGGCCAAGCGGTTGCGGGCACTGACCCACTACGCCGTGATAGTGATTAATCTCCCAGTTGCACAGTCCGCAGACTCGGACCTTTACGAGCAGTTCATCGGGGCCAGGAGTTATTTCTTCCTTAATCATTTCGAATCTGCCGGGTTCGGCTAAAATGGCTCTGCGAGAAAGCATATCTATACCTCCTTCATCTAGGCAAAAAGTTGATTGGCGTTTTAGTCCAGCATGCCGGCTTTGGGTGAATTGACCATCGGCGCGGGACGGCTGTAAGGGCTTTCCAGGGTTATCTCACGGCGTTGCTCCGCGCTCGCGAGGATGGCTTCGATGATCTCCACCGTGTGGCACGCCGCCTCGCCGGACGCCCTCACGGCGCGCCCGGTGCGCAGGGCCCTTGCCATATCCGCCAGGCCCAGACCGCGGCTGTTTTCGGCATAACCGAACATAAACGGCATTTCGAGCCATTCATTGCGCTCGGGCCGATAGAGTAGGATGGGCGAGGCCCCGAAGCAATTCGGATCAGGCACAGACAGCGAACCCTCCGAGCCGTATATCTCCAGGAAGGGCAGGTTTGCCTTGTAAACATCAAATGTCATCGTAAGCGCGCCCTGCGCACCGCTCTCAAAACCAAGCAGCGCATTGACATAGGTAGGCACGTTGACATCGATCATCTCCCCAAAATGAGGCTGCGAGGTTATGACACGCTGCTGGAATGAGATGCCGGCCATACCGGAAACCGATTTGATGCGGCCCACTATCTGCAGCAGCGCGCCCAGATAATAGGGGCCCATATCGAGCAGAGGGCCCGCGCCGGGTTGGTAAAGGAAATTTGGGTTGGGATGCCACGTCTCCACGCCGCGCTTGATGAGATTGGCAGAGCAGCCCACCACATCGCCGATGGCCCCGGTATCCACCAACCTTCGGCAAGTCTGCACCGCCGCGCCGAGTACGGTATCGGGCGAGCAGCCTATGTAGAGCCCCTTATCGGCGGCGAGGGCGAGCAGTTCCTTTGCCTCGTCATAGCGCGCCGCGAGGGGTTTTTCAGAATAAACATGCTTGCCCGCGCATAGAGCCTTTTTGTTTATTTCGTAATGCAGGAGGGGAGGGCAAAGATCGAGAACGATTTCCACCCTTGGGTCGGCGAGGAGTTCGTCGCTGCTATGATAGCGGCACGCGAGAGAATACGCTTCGGTCTTTCGCTGCGCGAGTTCGTCCTGGGCGTCGCATACGCCTAGAAGCTCGATCTCCTTAAAAAGCGAAGTTAGATTTTTAAGGTAGATATCGCTGATATTGCCGCAGCCTATTATAGCGACTCTTACTTTTTCAGAGGCCATGTTACTCTCCTAAATATGCCTTGATAACGCGCTCGTCGGTCAGCATCCTGGCGGATTCGCCCTGCATGATTACGCAGCCGTTCTCCAGCACATAGGTATAATCACTGCTTTGCAGAGCCTGCTTTGCATTCTGCTCGATGAGCAACACCGTAACGCCCGATGTATTAATCTCCTTGATAAACTTGAAGACCTGCTTGATGATCACGGGAGCAAGGCCCATCGAGGGCTCGTCGAACATGATCAGTTTGGGCGAGGACATCATCGCGCGGGCTATTGCCAACATCTGCTGCTCTCCGCCCGAGAGCGTACCGCCCTGCTGCTTTTTGCGTTCGCACAGGATCGGAAAGAGCCTATAGGCCAACTCGAAGTTGCCCTTTGCCTGCTTAGCCCCATTGACAGCGCCCATTATGAGGTTTTCCTCAACGGTGAGGCCATCAAATATCTTGCGGCCTTCGGGCACCTGCGCCACACCCTTTTTCACAACCTTGTCAGGTGGCAACAGCAGGCTGGCGCCCTCAAATCGTATCTCGCCCGCTTTCGGCTTGACCATACCTGAGATCGTGTTGAGCAGCGAACTCTTGCCCGCGCCGTTTGCGCCGATAACGCTCACGATCTGACCTGGCTCAACATCCAGGGATATGCCGTTGAGCGCGCTGACATGGCCATAGCTCACAACGAGGTCTCGAATTTCCAGCAATGCCATTATTCATCCTCCCCCATATAAGCGTCTATGACCGTTTGATTGGTCTGTATCTCGGCAGGGGTTCCCTCGGCGATAAGCTTGCCGAAGCTTAAAACATAAACCTTTTTTGAAAGGGTGTAAACCACCTGCAGCCGGTGTTCAATGAGCAATACCGTTACTTCAAAGCGATTTCGTATATCGTGGATAAGCTTAATAAACTCCTCGACTTCCATCGTATTGAGGCCCGCGGCAGGCTCGTCGAGCAGCAGCAGCTTGGGCTCGGTAGCAAGCGCCCGGGCAAGCTCGAGCTTGCGCTGCAGCCCGTAGGGCAGGTTGGACGGCTTTTCTTTCTTATATTCCGCGAGACCCACGATCTCCAGATACTCCTCGCTGCGCCGAATATTTTCTTTATCGATGCGGCTGGCCGACGGCAAACGTAGCAGAGCCTCGAATACGTTATATTTTGCCCGTGCGTCGAGCACGGCCTGGACGTTTTGGCTCACGGTCAGGCCCTGGTAGAGCCTGATGTTCTGGAAGGTTCTCGCGAGGCCCAGCCAGGATATTTCGTGCTGCGGCTTGCCGGTGATGTCGGTGCCATCCAGCAGGATCGTGCCGGCCGTAGGCTTATAGATACCCGACACCATGTTGAAAACGGTAGTCTTGCCCGCGCCGTTGGGGCCGATGATGCTGGTGATGCTGCCCTTTTCAACGCTGAGGCTTACGTTATCTACAGCTCTAACACCGCCGAAATGTATGGAAAGGCCGTTTATATCAAGTATGTTGCTCACGCTTGGCCCTCCTTATCTGCTTTGCCATTTCCGCCGGCCCGAAGCTTTTTAAAGCATGCGGCGAAGAACGCGCCGGCTTTTTTCAGAAGGCCGGAGATCTCATATTCTCCAAATAGCCCTTTGGGCATAAAGTTGATGATGATGAGAACCACGATGCAGTAAATGACGATGCGCAGGTTGTCAGTAAAGCGCAGGAACTCGGGCAGAAGGCTGAGCAGCACGCCCGCGGTCACCGTTCCGGAAAGGCTGTTCACGCCGCCGATAAAAACCATGATGATCCACTCGATGGATTTCTTGGTTGCAAAGGCGCTCGGCTCAACATAGGTGGTAAGATAGGCCCACAGCGCGCCGCCAAAGGCGGTAAGCCCGCCGCAGAAAACGAAGGTAAGCGTTTTAATGGCCTGCACATTGATCCCCATGGCGGCGGCGGATATTTCATCGCTCTTGACTGCGAGGCATTGCCTGCCGAATTTTGAACGTTTGAAGTTGAGCACCAGGAATAATACAATGAGCAGCGATACCGTCGCGATGAACACCGTGGTCTGGCGGGGGATCCCGTTGAGGCCCTTGGAGCCGCCGGTGAATTTGGTAGCGCTGTTGAGCAGGGCTACGATCGCTTCACCAAACGCGAGGGTAACGAGGGCTATGTAGTCGCGCCGCAGCTTGATGACGGGCACCGCCACGCCCCAGGCCACCAGCATGCCCAGCAGGATCGCGATGATAATATTCAGGAGCATCGGCGTGCCGGCGCGCAGGCACATAAGACCCGCGGCATAGGCGCCCACCGACATGAACGACGCCTGTCCCATGGAGAAGATGCCCGTGAGACTTATGAGCACGAACATGGAAAGTACGCCGATGAGCGATATGCACATCGAAACATAGATAGAGGAGTAATATGACATTATGCATGTCCCCCCTTAGACTTTTTCATAGGTGAATTTACCTGCGATGCCCTGCGGCCTCCAGATGAGGAAGAACACCGTGAGGAAGAATATCACCACCGTACTGTATCCCGAGCCAAAAATATACACGAGGAACACCTCGGTTACGCCTAAAAGCAGGCCACCGTAGAGCGCGCCCGAGATATTGCCCAACCCGCCGATGATCGAGGCCGTCATGCCCTTGAAAACCATATTGGAGAGCTGCGGATAGAGCACATATCGTATTCCGAGGAACACGCCCGCTATAGCGCCCAGCATGCCGGACATAAAGAAGCACATAAACACAACAAGGGATACATTTATGCCCATCAGCCGCGCGGTGCTCGAATCCATCGACAGCGCGCGGATGGAAACGCCCAGCCGCGTCTTGTAAAGAACGATCATTAGCACAACGATGAGCAAGGCGGAGATTGCGAGCATTATGGAATCGGTAACCGTAAGGGTGAAGTTTCCAAATTCAAAGTAGGCCTTTTTGAAGAAGGTCGGATAGGAATAATAGTTGTTGGAAAAACGTATGGCCATGAGATTTTGCAGCAGCGTACCCAGCGTGGAGGATGCTACGAAGAACAGCATAATCTCGCCGTTGTTGCGGCGCAACCGTTCAAAGCCGATCACCTGGCAGGCCGCCGAAACGACGCCACCGAAAATCGCGGTCACAGCCAGCGTCTCCGCCAGCCCCAATCCATAATTTTTTGCGATGATATATCCGAAATACGCCGACGTAACCATTACGCCGCCATGGGAAAAGTTTGAGAATTTCAGCACGCTGTATATCAGCGTGAAACCCAGCGAAATAAGCGCGTAAACCGAGCCCAGCGATAGGCCGTTGATCAAAAGCTGCAGATAATTCAAGCGTTACACTCCCTTCACAGGCCCGCCCCCTCCGTACGAAGGAGGCGGGCCTCTTCACTGGCTGATTGGATGGGATTAATCGAATAGCGTCGGGGTATAGATGCCGCCGTTGCTCAGAACGCCGTCGTGGATCTCGCATACGACCATGCTCATGCCTACCGGCGCATGCGTGGTCGGGCTCTGGGTGTAGTTCTTGACGCCCACGAGGTCTAAGCCGACGATGTTGTTCTCTACGCCATAGCGGATGGACTCGGCATCGGCCTTTCCTTCCATAGACTCGATGGCGGCCTTGATGATGTAGACGATTTCGTAGCCCTGCACGGTCTTAACGGTGGCGGGCTCGCCGATGATCTCCTCATAAAGCGCGCAGTAATCGGCCAGGGCGGGGTCCTCCATCCAGGCGATCGCGTGGAAGTAAGCTTCCTTGACGATAGTCGGGTCATCAAGCAGGGAGAGGAACGGATCGGCCATATCCATCGCGCCAAGGAAGGGGACTTCCAGGCCGATCTGGCTGGCCTGCTGGACGATGAGCACGCAGTTGGGGGTCGTGTTGGGCACGAAGAGCACCTCGGCGCCGCTGTCCTTTACCTTCTGCAGCTGGGTCTTGAAATCGGACTCGCCGGTCTGGAAGGTAACCTTCGTGGCGATCGAGCCGCCGATCTGGGTCCAGGAGCCTTCAAAGCTCTCGGCCATGATGGTGGAATAGGAGTTGGACGCATCGTAGAATATGGCGGCCTTGGAGGCGCCAAGCTTGGTCTGGGCGTAATCCGCGCAGAACTCGGCCTGTGCGATTGCGTTGGGCTGGGTGCACAGGAACATCGAGGGGTGGGGTTCGCCGGTCGCCAGGTTCTGGGTTACGTTGGGGTCGGAGGGTACGCACAGCACGGGCACGCCCTTTTCAGTGCTGACCTCGACAAGCGACATGCATATGGTGCTGCTCGGCGGCCCAACCACGGCTACGGCCTTATCCACATCAACAAGGCGGGTATAGGCGTTGATGGTCTGGGTTGCGTCGTTCTGGTTGTCATAGGCGACGTACTGGATCTGACGGCCGTTGATGCCGCCGGCCCTGTTGATCTCCTCAATGGCAACCAAGGCGCCATTGTTAACGGCGGTGCCGAGCACCGAACCATCTCCGGACAGGTCGTTGACACCGCCGATGATGATAGGCCCCTCCTCGGCCGCCGCACCTGCGGCTTCGCCGTCAGCGGGTGCGGGCGTTCCGGCCTGGTTCCCGGCCGCGGGCTGGTCCCCGGCGCCGGCCGCAGGCGCGGGCGCGCCGCCGCATGCCGTAAAGAGACCTACGGCAAGCAAGAGCGAGAGAATAAGCGCGATGGATTTCTTCATTAATTTTTTCTCCTTTCGTTTTTTAAAACCACAAAAGTTTCCTTTTGCAATTTCAAACTAAAACTTCGTATTTTTTCGATCAGAAGATCCCCTTTTCTTTCATGCCGGCGATTTCATATTCCGAATATCCCAATTCGTTGAGGATCTCGTCGTTGTGCTCGCCGAGCAGCGGGGGGTGGCGGGTTATCTCACAGGGCGTCCCGCTGAACTCGATGGGCGAGCCGACGACGCGAATTTTGCCGGCCGTCGGATGCTCTATCTCCTGAATTATACCGTTGTGAATGACCTGCGGATCGTTTGCCACATCGTCATAATCATTTACCTTGGCGCACCATATGCCCTCGGCGCGGAACATCTCTAGCCACTCCTCGGTATTACGCTTCTCAAGCGCCGATGCTATGACCGGATATATCCTGTCGCGGTCGCGGCGCATCGTCTCCTTATCCGGCATCATTCCGGGCAGTTCGGGCAGGCCGAGCGCCTCGGCAAACCATTCGATCTTATCCGATGCATTGGTCGCAAGGGACATATACCCGTTTTTGGTCTTGTAGATGCCGTAGGGCGCCTCCTGCATCGGGTGGCCGGTGTGGCCGCCCGGGCGCTCGGGCTGTATGCCAGTGTTGAGGTAGTAGCCAAACTCCTGGGACTGGAGGTGGATGCCCGAATTGAGCAGGTTAACATCGACCTTTTGCGCCTTGCCGCCGTTTTGCTTGTTGACCAGGGCCGCAAGCACGCCGCTTACCATGAGCATGGAGCTGTACATATCCACCACGTAGATGCCGCCGGTCATCGGCGCGCCCTTTGGGCCGACCATCCAAGTGTAGCCGCACATGCTTTGGGCAAGCAGGTCCTGCCCGGGCAGCTTGGCATAAGGGCCCGAATTGCCATAGCCGAGCGCCTCACAGTAGATGATGCTGTCGTTGATTTTTTTGCCGTCCTCAAAGCCTATGCCTAATTTATCCAGCACGCCGGCCCGATAATTGGACATAACCACGTCGCATTCCTTGATGAGCTTGTAAACGATCTCCTTAGATTCGGGCTGCTTGAGGTCAAGCGTCATGCTGCGCTTGTTGCGGTTCATCGCCAGGAAGAACGGGCCTTCGCCGCCAAGCTTGTCGGTTGCGAGGAAGCTACGGTTGAAATCACCGGTGCCCGGGCGTTCGATGTTGATCACATCCGCGCCCATATCCCCGAGCAGCTGCAGTGCGAAGGGGGCCTGCGCAAAATGCGTAAAACCTAGAACCTTTATGCCTTTAAGCGGACCCATCACTGCTCCTCCTTAGGCTTACGGCCGATATACTGCTTATCGATATGGAAGAGCACCGCCTCGCCGTTCTGGTTCTTGACGGTTACATCCCAGGTCACGATGCCAAACGCATCGTTTTTAACCTGCTTATCGGTGACTTTAAACTCACAGTGTATGGTGTCGCCTGGGTAGACCGGCTTAATATAACGGACCTTGTCGTGGCCGTAATGCACCGATGGAACCTTAGTCGGCGAGACTTCTTTGGCCATAAAGGCGTCCGCAACACCCAGGGTTAGCACGCCCTGGATGATCGGGCGGCCGATAGCTGGAAACTTCGCGCAATATTCCGCGTCTACATGTACGGGGTGGGTGTTGTCCGAGCAGCCGATGAACAGCCGTATATCGGCCTCGGTCATGGTGCGGCCCGCCGAGATCTGCTCCTCGCCGATCTGGAAATCCTCAAAATACTTATACTCGGGCATATTGTTCGCTCCTTTCATTTATCCCACAGCATTGCATGCCGGGCAATTATTCTAAACGTAATTCAATTCACTCGTCGTGAAACCGTTCGGGCATAAGTACGTTTTGGGCGCGCAGCTCGCGGCGTATCTGCGCCGCATCCACATCGCGCACGCGCTTGCCCTGCCGCACCGCGAGGGCGGCGGCGGTACCGCAGGCTTGGCCCATAAGCATCGCCGTGGGGATAACGCGCAGCATCTCAATGGCGCCGAAATCACCGGAGAGGCAGCGGCCCGCCACGAGCAGCCCGTCGGTGCGCGTGGGCAAAAAGCAACGATAGGGTATCTCTTTGAACCGGTCGCTGGGGCTGAATTTTTTATAAGGAGGTTGGGCCATAACCACGGCGTCGTCATATACCGCGCCCCCAATAAGCTCCTTGCGGGTTATGACGTATTCGCCTTTGAGCATGCGGGTGCTGCGAACGCCGGCCTGCGGCGCGGTATCCATAACGACCGCTTCCTCGAAACCCGATACATTTTTTTTGAAATAATCCACGGTTACCAACATCTTGGAGCGGGTCTCGATCTCGACGCGGGCGAGGTCGTCAATGTTCACGCCATCGCCGGACATCGTGGTATTGAACCACACCACGTTGGGAATGCTGCTGCGCATATAGAAGCCCTGGGGCAGGATGCCGAAGCTGTAGCCGCCGCTAACGCCCCCGATCTGGCGCAGATCCTTGGAAACGCGCTCCGCTACACCCTCGCCACATAGGTATTCCTCGGCGCGCTCGGTGTCCACGTTGCCCATGCGGAAGACCAACCCCAGCGGCAAATTGCCGGTGCTGTATTCCTCGCCACACGATACGAAAACGTCGCCGTCGCCGGTACAGTCGATAACCGCCTTCGCGAGCACTGCCATACGGCCGGATTTGCTTTCGAATATCGCGCCCTTTATCGTTTCGTTCTCCACATAGGCCCTGCTGAACCATGCGTGGAAGATGGGCTTTACGCCGGCCTCCATAATCATATCATTGGCGACGCACTTCCACATCTCGGGATCGGCTACCGGGCTGTAGCGAACGATCTTATCCTCGCCGCCTGTAGACCCCCAACGCCGCCAGCGCAGAATATCTTCCGGTTTTTCAGAGCCCCAGACATCAGATGGGGGCTCGATGATACCGTTCAGCCCGCGCAGGCGCTCGATGGTCTCTTCAACGAGACCCTTAATAACGACGTCTCCCTTGCCGTTGCAAAGGCAGTCGATGAGCAGCACATAGCCGCCGGTGCCCATTCCACCCAAATAACCGTAGCGTTCCATGAGAGCGACCGATGCGCCGGTGCGTGCGGCGCTTACCGCGGCGCAGTAGCCCGCCGGGCCGCCGCCAACCACGAGAACGTCCGCCTCGGCATACACAGGGATTCTTTGTTCGCCTTCCAAGATGAAATTGTCCACGTTTCTTTTCTCCTTACGAATTATGCTTTAACCACCGATTGTATCGACATGGACATGCCGTTGAAGAACAATGGTGATGTAACGGGGCGATGTAACGGTCTGTGAAATGACTCATGTAATAGTTTACATGTAAAGTAACATAAAGCGCGCTGGTTTGCAATACCCATTTATGATATTTTCCCCGGAAACCAGAACAGGAATAATTTGGCATGCCGTTGTATACGGCCTATATTTGGTTGTTACCGGCTTAAAATCACCGCTCGCTGTTTATGTGTAAAACATATGTGTAACCATATGTAATCTAATACAATATTAAAAAATGGTGACCTGGATGGATTGACGGAATAATGTGCCCACAGTATAATTGTAACAGACATCATATTGTAGTAATCGGCAGCATGTAACAACCCGCAGAAATTACTTTAGGGGGTAGGGTGTGAACATTAAGGATATCGCAGTACTCGCCGAAACCTCAACCGCCACCGTCTCCCGCGTTATAAACGGGGACGCGCATGTTTCGGCTGATATGCGAAAGAAGGTTTTAGAAGTTATCGAACTCACCGGCTACAAGCCCAATCTTGTCGGCAAGGCGCTTCGATCGCAGCGCAGCAACAAGCTGCTTGTGCTGCTGCCCACCATTGTAAACCCCTATTACTCCCGCGTGTTACAGGGGGTTGAGCAGTGCGCCAGCATACACGATTACGACACCGTAATCGCGATTACCCACCGCGATCCGGAGACGGAACGGCGATATCTCAGCCTCGCGAGCACCAAGCAGGTAGATGGCGTTGTAACCTTCACCTCCTCGCTGTCCGACGAGGATATTTACGCCTACAGCAAGGAATTTCCCATTGTGCAGTGCGGCGCTTCCTCGGGGCTTATCAGCTGCTCCTGCATTGACAACGTCAAGGCGAGCTATGACGCCACCGAATTCCTGATCCGGCTTGGTAACCGCAGGATCGGGCTGTTGAACGGCCCTTACAGGCGCACATATGAGGTTGATCGTGAAAACGGTTATCGCTATGCGCTCATCGACTACGGCATACCGGTTATACCCGAATACATCGCTTCCTGCGATTATACCTTTACCGACGGCATTGACTGTTGCGCGGAGCTCATGCAGCTGCCCGAGCCGCCTACGGCGATTTTTACCTCCTATGACATCTCGGCTGCGGGAGCGATCAAACAACTGCTCAAGCTCGGGCTGACACCGGGGCGCGATGTCGATGTGATCGGCTTTGACGGCACGTATATAAGCGCGATGTATTCGCCGGAGATAACCACCGTGGAGCAACCGGGTTATGAGTTGGGCAAAGCGGCTTTCGACCTGCTGCTCGAAAAGATTGAAAAGCCCGATGCGATGGTCAAGAAAATCATCATGCCGCACAAGCTCATCATTCGCGAAAGCACGCGCTCCATGCCCGCGGAGGACGTCCCTCCTATCGAAAGCAGCCGTGTGACGGAAAGCGCGGGCTAGCATGAACGAAAAGCATAGAAGCGGCTCCGCCGCCCCGGAGGACAAATATACCCCTTTGCTGTTGCTTACCGTGCTTATATGGGGCAGCCTTTACGTGGTCGGCAAGCAGGTACTCGGCGGTATTTCGGCTTTTTCGTTGCTTTTTATACGCTTTTTTGTGGCGTCGCTGGCGCTGTTCGCGGTGTGCCGCATGCGGCGGGTGCCTAAAATAAAAAAAGGCGACTTCGGTCGCCTTTTCTGCATCGGACTTCTAGGCTATTTTCTCTCCAACGCGATGCTGCTGCTGGGCATTCAGTTTTCCAACGCCTCAACGTCTTCCTTGATAAATGCGATGAACCCTATTTTCATCGTGCTTTTCGCGAGGGTATGCCTGGGCGAACCGCTTCCGATGCGTAGGCTCGCCGCTTTGGGTGTGGCGGTTACGGGCGCGCTTATTGTACTGTGGCGGCCTTCGGAGGGGGTGACACCCCTTGGGCTTGTCCTGTCCACGGGCTCGATGCTGCTGTGGGCCTACACCTCCATTCTTATTAAAAAGCTTTCCGCAAGCTGCGATCCTTTGGCCATCTCGGCATACGGCATGGGGGTCGCAGCCCTTTTTGCGCTACCGGCCTGCCTCATGTGGCGCGTGGCCACGGCACAGGCCACCGTATGGACGGCCGAGCTGGCGCTGGGCGTGGCGTATATTGCCCTGGTATCCACCGCGCTGTCCTATCTGCTGTGGAATTTTTGCTTAGCGCGCCTTGACGCTGCGCGTTGCGCCTCCTTTTACCCATTGCAGCCGATCTTTTCGGCGCTGTTTGCGTGGCTGCTGCTCAACGAAAGGATGAACGTAAACTTTTTTATAGGCGGCGCCCTCGTCCTTGTCGGTATGCTGTTAAACGCACGGCCGAAGAGGATTATGAGGGTATAGCGGCGGGCCGCCGCTATGATCGATAAGGAAAAGCTGAGCTTGCTGCAATGGTTCACCATTGCCGTGGAGTTTTGCGGGGTGGTTTTGATCACCCGGATGCAGGGCGCTTTCTCACTGAATCCGGAGCTTCTATGGATCTTTATCGCGGTGATTGCCCTAAGCTGCCATAACCTGTTCCAGCGCAGGCTGACCAGGACCTATTCCGGCTTATAGGCTTCCACCTACAGCATCTTTGCGGGTACCTTCATGCTGGCGGTTTTTTCGCCGCAGGCCCTGCGGGAGGCGCAAGGAGCACCGCCCATACAGTGGCTGTACCTAATCGTTCTCGGCGTTTTTTCAAGCGCGCTGGCCTATACCACCTGGGCCCGGGCGTTTAATAAGGCAAAGCTCGCGTCCTCGATGAGCAATTATATGTTCATAACCCCTTTTCTCACCAGCGTTTTGGGCTTTTTCCTGGCGGATGAGATTCCGAATTTGCCTACTCTGGCAGAGGGTACGGTCATCCTTCTGGGCATGCTGATCTTTAATCTGGAGGGAGGAATAAGCGCCTTTCTCCAATCCCGGAAAATGGCGCACTAAAAGGCCCCCCTTTTCGCTTCCCCTTGACAAAACCGCGCCCGGGCCGTTACAATATTTCGGTATAGGTGAAGACGGAGAGGAGTACGCGCAGCGCAGCCCCAAGAGAGAAGCCCCATTGGCTGGGAGGGCTTTGGCGGGCGGGCACGGAAGGTCGCTCCTGAGCCGCCCGGACGAAGGCAGTAATTCGGGCCGTAGCCGCCGCGTTAAGGCGAAGCGAAGTTGGTGCGCCCAAAGGCGCGCAACAAAGGTGGTACCGCGAGCCCGCTCGTCCTTTGAGGATGGGCGGGATTTTATTATCAGCCAATTTAGGAGGACCGTTTTATGAAGGACATGCCCAAAGCCTATGACCACAGCACGGTGGAGCAGCGGCTTTACGAAGGATGGGAGCAGGCCGGCTATTTTCATGCCGCGCCCAACCCCGACAAAAAGCCCTATACCATCGTCATCCCCCCGCCCAACATCACGGGCAGGCTCCATATGGGCCATGCGCTGGATGAAACGCTGCAGGATGTGCTCACCCGCTACAAGCGCATGAGCGGCTTTGAGACGCTCTGGCTGCCCGGCACGGACCACGCCTCCATCGCCACAGAGGTCAAGATCGTGGAGCAGATGGCCAAGGAGGGCGTCGATAAGCGGGATATCGGCCGCAAGGCCTTTTTAGAGCGCGCCTGGGAATGGAAACGGGAATACGGCGGCGCCATCGTGCAGCAGCTCAAAAAGCTGGGCGCTTCCTGTGATTGGGAGCGGGAGCGCTTTACCATGGACGAAGGCTGCAACAAGGCCGTGATCAAGGCCTTCTGCCAGCTATACGACAAGGGCCTTATCTATCGGGGGAACCGCATCATCAACTGGTGCCCGGATTGCAAAACCGCCCTTTCCGATGCGGAGGTGGAATACGAGGAACAGAGCAGCCACCTTTGGCATGTGCGCTACGACGCGCCGGACAAATCCTATGCCATCACCGTGGCCACCACCCGGCCCGAAACCATTCTGGGCGACACGGCTATCGCCGTGCACCCCGAGGATGAACGCTACGCCGCCATCGTGGGCAAAACCGTGCGGATCCCGGTGATCGGCCGCGAGATCCCCATCGTGGCGGATGCATACGTAGAAAAGGAATTCGGCACGGGCGCGGTGAAGATCACCCCCGCCCACGACCCGAACGACTTCGAGGTGGGCGTGCGCTGTAATCTGCCCATGCTGCGCGTATTCACGGACGACGGCTTTATCAACGAGCTGGGCGAGCCCTACCAGGGCCTTAGCACCATGGACTGCCGCAAAAAGCTGGTGGCGGATATCGAGGCCGCGGGCAACCTGGTCAAGGTGGAGCCCTATACCCACAACGTGGGCACATGCTACCGCTGCCACACCACGGTGGAACCCTTGGTCTCCAAACAATGGTTTGTCGATATGAAGCCCCTGGCCAAGCCGGCCATTGAGGCGGTGCGGCAAGGCCGCACCAGGTTCGTGCCTGAGCGCTTCGACAAAACCTATTTCAACTGGATGGAAAACATCCGCGATTGGTGCATTTCCCGCCAGCTCTGGTGGGGCCACCGCATTCCCGCCTATTATTGCGACGCTTGCGGCGAGACAATCGTCCAACCTACGGCGCCGGAGCGCTGCCCCAAGTGCGGCGGCCCCGTGCGGCAGGATGAGGATGTGCTGGATACCTGGTTCAGCTCGGGCATGTGGCCCTTCTCCACCCTTGGCTGGCCGGAGGAAACACCGGAGCTGAAATATTTCTACCCCACCAGCACCTTGGTCACGGGCTATGATATCATCTTCTTCTGGGTGGCCCGCATGATCGTGTTCGGCCTGGAGGAGGTGGGGGAGGCGCCCTTTGACACGGTTTACGTGCACGGCATCGTGCGGGATGAATTGGGCCGCAAAATGTCCAAATCCTTGGGCAACGGCATCGACCCGCTGGAAATCATCCGCGATTACGGGGCGGATTCCCTGCGCTTTTCCCTGGTCACAGGCAACAGCGCGGGCAATGACATGCGCTTTTACAGCAAGAAGGTGGAGGCGGCCCGCAACTTCTGCAACAAGGTCTATAACGCTTCCCGCTTCGTGCTGATGAACCTGCCGGAGGCGGGCGTGGGCCCCGTTAACCTTGGCCTGCTGGATGGCGCGGATAAGTGGATCCTCCACCGCCTCAACACGGTGGTCAGGGAAGTCACTTTCAACCTGGATAATTTCGACCTCAACCTGGCGGCGCAGAAGATTTACGATTTCATCTGGACGGAATTCTGCGATTGGTACATCGAGCTGGCCAAGCCGCGCTTGAGCGGCGGTGATGAGGCGCAAAAGGCCAATGTGCGGGCCATCCTCGTGCGGGTGCTGGGGGATTCCATGAAATTGCTGCACCCCTTCATGCCCTTCATCACGGAGGAACTTTATCTGGCCCTGCCCGGCAGTGGGGAAACCATCATGCTTAGCGCCTGGCCGCTTTACGACGAAAACCTCTCCTTCCCGGCTGAGGCGGATACTATGGAGCGCATCATGGATGTGATCCGATCCATCCGTAACCTTCGGGCCGAGATGAATGTACCCCCCGCCAAGCGGGCGGCCATGACCATCGTCACCGAGGCGGGCCGCATCCCGGCCTTTGAAGCCGCTTCCGTTTATGTGATGCGGCTAGCCGGGGCCGAGAGCGTGAAGGTGCAACCGGATAAGGCGGGCGTGCCCGAGAGCGCGGTGAGCGCCGTGTGCGAGAGCGCCGAGGTCTACATCCCCCTCCATGAGCTGATCGACGTGGAGAAGGAGCGCGAGCGCACGGCCAAGGAGATCGAGCGCGTGCATGGGGAGATCTCCCGCGCAGAGACGAAGCTTTCCAATGAGAGCTTCGTACAAAAGGCGCCGGAAAACGTGATCGCCGGCGAAAAGGAAAAGCTGGAAACGGCCCGGAGCATGCTGCAAAAGCTGGAACAGCGCCTGGCCGAGCTGAACTGAACTGAACAACAAAACGAAAAGGAGGGAGCCATATGAAGTTCAAGCCCATCCATCACAACCACAACGTGGCCGATATGGAAAGATCCCTGGCCTTCTATCAGGAAGCCTTGGGATTGCGGGAAAACCGCCGCAAGGAAGCGGCGGACGGCAGCTATACCATCGTCTTTCTCGGCACGCCGGATAGCGAGATGGAGGTGGAGCTGACCAGCCTTAGAGACCATCCCGATACCTATGCCTTGGGCGAGAACGAGCAGCACATCGGCTTCCGCGTGGACGATTTTGAGGCCGCCCACGCCCTGCACGAAAAGATGGGGTGCATCTGCTATGAGAACCCCGCCATGGGCATCTATTTCATCAGCGACCCGGATGGCTATTGGCTGGAGATCATCCCCACCCGAAAATAACAGCAAGCGCCCCGGCGGCATCATCCGCCGGGGCGCGTTTTCGCTTATCCGTGCTTAGCCGCCCACATGCAATCCGAACCCGGCTCCATCTCGCAAAGACCGCTATAGCTTTGTTGAGGCCGCTGCCGTAGGCCCTGCTACGCTTTCGCGTCCTCGCCGCGTTCTGCCGGCCCCTGCGATCCGGAAGCCCCCGAAGACCGCAGCCGGATGATTTGAGGCGGTTTCAAGGCGGAGGAGGGAATCATAGCGGCACCTATTCCGACTGACGATAAACGCAGAAAACGCCCAAAGCACGCCGCTGCGGCGGGCTCGCATTACATACGGCAGGCTAGGCCAGTTGCAGCCTGAGATATTCGTCAAAGGCGGTGTGGATCAGGGCGTAACCTTCCTCGGAAGGGTGAATGCCGTCCTCGGAGATCAGCGCGGCGTAGTTATGCTTATCGAGGAAGTAGGAACGCACATCCACCAGCGCCAGACTCCGCCGCAAGGCCACCTTGAGTACGGCTGCGGAATACATCTCCTGGAAGCGGTAGATCATCTGCGCCTCACCCAACCATTTGAGGATGTTTGCCCGGTTGAGTCCCCCACGGCAGATGAAGGAGAGGTAGCGCTCCGCATCCAGGGGGGGCAGAGTCATTAACAGGGGCTCAACATTCTTTTTTTGCAAGCCGTCCGCCATAGCCTCCAGCGTGCCCTGAAAATCCGCTATGGAGGTGCGGGGCAAATGCTCGGCATCCGGCGTTTCGGCAATGGCGGCCCAGTCAAAATCGCAGTCGTTGCCGCCGTATTCTACCAACGCGCAACGGTAGGGCGCGGCCTGCTCGTTCAGATCTTTTTGCAGTTGGGCGTAGCCACGGTCTATGGTGGAGCCGAATCGCGCCTTGTTGGTCACGGCCAGGCCGTATTTTTCCGCCAGCCTGGGCAAAAAACGGGGCATCACGGAGCGATAGCGGTTTTCGCCTTCCGGCGTCGCCCCCTTCATGATGGAATCGCCATAGATCACAACATCGATCATACAAACCTCCGAATCAAAACCCTATAATCTAGTTTTAGAAACTATGTTATAAGATTATAATAGCATTACAGGTTGATTATGTCAATCGGTATTGACGGCTTTTTTATCTAAATGATATAATTGCAGGAACGAAATATGGAGGTTTTTGCATCTATGGAAGAACGAACGGTTTCCAGCTGGGAAGCGCTGACCAAGCTCGATCTATATATGGATCAGGTCTGTCTGGCCGTGGCGGACGCTATTCTGCCCGTGGCCGGCAGCCAGGAGGGCGCGCTCACGCCTACTATGGTCAATAATTACGTTAAGCGCAAGCTTTTGGAAGCGCCCAAAAAGAAAAAATACAGCACCTCGCATGTGAGCAGGCTGATCATTATCACACTGCTCAAGCGGGTGCTGTCCCTCAATGAGATCGACGCCGTGCTAAGCGACCTGTTCACCGACCGGCAGGATCATGCCGGCTACAGCCTCTTTGGCGAAGCGTTGGCCGCAGCGCTGGCGGGCACGCCCATCCCGGAAGGCTGCCCGGCCCTCTTGTCCGCGGCCCTGCGTTCGCTCGCGGGCAAGCTGGAGGTGGAGCGCATCTTGGGCGAAAGTACTCCCCAGGCTTAGGCCACAGTAATATTAAAGTGCCGCAGCGCGGCACTTTTTAAGTTCCCGCAAGGCTTATTCATCCACGTATTTCTCTACCGAGACGGCTGCCTCCTGAAATATCTCCATAGCGAAAGCGTCCGGATAGCCCTCGCCGTATACCACCCGGGCAATGCCCGCGTTAACGATCATTTTGGCGCAGATCACACAGGGCTGGTGGGTGCAGTAGAGCGTGGCCCCCTCGATCATGACGCCGATCTTGGCAGCCTGGATGATGGCGTTCTGCTCGGCGTGGATGGCATAGCAAAGCTCGTGCTGTGTGCCGCTCGGTATGCCCAGGCGGCGGCGCATGCATTCGCCCTTATCCTTGCAGCTTTTAAGGCCCGCGGGCGCGCCGTTATAGCCGGTGGTGAGGATGCGCTTATCCCGCACGATCACCGCGCCGATCTGCCTGTTATCCTGAAAGCAACTGGACCAGGTGCCGATGGTTTTGGCCAGCTCCATGAAACGGTGATCCCATTTATTCCATGCCATATTTTTATACCTCATTATCGTAATTATATCATCATAGAAACAGAGCGGATATGATATCGTCCGCGCGTGCGTTTTTCCGCCGGATAAAAAATAAAGCAGCGGCATAATCGCGCTTTGCGCTATTATACCAGAGTCTTTTTCCGGGCACAATAATGGATGCGCGCGCGGTGCGAAATTTGCGTCCCTGTAGGCCCCGGCCGGAGAGCTTTGCGAGAATGCAACACAATTGTGAAAAAGTAGCAAGGGGGGTTGTAATCGGGCCTGCGGTGCGTTATCATAACTACTGTTGTTAGCACTCGCCTTGAATGAGTGCTAATTACAACCACCGCATATTAAGGAATCAAAATAGGAGGCATTATCATGAATCTCAAACCCTTGTTGGACAGAGTCGTGCTCAAGAGCGTTGAGGCCGAAGAGACCACCAAGAGCGGCATCATCCTCACCGGCAGCGCCAAGGAAAAGCCCGTGGTGTCCGAAGTGCTGGCGGTAGGTCCCGGCGGCTTGGTGGATGGCAAAGAGGTCGCCATGTGCGTGAAGAAGGGCGATAAGGTTGTCGTCTCTTCCTATGCCGGCACCAACATCAAGCTGGATGGCGAGGAATACACCATCGTCCGCCAGAGTGATATCCTGGCCATCGTAGAGTAAAAAGAGAGCAAGAGGAGGAAACGATCATGGCAAAGCAGTTGAAATACGGCGAAGAGGCACGCCGCGCCCTGGAAGCCGGCATGAATTCCCTGGCGGATACCGTAAAGATCACCCTGGGGCCCAAGGGCCGCAACGTGGTGCTGGATAAAAAATACGGCGCGCCCCTCCTCACCAACGACGGCGTGACCATCGCCAAAGAGATCGAGCTGGAAGATCCATTCGAAAACATGGGCGCGCAGCTCGTAAAAGAAGTCGCCACCAAGACCAACGACGTCGCCGGCGACGGCACCACCACCGCCACCCTGCTGGCGCAGGCCATCGTGCATGAGGGCATGAAGAACGTGGCCGCAGGCGCGAGCCCCATGGGCATTAAGCGCGGCATCGAGGCGGCCGTCGAAAAGGCAGTGGATGGCCTCAAGGCCCACTCCGTGCCCGTGAAGAACAAGCAGGATATCGCCCAGGTTGCAGCCATCTCCGCCAGCGATGAAAAGATCGGCGAGCTCATTTCCGACGCCATGGAAAAGGTGGGCAACGACGGCGTTATCACCGTGGAAGAATCCAAAACCATGAAGACCGAGCTCAACGTGGTCGAGGGCATGCAGTTTGATCGCGGTTATGCTTCCGCTTATATGGTCACCGATACCGAAAAGATGGAGGCCGTGCTGGACAATCCCTATATCCTCATCACCGAGAAGAAGATCAGCAACATCCAGGAGATCCTTCCCGTGCTGGAGCAGGTCGTGCAGCAGGGCGCAAAGATGCTGATTATTGCCGAGGATGTGGAGGGCGAAGCCCTGGCTACCCTGGTGCTCAACAAGCTGCGCGGCACCTTCACCTGCGTGGCCGTTAAGGCCCCCGGCTTTGGCGACCGCCGCAAGGCCATGCTGCAGGATATCGCTATCCTCACCGGCGGCCAGGTCATCAGCGACGAGCTGGGCATGGTGCTCAAGGATACCACCATTGATATGCTGGGCCGCGCTCGCCAGGTCAAGGTCGATAAAGAAAACACCACCATCGTGGAAGGCGCAGGCGATCCCTCCGAGATCCGTGCCCGCATCAGCTCCATCAAAACCCAGATCGAGGATACCACCTCCGATTACGACAAGGAGAAGCTGCAGGAGCGCCTGGCCAAGCTGGCCGGCGGCGTAGCCGTGATCTCCGTGGGCGCCGCAACCGAGGTGGAGATGAAAGAAGCCAAGCTGCGCATTGAGGACGCGCTCAACGCTACCCGCGCGGCCGTGGAAGAGGGCATGGTGCCCGGCGGCGGCGTGGCCCTGATCAATGTCATTCCCGCTGTGGCCGCCCTGCGCGAGACCACCGAGGGCGATGAGAGGACCGGCGTCAACATCATCGTGCGCGCCCTGGAGGAGCCGCTCCGCCAGATCGCTATCAACGCGGGCATGGAGGGCAGCGTGATCGTGGAGAACATCAAGACCTCCGGCAAGGCCGGCTACGGCTACGACGCCAAGCGCGACGAATACGGCATGATGGCCGAAAAGGGCATTATGGACCCCACCAAGGTCGCCCGCAGCGCCCTGCAGAACGCGGCCTCCATCGCCGCCATGGTGCTCACCACCGAGAGCCTGGTATGCGATATCCCCGCGCCCGAGCCCGCTATGCCCGCCGGCGGCGGCATGGGCGGCGGCATGGGCGGCATGTATTAAGCCGAGCCACCCCTTTGTAACATATACCCCTTGTAAAGAGAATCCCCCGGCGCAAGCCGGGGGATTCTCATGTTGCACGCCTTGACGCAATTCGCCCTGTCTGTTATCCTCAAAGCAAACCCTGGATAAGGCGGTAAAGTATGTCTAAGCCCATCAAAGCGCTCCTCTTTTTGCTGGCCGCCGGCCTGTTGCTGGCCTTATACTTGGCCTTCGGCATCGTGCGTATCCCCAAGGAGCTGGCAAGCTACGAGCGCATGTCCGTTACTTTATTCCAATACCGCGGGGTGTTCTTAAACCCGTCCATCGAGCAGACCACGATTTTGCGGGCGGAGGATCCGGAGAAGTTCCAGGCTGTGCTGGACATGATCTCCCGCCCCACCTACCGCGCCTATTGGGATCAAAATAACGTCTCCGCGCGCGGCCACGAGGGTGATGCGGCCATGTACCAGATTTTTATCGGCAACTGGCAGGAATCCTTCCTCTATACCGCCTATGATGACGGCGCTATTGATGTAAACGGAACCATCGTGCGCTATGGCCCGCCCTTCTCCAAGGGCGATTCGGGCATGTTCGATTCCATTGGGCAAATCCTTGCCGATTAGCTTGAAGCCTCCGCGCCCGGGTCATGTCGGGGCGCAAGGGAGGGACGGTAGTGTTATTTATGCATAATGCAAGGATTTTTCTCCTACGGAGAAACCCGGGGTTCTAAAAAGGCGTCACGGGCGCCTTTTTTGCCCCCTAAGGGGCGCCGCACCCGCTGTGGCGTTTAGCGCTATGAATACATATGCGGTGTATGCGCTTAGCGATACAGCCCCTTTTATAATTCGATCTCCCCGCGGCCATAGCGCATGCCATATGCAAAAGCGCACTCACAGAAGATCCGCTGCATGGCCTCGTAGGCGCTCATCATGGCCAGCACCTGCGGGTTTTCGCCGGTCAGGTTGCCGTCGAGGGCCGTGCAGATATGCCGCCGCGCGCTCGTGATTCGGCTATATAGCTGCTCGCAATCCCCGGCAAAGCAATTCACGACCGGGTAGCCTTCCTCGGGCTCGACCTGGCCGGTCATCGTTTCGTAGAATTTCTCGAAGTCCATACCTATATTACCTCCCTCAATACTCCATTATATTATACATGGGATTCAGTGTATAAATCAAATACATCATATGTGATGTAGGTACAATAACCATGAGGTTATTGTATATGAAAGCATATTGGGACATTCTTCGCGAATTGCGTGAGGATCGGGATATAAAACAAAAGACGCTTGCAGCCTTGCTGAAAACGACGCAGCAAGTCTATTCCTGCTATGAGCGGGGCGTTTATGAACTGCCCATCCATCATCTCATCACGCTATGCAAATTCTACAACGTCAGCGCCGATTATATCCTGGGCCTGAGCAAGGACCAGGCGATCAAGTGAAGTGACGGCAGGGCCTTGGCCATGATTCTGCCGTAGGTCCGAAGGCGGTTCGAGATTTATATAAACTGCCTTATCAAATCAATAAAGGGACGGCTGGCGCCGTCCCTTCAGACTGTCAAAAAAGCTTCTGGGAGATCGGGGGCCGCATACAATTCGCAATAGTCGCGACGCTCCCTTAAGGTCACGTTGCTCCTTTGCTCACTGGGCGTCCACCCCGCTTCATCCGCCACAGGCGGCGCTCGACTTCGCCTCCCGGAGGCTTTAATCGTGAGTGGCGGACAAGGTGAATTGCCGCGCAAGTGGCAAGAGAGGATGCCCTGGGGCACGTGTACGCCGCGAACGGAAAGCCTTGTTTGCCAAGGCTTTCTCTGCATGAAACAACGGCCGCGAGGTACGAGCAGTTGTTTCATGGAAACTCAGAAAAGTGGCATGTCCACTTTTTTGACACGCAGAAAGGGACGACGCGAGCCGTCCCTTTTGCGTATAACGTTTATCTTTTAGAAGATGGAGAGGGTGAGGAACAAGGTGGAAGCCAGGGAAGCCACCAGCGACACCACGGTGATCTGGGTGTTGATGGAGGGGCCGGCGGTATCCTTGAAGGGATCGCCCACGGTATCGCCTACCACGGCGGCCTTGTGCGCCTCGGAGCCCTTGCCGCCCTCATGGCCGGATTCCACGTACTTCTTGGAGTTATCCCACAGGCCGCCCGCGTTGGACATAAACAGCGCAAAGAGCAGGCCGCTGACGATGTTGCCGGTGAGGAAGCCGCCGATGGCCTCTACGCCGCCGATGAAGCCCACCAAGAGCGTGGCGATGATGGCCATCAGGCCCGCGGGGATAAGCTCCTTGATGGCGCCCGTGGTGGCAATATCAATGCACTTGTCGTATTCAGGCTCGGCCTTGCCTTCGCGCAGGCCCACGATCTCGTTGAACTGGCGGTGGATCTCCGCCACCATGCGCTGCGCGTTGCGGTCAACGCCCAGCATCAGCATGGCCGAGAAGACCACGGGGATGGCCGCGCCCACCAGCATGCCGAAGAAGACCAGCGGATTCATGATGTCGAAGCCCTCGAGGCCGGCGATGCCCAGGGCGGCGGCCACTTCGTTGACCTCACTGCGGAAAGCGCCCAATAGGGCGATAACCGTGAGGCCCGCGGCGGCGATGGCAAAGCCCTTGGTCACGGCTTTGACGGTGTTGCCTGCGGAATCCAGCTCGTCGGTGATCTCGAGCACGTCGTCGCCCAAGTTGCCCATTTCGGCCAGGCCGCGCGCGTTATCCACGATGGGGCCGTATGCGTCGTTGGAAACGATCATGCCCACGATGGAGAGCATGCCCACGGCAGCCATGGAGATGCCGAACATGGCGAAGTCCACGGAATAAGCGGGGTTGATGGGCTCGCAAAGCTTATAGGCCACCAGCGCGGAGAGGCCGATGCCGACCATGGCGGGCAGCACGCTGAGGAAGCCGTAGGAAATGCCGGAGAGGATGGTAAAGGCCGGGCCGGATTTGGAAGCATGGGCAACAAAGTGCACGGGCTTCTTGCTGTCATCCGTAAAGTAGTCCGTGGCGATGCCGATGATTACGCCCACCAACAGGCCCACGATGCACGCGCCCCAGATACGCCATTCAAAGCCGAACAGGGCCGTGGCCGCGGCGGTCAGGACCGTGTATACGGCGGTGGTCACATAGGTGCTGGAGTTGAGCGCGCCGGTGGGGTTGCCGTTTTTGCCGATGCGCGCGGCCATTACGCCAAAGATGGAGGCCAACAGGCCCAGCGCCGCATAGCAGAATACCATTACGGTATAGTGATCGCCGCCCAAAGCCTTATCGAGCGCGGTGGACATCACGAGCGCAGCGGCCATGGAGGCCACATTGGAATCGAACAGATCCGCGCCCATGCCGGCCACGTCGCCCACGTTATCGCCCACGTTATCGGCAATCACGGCGGGGTTGCGGGGGTCATCCTCAGGGATGCCCAGCTCTACCTTGCCGGTGAGATCGGCGCTAATATCGGCGGTCTTGGTGAAGATGCCGCCGCCCGCCTTGGCAAAGAGGGCCAGAGAGCTGGCGCCAAAGCTAAAGCCCAGGATGGAGGTGGCGTCGCCCGTGAGCATGTAGATCAGCACCACGCCCAAAAGGCTGGAGCCAACCACGGCCATGCCCATCACAGCACCGCCGCGGAAGCCGGCCATGAAGGAGGGCTTGATGCCCCGCTTGGCCGCCTCAGCGGATTTCACATTGGCGATGGTGGCTACTTCGATGCCGATCTTGCCCGCGATGGCGGAGAAGATCGTGCCCGCGAAGTAAGCGACGCACATGGTAATGTTGTGGAAGATGTCGCCCTTCCAGATGGGGGAGGGCAGGAGAATGAGGATCAGCGCGCCGGCTACGGCCGCAAAACGGGCGAGCACCGCGTATTCCTTACGCAGGAACGTGCGTGCGCCCTGACGGATCAGCTCGCCGACCTGCGCGATGCGCGCGTTCTCCGACGGCTGGCGCTTTACCCACAAAAACAGCCACGCGGCGAACGCGAAGGCTATTAATGAGATAAAGATAGAGATGAGTTGCACCATTAGGATTCCCATAAAATACCTCCCATTTTATTCCGTGCCTTTCACGGGGTATAATCTTTGCGCTCCGGCCCGTACGGCAGAACGGTTACCGTGGGCGCAAGAAATAAGTATTCCTTATGGAGGCGGGACAGCTAAGCACTGTGAATTAGATGCTGCCCCAAATTTGCGAAATTCTTCTACCATACATAAATATATCCCATTTGTGCAAATGCGCAAGTTAAGATTTCGTTAAGAAGTTTGATAATTTTTCAATAATCCAAATTATCGGGCGTTAAATAAATTGGAAAACCAACCGCGCCTCTTGTGAAAGGATAAGGCTGATCTCCTGTGGTTTTCGGATATACGCCAAGCGGAACGCAGGGAATCATGGCGTTGCAGGCTGCAGCGTAGTTTGGCAAAAGGCCCTGCCTGGCGTTTGCTTTCTCAACGGAGGGGAAGGCAGTTCATTCGGCCCGCGCCGGGGCGCCCCAACTCTATCGCATGCCGGTATGGGAGCATCCAGCCATTAAAAAACCAAATAGCGGCAACCGCTTGCCGGGCCTACGCCTCACGCCCATCCATTATAGCACATAAAAATGTCTCATTTGAGAAAAACTGCTTGCATAGCCTGGTAATATTCGTTATAATACAAGTGTCTCAAATGATACTTTTATGAAGGAGCAGGCTATGACCTCCCTCGAGCAGTTATCGCAGCATCCCCTCTTTGCAGGCACGGAGCCTGTCGTTCTCAGGCGCGCGCTGGAGCAGGGAGCCTATGAAAAGTGCTTTGCGCCGGGCCAGCAGATTCGGCCCGGGGAGCTGGCTCTGGGATTGCTGCTGGCGGGCCGGGCGCAGGTTACCAAAACGGCGGGCCATACCAAGCTGCGCATGAGCGAGCTAGGGCCGGGCAGCCTATTGGGCGGGGCCACCCTCTTTGGCAAGGGGCGGCAGCCCACGGAGATCCGAGCCGTGGTCTCCTGCCAGGTGCTGTTCTTTCCCCAGAGCGTGTTCGAGGCCATGCTGGAGGCGGATTTCGGCCTCACCAAGCGCTACCTCGGCTATCTCACGGCCCGCATCCGCTTCCTGACGGACCGCATTGAAAGCATTGCCTGCCCGGCGGCAGCCGATAAGCTATTATGCCATCTGGCGCAATGCGCGGATGAAACGGGTGCGCTGCGCATGCCGGGCGGCTTGGATGTTCTGGCGCAATCCCTGGGTATGAGCCGCGCCACCCTCTACCGCAGCCTCCATGCTTTAGAAGAGGCCGGCCGCATCCGGCGTGAGGGCCGCGCTATCTATCTCTTGCAAGAATGAATCGTTTTTATAAAGGAGAATGTTCGCTATGAAAAAACTGTTTGCCATCCTGGTGACCCTGCTGCTCGCGCTAAACGCAGCCGCCTGCGCGCCCGCCGGGCAGCCCGCCGTCTCCCCGGAGCCGGAGGCCGTATCCCAACCTACGGAGGAGGCAGCCTCCCCTACCCCTGTGGAAACCGCCGCGCCTGTTCAGGCCGGGCCGCTTAACATAGCAGCACTCAAAGGCCCCACGGGCATGGGTATGGTGGCCCTCATGGGGCAGGAATACGCTTCGCAATATGCCATCACCCTGGCTTCCTCGCCGGATGAGGTCACCGCGGCCTTCATCGCCGGCTCGTTGGATATCGCCGCCGTGCCCATCAATTTGGCGGCCGTGCTTTACAACAAGCTGGAGGGGGAGGCGGTCATGCTGGCCGTGAATACCCTGGGCGTGCTTTATATTCTGGAGAATGGCGATTCCATCCAATCTATTGCCGATCTTTCCGGCAAAACCCTGGGTGCGACCGGCCAGGGCTCTACGCCGGAGTATGTGCTTAATTACCTATTGGAGAAGAACGGGATTGTGGACGCCAAGGTAGAATATTACAGTGAGCATAGCGAGCTGGGCACCCTGCTGGCCGCCGGGGATGTGAAGCTGGGCATGCTGCCCGAGCCCAACGTTACCGCCACCATGGCCCAGAATGCGGATTTGCGCGTGGCCCTGGATCTGACCGAGGCGTGGAGCCAGGTGAGCGATACAAAACTTGTGCAGGGCTGTATCATCGCCCGCAAGTCCTCCCTTGAAGGGCGCGAGGCGGATATCGCTAAGTTCCTCAAGGATTACGCTGCCAGCACCGCCTTTGTTAACGCGCACCATAAAAAAGCCTCCATGCTGATCGAGCAGTACGGCATCATGGCCAAGGCGGCTTTGGCCCAGCAGGCCATTTCCAAATCGAATATCGTTTGCATCACCGGCGAAGAGATGCGCGCGGCCGCAAGCGGTATGTTGCAAGTGCTCTTTGAGGCCAACCCCAAGAGCGTGGGCGGGGCCTTGCCCGGGGATGCTTTTTACTACGGCGCATGAGGGCCTTTAGGCATGCCCTGCGGCCCCTCCTGATCGCCTGCGCCTGGCTGCTCATCTGGCAGCTGGCTGCATGGGCCGTGGGCAAGGAGGTTAAGCTGCCCACGCCGCCGCGCGTATGGCAAGCCCTCCTGTCCCTTGCGGGGCAGGGGGCTTTCTGGCTGTCTTTAGGGGCAACGCTCGGGCGCGTGCTGGCCGCCTTCCTGCTGGGCATGCTGCTGGGGGGGCTCTTGGGCGCGCTCTGCGCCTTCATCCCCTTTGCCGACGCCTTCCTTTCGCCCTTGCGGGCCGTGGTCAAGGCCACGCCCATTTCCTCGTTTATCGTGCTGGTGCTCTTGTGGCTCTCCAACTCCATGGTGCCGCTCTTTATCGCGCTACTGATGGTGGTGCCGGTGGCCTGGGCCAATGTGCAGCAGGCCCTCGGGGCCGTGAGCCCGCGCCTGCTCGAGATGGCCTATGTTTTCCGCCTTTCCAGGCGGGATACAATACGCCATATCTACCTGCCTTCCATCCGGCCCCAATGCGTGGCTGCCGGCACCACGGCCCTGGGCTTTGCCTGGAAGAGCGCCGCCGCGGCCGAGGTGCTGGCCAGGCCGGAATTCTCCATTGGCCGGGGCATTATGGAGAGCAAGATTTATTTGGAAACGCCGGAGCTTTTCGCCTGGACGGTGGCCATCATCCTCTTGAGCATGGCCATTGAGCGGCTGATGCTGCGCCTGCTCCGATTGGGGGAGGTGACGCATTCATGATCCGCCTGGAAAACGTTACGGCCGGCTATGGTAAAAAGCGTCCACTGGTAAACTTAAACGCCGGGCTGCCGGATACCGGCGCGGCCGTGCTCTTTGGCCCCTCGGGTTGCGGCAAAACCACCCTTTTGCGCCTGCTGCTCCATTTTGAAGACGCGAAGCCCCCTGCGGATGCGCCCCGCCTTTACGAGGGCCGCCTGCTGGGCCTTGAAGGCAAGCGCATCTCCTGCGTGTTTCAGGAGGATCGGCTTCTGCCCTGGCGCACGGCCGCCGAGAACGTAGCCCTCGTGCGGCCGGAGGGGGATGCGGCCGGGCTGCTCCAATCCTTGGGTTTAGAAGCGGACGCTTGTGCGGCCTATCCCGACGCCCTCTCGGGCGGCATGCGGCGGCGGGTGGCCATCGCCCGCGCGCTGAATTTCCCCGGGGATATCCTGCTGCTGGATGAACCCTTTAAAGGCCTGGATGAGGCCACCCGCGGCCTGGTGGCGGCGCGCCTTCGGGACGCCTTCCCGCTGACGGTGCTGGTAACGCACGATCCCGCGGAGGCTGCCCTGCTGGGCGCATCCTGGGAAATACGCCTTGCGCCTGGCAAAGCGCCCGTTTGCGGTCCCGCGTGTTTTTAGCAAGCAGAAATAAAAGAAAGGGGAGAGGATGATTACCTCTCCCGCAAATGAATGAACGCTTTTAGCTTATCTGCGCTTGTATTTAAGATTAGGCTCTCGTCGAATCCGGCCTGATCCAATAATTCCTCTGCCAGGGAGAATTCGCCCACCCAGCCGGGGTCATGCGCATCGGAGCTGACGATGATCGAAACCCCGTATTGCATGCACAGGCCGAGCATGGTGCAATAGTTTGCCAGGCAATTCAAGCGCCGGTCCTGCTTGCGCAAGGAACTGTTGTTGACTTCTAAGGCAACATGATATTCCTTTGCCGCCCGCACCAGCAATTCATAATCCAAAGGCGTATGGTCGTCATCCGGATGCGATACAAAGAACACCTTCTCGTTTTGCATGCAGGCGATGAGATTGGCCGTGTTTTTTTCTTTGCCCTCATTCTCATAACATAGCCCATGGATGCCGACGATGGCGTAATCCAAAAAATCGATATATTTTTGCTCTAGTGAAAGTTTTCCGCCATGGAGCACGTTGATCTCGCAGCCATGCAGAACCTCCACGCCGCAAATTTGCCTGGGGATGACCTTCAGGTTGGTATAGTAGAAGGGATTGACCGTGCCGGGGATCCCCGGCGCGTGTTCGCTAATTCCCAATAGCGCCAATCCTTTTTCCCGGGCGGCCTCGGCCATTTCCCGAATCGTGCCGTAGGCGTGCCCGCTGACTAAGGTGTGCGTATGGATATCCAAAACAAGGTTATTCTTCATAATCGCTCCTGTATCGTGATCGGCTATTCTTTCAAAAAGGATAGCAAAACAAAAGGCGCGCCGCAACCGTTCGCCGTTGTGGCGCGCCTTGGCGCTGCTTGTTTGACGGGGGTTATGCGTCCAAACCCACCCGGTGGTATACGTCCGCCAGCGTGGCGCCGGCGCGTGCGCGGGCTTTTTGTGCCCCTTCGGCCACGATTTGGCGCAGGTAGCCCGGGTCGTTTTGCAAGCGGTTGTATTTTTCCTGCAAGGGCGTAAGTTCGGCGATTACGGCCTCCGCCACCTCGGTTTTGAGGTGGCCGTAGCCCTTGCCGGCAAAATGGGCTTCCGCCTCGGCTGGCGCAACATCCGCAAAGGTGGCGTAAATAGCCAGCAGGTTGGAAACGCCGGGCTTGGAAGCCGGGTCGAAGCGGATCTCGCCGTCGCTGTCCGTTACAGCCCTCTTGAATTTTTTGAGGATGACGGCGGGATCGTCCATGATGGCCACATATCCGTTGGGATTGGGGTCGCTCTTGCTCATCTTCTGGGTTGGGTCCTGCAGGCTCATCACCCGCGCGCCCGCTTTGGGTATGTAAGGATCCGGCACGATAAAGGCCTTGCCGTAAGCCTTGTTGAAGCGCTCGGCAATATCCCGGGCAATCTCCAGGTGCTGCTTTTGATCCGCGCCCACAGGCACCAGGTGGCTCTGATAGAGCAGGATATCCGCGGCCATCAAAACCGGGTAGGTGAAGAGGCCCGCGTTGATGTTATCCTCGTGCTTGGCGCTTTTATCTTTAAACTGCGTCATGCGGGAAAGCTCGCCCATATAGGTATTGCAATTCAATACCCAACTCAACTCCGCGTGCTCCTTCACATGGGATTGGATAAATACGGTGCTCGTATCCGGGTTGATGCCGCATGCTAAGAGCAAGGCCACGGTATTCATGGCGCGCTCGCGCAGTTCCTGCGCATCCTGGCGCAGGGTGATGGCGTGCATATTGGCCACGCAATAGAAGCAATCATGCGCCTCCTGCTGCAAAAGCGACCAGTTCCGCAGCGCGCCCACATAATTGCCAAGAGTGGGGGAGCCGCTGGGCTGGATGCCGCTCAATACCGTTTTTTTATCCGCCATGGCGCAAATACCTCCGCTTATCTAGCTATCCTCATTGATATCTTCGTTATTATACCATGAAGCGTAGCGCAATGGTATAACCCGCGCATATGCGTTTACCGTAGGGTAAAAATCGCACGCGCATAAAAATAAGGCGTATAATAGCCGCTTGCGGCTATTATACGCTACTCGGCCCGAGTTGGCAACCGGGCGAAAACATGCTATCATGAACCTAGCCGCCCACATGCAATCCGAACCCGGCCTCAAACCCGCAAAGACCGCCAGAGCTTTGCTGAGGCCGCTCACCGTAGGCCCCGCTGCGCTTTCACGTCCCCGCCGCGCTCTGCCGGCCTTTGCGATCTGAGGCTCCCTCGGGCCGCAGCCATATGATTTGAGGTGTTTCAAGGCGGAGGAGGGAGGCATAGCGGCACCTATTCCGACTGACGACAACTAAGAAAACGCCCAAAACATGCCGCTGCGGCGGGTTCTTATTACATGTGGGCGGCTATCCCACAAAGGAGAAAATCCATGAGCTACCGCGCTTTATACCGCCAATACCGCCCCGGCACCTTTGCCGAGGTGATCGGGCAGGATCATATTACCACCATCCTGCGCAACCAGGTCAAGGCCGGGCAAACGGCCCACGCCTACCTGTTTTCCGGTACGCGGGGTACGGGTAAGACCAGCACGGCCAAGATCCTCGCCCGCGCTGTCAACTGCCTGGAGCCGGCGGAGGGTGAGCCCTGCGGCCATTGCGCGGCCTGTTTGCGCACGGCTGTGGAGAATGTGGATATCGCGGAGCTGGACGCGGCCAGCAACAACGGCGTGGAGGATGTGCGCGCCATTTTGGATAAGGTGCGCTACACGCCATTGGAGCTTGGTACCAAAGTTTATATCATCGACGAGGCCCATGCCCTTTCGGCCAATGCCTTTAACGCCCTTTTGAAAACCTTGGAGGAACCGCCCTCCCACGTGATGTTCATCCTGGCTACCACGGAGCCGCAGCGCATCCCGGCCACCATCATCTCCCGCTGCCAGCGGTTTGATTTCCACCGCCTCTCCATCGCCCAGATGACGGGCCAGCTTGCCTGCGTGCTGCAAAGCGCGGGCGCGCAGATCGATGAAGAAGGCCTGCAAGCCATCGCCCGGGCCGCAGAGGGCGGTATGCGCGATGCCTTGAGCCTGGCCGATCAATGCCTTTCCTTTTGCGGGGATACAGTCAGCGCGGCCGATGTATACGCGGTGCTCGGCAGCATGGACGGGGAATTCCTCTATACCATGGCGGATGCCCTGATCGATTCCGAGCCTGCCCGCGCCCTTGCGCTGCTCGACCAGGTCGTGCGGGATGGGCGGGATCTTAGGGTATTCGTGCACGATTTGGCCCTGCATATGCGGGCCCTGCTGATCGCCAAGCTTTGCGGCCATTGCAGCGATATATTGGACTGCACGGAGGACGCCATGGCCCGCTACCTTGCCCAGGCGGGCCGATCGGGGGAGGTGCGGCTGCTTCGGGCCAACGAGCTGCTGCTTGCCGCCGAGGCGCGCCTCAAAAACCTGGCCCTGCCCAGGGTGCTGATCGAAAGTACGCTGGTGCGCATCGCCAGGCCGGAAGAAGAAAAAACGTTGGATGACCTGCTGGAACGCATTGAAGCTTTGGAGAAACGGTCCGTGCAAGCCGCCGCAGTCCAGCAAATCGCGCAGGCCAAGCCTCCCAAGGCGCAAAAGCCCGCCGCCCCGGCGGATACCCTTCCCTGGGAGGAGCAGGAGGATGAGGACGCGCCGCCCCTGCCCGAGCCGCCGCCCCTGCCGCAGGAAGATATGCCTGCGCCCCAAAGCCGCCAAACTCCCGCCCAGGCCGGGAACGACCCTGCGGCCATCTGGGCCAGGGTAGCCGCCCTGCTCGATCAGGATAACAGATCCGTGGCCATCATGGCCCGTTCGGCCAAGCGCTATACCCTTTCGGAAGGTGTGCTGGAGGTGGGGTTCGACAGCCCGGTCTTCCATCAGGCTCTTACTAAGCCCGCCACCTTTACCCTTCTCATACGCCTGCTGGAGCAGGCTGCCCCGGGTGTGAGCCTGCGGCTCACCCAAGGCGGCGGCCCCAGCGAACTCGAGCAGCGAGCTCGCGCCCTATTTGGGGACGCGCTGAAAATCGAATAATGCCATCTTTTGAAGAAAAGTAAAAAAGTGGCAGGGCATGCCGCTTTTTCATATTGCAAACCGGGCTGTAAATAGGCGAAAGTAGCGTGCAAACCGTTGAAAAGCACAATTGCTTGTGCTATAATACATCTGAATACATATGTCTATTTGGAGGTTTGGTTTATGGCAAAGGGCGGCTTCCCGGGCGTAGGCGGTATGGGCGGCATGAATATGCAGCAGCTTATGAAGCAGGCGCAGCAGATGCAGCAGAATATGGCCAAAATGCAGGAAGAACTGGCCCAGCGCATGTTCTGCGCCGCCGCAGGCGGCGGGGCTGTGAAGGCCATAGTCACGGGCAACAAGCTGCTTCATTCCGTGGAGATCGACCCGAATTGTATGGATCCGGATGATGTGGAAATGCTTCAGGATATGATCCTGGCCGCGGTCAATGAGGCGCTTCGCGCTGCCGATGAAACGGTATCCGCCGAAATGGGCAAGCTGACGGGCGGCGCGGGGCTAGGCTTCTAGCATGCAGATTGATCCCATTCAAAGCCTGGCGCAGCAGCTCGCGAGGCTGCCCGGCATCGGTGCGAAAAGCGCCCAGCGCCTGGCTTATCATGTTTTAGACATGCCCGAAACCGGCGCGCGTGAGTTGGCAGCAGCCATCGTGCGCGCGCGGGATGAAGTGCATCCTTGCCCCATCTGCGGCGCGTATACCAGTCAGGATCCTTGCCCCATTTGTGCCGACGCCGCCCGATCTGGGGATACCATCTGTGTAGTGCAGGAGGCCAAGGATGTAGCGGCTATGGAGAAGATGCGCGAGTTCCGGGGCAAGTACCATGTGCTGCAAGGCACGATCTCTCCCATGGACGGCATCGGGCCGGACGATATCCGCATCCGCGAATTGCTGGAGCGGGTGGATCAGGGAGGCGTGAAGGAGATTATCGTGGCCACCAACCCGGATGTCGAAGGCGAAGCCACGGCGGTTTACCTTGCGAGGCTCCTGAAGGAGCGGGGGGTGCGCTGCACCCGCATCGCCCACGGCGTGCCCATCGGCGGCAATTTGGAGTATATCGACGAAATGACCCTCTTTAAGGCCATGGAGGGCCGCAGGGAAATGTGAAAAGCCTTAAATATGGCGGATTTAAGTAAAACCTTGTAAAACTTCCATAAATTTTAAGATTTTCGCAACCTTTTGGCCTTCAACTTCGTCTATTATGATAAGCGATAAGCTATGAGAGCAGGCGCACACGGCCTCATCCCTCATTCGGAAAGGAGCAGCGTATGATGATACGGCGGCCCACCAAGCTTACCCTGGCTTTGGCCCTCTGCCTGAGCTTTCTTGTGAGCGGCTGTGCGCTGCCCGCCGGCAATATGGGCGAGGCGCGCATCCTGGCGGAAGCCAGGCAGGATTACCGCGAGGCTTCCCTTGTCGTTTCCGGCGTATGCTTGCAAAACCATGTCAATGCCGAAGGCGAAGATTGCTACGACCTTTCCATCGAACAGGTTCTGGCCGGCGAGGCAGAGCCAGGAGATGTGATCCACTGCACCTCCGCCATGAATGTGGGCCAGAGCTACCTTCTCTACCTCAGCCAGGGCGGGGATGTCCCCCACACGGAGGATATGCTGGGCTACGAACTAGTCAGCGGCCAGCCTCTCCCCCTCTCACAGGGCAAGGTGCTATACGGCGGCCAGTCCGTTAATCTGGATACGTTGCTTGAGGATATGGCCGCGCTGGATGCTATGATCAGCGCCCCCTCCGGCTTCTATTATTATGACGAGATCGCGGCATTGGCCCAAGCTGCGGATGATATCTTTATCGGCCGGGTCAATCAAGCCCCGGCCCTCAGGGATACCCAGTTTCGCTCGCAGGATAACGGAGCCACCGTGGAACATACCATTCCTGCCGCCCTGGTGCGAATCACCGCCTATGGCGGCATCAAGGGTGCGCTTAAATATGGCGACCAGGTCGAGCTGGTGAACGCCCCGGCCATGAACGCCGATGTGGTCAACGCCGCCACCCTCGCCGCCGAGCCTTATACCGAGGCCCAGGCCCCTCGCTTGCAAGAGGGCGGCGTCTACCTCTTCTTCACGCTCAAAGGGCCGGACGCTAAGCAGCACTACAGCTTCCTGCTCAACCCCATGCAGGGCTTTGTGCCTGTCAACGGCGATACCCTATCCGCCCCGGCCGGCAACCGCGCCCTACGCAATGTGCAAAGCTTGGATGCGGCCGTTAAGGCCATTCGTAAGGCCCTCCAAGGCACGGCATCCTGATAAACACAAACGAGCAAAGCCCTTTCCTTTGGAAAGGGCTTTCAGCGTATCAAAGAAGTGGCCGTAGCCACTTTTTTGAGTTTACAGGGTTTGCTTGTGCCTGTGGGCACACCCTCCGGGTACAACGGATGTCGCAGAAGGCGACATATTAAGGACGCGGCCAGCAAACCCTGAAGGGAAACCCTTGCTACGCAAGGCATCTCGCCGCCACCACACCTGTGCCCCAGGGCATCCTCTCTTGCCGCTTTGCGGCAATTCACCCTGTTCGCTGGCGGCGATTAAAACCTCCGGGAGGCGGAGCCGAGCGCCGCCTGGCGGATCTAGCGAGGCGGAAGCCCAATGAGCAAAGGAGCAACGCGACATATTGGGAGCGTTGCGACGATTACGGACTGTGAACGGCCCCCGAACCCCCAAGGGGTTTTTATTCTGGGCGGACGGCGGTGCTACGCGCACAGCGGGTTCGGGGCCCAGCGCTTACGGGGTTTGGTTTGGGGAAAGGCCGTTTATTAGCTTCGCCTGTGTAGGAGGCCCGTGCGCAGCTCATTCCGCCAACAATGCATCCAGCGCTTCCTGCGCCTGCTCCCAGGCCGCGTAGAGGCTATCCAGTTCGCCCTGCTTGATATCCGCCAGATCGGCCGTTTCGAGCGATCTCACATAATCCGTGGCGACTTCGGGGGAGGCCAGCAGCTCGTTGAGCTCGTTGAGCTCGATCTCCGTCCGGGTCACGCGCTCTTCGATGCGCTTAAGTTCGCCCTGCGCCCGGTTGATGGCGCTCTGGCGCTCCTTCTGCTCTCTGTAGCCGTTGGTTTTACGCGGGGCTTCGGGTTCCGCCGCTTCCTCGGGCGAAGGACTGCTCTCGGCCTCTTTGGCGGCGAGATAATCGTCGTAGCCGCCGATGTATTCCTTCAGGCCATCCGGGGATAGATAGAGCACCCGGTCGGCCAGCCGGTTCACGAGATAGCGGTCATGGGTGACGATGAGCATCGTGCCGCCGTATTCTTCGAGCGCGCGCTCCAGGGCGTCGCGAGAATCGATATCGAGATGGTTGGTGGGCTCGTCCAGCAGCAGCAGGTTGGCCCCGCTGAGCATCAGCTTCAAAAGCTGCACGCGGGCCTTTTCGCCGCCGGAGAGGGGACCGACCTGTTTGAATACGTCGTCCCCGGTGATGAGGAAGGCGGCCAGGGCGTTGCGGATGTCCGTGCCGCCCATGTGGGGGTAAGCGTCCTGGATCTCCTGCATCACGGTCAGCGCCGGGTCAAGGGAATCCATAGTCTGCTCGTAATAGCCCAAGCGCACCCGCGCGCCGGGCCGCACGCTGCCGCCATCCGGCCTTTCCCGGCCGGTGATCAGGCGCAAAAGCGTCGTCTTACCGCAGCCGTTAGGCCCCAGCAGAAAGACCCGCTCGCCCTTGCGGATGAGCAGGGAAAGATCCTCGAACAAGGGGCGGCTGTAGGCTTTTTTCAAGCCCTCGCATACCAGAACCTCGTTGCCGCCGGGTTCCTCCGCCGTGAAGCGGAAGCGGATGGAGGCCGTATCCGCCTCGGGGGGCGTGAGCCGGGCCTGCAAACGCTCGATTTGCTTTTGCTTGGAGGCGATGGTCACATAGTTGCGGGCCTGGTTCCAGCGCCGCTGCTGCTCGATGACCCCTTCCAACCGCCGGATCTCTTTTTTTTGATTCTCGTAATGGCGGCGCAAGATCTCGTTGTTATCCGCATTCAGCTCGATATGGCGGGAATAGCCGCCGCTGGACTGCCGCAGCCGCCCGTGCTTGAGCTCCAGCGTGCGGGTGGTCACCCGATCCAAAAAATAGCGGTCGTGAGAAATAACGATAAAGCCGCCGCCATAGCCCCTGAGGAAATCCTCCAAAAAACGCAGGCTGTCCATATCCAGATGGTTGGTCGGCTCGTCTAATAGCAAAAGGTTCGCGTCGCTCAAAAGCAGGCGGGCCAGCTGCGCTTTGTTTCGCTGGCCGCCGCTGAGGGTATGGAGGGGCTGTTCCAGCTCGTTCTCCGCAAAGCCCAAGCCCAAGAGGGTGCTGCGGGTGCGGCTGCGCATGGTGAGGGCCTCTTCGCTTGCCAAGCGTTCCTGCAAAGCACCCTGCCGGGCAATGAGGCCGGCGGCCTGCCCGGGCGCGGCGCTTTCTATTTCCCGGGAAACAGAGAGGAATTCCTCCTCCGCTCGCAAAAGGGAGGCAAAAGCGCCTAGGGTATAGTCAAACAGGCTTTCCTCGCCGCTCTCTACATTCTGCTGCAAAAAGCCTAAGCGGGCATCCCTGTTTTGGTAAACCGTGCCTTCATCCGGCGCTTCTGCGCCTGTGAGAATGCGAAGGAGGGTAGTTTTGCCGCAGCCGTTCACGCCTACCAGCCCCGCCTTATCCCGCGGGGCCAATTCAAAGCTCACATCGCTGAACAGCCTGCGCGTGCCATAGCTTTTGCACAAACCGCTGGCGGCGATCAAGGCCATCTTTGACCATCCTCCTTTTGATCAAAATCCACATCATTATATCACAAGGCTTTCGCGCTGCCAACGCCGGTTGTATTAGACAAAAATACCCATGATATGCTAAAATAAGCCCATGGATACAAATGCCAACAGCTGGAAAGAAAAGCGCAGGGCCAAAGAAGCCCGCGCAAGCCTGTGGCGGCGGCTGCGCACGCCTCTTTTGAGCGGGGCGCTGGCGCTGGCTTTCGCCTTTGTGGGCGTGCCTCTGCTTTTTAATGTGCTGGGCCTTGCCCCCACCATCGTGGAGGTATCCGCCGCTATGGTGAATGCCGCGCCTACGCCCACGCCCACCCCCCAGCCCGAGGTAGCAGGCGCAGCGGCCGCCCTTGTGTCCGAGCAAGACCCGGTTCGCTCCCAGGCCGCGGCCAGCCAGTATAAAGCCCTGCGCCAGGGCGATACGGACGAGATCGTTTCCTCCATTCAGCTAAGATTGATGGAGTTGGAATATATGGAGGGCGACGAGCCTACTACCCTCTTTGGTGAGCAAACGGCGGAGGCCATTAAGCGCTTCCAGCGCGTACATCATATGACGGAGACCGGCGAGGCGGACGCGCTTACCCAGGAACTGCTCTTTTCCGACCAGGCCGCCATCTACAGGCTGCAGGCGGGCGATTCCGGCGGCGACGTCAAGCGGCTGCAAAACCAGCTTTACGATCTGGGCTATTATGGCGAAAAGCGCAACGGCTATTTCGGCACGGCCACACAAGCCGCCCTTTCCGCCTTTCAAACCAAGAATAAACTCAATGCGAGCGGCGTTGCGGATCAAGAAACGCGGGATGTGCTCTTTTCCTCCAAAGCCCGGCCCAAGGTAGACCCTACGGCCACCCCCAAGCCTAAATCCACAGCCAAGCCCGCAAAAACCAGCTCCCCCGGTTCCGCCGTGGCCCCCACGTGGACGGACTCCCCCTCTAAAACGCAGGATCCGCTCATCGCCACCACCAGCAATCCCGGCAGCAACTGGACGGGCACGGATTCCGGCTCCGGCAGCGATAACATTCCCGTGACCGGCTCCGGCGTGGAGGCAATGATCGCCGCGGGCCAGAGCAGGCTGGGCTGCGCCTATGTATTGGCCGATGAAGGTCCGAATACCTTCGATTGCTCGGGATTCGTCTACTATTGCCTTCGTTCGGCGGGCGTGAAGGTGGGCCGCATGGCCGCCAAGAGTTTCGCCCAGGTCAGCAGCTGGCAAACCATTGCCGACCGGGGAAGCCTGCAGCGGGGCGATCTGCTCTTCTTCACCAATAGCGTGGGCGCTTCCACCATTGGCCATACGGGCATCTATCTGGGCGGCGGCCAGTACATCCACGCCTCCTCCTCGGCCGGCAAGGTTATCATCAGCAGTTGGACGGACTGGTCTATCAGCAATTTCCAATGGGGCAAGCGGGTGTTTTAACCTGAATTCAGTTGGATATAAACATAGCATGATACAGCTACCGCAGATTTTTACAATGCGCATGGAAAAGCAGCTGGGGCCAGAGGCCCCGGCCTTTTTCGCTTGCTATGAGCAGCCGCCCAGGCGGGGCCTGCGCGTCAACGGCCTGCGGCTCACACCGCAAGCATTCGAGGCATTTTCACCCTTTGCCCTGGCTCCCTCGGGCATTTTGCCGGAAGGCTTCCTGCTGGCGGAGGATGCGCCCGCCATTGGCAGCCATCCCTATCATCTGGCGGGTCTGTTCTATTTACAGGAACCATCCGCCATGGCCCCCATCGCGGCGCTAAGTATTCGCCCCGGTATGCGGGTGCTCGACTTATGCGCCGCGCCTGGCGGCAAGAGCGGCGGTATCGCGGCCCATCTGGCGGGCCGGGGCCTGCTGGTTGCCAATGAGCTGGCGCCAGGCAGGGCCAAAACCCTGCGCTACAACCTTGAACGCCTGGGCGTTACGAACGCGGCCGTCACTTGCAGCCGGCCGGATGCTTTGTGTGCAGCACTGGCTGGTTTCTTTGACGCCGTGCTGGTGGATGCCCCCTGCTCCGGCGAGGGTATGTTTCGCAAGGACCCAAACGCCATAGCCGAATGGTCGCCGGCGCATGTGCTATCCTGCGCCCAGCGGCAGAAAGCCATTCTCGAAAGCGCGGCCATAGCTGTGGCCGAGGGTGGGTTGCTAGTTTATTCCACCTGCACCTTCTCCCCGGAGGAGAACGAGGGCGTCGTGGAGGCCTTTTGCGCTTCCCACAAGGAGTTTAGCCTGCTTTCTATGCAAAGGCTCTATCCGCACACCTGCCGCGGCGAGGGCCATTTCGTAGCCCGGCTCCAAAGGGCAGGCGTGCCTGCGGCAGAAAAAATAAAGCCCCAACGCCTAACCTTGCCGCCCTGCAAGGAGGCGGCCTACCGGGACTTTTGCGCCGAGGCTTTAGCCGCGCCGCTCCCTGGCGAGGCTGTGCTTTTGCGGGATGGCCGGGTGCTGGCCTTGGCCGATGCCCTGCCTAAAGGCCTCGAGCGGGCGCGGCTATTGAGTGCCGGGGTTTACGCAGGGGATATGGTGAACGGCCGCTTTCGGCCCAGCCACGCCTTGGCTATGGCTGCGGGGGTAGAATGGCGGCAAACGCTCCCCTTGGAGGGGGAAGCGTTAAGCGCATATCTGCGGGGCCAGGTCGTTCCCGCGACGGGCCTGCAAGGCTGGTGCCGGGTGGCCGTGGACGGATACCCGCTGGGATTCGGCAAGGCGGTGGAGGGCATGCTAAAAAACCACCTGCCCAAAGGCTTGCGGCAGGTGTGAGATGCCGCCTAAGGGCGCGCCGCCCACCCTGGGCGCCGCGCCCTTGCTCTCGCCGCTCGCGAGGCTCCCTATGGCACGCTTTGCCGCCTTGCGCGTTTTTTGACAGGAGCGGCGGAGGATGCTACAATATATGCGCCAAGGCTGGAATCGGTTCCGGCCTTGCTTATGAATTTACGCCCGGCTTCGCCGGTGAAGAAGGACGCGAAGATGGAACGCAGCAGCGGCATTTTAATGCACATTTCCTCCCTGCCCAATCGATTCGGCATCGGCGCTTTGGGCAGGGAAGCTTATGCTTACGTGGACTTTTTGGTTCGGGCCGGGCAGCGCTATTGGCAGCTCTTGCCCATGGGGCCCACGGGCTATGGGGATTCCCCCTACCAGCTCTTTTCTTCCTTTGCGGGCAATCCTTATTTCATCGATATCGGCCTGCTGATCGAGGATGGGCTGCTTATGGAAGACGAGGCGCGGCCCGACCTTTGCCCGGCCTACGAGGGTGGGGTGGATTATGGCAGCCTGCACGCGCGGCGTTTCGGCCTGCTTAGGCTGGCCTTTGAGCGAGGCCGATATCGAGAGGAAGCGGCGCAGGCCGCCTTTGCCAAAGAAAATGGGGCTTGGCTGGCGGATTACGCCCTCTTTATGGCCCTCAAGGCCCATTTCGGCATGGCTTCCTTTACGGAGTGGCCCGCCGATATCCGCCTGCGCGAGGCTGGCGCGCTGGGTCACTACCGCGATCTTTTGGCCGAAGAAGCTGCCTTTTATGCCTATACGCAATATCTCTTTTTCCACCAATGGCGATCTTTCAGGGCCTATGCGCAAGCGCAGGGCATCCGGCTGATCGGAGACCTGCCCATTTACGTGGCGCTGGATTCGGCGGATGTATGGTCCAGGCCGGATATCTTCCAGCTAGGCGAAGACCGGCGGCCCCTTTGGGTATCCGGCGTGCCGCCGGATTATTTTACGGCGGAGGGCCAGCTCTGGGGCAACCCCATCTACGATTGGGAAGCACTGGCGGAATCCGGCTATGGCTGGTGGCTCGATCGCATCCGGGGCGCCACGCGGCTCTATGACGCGCTGCGCATCGATCATTTCCGGGGCCTGGAGAGCTATTGGCGCGTCAAGGCGGGGGAAAGCACGGCCCGTGTCGGCGAATGGATCAAAGGGCCGGGGCTGGACTTTATCAAGGCCGTACAGCGCGAGTTTCCCGCCCTGCCCATCATCGCGGAGGACTTGGGCTACCTTACGCCCGAGGTGCACCGACTGGTAGCGGATTCCGGCTACCCCGGCATGAAGGTGCTGCAAGTCGCCTTCGACGCGCGCGAGCCCAGCGATTACCTGCCCCATGCCTACCCGCGCAACTGCGTTTGCTACACCGGCACCCACGATAACACCACTGCCGCAAGCTGGTTCAGCGAGGCGGCCCAAGCGGATGCGGCCTTTGCCCGGCGTTACCTTAGTCTCCACGAAAAGGAGGGCCTTGCCTGGGGCCTGATCCGGGGTGGCATGAGCTCCGTGGCAGATCTTTTCATGGCGCAGATGCAGGATTACCTGGGCCTGCCCGCTGCAGCCCGCATGAATATACCCGGAACCATCGGCGGCAACTGGCGCTGGCGCATGCGGCCCGGCGCAGCCAGCCCGGCCCTGGCGGATAAGATCGCCGACTATACCAAAATGTATGGCCGCTGCAAATAAGTTGCAGCAAGCAAAACGAGATGCGGGCGCATCTCGTTTAACTTTTGGGGCCGGTCCTTTTCAGTCCGCCGGCCTTTGCAGAACGACGATCTCTTGAAACCGCCGCTGGCTGGGCGTGCCGCTAAGCAGCGCTTTGGGCGGGAAGGATTGATCGAATGCGGCGGAGGCCTGCTTATCCACGTTGTAGACTTCATTCTCATAATAGCGCCCGCTGGCTCCGGCCAAAGCGCCTGGGTACAGTTCGCACCCTTGCAGCGCAACCGCATACATATTCTCCGCCGTGCGGACGCCAAAGGATTCCGCGGCTACAAAGCCCTGCCGGGAATAATAAGCCGGGTCCCCGCACAGAAAGATCGCCCGAAAGCCCATTTCCCTAGCCAGATTTCTCGTATGTTCGATCAACTTTGCGCCAATGCCCTGCCGCTGGTATGCGGGCAGCACGGAAATCGGACCTAGGCATAAAACCTCATATTCACTGCCGTTATCCCCCTGAATAAGCGCGCGCATATACATAATATTCCCCACGATCTTGCCATCGAGCAAAGCTACCGCATCCAGCTCCGGCACAAAGGCCGGGCTGCCGCGCAGGATATGCGCCAGGTAATGCTCGTCACACCCCGGCGCATACTGGTTCCAGAAGGCTTCTCGGGTCAGATTTTCGGTTTCGCGATAATCCATAGGCTGCTCTCGCCTTAGCTGTATATCCATAAACACCCCTTTATCTGCTGAATCTTTTTCATAGCATAGCAAAATACAAGGCGCGCCGCAACCACTTCGTATGGCGGCCCGCCGCTTGCGCCCGCACCCTTGCAGGGGTATGATAAAGAAAAAGCGGAGGGCGATTGCGATGGGAGAATCTGTGGAGCAGCTTATCGAAATGCTGGAAAAGAGCCGCGTGGCTGCCTTTTTGGGCGGCGCGGGGGTCTCGACAGAGAGCGGCATACCGGATTTTCGCAGCGCTGGTTCGGCCGAGGCGGCTCGCAAGCGCTTCGGTTACCCGCCGGAGACGCTGCTCTCGCATGATTTCTTTTTGCAAGAGACCGAGACCTTTTACGCCTATTACAAAAGCATTCTGCTGCTAGAGGCGCAGCCTAACCCGGCCCATTATGCCCTGGCGCGGCTGGAGGCTCGGGGCAAGCTCAACGCCGTTGTTACGCAGAATATCGATAACCTGCACCAGACGGCGGGTAGTAAGCGGGTCTATCCCCTGCACGGCAATGTGGAATGGAACCGCTGCATGGCCTGCAACAAGCTCTTTGACGGCGATTACATACGCCAAAGCCAGGGCGTGCCCCATTGCGACGCCTGCGGCGCCGTGGTCAAGCCGGAGGTGGTGCTCTACGGCGAGCCGCTCAGCGATATCGTCTGGCGGGGGGCCATGGCCGCCATCGGCAGCGCGGATCTGCTTATCGTGGGCGGCACCTCGTTGGCTGTGTACCCGGCCGCCTCGTTGCTGCAATATTTTATGGGTCAAAACCTGGTGCTCATCAACAAAACAAAAACCCCCTATGACGGGCAGGCGAACCTGGTCATCCGGGGGCCTATTGGAGAGATCCTGCAAGCGGCCGTGCCGCAATAGCCTAATACTCGTCGATGATGAAGCAGGGCCGCATCTCCAGCTCATCCATCCGTGCCACGATGGCGGGATCCGGGGCTGTGGCTTGGCTCGTTTTCACCAAATCCGCCATGCTGCGGTAGCCCACGGCCCACTGGGCCAGCCGCCCGGCTGGGATGCGCAGCTGGGGCCGTTCTCTTGTGGGCTGGCCCGCCAGGCTGAATACGCCCCGGTTGGCTGGGAGCAGCGGGTCGATTACCTCGATGGCTCCCTCATCCGGCAGGCATAAGCTGGATAGCAGGGCCGATACGTCCGTGACCCCCAGCACGCTCCTGGGCAGCACCTTCACCCGCGCGCCCTCGGGAGCCAGGCCGGCATCCGGGGCCAGGCGCAGCTTCAGCAGGCGGCCGGCGGAACGCCGGGCCAGCGCGGCATAAAGCCGGCCATAGGCCTCGGGCGAAAGGGCCGCGCATTCCTCGCCCAGCAAGGCTGGCTCTTCCCCTTCTTCCTTAAAATAGAGGCAGTAGCCCTCCACATTGCCTTGCCCGTCCAGAGCGGCCACGCAAAGGGCGCCGCTTGCGAGGTAATCCCCGCATTTGAGCACGAAATCCGCATAGGAGCGCTGCACCATGCCGGAATAGCGCTTGGCAAAGCGGGCATAGCAGCGGTATAGATCGGCGTAATGGCCGGGGGTATCCCAATCCACACAATCATCCGCCAAAGGGCGGGGAGCCGAGGTGGCCAGCTCTACAAAGCGGCTGTCGCTAACCGGGAAATGGCCCGCGGAGCGGTAAATCTCGAGATTCACCGGCCTGTGGGCGATGAGGGGAATGCCCTCCTGCCGCAGCCTGTCCATAAAAAAGGCCAAAAGCTTATTCATCAGGCCCCGGCCCCGGTAATCCGGGTGGGTGGCCACGCCCGCCACGATGGCGCAGGGCAGGATGCTATCCCGCAGGCTGATATATACGGGCAGGGAATGCAGGGCTGAAGCGATGCTTCCGCCTTCCTCGTATACCGGGCAATAATCCGGCAGGAAGCGGTTTTCAAAGAACCAGTCCAAAAACCCTTGCTCCTCGTTAAAGCAAAGCTTCCACAGGGCCTTGAGCGTTTCCTTATCCGCCATGTCGGCCATTCTTAGCATAACGGAACCTCCTTGCATATCATTTCTTTGGTGCCGCTCACGCGGGCCTTACATTGCCTTAATATCCGCGATCAGCTTCTCGATGTTTTCCGGTTGGGTCGCCCAGCTGGTGCAAAAGCGCACGATGGCGCTGCCCGCATCCGCCGGGCCCCAAACCTCGTATACATAGCCGCATTGCGAAAGGTGCTCCATCTGCGCCGCCGTGAGGATGGGGAACTGCTGGTTGGTAAAGGAATTGCCCCACATGGCAACGCCCTTATCCATAAAGGCCTGACGTAGGGATAAAGCCTGCTCCACGGCCCGGTGGCAGATCTTAAAATAGAGGCCGTCCGAGAGCAGCGCGTCGAACTGGATGCCCAGCAGGCGGCCCTTGGCCAGCATGCCGCCCCGCTGCTTAATGGCATAGCGGAAATCCTTCTTCAGGGGCTCGCCGGTGATAACCACGGCCTCGCCAAAGAGCGCGCCGCACTTGGTGCCGCCGATGTAGAACACATCGCGCAGGTTCGCGATATCCTCTAGCGTCAGGTCGTTGGCCGGGCTCATAAGGCCGTAACCCAGCCGCGCCCCGTCGATGAAGAGCGGCAGGCCGTAGGCCGCGCAGACGGCCTTAAGGGCCGACAGCCGGGCCTTGCTGTAGAGCGTGCCGGATTCCGTGGGGAAGGAGATATACACCATGCCGGGCTGCACGGTGTGCTCCTTGATGGGGCTGGTGAAGTGCTCCTTGCAAAGGGCCTCCACCTGTTCCGCCGAAATGGTCCCATCCACGGAGGGCAGAGCCAGGACTTTGTGCCCCGTAGCCTCGATAGCCCCGGTCTCGTGGGTGGCGATATGCCCGGCGTCCGCCGATATCACGCCCTGGTGATGGCGCAATATCGAGAAGATGACGGTGGTGTTGGCTTGGGTGCCGCCCACAAGAAAGTGCACATCCGCATCCGGCCGGCCGCAGGCGGCCCGCACCTTTGCCCGGGCGCGCTCGCAGTGGTCATCCAGGCCGTAGCCCGGCGTCTGCTCCAGGTTGGTATGCAGGAGCGCCTCCAAGATAGCCGGATGGCAACCCTCCGCATAGTCGCATTGAAAATAGATCATGGATCTCTCCTTTGCCTGTTTCTGCTTTCTATCCAGTCTAAATGCGGCGGTGAAAAATGTCAATCAGCGCAGAGCGGCCCGGCGGATTTTGCCGCTGGCCGTTTTAGGCAGACTCTGCGCGAAATCGATCAGGCGGGGATATTTGTAGGGCGCGGTCACCCGCTTCACATGGTCTTGCAGCTCTTTTTTCAGGGAGTCGCTGGCCGTATAGCCCGCCTTGAGGACGATGGTGGCCTTCACGACCTGGCCCCGGATGGGATCGGGTACGCCAGTGATGGCAGCTTCCAGCACGGCCGCGTGCTCCAGCAGGGCGCTTTCCACCTCGAAGGGGCCGATGCGGTATCCCGAGGATTTGATCAGGTCATCCTTGCGGCCCACATACCAATAATAACCCTCCTTATCCATCCAAGCGACATCCCCGGTATGATAATAGCCGCCATACCAGGCGCGGGCTGTGGCCAGCTCATCGCGGTAATAGCGCATAGCCAGGCCAAGGGGCCGCTTTTTATCCGTGCGGATGCAGATCTCGCCCTGCTCGCCTATCTTGCAGGGGCGGCCCGCCTCATCCAGCAGGGCGATGCGGTAGCCGGGCATCGGCCGGCCCATGGCGCCGGGGCGCAGGGCCATAGCGGGCAGGGTGGCCAGGCAGCAGGTTGTTTCGCTTTGGCCAAAGCCTTCGCGGATGGAGAAGCCCGTTTGCCGCCGCCAATCCTCGAACACCTCGGGGCTGAGAGGCTCCCCGGCGCTGCAGCAATGGGTGAGGGCGCCAAGGTCATAGGATGCGGCCAAGCCGTTCTGTGTCATCATGCGGTACATGGTGGGCGGCGCGCAAAAGGTGGTGACGCGGTGGGTTTGAAGCATTTCCAATATTTTTGCGGGTTCGAAGCGGTCGAAATCATAGGCGAAAACGGCTGTTTCGCACAGCCACTGGCCGTAGAGTTTGCCCCAGCCCGCCTTGGCCCAACCCGTATCCGAAATGGTAAAATGCAGGCCGCCGGGGCGGTTAGCCTGCCAATAGCGGGCGGTGGCAATGTGGCCCAAAGGATAGCGGAAATCATGGATGGCCATCTTGGGGAAGCCCGTGGTGCCGGAGGTGAAGTAGATCAGCATGGGGTCGCCGGCCTTGGCAGCCTGCGCGCCCAGCGGGCGCGGGAAGGTCGGGCTTTCGCATAGGGCCATCTGTGAAAGATCCAGCCAGCCGGACCGACTGCCGCCCGCGAGCAGCAGTGTGGTAACGGTGGAACAGTCCGGCAGGGCCTGCTCAACGCTAGCCAGGATGGAAGGGTCGTTCGCGCAGATGATCATCTTCACGGAGGCGGCATTGCAGCGATAGCTGATATCGTGGGCGCAAAGCTGGGCCGTGGCGGGTACCATCACCGCCCCCAGCTTGCACAGGGCCACGCTCACGGGCCAATATTGATGGCAGCGCCGCATGATGAGCAGCGCCTTATCCCCTTTTTTAAGGCCCAGGCGGCCAAGGAGATTGGCGATGCGGGCGCTCTGCTTGCGGATATCGCCAAAGGTGAAGCGCCGGCCCAAGCCCTCGCTATCCACATGAAGCAGGGCTAGGGCGCTGGGGTCGCGGTCGGCCAGCTCGTCTACCACGTCAAAGCCAAAGTTGAAGTTTTGGGGCGCTTTGAGCGTGAAACGCTGGCCGGCATCGCCGGGCTGGATAAAACGGTCGCAGATCATGGCGGGGGACTCCTTTCAAACATTGCAATTTTAAAAAATAAAAGGCCTCGTCTCATTTTGAGACGAGGCCTTGGTCGGCTCGCGGTACCACTCAATTTGATTTGCCTTTTGGAATGGCAAATCCACTTTTACAGGGTTCTATCAAACCCCCCGCCGTTAACGGAGCGGATCCGGAACTCCCTACTCTCCGTGGATTTCAGGGGCCCTGCTCTGGAGCGACCGCGGGATTTCGTCATGATCGGCTTGCAGCAAACGCCGACTCTCTTTGCATGACAGCCATCCGGCTATTTCCATCATCGCAGTTGATACCGTATGAAATTATGAGCGATTATACGACGGCGGCGGGAGTTTTGTCAAGCGCTATTTTTTTGACAGCTCCTTGGCGGCGTCCTCCCGCATTTTGTATTTGAGGATCTTACCCGCGGCGTTCATGGGGAAGCCGTCTACAAATTTAACGTAGCGGGGCACTTTGTGCTTGGCCATGCTGGCCTGTACGAAGGCGCACACCTCTTCTTCCTCCATACTTACGCCGTCCTTGAGCACCACGCAGGCCATCACCGCTTCGCCCAAGGTTGCGTCGGGCACGCCGATCACCTGCACATCCTTCACTTTGGGGTGGGTGTAGATAAATTCCTCGATCTCCTTAGGGTAGATGTTCTCGCCGCCGCGGATGATCATATCCTTGAGCCTGCCGGTGATGCGGAAGTTGCCGTCCGGCTCACGGCAGGCCAGGTCTCCCGTGTGTAGCCAACCATCCTTGTCGATAGCGGCGGCTGTGGCCTCGGGCATTTTGTAATAGCCCTTCATGATGTTATAGCCCCGGGCCACGAACTCACCGTTAGCGCCATCGGGCATTTCCTCAAAGGTTTCCGGGTTCACGATGCGGCACTCGATCTCGGGCAGTGGGCGGCCCACGGTGGATACCCGCACATCGATGGGGTCGGAAGCGCTGCTCATGGTGCAGCCCGGGGAGGCTTCGGTCTGGCCGAACACGATGGTGATCTCCTTCATGTTCATCTTCTCCAGCACATCCCGCATCACCGGCTCGGGGCAGGGACTGCCGGCCATAATGCCCGTGCGCATGCAGGCGAAATCCTCCTGGCAAAAATCCGGGTGCTCCAGCATGGCGATGAACATGGTTGGCACGCCGTGGAAGCAGGTGATCCGCTCCTGCTTTATGCAGGCCAGCGAGGCCTTGGCGGAAAAATAGGGCAGGGGCGAAAGGGTCGCGCCGTGGGTCATGGCCGCGGTCATGGCCAGCACCATGCCGAAGCAGTGGAACATGGGCACCTGGATCATCATCCGGTCCGCTGTGGAAAGATCCATGCGGTCGCCTATACATTTGCCATTGTTCACGATGTTGCGGTGGGTGAGCATCACCCCTTTGGGGAAGCCGGTGGTGCCAGAGGTATACTGCATGTTACACACGTCGTCCGGCCTGACCTTGGCCGCCCTGCGCCAAACCTCCTCAACCGGCACTCTTTCCGAGAGGGCCAGGGCGTCCGCCCAGGTAAGGCAGCCGCTTTGGCGGGAGGTAACGCTGATCACATGCCGCAGGAAAGGCAGGCGTTTGCATCGCAGCGGTTTTGACGCGTCCGCCTCGGCCAACTCCGGGCAAAGCTCCTTGATGATATCCACATAGCTGACCTCGCGGTAGCCGTCAATCATGATCAGCGTATGCGTATCGGATTGGCGCAGCAGGTATTCCGCCTCGTGTATTTTATAGGCGGTGTTCATGGTTACCAGCACGGCGCCCAACTTTACGGTGGCCCAAAAGGCCACATACCACTGCGGCACATTGGTGGCCCAAACGGTCACGTGATCCCCGGCCTTCACGCCCAGGGCGATGAGGGCGCGGGCAAAATCATCCACATCCGCGCGGAATTGGGCGTAGGTACGCGTATAATCCAGCGTGGTGTAACGGAAGGCATATTGATCCGGGAAGGTATCCGTCACCTTATCCAGCGCCTGGGAGAAGGTGAGGGGGATCAGCTGGTCCTTGGGCCAGGTAAAATGGCCCGTACCCGCGCGGTTGCTATAGAGGCGGCTGCCGGATCGGCCATCCGTAAGGAAGCGGCGCATGTAGTTCACATAATGGGGCAGGGCCACATCGATATCCAGGCTGTCCCAAACCGCCTGCGGCCACACCAGCGAGAGGAAACCCTTGTAATCGATAGAGCGCAGGGCAGCCATGATTTCGCCAAGCGGCGCTTCGCCATCCCCGATCAGGCAGGGGCGGCTCCCCTGGCTATCATGGATGTAGGCGTGCTTTACATAGGCGCCCAGGTTTTCAATGGTCTTGCCCGGGGCTTCGCCGGCGCTTAGGGGGCCGGCGATATCCCAAAGCGCGGCCAAATGGTCGCTGGCAAATTCGTTGAGCAGCGCACGCAGGTTTCCCGTATCGCCATAAGCCCCGGCCGTTTGCACGAGCAAGGTCACATCCTGGGCCTCGGCCTCCGGCAAAAGCGCGGCGATGGCGGCCTTTACGGCTTCCCCGCCACAGCCTGCGTAAAGCTGCACGTAGGGCACGGCAATGGCCGCAGCCAGATGGATGGCCTCGCGCAGTTCTTCCACGGCGCCCGCTTCTTCCAGGCTGGGCGCAGTGGCCAGGCAGGGAATGGCCAAGCCGGCCTGGCCGAGGGTTTGCTCCAAGTCCCGCCGCCGCCGGGGCGCGCGGGAGCTTTCCAGCATGCGGTGGGCCGCGGCCTGGGTATGGGCGAAGGAAACGCCGCCAAAGCCATGCTCTTTGGCTAAGGCCAGGGCTTCATTCCAGGAGAATTCCTCCCAGCCCCGGGTTTCAAAGGATAGCTTCATACCGTGCGCTCCTCATGTACGATCTTGTTCACCGCGTGCAGGTATGCCTGGATGCTCGCGCCAATGATGTCCGTGGAAAGGCCCCGGCCCGGGTAGATCCGGCCCTCGTGGCGCAGCTTCACCAGCGCGTCGCCCATGGCCTCGCGGCCCTCGGTAACGGCCTGGATGTGGAAATCCTCCAGCTCGAAATGATGGCCCAGCATCTGCTCGAGCGCCAAAAAGGAGGCGTCGATGGGCCCGTCGCCCACGGAAACGGCCTGCATGGCCTGGCCCTGCTTTTCCAACTGGATGCTGGCCGTGGCGAGGATGCTGTTGCCGCTGTTGATGGTATAGCGCACCAGCTGGTAGGTTGGGGTCACATGGCGGGTCAACTCAGCCACCAGGGCCTCGAGGTCGCGGTCATCCACCTTTTTCTTTTCCGCCAGCAGCCTTACGCGCTGGGCCACCCGCTTGAGATCCTCCTCATCGAGGTCGTAACCCAGCTTTTCGATGCGGCGGCGCAGGGTATAGGCATCGGATTCGGCGGTGATGGGTTCCTTATCCCGATTGCCCTCCGGCTCCGCCGTGCCGATAACCCGGCTGAAGGCGGAGCGGCCCGTGCGGTTCATGCCCAGCAGGGCCTCCATATGCTTGCAGGCGCGCTGGCATTGGGTGGTATCCACGCCGCTCCTAATGCCCAACGCATCCCCCCGGCGGGAAACGGCTTGCAGGAATTCTTCCATCGAAAGGCAAGCGCCCAGGCCGTTGAAGGTGGTTTTAAAGGCGGCAACGCCGGCCGCGGCGCAGGCGAGGGCGTTGGCTGTAGCCAGGCCCAGCCCATCCTGCAATTGCACGCAAAGGCGCGCCTGTGAAAGCGCGGGCACGGCGGCTTCGAGGGTTCGGATGAGCTCCGCCGCCTCGCCGGGCAAAAGCTGGCCTGCGCTGTCGCACAGGGTGATGGTTTTCGCCCCCGCAGAGAGCGCGGCTTCTACCATCTGCGCCAGGAAGGCAGGCTCGCTGCGGGCCGCGTCCTCGGCTGTGAATTCCACATCGCCGCAAAGCGCAGCGCAAAGCGTGAGGCTTTCCTTCACAGCCCTAAGAAGGCCCTCCGGCTTGAGCTGATAGGCGTATTCCATCTGTACCGTGCTGGTGGGCACGGTGAGGTTGAGCCTGGGATGCTTAGCCCGCGAGAGGGCTCCGGCCGCCCGCCGGATATCCGCTTCCAAAAGGCCGACAGGCACGCTGACCACGCTTTCGGAGATGGTATCCGCAATGGTGCGGATAGCCGCCTGATCCGCCGGCGCGTCGCCGATGTAGCCGGTCTCGATCACGTCCACCCGAAGCTTTTCCAGGAGCTTGGCGATCTCCAGCTTTTCTTTGAAGCTCAGGCCGGAGGCGGAGAGCTGGCCGCTCACCCGCAGGGTAATATCTACGATTTCGATCTTGCGCAAGGATGCTCACCTGCCTTCTTAAAAATAGCCGTTTAGAGGGTCACAGTCCAGCCCATGTCGTCCGGAACCTTGCCTGTTTGCATGCCGTAAATGGCGTCGTAAAGCCGCTGGGCTACGGGGCCGACCTTGCCGTCTCCCACGGTCACATCTTTATCCTTGTAATAGAGGCAACCGATGGGGGAGATTACGGCAGCGGTGCCGCTGGCGAAGACTTCCTGAAGCTTACCCGCCTCGGCGGCCGCGAAGAGCTCGTCAAGGCTCAAACGGCGCTCCGAAACGGGGACGCCCCACTTGCGCAGCAAGGTCAGCACGCTGTCGCGCGTGATGCCGGGCAAAATGGTACCGGTGAGGGGGGAGGTGATAACTTCGCCGTCGATCATGAAGAAGGCGTTGGAGGTGCCGATTTCCTCAAGGTAGCGGTGTTCTACCGCATCCAGCCACAACACATCCTTGCAGTTGTGGGCCATGGCCTTTTCGGAGGCCTTCATGCCGCCCGCATAGTTGCCGCCTACCTTGGCAAAGCCCGTGCCGCCCAAGGCCGCGCGGATGAATTCATCTTCCACATAGATGCGGGTGGCGGCGAGGCCGCCGTCGTTGGCCGCATAGTAGGAGCCGACCGGGGAGAGGATGATCATGAAGCGATAATGCTTGGCGGGCAGCACGCTGAAGGACACCTCGTCCGCAAAGATGAAGGGGCGGATGTAGAGGGCCGTGCCGGGTCCATCCGGCACCCAGTCGATATCCGCCTGCACCGTCGCCTTGACGGCAGCGAGGAACAGCTCCTCGTCCATCTCAGGGATGCAGATGCGCTCGTTGGTGCGGTTGAGGCGTTTGGCGTTCATATCCGGGCGGAAAAGCTGCACGCGGCCATCCGCCCGCTTGTAGGCCTTCATGCCCTCGAACATCATCTGGGCATAGTGGAGCACGGCGCAGGCCGGGTCCATCAGAATGGGCGCGTGGGGCACGATCTGCCCGTCATGCCAACCCTGGCCCTCGTCGTAGCGCATCACGAACATGTGATCCGTGAAATAGCGGGCAAAGCCCAGCTGATCCGCCGGGGGCTTGGGCTGGGGGTTTGAGGTGCGGGTGAGAGGGAACGTATAGCTCATCGTTTGAAAGCTCCTTTCATCATTAACGGCTCTTAAAAGCATGGAATGCCTTCCGGTTCAGCTCCAGCAGCTTAGCCTTGCCGCCGGAGAATACCTTTTGCAAAACCTTGTCCATGGCCTCGTCTCCGGCTACGTTTGCGCCGTGGACGACGGCCCCCAGCATCACCATGTTGGCGGCCCGGGCGTTGCCCAGCTCCGCCGCGATATCGTTGGCGGCCACGGCCACGGCCTCGATATCCGTACGGCCGGGCGCTTGCGGGATGATGGAAGAATTGTAAAACAGCTTGCCGCCTGGTTTGACCAGCGGCTCAAAACGGGTGAGGGATGGCAGGTTCATGGCCACCACCACATCCGCCTCGTAGATCAGCGGGGAGCTGACGGGCGTATCGGAAACCACCACCGTGCAGTTGGCCGTGCCGCCCCGCATCTCCGGGCCGTAGGAGGGAAGGAAGGTGACTTCCCTTTCTTCCTCCATGGCTGCGTAGGCTACCATTTGCCCCATGAGGATCACGCCCTGGCCGCCTGAGCCGGCAAAAAACAGCTTCTGGATCATTCGGAGGCCTCCTGTTCCGGGCTGCGCAGGCAGCCCAGGGGATAGTAGGGAATCATCTTATCGCGGACCCAATCCAAAGCGTCCGCCGGCGTGAGGCCCCAGTTGGTGGGGCAGGTGGAGAGGAACTCCACAAAGGAGAAGCCGGCCCCGCTCTGCTGCACCTCGAAGGCTTTGGCCACGGCTTTTTTGGCCTTGCGCACATTGGCCGGGGAATTGAGGGCCACCCGCTCCACGTACACCGCGCATTCGAGCTGCGCGAGCAGTTCGCTCATTTTGATGGGCATGCCGAACTGGGCCTTGGTGCGGCCCTCCACGGCGGTGGTGCCCTTCTGGCCGATGAGGGTGGTGGGGGCGATCTGGCCGCCGGTCATGCCGTCGATGCCGTTGTTGATGAAAAAGGTGGAGAAGCGCTCGCCCCGTGCCGCCGCCGCGATGATTTCGGACATGCCGATGGAGGCCAAATCGCCATCCCCCTGGTAGGTAAAGACCACCTTATCCGGGTGCACTCGGCGGATGCCGGTAGCAACGGCGGGCGCGCGGCCGTGTGCGGCCTCGCACATATCCACGTTCATGAATTGATGCGCCAGCACGCTGCAGCCGATGGGCGCTACGCCGATGGCCTGGCCCAAACGGCCTGTTTCTTCCAGCACCTCCATGATCAGCCTGTGGGCGACGCCATGGGTGCAGCCGGGGCAATAGCTGGTGCTCACGGGGAGCATGCCTTTGGTGTATGTAAAGATTGGTTTCATTGCAGTCCCTCCAAAATGGCCCTGGCCTTTTGCGCAACCTCCAACGAGGTGGGGATGATGCCGCCTGTACGGTGGATCAGCTTTACGGGGAAGCGGCCCGCCACGGCCCGCCGCACATCGTCCATAAGCTGGCCCATGGAAAGCTCCGCACAGATCACGGCCTTGGTTTTCGGATCGATCCGCTCGAAAGCGGCTTCCGGGAAGGGCCAGAGGCTGATGGGCCGGATAAGGCCAGCCTTTACGCCCTGCTCGACCAAGAGCTCCATCACCTCGCGCACTAGGCGCGCCATGGTGCCGTAGGCCACGAAGACCACCTCCGCCCCTTCGAGGTTCACGGCCTCGAAGCGAGTCAGCTCGGGCGCGGCCTCTTCATAGCGGGCAAAGAGATGCTCCACGTGCGCTTCCAGGGCCTCGGGCTGCAGGCGCAGGGATTTCACCACATTGCGCGCGCCGCTCCTCTCGTCCCAGCCGGTGATGGCCCAAGGCTTGCGGTTGGGGATATCCCCGGCCTCTACAAAGGGCTTTTCAGGCGGCAGGGCCACGGGTTCCATCATCTGGCCCATCATGCCGTCCGCCAGGATCATCACGGGCGTACGCCATTTTTCCGCCAGGGCGGGGGCCTCATAGAGGATGTTTACAGCCTCCTGGATATTGGCCGGGGCGAAAACGGGCATGTGGTAATCGCCGTTGCCGCCGCCGCGGGTGACCTGGAAATAATCCGCCTGGCCGGGCTGGATGCCGCCGATGCCGGGGCCGCAGCGGGAAACGTTGAGGATCACCAGCGGCACCTCGGCGGAGCAAAGAAAGCTGAGACCCTCCTGCATTAGGGAGATGCCCGGGGAGGAGGAGGAAATGAATACGCTTCCCCCGGCAGCGCCCGCGCCATAGGCCATGTTGATCGCGCCCAGCTCACTTTCCGCCTGTACGAAGGAACCGCCCCGCTTGGGCAGCTCTTTGGACATATATTCGGGTATCTCGCTTTGGGGGGTGATGGGATAGCCGAAATAGAAGCGGCAGCCGCCCCGCATAGCGGCTTCGGCAAAGGCCTCGTTCCCCTTCATCAAAACCTTTTGCGTCATAGTTCGCTTCCCCCCTCCGTCTGATAAATTTCAATGGCGCCATCCGGGCACATCACCGCGCAGCTCGCGCAGCCGATGCACGCCTCCTCGTTTTCCACGCCGGCCGGGGCGTAGCCCTTGCTGTTCACCGGGTGGTCCATGGAGACGATCTTCTTTGGGCATATGGCCACGCACAGGCCACAGCCCTTGCACCTTTCCGCGTGAAAGGTCAATTTAAATTTTCCCATGCTCTCTCCTTCGCTCCCTTCTCGAATACGACCTCGTTCTTTATTACAAATCTTCTATCTGAGAAGCCTTGCTTTTTACTTATCCAGCCAGGTGGGCCGCATGTGCATGCCTAGCGGCATCAGCGTTTTTTCCTCAAAGCCCATCTTTACCAGCTCTTCCGGGCAAACAAGCGGGGCCGGGTAGCAGTTGAGCAGGATGGGCAGGCCGGTTTCGGCGCTAACCTTTTGGCACAGGGTGCGGCCCTGGCCAATGGTTTCCGCCGTGGTCTCGCGCAGCAGGTGACAGTTGTTGACGAGGCCCGTGATGCGGATGCCCATGGCCCGCTCCATATCGCCAAGATGCTCCAACGCCCCTGCCACCGTGGCCGTATCCGGCCGGTTGGCGTTGACCACGGCTAGGGTTTCACAGCAATCCGCACCCTGGAAATACGCGCCGAACTGGCGCAGCACCTTGGCCCCCTCGCCGTTGCCGCCGAGATCTACCAGGCAAAGGCAGCCGGCATCCTCCAGCGGGGCGCGGGCCGCCGCCCCCAGGGCGGGCAATTCGGCGGTGATCTCCTCGCGGTAGGCGCTGCCGTAAACGCCGACCCCGGCTTCCTCCAGCAATAGCCGCTGTTCGCGAGAGCGGAAATAGGGGTTGGCAATGTCGAGGTCGACCAGTGCCGTGCGCGCATAAGGCCGCGCCCTCGCCGCCAGCAAGGCCAACGAAACGGCCAGCTCGGTTTTGCCGCTGCCGTAATGCCCGCAAATGGCGACGCGCCGCTTGTGCAGATCTAGGGGCCATGCCTCCATGCTTTCCTCCTTTGGCCGTAGGCCATTAAAAAGGGGCCCCGTTCGCTTAGAACAGGGCCCCGAGTTATCGAAATATTCCCGGTCAACCTTCTATTCTGGAGCGAAGCCTTCCATCGGTGCCCATAAGCAGCAGGCTAATAAGCAGAACAGCCACAAGGCTAAGTACGCCCAGCAGCTCGATGGTAATCAGGCCAAGGCCCAGAAGGGAAAACAAAAGACACGCGGGCAAGGCGTGCCTTTGAAGAATGCCGTTTTTGTGAAAGGAGAACATGCCAGCCGCACAATGCTGTGCCTGGAAGGCGCCGTGCGTATTTGCCGCTTTTGCCATGGCCGTTTCCCCTTTCCGCATAATCCAAGAAGTTGCTAAATAATATATCAATTCCCGGCTGCTTTGTCAACACGAAATATATTCTTGGGTATCCTGTAAAAAAATATAATATATTCCTGTCTTGACAGCCGGGTTGGGATGTGATAAAGTAACCAGCAATTCAATATTTCAAAGGCGACGACGAAGACGGCGGAATTGAACCGTTCAAAGAGAGCCGGCGGCAGGTGTAAGCCGGCAACGCGTTCGTTCCATATAGCCCATCCCTTCCGAGCCGATGGCCCGAACCCTGTTTTATAGGCAGTAGACGCCATCCGTGCAGCCGCGTAAAGGCGACGGGCTTGTTGGAGCCCTAAAGGTGGCATATGTATATATGCAATTTGAGTGGTACCGCGGATATGATCCGTCTCAAAGGATAACTTTGAGACGGATTTTTTTATTAGGATTTTTTGCGCTCCAAATGTTATGATGAAAGGAAGATGAACCTATGCTGGCACTAAGCACCAGGGCGCCCCGGGAACTGATGGAGGTCGCGGCCCGCATTCACGAGCTGCGGGAGATCTCCGGCTACACGCCGGAGGAGATGGCCCGGCGCACCAATTTGAGCCTGGCGGATTACCTCAGCTATGAATCCGCCCAGGCGGACCTGCCCTTTACCTTCATCCACAAATGCGCCCTCACCTTCAACGTGGGCATTACGGACCTGATGGAGGGCCGCAGCGCCAGCCTTTCCTCCTATACGGTTACCCGGCGCGGCCAGGGCCAGACCACCGCCAAAGAAAAGGGCATTGAGATCAAGAACATGGCCCCCTTCTTCCGCGGCAAGCTGGCCGAGCCCTATTGGGTTACCTATGCGTACGACCCGGCCCAGCAGGAGAAGCCCATTCACCTCGCCACCCACAGCGGCCAGGAGTTCGATCTGATCCTTTCCGGCAAGCTCAAGGTGCAGGTGGGACAAAACGCCGAGATCCTAGGCGAAGGGGACAGCATCTATTACGACAGCGCCACCCCTCACGGCATGATCGCCGTGGATGGGGCGGATTGCACCTTCCTGGCGATGATCCTGCCCGGCGAGGAACTTACGGAGGCGGATAAGCTAGGGGAGACCATCCTGCCCCCCAAGACCAGCCGCAGGCTGATCTACGAGGATTTCGTAGCCACAGAGGAAGACGAGCTCGGCGCGCTCCAGCGCATCGCCTTTAAAAACGAGGATAGCTTCAACTTCGCCTTCGATATCGTGGACCGATTGGGCCGCGAGCAGCCGGATAAGCTCGCCATGCTGCATCTTGACCACAATAAGCTCGAGCGCTCCTTCACCTTCCGTGATATGAAGCTGCAATCCGCCCGGGCCGCCAATTACTTCAAGTCTTTGGGCATCAAAAAGGGCGATAAGGTGATGCTGGTGCTCAGGCGGCATTGCCAGTTCTGGTTTACCATCCTAGGCTTGCACAAGCTAGGGGCCGTGGCCGTGCCCGCTACGGATCAGCTGCTCGAAAAGGACTTCCTCTACCGCTTCCAGGCTGCGGGCATCCGCGCCCTGGTCTGCACGGTGGATAGCGCGGCAGCGGCCGAGGCTGAAAAGGCCATGGCCCAAATGCCGGGTGAGGCGATCATACGCGTCACCTGCAACGGCAAGCGGGAAGGATGGCATGATTACGATGCGGAATCCGCCCTGTTCACCCGCTCTTTCCGCCGCGAGGAGGACGCGCCCTGCGGCAAAGACCCCATGGTAATGTTCTTCACCTCGGGCACCACCGGCTACCCTAAGATCGTGACCCACAGCTATAAATACGCCTTGGGCCACTTCATCACAGCCAAGTATTGGCAATGCGTGGAGCCGGATGGCGTGCACTTCACCATTTCGGATACGGGCTGGGGCAAGGCGCTCTGGGGCAAGCTTTACGGCCAATGGATGTGCGAAGCGCCCGTTTTTACCTACGATTTCGATAGGTTCGATGCGCACGACGTCCTACCCATGTTCGCTAAATACAATATCACCACCTTCTGCGCGCCGCCCACCATGTACCGCTACATGATCAAGGAGGATTTGGGCAAATACGATCTTTCCTCCATCCACCACGCCACCACCGCCGGCGAGGCCCTCAACCCAGAGGTTTTTCACCAGTTCAAAAAGGCCACCGGCCTTTCGGTGATGGAGGGCTTTGGCCAAACGGAGACCACATTGGCCATCGGCAACCTGGTGGGCATGAAGCCCAAGATCGGCTCCATGGGCAAGCCCAGCCCGCTGTTCCAGGTAGATCTAATCAATGCCGAGGGCCAGCCCGTGGCCGTGGGTGAGCCGGGCGAGATCGTGATCCGCACAAAAGAGGGCGTGCCCTGCGGCCTCTTCTGCGGCTATCAGGACCAGGAGGCCACCAGAGAAGCCTGGAAGGACGACGTATATCACACAGGCGATATGGCCTGGCGGGATGAGGACGGCTACTTCTGGTATGTGGGGCGCAGCGACGACGTGATCAAATCCTCGGGCTACCGCATTGGGCCTTTTGAGGTGGAGAGCGTGATCATGGAGCTACCCTATGTGCTGGAGTGCGGCGTATCCCCTGTTCCGGATGAAGTCCGCGGCCAGGTGGTGAAGGCCAGCATCGTGCTTACCAAGGGCACGGAGCCGTCTGAAGCACTCAAAAAGGAGATCCAGGAGTTCGTCAAGCAGCGCACCGCGCCCTATAAATATCCGCGCATCGTGGTTTTCCGGGATGAGTTGCCCAAGACTATCAGCGGGAAGATCCGCCGAAACGCCCTATAAAAACGCCCTTTAAAGCAAAAGGAGAGAGCCTATGCGTACTACCTGCATCCAGATGGATATGGCCTTCGCCAGGCCTGAAGAAAACTTCGCCAAGGCAGAGGCGTTGGTGCGCCAGGCCGCCAGGGAGGAGCGGCCGGATGTGATCCTGCTGCCCGAGCTGTGGAACACCGGCTTCTTCCCCCGTGAAGGGCTGGAGGATCTCTGCGACCAGGAGGCCGGCCGCACAAAAGCCCTCTTTGGCACGTTGGCCAAAGAGCTCGGCGTGAACCTGATCGCGGGCAGCGTGGCCAATTTGGAGGGTAGCAGGCCCCGCAACACCGCCCTGGTCTTTGACCGGCAGGGCGCGTGCCTGGCTCGCTACGACAAGACCCATCTCTTTTCCCCAATGGGTGAACACGAAGCCTTTCAGGCTGGGGACAGCCTGGCGGTCTTTCAGTTGGATGGCGTAACGTGCGGCCTGCTGATCTGCTATGATCTGCGCTTCCCGGAGCTGGCCCGCTCTCTGGCGCTGCAAGGCGTTGAGGTGCTCTTTCTGCCGGCGCAATGGCCGGCGCAGCGCGTGCCCCATTTGGAGCTATTATGCGAGGCCCGGGCCGTGGAGAACCAGATGTTCGTGGCCTGCTGCAATTCCTGCGGCGCGGATAACGCCGGCACCCGCTTTGGCGGCCACAGCTCCCTCATCGACCCCTGGGGCAAAGTGCTGGTCCGGGCGGAAGGCGAAGCCTGCCTGCTCAGCGCTGAACTGAACCTTGCTATCGTGGCCGGCATCCGAGGCAGCATCAACGTGTTCAGGGACCGCCGCCCGGAGGTTTACCGCTTAGAGCCGGGTCGCTAAGGAACGAAATGCGCATAAAAAAGCGGCCGAAAGGCCGCTTTTTAGTTGAGGTTATATGGGGTTATGCCCCTTTTTTGATATCCTCCAGGCGCGTGCCGCCCATCATCAGGCCTATTTCCTCCACGGTGGTTTCGGAAGGCTTGACAACGCCCATAATCTGGCCTTCGTACATCACGCACACCCGGTCGGAGAGCTTGAGCACTTCCTCCAGCTCCGTGGAAACAAGCAGTACGGCAACGCCGTTATCCCGCTGGGTCATGATCTGTTTGTGAATGTATTCAATCGCGCCCACATCCAGCCCGCGCGTGGGGTGCATGGCAATGAGCAAATCGGGCTTGCGGTTAAGCTCCCGAGCCACGATCACCTTTTGCTGGTTGCCGCCCGAGAGGTTTTGCGCCAGCTCTAAGCGGCTGGGCGTTTTTACGCCGAAGTTTTCGATCAGCCTATCGCTGTATTCAGCCACATATTTCCAGTCCACAAAGCCATGCTTGCCGAATTCATCCTGGTAATAATCCTGTAGGATGAAGTTGGCGTTGAGGTTCATGGGCATTACGAGGCCGGTGCGCTGCCGATCCTGCGGGATGTGGGATACGCCGCTTTTCATGATCTCGCGAGTGGAGCATTTGAGCAGATTGCGCTCCTTATATTTCACCTCGCCGCCGCTGGCGTGGCGCAAGCCGGTGAGGCACTCCACCAGCTCGGATTGGCCGTTGCCATCCACGCCGGCAATGCCCAGCACCTCGCCCGCGTGCACAGAGAGATTTACACCGCCAAGCACCTTCGTGCCGCCGCCCTCGCGCTCGAGCGTGAGGCCCTGCACATCAAGCACCACGGGGCCGGGCGCCTGCTCCTTGCGATCCACCGAGAAGCTGACCTCGCGGCCTACCATCAGCCTGGCCAGGTCGTTCACGGAGCAATCGGCGATGTTATACGTGCCGCAGGCCTTCCCGAGGCGCAGCACCGTAACCCGGTCGCTGATCTCCTTAACCTCATTGAGCTTGTGGCTGATGAAGAGCACGGTAAACCCGTTGCCGGTAAGCCCGCGGATCATGTTAAAGAGTTCCTCGGCCTCCTGGGGCGTGAGCACCGCTGTGGGCTCGTCGAGGATAAGGATTCGCGCGCCGCGATAGAGCGCCTTAATGATCTCTACCCTTTGCCGCTGGCCCACGGAAAGATCGCCCACCTTAGCATAGGGGTCGAGCTCCATGTTGTATTTTTGGGCAATCTCGGCAATGCGGCCGGCCACAGTCTTTACATCCAGCTTCAGCTTGCCCGCGTCGTGCGCGCCGATGAGGCAGTTTTCAACTACGGTCATGGTGGGCACGAGCATAAAGTGCTGGTGCACCATGCCGATGCCGATGGCCATGGCGTCCTTGGCGGAGGAGAATTTGACCGGCTTGCCCTCGATGCGAATCTCGCCTGAGGTAGGCTTGTAAAGGCCGCAGAGCACATTCATCAGCGTGCTCTTGCCCGCACCGTTTTCGCCCAGCAGCGTATGTACCTCGCCCTGCTCCACCTTAAGGCAAACGTCGTCGTTGGCAAGCACGCCTGGGAACTGCTTACAGATATGGTTCATTTCAAGAATCGTTGCCATCATTTTCCCTCCTTCCTAGCCCCGTTTATACGGCATGCCCAGCGAAGCCGGCGCCGTTGCGCTCTTGGCGAAGGCCGCCAGCGCGATTACGGTGAGCACATAGGGGATCATGGTCAGGAAGTTATAGGGAATGTTCGAGCCGGCCACCTGCAAAATGTTGGCCGCCACATTACCCGCCATGAAGATCAGCGCCGCCACCATCACGCCGGAAGGCTTATAGCGGCCAAAGATCACCGCAGCCAGGGCGATGAAGCCACGGCCAGAGACCATCTCTTCGGAGAAGAATTTCAGCAGCCCCGTAGAGAGGAATGCGCCGCCTGCGGCGATGATCATGCTGCCCACCACCGCGGCCGCATACTGCACGCGGTAAACGCTGATGCCCAGCGTATCCGCTACCTTGGGGTTTTCGCCCACGGCGCGCAGATTGAGGCCGGATTGGGTTTTAAACAGGAAGTAGGAGATCACCGGCACCAGCAGGAAGGCGATATAGACGATGGGCATGTGCTGGAAGAAGGCCGTGCCCAGGAACGGGATATCCGAGAGTAGCGGAATATTCAGGTTTTGGAAGGTGTCGATGCGCTGGATATCCGTGGCCACGCCAAAGATGACCCGGTAGAGCGTAGCGCTCAGCCCAGACCCTAGCGTGTTGATAGCTGCGCCCACCACCACCTGGTTGGCCTTGAGCGTTACGGTCAAAAAGGCGAACAGCAGGCCGACCAGCGCGCCGGAGATGATGGCCCACAACAGGCCGATCCAAACGCTGCCGCCGTAAAACGAGCCGACCACGGCGATGAGCGTGGCGATGAGCATGGTGCCCTCCGCGCCGATATTCAACAGGCCGCTGCGGTTGATGAGCAAAAGGCCCAAGCCAGCCAACAGGATGGGCGTGGCCATGCGGATATCGGAGGTGAGATAACCGGAGATCAAAGATAGTGTTTGCATAATATTCTCCCTCCTTACGCCTCTTGCTTTTGGTTCTTAAGCTGCTTTTCGTTCCATTTTTCAAGCAGCATCTGGCTGGCAACCACGGCAATGATCACGAAAGCCTGCATCACGGCTACGATGGCATTGGGTACTTTGGCCTTCATTTGCATGCGGTTGCCGCCTGCACGGAAAGCACCGAAGAGCAGCGCGCCTACGATGGTACCCACGGGCGTATTCATGCCGATCAGCGATACGGCGATGCCGTCGAAGCCATAGCCCGGAGAGATAGAGGGGATCATGCGGACCTGGATGCCCAGGATCTCGCTGCAGCCCGCCAGGCCGGCGAGGCCCCCGGCCAGGAAGGTGATCAGCAGGATGTTGCGGTTGGTATTAATGCCGGAGTAGGCCGCGGCCTGCATATTAAAGCCGGAAACGCGCACCTCGTAGCCCTTCTTGCTGCGCCAGAGGAAGAGCCAGAAAAGAACGATGAAAGCTAGGCCGATCACAAAGCCCCAATGCACGCGTGTATCGGGAATTAGCCTGCCCAACTGCGCGCTTGCCTGCACGGGACTGGTTTGGCAGTTGATGCCCGGCGGTTCGATCATAGGCCCGTTAACCATGAACTCGATAAAGTTGATGGCGATGGTGTTGAGCATTACGGTGGTAATGATTTCGCTGGCGCCAAAGCGTACTTTCAGCCAGCCCGCGAGCAGACACCACAGCCCGCCAGCCAAGAAGCCCGCCATCAGGCAAAGGGGTACGTGGATGGCCGGCGGCAGCCCGGTTACATAAATGCCCACGGCTGTGGATGCCAGTGCGCCCATGTAAAGCTGCCCTTCCATGCCGAGGTTGGTCAGGCCACAGCGATTCGCTAGGCCATAGCTCATGCCGGTGAACAGCAGGGGGGTCATTTTTACCATGGTTTCGGAGAAGGCGTTCACGCTGCCGAAAGCGCCCTGCAAAAGCGCGGAAAACGCTGTGAGCGGATTGATGCCCATCAGCGCAATCAGCCCCATGCCCAAGAGCAGTGAGACGATGATCGCGGAGGCGGAAACCAGCATCTGCTTGAGGACAGCCTGCGTTTTCGCGCTGGAAATTACGGTGTCAGTTTTTTTCATTCCCAAATACCACTTTCCTCCCGCCCTGGCGGGAAAGGATGTAGAACCGCTAACGATACGGATAATGGCTAAGAAAGGACCCCGAAGCCCCGCCGGGCGAAGCTTCGGGGTCAATGGTTGGTTAATAGTCGCCTAATTCGCCCGCAAAGAGCTTCTGGAGCGTATCGTTGATGCGCTCAACCTTTTCGGCGGGGAGCTTGGTATCCCAGCCGTGCCAGTCGGAAACCAGGGTGCCGTTCTGGGAAAGGTCATATACGATCATGCCGGACGTCCAATTACCTTCGGCGAGGGCCAGGAACACATCCTCATAGATGGCGGGGTAGTTACGCATAACGGAGAGAACCACAGCTTCGGGCGCGATGCCATATTGGTCGCCATTGAAGCCCAGGGCGTATACGCCCTTCTCCTCGGCGGCATAGAGGCAGCCAAGCTGCGCGCTGTTGGCGCTGGCGGAGATGACGTCGAAGCCGGCGTTGATGTAGGTCAGAGCCACTTCCTTGGCCTTATCGGCGTCTGTCAGGGTGCCGAGGTAGTCGGTAACGACTTCCGCGTCTTTGTTGGTCAGGCGCACGCCCTCCTCAATACCGCTGACGATATCGGTGATGGCGGGGATATCTTGGCCACCCAGGAACACGACCTTGTTGTTATCCGTGAGCACGCCCATGATCGAGCCGATGACGACGCCCATGTTGACCGGGCCGACATAGGCCAGGTTGGGCTTTTCGACCAGGTTAACATTAGAGTCCGCGTTCACGCGGAAGCCATAGGAAAGGCAGAAATGCGTGTCCGGGTAGCTGTCCGCCACCTCGGCGACCGCCGCCTCGAACTGGGAGCCATGGACGATGACCAGGTCATAACCATCCTCGCCATAGGCGCGCAGATACTCGGCCATGTCGGATACGGCGATGCTCTCGATATATTCGCAGGGCACGCCATACTTGTCTTCCAGGTTCTTTACGGATTCATAGCAGATCTGGTTCCAACCATTGTCTGTGATGACGCCGGAAAGCAGCGCTACGACCTTCATGCTGGAATAGTCCTTGGTATCCGCCGCGGGTGCTTCCGCGACCGGGGCCTCAGATGCGGGCGCCTCGGCCGCAGGCGCTTCGGCTGCGGGAGCTTCAGCTGCGGGGGGCGTGGCGGCAGGGGCGCTGCAACCGGTTACAGCGAGCACCATTGCCAAAACGAGCAGCCATGCAAGGGTTTTTTTCATTTAATGTTTCCTCCTTTTTGGTTTCCAACTATTTACAAACAGACGCCGTGCGGATGCACCGCGCCGGATTGCCGGAAAAAAAGACTTTAAAGGAGCACGACCGAAGGCTGGGGAGTACGAGGAGAACGTAGTAGACCTTGAGGATAGGGACGCAGGCACACGAGGGAAAAGAACGGGATATATGCCATGAAAACGGAGATGGTTATACCTGCTGGCCTCATTATAAAATGATATGGGCCCGCTGTCAATCTGTCGATTTCTGACAGGCGGGCCCGGCGGATGAAAAATATGTAAGTAGTTACATGCATTAACATAGAAACAAAATATTTTTTGCGGCCCGCGCTCCGCTTATATAAACAAAATATAAAGAGGTTAGCGGCTTCTATGGAATTTGCGGATAAGGCGCGCTGCCCTGCCATTCACGGATTGCTCAGGCGATGGGAATCATGTATAATTTTAGATAATGGAAATTAGCTCCAGAAATAATCCCGGTCTTAGCGCTGGGCGCGGGAGGAGCCGATGTGGAGGCAAATAGCATAACGTATTGTTTATTTTGCCGGGCAGGGCATGAAAAAACCGTGGTGGATGCACTTGAACGGCTGGGCTATCCTGCCCTCTCGCCCGTGGTGGTGAAATGGCGGCCGGTGAACGGTAGATTGCAAAAGCACCCCACCCGGTTGCTGCCGGGCTATGTCTTCTTTGACGCCGAAGCGGGCCTCACGCCGCCTTGGGACCGCATCCAATCGATCCGGCACGTGCTGCGCATCCTGCAATACGGAGACGGCAGCCGTGCCCTGCGCGAGGATGATCAAGCGTTTGTGCTTTGGCTCAAGCGCCATGCGGGCAGGATCGATGTTTCCCAGGTGATCCAGGTCGGCACGAAAATCCAGTTCATCGCCGGGCCGCTCAAAGAAATGAGCGGACCGGTGGTAAAGGTCAACAAAAATCGCAAGCAGGTGGCGGTCGATATCGGCAACGGCAGCATCGCCAAGCTTGTTTGGTGTGGGATTGAATACGTGGAGGCGGGGGAAGGGGATAAAGCTTGAGCGGCAGGCTGTTGGCGCCCTTTCCGGATAGCGGAAGGATTAGGAACGGCGCGTGTGCGCCGCCTTGCTTGGCGTATGATTGCAATATATAATGAACTACAATGGTCGGTATGCGTTTAAAAATGATAAAAGGGGTGACTGGATATGGCCGAAAGACCTAAAAAGGCGGGTGGCGCCAAGGCGCAGCAGGAAGCGCAGCGGTATTTGCATAAGGTACAGGGGTGGATATCCCAATCGGCAAAGGTTTTTGCGGCAGCGATTTTCCTGGTGCATCCCCTTTTTATGGATAGCAATTTATATTACGCTATTACGGATGCAAAGCAGAGCTTTTTTGCTGTTTGCGTCATTCTTTTTGCGTGCGCCGCCCTCTTTTTCAGCCTCACGGCATCCGGGTTCTACCAGCGGTTCAAATGGAAAGATATCGTATGTGTGATCCGCCCTTACGAATGGGCGCTTTTGGCCTATGCCCTAGCGATGATCATTTCCACCATCTTTGCCGATTCCAAGGCGGTGGCGATCCTCGGCGGCTCCAACCGCAACGAGGGCTTGCTGATGATGCTCGCCTATTTCGGCGCCTGTGTACTCGTAGGGCGGCTCTATAAGCCCCAGGAATGGATTTTTTACGCGCTGTGCGCAACGGCGGCGCTGGTAGCCGGCTACGGCCTTTGCCAGTATTACGGCGCGGATTTCCTCGGGCTTTATCCCGTTGAATCGGGCTCCCAGATCGGGCGCGCGTTTACGTACGTCGCCACTATGTCCAACCGAAACGTCGCTTCCACCTATTTTTGCCTGGCGTTCTGCGTGAGTTTGGTGATGTTTTGCGGCAAAACGAAAAAAGCGCACTGGGCCTTTTTGCCGATCGGCCTCCTGCTCTTCTATGCGCTGCTCATCGGCGAGACCGAAAGCGGTTATGTGGGGTTGGCGGTAGGCGTTGCGCTCGCCTTTCCCTTCATCGCCTCGACCCGCCAGGCAGCCGGGCGCTTCTTCTTTATGATAGCGGGCTGCCTTGGCATGATGTGGATACAGACCTCCATCGGCCTTGCAGCGCCTCTTTTTTCTTCCTACTGGGCCTTTCTGCACCCATACCTGTTGCCTGCTATGCTGGCGCTTCTGGCATTGGCCGCGGCCTTCTTCTTCATAAAGCTCCCGCCGCTGCCGGCAAAAGCCTGGCGCATCGCCTGGTATGCGCTCCTGATCATTCTGGTGATCGCGCTTGTGAGCCTGGTGCCCCTGCTGGCAGAGGCAACGGGCAACGGATCCTTAACAGAGCTGTCCGCCATTTTACAAGGAGATTTGGACGACAGCTTTATGAGCGGGCGCATGATGGTTTGGAAACGGGCGCTGTCCATGGTGCCGGATCGCCTGCTTTTCGGCCACGGGCCGGACAACTTCTCCAATAGCTTCAATCTGGTCTACCATGACGAGATCTTTGCAGCGCAGGGGCAATCCTACGATAAACTGCACAATGAATATCTACAGGTGCTGTTCGATGACGGACTTTTGGGTCTTTTAAGCTTGCTCGGTTTTTACGGCGCGCTGCTTTTTGCGGCCCGGAAGAAGCTCAATAGCCCCCTGGTGCTGGGCTTGGCGGTTGCGTTATTATGCCATATGACGCAAGCACTCTTCAATTTTGTTTCACCCTTTGCGCACCCTGTAGCGTGGACGCTTTGGGGCGTTCTAGGTGCGCTGCTCTATGGGAGCGGGCAAACGGAGGGCAAGAAGGCCGCCTGAAGCGAGGCCGGTACGTGCAGCAGTCCTGGGGGCTTCGTTTGGCATGATAGCAGGGGAATAACCTTGTTTTTATGGGAAGCAGAGCGCGGCGGGACGTGTTTCAACTCGCAAACTGCCCATATATTTTGAAAAGGCGGGTGGCGTTGCGTACGCATTCTTCCTGGTGGAAAAGAGCGTAAAGGAAAATTTGGATTGATGCGGCCCACGCTATTTACGGCCGGATTCGGTTATGCTAAAATAAATCCATCAAGTTGTTGCATCCATGACATCCGGCGAGATCTCCCCTCCCCTTTGCGCTGTCCCTAAGCGTATACGCGGGGCATGTAATTCCCCTAAAAGTTTGATTGGTGTGTTGACTTTTTTTGTAATCCCAGGTAAAGTATGGGCGTGGGCATATCTAACCATAACCCACGAAACATCCATTCAAATCTATCGTAAAAAGGAAAGAGAGGAATTTATAATGAAGAAACTAACTGCGATTCTGCTAACCGTACTGCTCGCGGTTGCGGCGATCGGCTGCCAGCAGGCAAGCGAGCCGTCTGCTCCTGCCCAGCCGGCCCAGCAGGCAGGCGAGCCGTCCGCTCCCGCCGGGGAGGGTGGCGCGAAGGTTTATAACGTCGTCAGCCTTGTCAACGGCAACCTCGGCGACAAGTCGTTCTTCGACTCCGCCGAAGCAGGCCTTAAATCGCTAAAGGACGCCGGCCGCATTACCTACAAGACCATCGAGATGGGCGGCACCGATGAAGATCAGCCGAAGTGGCTCGAGACCCTCTATGAGGTCGCGGAGTCCGGCGAGTATGACCTGATCATCTGCGGCACCTACCAAATGCCCGACTACCTCAAGGAAGTCGCCACCGCGTATCCGGATCAGAAGTTCCTGATTTATGACGACACCACCTATGTCGGCGAGAACGACAACGTCGTAAACCTCAGCTACAAGCAGAACGATATGGGCTATCTCATCGGCGTATTCGCCGCGAAGATGACCAGCGAGACCTCCGTGGCGAACATGAACGCCGAGAAGGTCGTGGGCTTTGTAGGCGGCGTGGACAGCCCCGTCATCAACGACTTCCTTTATGGCTTCCTCACCGGCGTGCAGGCGACCGATCCCGAAGTCAAGGTCGACACCCGCTATGTGAACAGCTATGTCGACACCGCGACCGCCAAGGAGATGGCCACCTCGATGATCAACGACAACAAGGCCGACATTATCTGGGGCGTGGCAGGTCTTTCCGGCAACGGCGCCGCGGAAGCGGCCCTCGAGACCCAGAAGTCCTGGTTCATCGGCGTAGACTCCGATCAGGAGCTCACCCTTTCATCTGAACTTGCGGCCATCACGCTGACCTCCGGCCTCAAAAACATCAACAACTCCCTCGTCTGGATCTTCGACGAGTGGGATGCCGGCCGCACCTATTGGGGCCAGCAGGTTAACCTCGGCCTCGTCGAGGGCGGCGTCGGCATCGTGACGGACAAGAATTTCGCCACGATCGCGCCCAAGGCCGTGCAGGATGCGGTTCTCGCCGCGCAGGAAGCGGTCAAGGCCGGCACCATCACGGTTCCGTCCGCCATCGGCGATGAGACCAACGGCGCCGTCACGCTGCGCGACTCGATGCAGCCGTAACGCGCTCGGCCCAAAACAGAGCCAATTCGTAGCTTATACGACGAACGAAGGGGGAGCTATAAGCGGCTCCCCCTTCACGCTATCAAAACCATGTAGCGTGCCGCCATTGCGGCAAAAGATACACGATTCGCCCGGATCCATTTCATGAAGCGAGGGGAACCCATTCTATGGAACAAATGAAACAAGATGATTGCGTTGTCCAGATGAAGGGCATCACCAAGGTCTACCCCAACGGGATCGCGGCCAATCAAAGCGTGGACTTCTCCGTCTGCCGCGGCGAGATCCACGCGCTGATGGGCGAGAACGGCGCGGGTAAATCCACCTTGATGAAGATGCTCTTTGGCCTCGAGCAGCCGACCGAGGGCGAGATATTCGTCGATGGTCAGAAGGTTACGCTCACGTCCCCTACGAGCGCTATCGCGCACGGCATCGGCATGGTGCACCAGCATTTCATGCTCGTGCCCAGCCTGACTGTGGCGGAGAATATCGTGCTTGGCATGGTGCCGAAGAAGGCCGGCGTATTCCTCGATTACAAAAAGGCCGTAGAGCTGACAGAGGAATACGCACAAAAGTTTAACCTTGCGGTGAATCCCGCCGCGAAGGTTATGGATATCCCCGTGGGCATGAAGCAGAAGGTGGAGATCCTCAAAGCCCTGATACGCGGCGCGCGCATCCTCATCCTCGACGAGCCTACGGCGGTTCTGACCACACAGGAGACCACGGAGCTTTTCAAGGAACTGCTCAACCTCAAGGAGCAGGGATATACGATCATCTTCATCTCCCATAAACTTAAGGAAATCAAGCAGCTCACCGACCGGCTCACGATCATGCGCGCGGGCAAAACGATGGGCGTGTTTAACACGGCGGATATTTCCGAGCAGGAGATATCACGCCTCATGGTCGGCCGCGATGTCGTGCTCGAGGTTGAAAAGGGTCCGGCGGAGCCGACGGACGTGGTGCTTCGCGTCGACAACCTGCGCTATACGAACGAGTGGAATAAGCGCATGCTCGACGGCGTGTCGTTTGCCGTGCGGCGCGGCGAAATACTCGGCGTGGCGGGCGTGGAGGGCAACGGACAGCGCGAGCTCGTGGACATGCTTTTCAACCTTCGCATTCCGGACGAGGGTACGGCCAGCGTCAACGGGGTCAACATTATCGGCGCGCCGCAGCATCGCATTCGCGCGCTTGGCGTTTCGCTCGTGCCGGAAGACCGCATGACCTACGGCATCGCCGATCTGGCCTCGATCGAGGAAAACCTGATCTCGGACCGCTTCAGCCAGCGCCGCTTCAACCACGGGCCCCTGTTCGATATGAAGGCCATCCACGCCGAAAGCGACCGGCTCATCGACGACTACGCCGTGCTCTGCAAGTCCCGCAGGCAGCAGGTCAAGATGCTCTCGGGCGGCAACATTCAAAAGGTCGTGGTGGCGCGCGAGTTTTCAAGCGACCCCACGCTCATCATCGCCGACCAGCCCACGCGCGGCATCGATGTGGGCGCTACGGAGTTCATCCGCAAAAAGCTGGTCGACCTCTCCCGCAGCGGCGCTGCGGTGCTGCTCGTATCGGCCGACCTCAACGAGGTCATGGAGCTTTCCGACAGCCTCATCGTGCTCTGCGGCGGCAGGATCGCGGCATATTTTGAGGATACGTCGCAGTTGAGCGATGTGGTGATGGGCGAATACATGCTCGGCCTCAAGCGCCAGAGCGACGAGGAGATCGGGAGGGTATGTCATGAAGGATAAAAGGATGTTTGCCTTCGAGCTCGTACGCGGCGCGGCGGCAATCCTGCTCGCGCTCGCCGTGGGGACGATTTTCATCTTTCTCTCTTCAGACGAGCCGTTTACCGCGCTGCGTTACCTGCTCATCGGCCCGATGCTGAGCACCAAGGCGGGGGCGGCTTCGTTCAACACACAAGGGTTCTACACAATCCTCGCGGCCATGATCCCAACGATCTTTACCGGCCTCGGCGTGTGTGTGATGTTCTCGAGCAACCAGTTCAACCTCGCGGGCGAAGGCTGCACGATGGTCGGCGGCTTCGTCGGCGCGCTGTGCGGCATCTATCTCACCATGAACAGCGGCCTGCACGCCGTGGTATGCGTGCTCATCGCCACGGCGGTCTGCGCGCTGATCATGCTTATCCCCGCAGTGCTCAAGGTTAAGCTCGGCGCGAGCGAGATGGTTACAAGCCTCATGCTCAACTATGTGTGCATGTATGTCGTGCTGCACTTCCTCAACTACAACTTTGCCGACCGCAGCAAGGGTTCGACGCAGACGTACCCCTTCGCCGAAACTGCGCGGATTCCTTCCCTCGTACCCGGCGGCAGCAAGCTGACATGGGGCTTTATCGTAGCGCTCGTGGTGGTTGTGCTCATCGGTTTGTTTATGTACCGCACGCGCTGGGGCTATACCATCCGCATGATCGGCATCAACCAGGCGTTTTCGCAATACACCGGCATGAAAGTCGGCGGTACGATCGTACTATCCCAGGTCATCGGCGGCGCGCTCTCCGGCATGGGCGGCAGCATTGAGGTGCTCGGGCGGTACTCCACGTTCCTTTGGAAGGAGCTGCCCGGCTATGGCTGGGCGGGCATAACGATCGCGATTCTTGCCAAGAACAACCCGTTTCTCGTGCCGCTTGCGGCCTTCTTCATCGCCTATCTCAACAAGGGCTGCCAGCTTATGGCGACCTACTGCGATGTGCCGAGCGAGATGATCGACATCATCCAGGCCGCGATCTTCCTCTTCTTTGCGGCGGAACAGTTCCTCTCGGGCTATCGGCAGCGCATCGTCGTGCGCAACACGCGCGCAGATCTGGCGAAGACCGCGATGGAGGGAGGTGCCGATCATGCTTAATCAGCTCCTCGACATGATATTAAAGCCGGATTTCTTTTTCTCGATCATCCGTATCACAGCGCCGATCCTCTTTGCCGCTCTCGGCGCGGTCATCGCCGAAAAGGCGGGCGTGACCAACATCGGCCTCGAGGGCATTATGATGATCTCCGCCCTTTTTGGCGTGCTCTTTAGCTATTGGACGCAGAGCTGGCTGATCGGCGTGCTCGGGGCGTTGGCCGTGGGCGTTCTGCTCGGGCTCCTCATCGGCTTCTTTGCCCTCAAGCTCAAGACCGATATCATCCTTGCCGGTATCGCGGTCAATATGATGGGCGGCGGCGGCACGATCTTCCTGCTCTACATGTTCACCGGCATGCGCGGCAACACGGGCGCGCTCGTGAGCCCCAACATCCTGATTCCTACGCTCAATATCCCCCTGCTCCAGGATATCCCGATCGTTGGCGAGGTTCTTTCCGGGCACGCGATTTTAACCTACATCGCCTTCCTGCTTGTGTACCTGATATGGATGCTGCTCTACAAGACGCCGCTCGGGCTCAATATCCGTGCGGTGGGCGAGAACCCGAACGCGGCGTCGAGCGTTGGGGTAAGCGTGCTGCGCATCAAGTACATCGCTATCGCCCTCTCGGGCGCGCTGGCCGGGCTTGGCGGGGCGTTTATGTCGATGTACTATTCGCAGGGCTGGAACTCCGGCATGGTCGCGGGCCGCGGCTTCATCGCCCTGGCAGCGCAGGCCATGGGGCGCGGCGAGCCAGTAGGCGCGATGCTCTCATCCCTGCTCTTTGGCCTTGCGCAGGCGCTTCGTACAAAGGTTAGCGGCCTGCAAGGCGTATCAAGCCACCTCGTATCGGTGATTCCATACGTGGTGACCATTCTCGGCCTTGTGATCTATGCCGCGAGCGTGATGCGACGCGCGGGTAAACACAGAGCCAAGCAAGAGGTGCAAAAATGAGCCATCGAATCCCGGTCATCCTCGACGGAGACCCGGGTCACGACGACGCGATTGCGTGGGTGCTGGCAAACGCCAGCCCCATGCTCGATATTCGGGCGGTGACCTCGGTTTGCGGCAACCAGACGATTCAAAAAACGACCTACAACGCAGGCCGCATCATGACGCTGATCGGCCTTGATGCGCCGCTCGCCAAGGGGCGCACAAAGCCCCTGATCGCGGAGCCGATCATCGCCCCAACCGTGCACGGCCAGTCCGGCCTGGACGGCCCCGCCCTGCCTGAGCCGAAGAACGCGCCCGTGGATATGGATGCCTGCGCGCTCATGGCAAAGGTGCTCGAGGAGAGCCCAGAGCCGGTGGCGCTGATCCCTACAGGGCCGCTGACGAACGTAGCGGCGCTGCTGCTGCTCTACCCGCAGCTCAAACCCAAGATCCGCCATATCTATCTCATGGGCGGCGGGGCTGCCTACGGCAACTGGACGCCAGCTGCGGAGTTCAACATCCTCGTCGACCCCGAGGCGGCGGACGTGGTGTTTCGCTCGGGGCTGCCGATTACGATGGCTGGGCTGGATGTGACCGAGAAGGCGATGGTTTTTCCCGAGGACTTCGAGCGCATCCGCGCCCTAAACAACCCCGTCTCGACGGTCGTGGCCGAATGGCTGGACTTCTTCTATAACTTCCATCGCAGCCTAGGCTACGAGGGCGCGCCCGTACACGACGCCGTGGCGGTCGCGGCGCTGGTCAAGCCGGAGCTGATGACGGTACGCGAGCTCTATATCGAGATTGAGCTCACCGGCGATTACTGCCGGGGCGCCACGGTGGCGGACTGGCACAACGCCAAGAAGCGGCAGCCGAACGTTCATTGCATCCTGGATATCGACCGCGGGGGCTTTGTCGATCTGCTCGTCGAGGCCGCGCGCAGCTATGGAAAGGGGGCGTAGGCATATGGCAAAGGCGCCGTTTTTACTCGATTGCGATACGGGCGTCGACGACGCGATCGCGATCCTGCTCTCAAAGCATCTTGAACGCCTTGAGCTGGTGGCGGTTACGAGCGTGGCGGGCAACGTCGAGTGCGATAAGACCACGAAGAACGCTTTGCGCATGCTCGAGCTTGCCGGCATCGATGTGCCGGTTTATCGCGGAGCCGAGCGGCCGATGTTCTGCGAACCGGTCACGGCCTACTATGTGCACGGCCGGAACGGCCTGGGCGACCTAGACGTGCCGGAGCCGAAGAAGGGGCCCGAGGCGCTCCCCGCCTGGGACGCGATCTATAAATACGCCAAGCGCTACGATGGCGAATTAACCATTGTCGCCATTGGCCCGCTGACAAACCTTGGCCTCGCGCTTGCGAAGTATCGCGAGCTTCCGGGCCTTATCAAGCGCATCGTGATCATGGGCGGCGCGGCTGTGGGCGGCAACGTCACCCCGGCTGCGGAGTTCAACATCTACGTTGACCCCGAGGCTGCGGACATGGTGTTTACCTCCGGCGCGCCGGTCTACATGTGCGGGCTGGACGTAACGCTGCCGGCGTATCTCACCGCCGGGGAGCTTGACGAGCTTGGCGCGTTCGGCTCACCGCAGGCGAAGTTCGCCCGCGACGTGGTGCAGGGCGTGCTCGCCTACTCCGAGGGGTTTGACCCGCCGTTGCCCGGCATGTGCATGCATGACCCCGTCACGCTGCTCTATGCGGAGGACGATTCCTGCTTTACCACCGAACATGTGGGCATCCGCGTGGAGACGAAAGGCCTCCTCACGCGCGGCAAGACCGTGACCGACCTCTACAGCGATAAGCAGATGGAGCACAACGCTTACATCGTCACCGGGGTGGACCGCGAAGAATTCAAGCGCCGCGTGTTCGCGCTCATGCGGCAGTACAACGCCTGAGCGGGGGAATCCCCCCCTGTAAATCAACCTGCGTCGATGTGCAAACGGCTTTCGCAGCGCGAAAGCCGCAGAGTGTCAAAAAGCCTGGGATTGTCAAGAGGCCACGGCCTCTTGACTTCGATTCCGGCTTCGGCGGCACCCCCCAGGGGGGCCTCTCTTGCCGCTTTGCGGCAATTCACCTTCTGTACGCCGAAATGGACGAAAGCGCAGGCTTTCTTACTTCTCACGCTTTACCGCCCGGAAACGCGTAGCGTTTTAGGCTAAGCGTGTATCCTCAAAAAAGTGGTCATGGCCACTTTTTTGACGCGCACAAACGGCTTTCGCAGAGCGAAAGCCGTTTGTCATAGGTATGCGGATTTAAACGGATTCCTTAGCTGCCTGTGCGTATAACAGCCTCGAGCGCCACGAGACTCTCGTTTTGCTCGCCGCGCATGCTTGCATCCTCGCCGTCCACGTATGAGCCGATGCTGCCCGCGGTATCCTCACCGCAGGAGACGACGTTGTTGAGTATGCTCATGCAGGCCACGCCGCGCAGTTGGCCCGCAACATAGAGGGCGGCGGTCTCCATGTCGCTGCCGAGCACGCCGCGCTTTGCCCAGCGCGCGTGCAGCTCATCCTCCTGGTCTGTATAGAAGCTGTCGTGGCTGCGCGCCAGGCCGATGTGATGGGGGTATCCACCTTCCTTTGCGGCCTGCGCGCAGGCAAAGAGCAGCGCGGCGTCCGGCACGGCGGGGAAGGCTTCCTCGGCGTACATCCGGCTCGCGCCATCCTCGCGCACCGCGCCACAGACGAGCACGAGGTCGCCGAGCTTGACAGCGGGCTGCAAAGCGCCGCAGCTGCCGATGCGGATCATGCTGGTTACGCCGAGGTTATGTAGCTCTTCCAGCGCGATTGCGGCGGAAGCGCCGCCGATGCCTGTGGACACGGCGAGCACACGCACGCCCTTGTAGCTGCCGATCGCGCTGCGAAACTCGCGGTTGAAGGCGAGCTCCTCGTAGCCTTGAAGGAAGGGCCTGATACGCTCAAGCCGCGCGGGGTCGCCCGGCAAAAGCGCGCAGCGCGCGCCGTGACTGGAGCTTAGGCGAATGTGCGGTTGAAGGAAATCCATATCCGATACCTGCTTTCGATTGATATGTGATATGTACGGGCCGCTCAAACCTGCTGTGGCGGCGGGGCATGTGTTTATGATATCATATCCTTTAAGAAAATCAATGCGGCGGAGGTGCGTTTTCGGTGGCAAATATCCTTAATTTCGTCTCCCGCAACAGTGGCTCTGGAGCGTGCAAAACATTGGCGGCGCGGGGCGGCAGGCGATGATCGACGTACTCTATATCGACTGCTGTATTCGCGGTGAACAATCGCGCACGCGCAAGCTCGCCGAAGCGTTTTTAAGCGCGCTTTCGCGGCGCGGAGATTGCCAAATCGAACGGCTGACTCTGATGGACGAGCCGCTGGCGCCATTGATGGAGGGTTTCTTCTGGCAGCGGGAGCGATTGCTTGCCGAGGGCGCGCTCGAGCACCCGCGCTTTCGCTACGCGCGGCGTTTTGCCCGGGCGGATCGCATCGTGATCGCCGCGCCGTTTTGGGATTTGAGCTTCCCCGCGCTCCTAAAGGTCTACATCGAAAACCTCTGCGTGCAGGGGATCACCTTCGATTGCGACGCGCAAAACGGCACCTACGGCATCTGCCGCGCTGAGAAGATGCTGTTTTTAACCACGCGCGGCGGCGCGATCGAGGGCTCGCCCTTGGACAACGGCACAAAATACCTTGCCGACATGGCGGTGTTCTTTGGCATCCCGCAGTTTGCGCATGTGGCGGCGGATGGGCTCGACCTGGGACTTGAGCCGGCCCAGGCCATATTGGAAGGCGCGATCGCGCGTGCGGAAGCGGTTTGCGTGGGATTCTAAGATACCCGCAAGGTGAAAGGAACGAAACGATGAAAGCTGTGGTATATGAAAAGCCGGGCCGCGTACGATTGACCGACGTGCCCGAACCGAAGATATTGGATGCGCGGGATGCGATCGTACGGGTCACGCGCGCATCGATCTGTTCGAGCGACCTGCACATTCGCAACGGCGGCGTCGCCCGCGCGCACACGGGCGTGGTGCTGGGCCACGAGTTTGTCGGCGAGGTGGTCGAGACCGGCGCGGGGGTCAAAAAGTTCAAGGCCGGAGACCGCGTTGCGGTCAACGTTGAGAGCTTTTGCGGTGAATGTTTCTTCTGCCGCCGGGGCTATGTCAACAACTGCGTCGAGGGCGGCTGGGAACTCGGCTGCCGTATCGATGGCGGGCAGGCGGAGCTTTGCCGCGTGCCGACTGCGGATATGAGCTGCACGCGCATCCCAGATGCGATCACAGACGAGCAGGCTTTGTTCGTGGGCGACGTGCTTGCCACGGGCTACTGGGCAGCGGGCGTCGGTGAAATTCGCCCGGCGGACGTCGTGCTCGTGCTCGGCGCTGGGCCGACGGGCCTCACTACGATGATGTCCGCGCGGCTCTACGGCCCGGCAACGCTCATTGCCGCCGATATCAATGACGAGCGGCTTGCGCTTGCTAAAGCGCACGGCCTTTGCGACCTTACGCTCAACCCCGGGCGCGACGATATATGCGCGCGTGTGCGGGAACTTACCCAGGGGCGCGGGGCGGACGTAGTGTTCGAGGTGGCTGGCGCGCCGGGCACGTTTGAGTTGGCCTGGCAGGCTGCGCGGCCCAATGCCGTGGTGGTGGTTGTGGCGCTCTATGAGCAGGCGCAGACGCTGCCCCTGCACAAGATGTACGGCAAAAACCTTACTTTTAAGACCGGTGGTGTGGATGCGAGCCAATGCGGCGAGATTATGCGCCTCATTGAGGCAGGGCGGCTGGATACTAGCCTGATGATTACGCACCGCGCGCCGCTTAACGACGTTTTGCGCGGCTACGATATTTTCTCCGGCCAGAAGGACGGGTGCATCAAGTGGGTGATCACGCCCTACGAGCACAACAAGCCTGCCGGGCCTATAAGCTTTTAACTAGGAGGCGCGCACATGGACGAGATACGATTCAGCGAAGCGGTGCTCGTGATCGAGCCACAGATGCTCGCCTGGCGGCGGCATTTGCACGCCCATCCGGAGCGCTCGTTTGAAGAAACCGAGACCACGGCCTTTCTCGAGCGCGAGCTGCTGGCGATCGGCGTCGATAAGATTGAGCGGCCAACGAAGACCGGGCTGGTCGCGCGCGTGTTCGGCAGCGGCGCAGGCAAACCCGCCGTCGTGGGCATGCGCGCCGATATCGACGCGCTGCCGATGCCGGAGGAAAACAGTCTGCCATACCGCTCCACGGCCCACGGCGTTATGCATGCCTGTGGCCACGATGGGCACACGGCGATGCTGCTCGCGCTCGCGAAGCTGCTGGTAAACGCGCGCGCAAGCTTTTGTGGCGAGGCGCGGCTGATTTTCCAGCATGCCGAGGAACTGCCGCCCGGCGGCGCGATCGAGCTTTTACGCGCAGGCGCGGTGGAGGGTGTAGACGCCATGCTGGGCCTGCATCTTTCTAGCAACTTCGACACGGGCGTGTTCGGCGTGAAAAGCGGGATGCTTACCGCCGCTGTCGACCGCTTTGACATACTCGTGCGCGGCAGGGGCGGCCACTGCGCCTTTCCCGAGCAGTGCCTCGATCCCGTGGTGGCTGCGGCAGAGACCGTGCTGGCCCTGCAAACAATTGTCTCCCGCCGCGTTGCGGCAGATGAGCCGGCCGTAGTATCGGTCTGCGAGGTGCACGCCGGCACAGCCTACAACATCATTCCCAATGAAGCGCGGCTCACCGCCTCGGTGCGCTCATTTGGCGCACAAACGCGCGCTTTACTAGAGCGGGAGGTGCGCCGCGTCGCGGAAGGCGTTGCCCGGGCGCACGGCTGTGAGAGCGAACTCATTTGGGAGGCCGGCTATCCCTCCGTCGTCAACGATGAGCATCTCACGCGCTTTGCCTCGGCGCGCATTGAGGCGCGCTTTGGCAAAGCAAAACACCTGCCGATCGGTTGCATCATGCCAGGCGAGGATTACGCCTATTTTCTCGAGGGCCGGCCGGGCTTCTTCGTGGAGCTCGGCACACGAAACACCGCGAAGGGCTGCGACGCGCCGCATCACAACCCACACTATCGCCTGGACGAGGACGCGCTCCGCTTCGGCCTGCAATATGAATACGACATGGTGCGCGCGCTGCTCGACGGCACGCGAGCGGCCCTGGAGCACGGAAGACGATGAAGCTGACCGTACTCGTCGATAACCACACCTACATCGACCGTTACTACCTCGGCGAACCCGCCGCGTGCTATCTCGTGGAAGACGGCGAGCGGACGGTGCTTTTCGATACGGGCTATTCGGACGTGTTTATCGAAAATGCGCGGCGCATGGGCATCGACCTTTCCCGCGTGACCGACATTGTGCTTTCGCACGGGCACAACGATCATACGGGCGGGCTTGCCCCTTTTCTCGCGCGCTTTTCAGAGCCCCTGCGGCTCTACGCGCACCCGTGCGCCTTCCTGGCCAAGCGTTGCGAGGGATTGGACATCGGTTGCCGGCTTTCGCCGGCCGAACTGCCCGGGCGCGTAGAGGTGCATCTTTCCAAGGAACCGGTTTGGATATCGGCGCATGTGCGTTTTCTCGGCGAAATTCCGCGTGTTTATGACTTTGAGCGCGGCGCGGTTGGCGAAACGATGGTGGACGGCGCAAGCTGGATAGCGGATGAGATCAAGGATGACACAGCTATTTCGCTTGCCGGGCAGGATGGGATATTCATCGTAACCGGCTGCGCGCATAGCGGCGTTTGCAACACCGTCGCCGCAGCGAAGGCGCTTTCTGGCGGCGATCGCCCGCTCGGCGTGCTCGGCGGCTTTAAACTTTTTGAACAAAATGAGCGTGTGGCGCGCACGATCGAGACACTGCGCTCCCTCGGCGTTACCACGCTCCATCCCTGCCACTGCACGTCGCTTGCGGTTAAGTGCGCCCTTGCCGGCGCTTTCGATGTGCGCGAGGTCGGCGTCGGACTCTCCTTTTCCTTAGAAGAGAAAGAAACAAAGAACGCTTTGGAATATGGAAACTGCAACTGATCACGCAAACATTATCCTTGCTGTACAATTCCCCCATGATATCTCTAGCCGAAATCCAAGCTCCATCGATCTTCCGCGGCAGATTGACGGCCGAGCGCCAACATATCCGGATACATGATTTCCAGCATTCCTCGTTATCTTCCCCTGATACCAAAAATCGCCGCGGGAAAGCCCACATACATCCCGGCGCTTACAGATATTAGTGCTACAGCCAAAAAAGAACCACGCAACAGGAGGAATAGGGCATTGAAAGCAACACGTATCGCAAGGCGCATCGAAGTCCTCTTTTTAGAGGTTTTTTTGTCCAATCTCAAACCTACCGTTTTGGCATTTTCGGCCCGACATTCCGCTTCTTTCCCCGGCTCTTATATACACGTTGTACTGGTTCTTGCATTGGGGCTGCAAAAAGCGGCGTTGGGTGGCCTGCCGCAAATATCTTCATGCATGCTTGCAGGCCCGCAGCGGCCTTTTTTCATCCGTCAGCTGTATGAGCTGCCGAAGCCTACCTGCGCGGGGTGATGAACGGGCGCACAACCATACCCGTCAAAGCGTGGAAGAATGAGGCCGCGCAGCTTACCGCCGAACGGCAATCCCTATACGCCGAGCATGCCCAGATCAAGGAGGAAACCCGCAGCATCGAGGCCATACGTTATTGTGTGGAGCATGTGATGAGAGGGGAACCGAAAATACGCACACGACAGGAGAAGGAGGTGGAGCTATGATACAACGCAGAAGTTAATTGGCAGAGCTTATAGATGTTAAGAATAGAATATGGCTGAAGCACAGGAACTGGAAAACACACGGGTCTCTGACTGTTTGACGGGTAAATATTATATAAGGTATAATAACTCTTGAGAAAGAGCAAAAGGGAGCGCTATTTTGGCGGCGAAACCGAAAAAGACAAACGATATCAAGACGCAGAATGAAACGCAGCGATATCTGAAGAAGGTGCAGGAATGGATATCCAATTTTGCCGAGCTTGCCGTATTGCTGTTTTTTACCCTGTTCCTGTTTACGTTGATCATACCGGGCTTTTATAAATGGATCAGCTGGAAGGGCTTTATCCGCAGAATACAACCTTACGATTGGGCGCTTCTAGCCTATGCGCCGGTACTGATCATATCTACCATCTTTGCCGACTCCAGACATATTGCCATCGAGAGCGGCTCCACCCGCTATGAGGGCCTCCGGATGATGTTCGCCTATTTCTGCGTGTATGTGTTGGTGGGGCGATTATATAGGCCCAAGGAAGGATTGGATGCTTTATGTGTTCTGCGGCACGGCGGTATTGGTGGCGGCTTACGGACTTTTCCAGTATTATGGCTCAAGCCTTCTTTAATTTTGTTTCCCCCTTTGTCCACCACGTAGCCTGGGTGCGTTGGGGCGTTCTAAGCGCCATTCTCTATGCGAGCGAAGGCCGAGGAAAAGGGAAGCGTAATCCATAAGCCTTGCGCCAGCGAAAGAAAAATTGCCGACAGCAAGCCTGCACGCAAGCCGCGATTGAAAGGGTATGTTCATGCGTATTTTGCTTACCGGCGGCGCCGGGTTTATAGGCTCCCATACGGCTGTGGCGCTAATGAGCCGCGATAAGGCCCATGATATTGTTATTGCTGATAACTTTTCAAACAGCTCGCCTAGAATAATCGAGCGCCTGGAAAAGCTCTGCGGGCGCAAGCCCCAAATATACACCGTCGATGTGGCGCAAGAGTCGCAGCTTGAGCGTGTGTTTGCTGAAAACCAAATTGATGCTGTTCTGCATTTTGCGGGCTTAAAATCGGTAGGCGAATCGGTATGCCGGCCTTTATTATATTATAAAAACAATTTTAACAGCACGCTTTCGCTGCTGCAGGTGATGGAAAAGTATCATGTGCATAATCTCGTATTCAGCTCCTCGGCTACGGTTTACGGAGCGCCGGAGAAGCTGCCCGTCAGCGAGGATATGGCGGTTGGCCCATGCTCGAACCCCTATGGATGGACAAAGCTTATGATCGAGCAGATCATTCAGGATTATGCGCTGGCGCATCCAAGCTTTTCGGCTGTTCTTTTGCGGTACTTCAACCCTGTAGGCGCTCATGAGAGCGGGCTGATCGGCGAAAGCCCCAAAGAGATCCCCAACAACCTGATGCCGTATATTTCGCGAGCGGCGGTTGGAAGATGCGAATATTTATGCATATTTGGCAATGACTATCCCACCAAGGATGGGACGGGTGTACGTGATTATATTCATGTTGTGGATTTGGCTAAAGGGCATGTCGCCGCCCTTGATTTTTGCCTGCGCAACCGGGGCGTTGAAATATTCAACCTTGGAACGGGCAAGGGCTATAGCGTTTTGGAGATGGTGCAGGCGTTTGAAAGCGTAAACCATGTTAGCGTCCCTTGCCGCATCGAGGCGCGCCGCCCCGGGGACATTGCCGCCTGCTACGCGGACACCGCAAAGGCCAAGCGCGTTCTTGGCTGGCAGGCCGAGCTTGATTTGGCCGATATGTGCCGCGATACCTGGAATTGGCAGAGGAATAACCCAAACGGATTTGAAGATTAGGCTCTTAAGCATGAACCATATGGGGCTAAGCATTTCTTTTTTCCGCTCTATGCCGAAAGCGCAGATTGACAAGACGGAAAATAACCGCTGGGCGCTTTGCTGGATGCGCATGCGGTCTTTGGCCCGCGGCGGCTCACATGGGCGATACGTTCTGTGTTGTTCATGCAAACAATACCGCAGCTTTCCTTAAAAGGTTCATATACGCATTGACAGACGACAAGGCGATCTATTCGCCGCTTTATTGCATTTAGCGGGCGATTATGCTATTCTTTTTAGTGAATTCCATGTGAGTCTCGTATTTTTTTGCTTTATCATGTAAAAGGATACGAGCTTTATATGTAAGCCCTGGCGGCAGTTCGGCGATTACAGCTGGTACACGAACAAGCCCGGGCGGGGCACATACCGCAAAACAGCCATACGCTGGTATGGAGGGCGAAGCTATATGCAAAGCTACCCTTACGTATATTGCGCATCCTGCGATGCGGGGAGCGAAAACGCGTTAAAAAGCGATTTGAAGCGGCGGTTTCTCGATGCGCTGGCGATTTCTCCCGTGCTTGCGCGCGAGGAGTTAAAAAACGGCGTATGGGGCGTAAAGATCCGGCCGCTGCTTCCGGGCTATGTATTTGTTTATTCGCAGGAGCCCATAGCGTCATCTGCGTTTTACCGCTGCCAGCGGGTCAACCGCCTGCTAGGATATGCGGGGCCTATGCATAGCGAATATGCGCTATCCGGCGGCGATTTGGATTTTGCACAGTGGGTCTTATCCCACGAAGGCCACATCAGCGTGTCGCGCGCCATGCTGGTAGGGGATAGAATGCAAGTCATCGACGGGCCGCTCAAGCGGTATGAGGGCGAAATTCTCAAAATTGACCGCCGCCGCCGCCGCGCTTTGATCTGCGTGAGCGTGGGAGAAATGACAAAAAACGTTTGGCTTAGCTTTCATTGGATGACATTAAAAGAGGGTATATTAGTAGATTGGGAAAGATAAGGCGCCAGGCAGGCGCGATTTGCAGGGCCGCTACCATCCGTTAAAGATTAAGGAAGGGAAGAAAGATAAAAAACAAAATCATAAGCATCATACCGTGGAACCGCAGGCTCCTTTTGATTTTGCTGGATGCGGCTTGCGTTCTTGTAGCGTATCTACCAACCCTTGCGTTCCGTTTCGGTGGCGTCGCGCCGGCGAGATACTAGAACACGTTCGAGTATGCCATCCTGCAAATCATATTGGTTTATCTTTGCGTAAACACGCTGTTCCGCTTGCATTCCACGCTTTGGGAGCATGCCAGCATAGAGGAACTTCTCTATGCGATCGGCGTTTCTATCCTATTCATGGTGCTATGTTACACGCTTGCCGCTGTCCGCATGGATAGGATGCCGCGCTCTATTATACGCCTTTGCGGCTATGGGCCTGATGTGGATATTAAAATTGCATACACCGGCCTCCGGTCCGATGAAAAGATGTGTAAGGAGCTTTTTCAGGAGAGCGAGATACAGGTGAAAGCGATTTCCCCGGCATACTAATAGGCAAATCACCCCCTATTCAAGCGGCTGAGATAAAACAGCGAATTGACCATTTGCGCAGGATGGCGGAGGAGGATCCCTAAACATCCGAACGTGCATGGCCCGAGCCGTGCCCGCGTATTGCGCGGTGGGGGAACCGTTGCGGCTTGCATGGAGGATAGGGCCGCAGTGCTTCCGATGGAGCTATCTGTTGTTACGGCACAAATATAAGGGACTGTATGAGTATAGTAGACATTGAGGTCATGCTGTAATGTATACAAGGTATTTCAAACGTATTCTTGATATTCTGCTTTCGGGGTGTGCGCTTATTCTGTTGGCGCCTCTATATTTAGCGCTCGCTATTGCGATTAAATTCGATTCGCCCGGTCCTGTATTATTTAAGCAGAAGCGCGTAGGAGTTCGCAAGAGCCACTTCAACATCCTCAAACTCCGTACGATGAGGATCGATACGCCCTGCGATATTCCTACGCATCTCTTAGAAAACCCGGAGCAATATATCACGAAGATCGGCAAATTCTTGCGCAAAACCAGCCTGGATGAGCTGCCGCAAATCGCCCAGATATTCACTGGCAAAATGTCCATTATCGGACCTAGGCCTGCTCTATGGAATCAATATGACTTGATCGCCGAACGTGATAGATACGGGGCAAACGATATCCGCCCCGGCCTTTCCGGCTGGGCGCAAGTGAATGGACGCGATACGGTAGAGATCGCCGATAAAGCATGGTATGACGGCGAGTATGCGCAAAACGTAAGTTTTAGCTTCGATATGAAGATACTATGGCAGTCGGTGCTGGTGGTACTCAAAAAAGATGGGGTTGTTGAGGGGGAACAGGGGAGATGAAAAGAAGCGCCTGCGAAAAAGCGGCTGAAGCTAAACCGCCAAAGGAGTATGTCGCAAAATGAAACGCATCTTGATTACCGGCGCCAACAGCAATATTGGCACATCCTTTGAAAATTACGTTAAGCAATCAATGGCCAGGGGAATACCACGTGGATACAATCGATATGATCGACGGCTTCTGGAGGGAAAGGAGCCTTGCGGATTACGATGCGGTATTTCATGTAGCGGGGATTGCGCATATTAAAGAGACCAAGAAAAACGCGCTTCTTCATTTCACCGTTAATTGCGATTTGGCTATTGAAACGGCACGCAAAGCAAGAGCGTAGGGTGTAAAGCAGTTCATATTCCTTAGTTTCATGATCGTCTACGGATGGAGACAGGCGCCATCACAAAAGAAACGCGGCGTTTGGAAGCTTAACCTATGATATGCATATGAGCAAATATAATTTAGCTTACTGGAAGCACAGCTTTGAAGCTTCCATAAAAGCAACGGAGCGCACGTTATGACGACACAAGCCGAGCGCATAAAACCTAAGGCTCTGATGCTGGCTACGGTGGCCTCGATGATCGATCTCTTTAATATGGATAACATAGCTATTCTGGAATCACTAGGCTATGATGTTCACGTGGCGGCTAATTTTCAATTCGGGAGCGTAACAAGCCGGGCGCGAGTTGATGAATTCAGGCGCGAACTGATAGAGCGCGGGATTAAAATACACGATATCCCGATTCCGAGAAGTATAACACGGATTAAAGATATCCTTCTTTCATACCGCATTGTAAAAGGCATTTGCGGCGAATATCAATATAAAATCCTGCATTGCCACTCTCCGATTGGCGGGGTTCTTGCAAGGCTTGGGGCAAGAAAAATACGAAAAGAGTATGGGGCAAGGGTAATCTACACTGCGCATGGGTTCCATTTTTATAAGGGCGCGCCTTTGAAAAACTGGTTGCTCTATTATCCGCTTGAGTGGCTGTGCTCAATCTGGACGGATGTACTGATTACAATTAATAAAGAAGACTATGCGCTGGCCCAAAGAAAAATGAAAGCCAGGCAGGTTGAATACGTTCCGGGCGTGGGCGTGGATTTGTCCAGATTTGCATTTCGAGCCAATGATCGGGCACGCGTACGTGAGGAACTTGGCGTAAAAGCGGATGAAATAATGCTCCTTTCTGTGGGAGAGATTAATCAAAATAAAAACCATCAAATCGTCGTTCGTGCTTTAGCGCAGATTTGCAATACGAAAGTGCGGTATTTTATTGTGGGCGAAGGAGCGATGAAAGAATATCTTTTTCGGCTTGCATCGAAAGTGGGCGTTGCGGCGCAGGTGCACCTATTAGGTTATCGCAAAGACATAGCAAGACTTCTGTGCGGCGCGGATATATTTTGCTTTCCTTCCAAAAGAGAAGGCTTGCCCGTCTCCCTTATGGAGGCGATGGCGAGCGGGCTGCCCTGCATTGCATCGCAGATTAGGGGAAATACCGACTTGATTCAAGACGGACTGGGCGGATATGTGATATCCCTTTCCAGTATAGATGGCTTTAGAGCCCGTATAGAGGAACTTGTATTGGATAACGATAAAAGGAAGGCCTTAGGCGATTATAACCGACGGCATATAGAAACGTATTCCATCGCGAACATCTCCTCTTTGATACGTACTATTTATTTGAAAGAAGGCAATTTATATGAAGGTATTGCAAATAATCAATAGCTTAGGCCCGGGCGGCGCGGAAAAGTTGCTGACTGATTTTGTGCCGTTATTGAACAGCTCGGAGGATATTAAAACCGATATTCTGTTATTAACGGATAAAAACAATGTGTTTTATGATTCTTTGGCAGGCAATGGTGTAAAGATCGATATCGTAAAATATAATGACCGGTATGCACTTCGCAATATATTTGGAGTTAGGCGGCATATTATAAACGGCGGCTACCAAATCGTTCATGCCCATTTGTTCCCTGCGCAGTATTGGGTGGCGCTGGCGAAGATATTATTGTTAGGGAAATCGGTTAGGTTCATTACGACAGAGCATAGTACGCATAATAGAAGGCGTGGGAAATGGTATTTCCGTTTCATAGATAAGTTCATGTATGCACAATATGATTGCATCATATCGATTAGCGAAAAGACCAAGGAGAATCTGGTGAACTGGATCGACCCCAAGCATAAAAGGCTTGATAAGCATATCGTCATTGAGAACGGCGTGGATATAGCAAAGATACAAGCGGCCGCACCCTATAACAAGCACGAGTTGATTGACGGTGTTTCGGAAGATACGAAGCTTGTGTGCATGGTAGGAAGGTTTTCGGAGCAAAAGGATCAGGCTACCTTAATAAGCGCGTTTAGTGCGTTGCCTGAAAACCTTCATCTTCTGCTAGTGGGAGAGGGCCAGCTGCTGAAAAAGAACAAACAGTTGGCGCATGATCTAAACATTGCCGATAGAGTACATTTCCTGGGTTTTCGCGAAGATGTGCCCCGAATATTGAAAACTATGGATGTCGTTGTATTATCCTCCCATTGGGAGGGCTTTGGTTTGGCTGCCGTAGAAGGGATGGCTGCCGGGAAGCCGGTTCTTGCAAGTGATGTAGGCGGTTTAAGAGAAGTGGTGGGGGAAGCGGGCCTCTTATTTCGAAACGTACAGGAATTGGCGGATAGAATAAACGGGCTTACAAAGAGCAAGAGCTACTATGAGGATAAAGCAAGGGCATGCAAGCAAAGGGCTGAAAAGTATAGCCATATAACGATGACCACGCTCTTGCGAGACTTATATTTTGCGGCTGAGGAAAGAATTAGGCTAAGTAAAGGAGAATCCAATGCTGGTTAGCGTAGTCGTTCCCATGTATAACTGTGAAAAGTATATCGAGCGGTGTGTGAAGTCCATATTAAAGCAGACGCATTCGAAGCTTGAGGTAATATTGGTAAATGATGGTTCGTGTGATCAAACATTGAGTATAGCAGAGGTCCTATCAAAAAACGATGGTAGGATCATTCTCCTAACACAGGAAAATCAGGGTGTATCGGCTGCGAGAAATAATGGCCTGTCGATCGCCCGTGGAGAATATGTGGCATTTGTGGATGCGGATGATTATATAGAGCCGGATATGATAGAAAGCCTCTTGAGCATAGCTGATACGGATACTATGGCCGTTTGCGATATCCTTTATAATGATTCTGATATCCGGGCATATAAATGCAAGCAGGACAGCATCATAATTGACGATTCTTTTCCGGAAAGGTTTTTATCAGGCGATTATGGGCAGGATATTTTTTTAGGCGTGTGCAATAAGCTGTTTAATCTGGAATTAATTAAGCAAAATGCTATTCAGTTTCCTCCCATTAAGGTCGGCGAGGATATGCTGTTCATAATAAAATACTGCCAGTATATAGCAAGGATTCGCATATTGCATAAACGCTTATACCATTACTGCATCTATCGTAATTCAGCCGTAAATTCCATAAGCAAGGATTATCTTGAAAGTCAAATACAAACGATTAATGAATGCCGTAATCCGCGCTATATGCTTACCCGGAAAACGCTGGATTCGATGAGCTTGGATAGAATTCTGTCGATATTAGGCTCCGGATATGCGATTAGTCAGTCTCAAGAACAATTCAAGGTTTATTATAAGGCAATAAAGAATACAGTCCTATTTCGAGACGCGCTAAAGGGCTCCGCTTGGTCCAGATATGTGCCACTGAAATCAAATGTGAAGCGTATCATTTTAAGAGCAGCCCTCCGGCTAAGTTGGGCTAAGTTAATATATCATCTAATGCATGGCTATAGGAAGTTTAATTATAAGCAGCAGTTGCAATACTATGGAAACACATGATAGAAATGTATAGGCGAAGTTTTACAGATATGCGCATGCGTCGCATAATAAGGCGGGTTTTATTGGAGAATGATTAGCAAATATATCTTATGCACGCGTGATGTCTGCTGCCCTAATATTTAAGAGAATGTGGTTAGATAGAGGAAGATTATTACATAATGAAAGACTTGATATCAATTATTGTTCCGGTCTATAAGGTTGAAGATTATCTTCACCGTTGTATTGATTCGATATTATCACAAACATATGAGAATATCGAAGTAATACTCGTGGATGATGGCTCGCCGGACGGTTGCGGGGCTATTTGTGATGCGTATGCTGCGCAGGACAGCCGCATTAGAGTAATACATAAAACCAACGGTGGCTTATCCTCAGCCAGGAATGCCGGTATTGATATTGCTAAAGGCGATTATATTGGCTTTATTGACAGTGACGACTTTATTGCACCCGAAATGTATGAAAGACTGTATGCCGCGATAAAAGCTGCCGGGGCGGAAATGGCAATTTGCAACTATACTTGGGTGAAGGATGATGGTTCGATTTATGAGAAGGATTTATTAGCGGGCAAAATCGCAACCTGCGTTTTGAATCGCAACAATGCTTTTGAGGCGTTATGTCAGCCTTGCGGGGTAACATATGTCACTGCATGTAATAAGCTATATAAATCCGAAGTATTAACAGCGGTTCGCTTCCCGGATGGAAAGGTGCATGAGGATGAATTCACCTCTCACCATTTCTTCGGCCATTGTGAAAAGATCGCTTGCATCTCGGACGCGCTATATTTTTATGTTCAACGGGCAGGGAGTATAACGGCACAATATACTTTGCGGAATTTTGATGCATTTGATGCTATGCTTGATCGGTATTATTTTCTTAAGGAGCGTAAATTTGATAGCCTTGCATTGAAAACATTAAGCGGCAGCGTATATTCGCTATTCACTAAAATAAAAAACATTAATAGCGGCAAGATGTTATTTCGCTGGCTTACGCTCATATGCAAATATACCGCAACCATCCTCGCTATGCCAACTGCATGGCCTTTTATGCTTAAAAGAGTGGCAGGCAAGTCAGGGCGGGGTTTAAAAAGATATTTAAAGTGGATCTTCGTTAAAACGGCTCTTCGAAAGACTGCCTTTATAAAGCGGAGAGTTATTCTTATGTCCACCCCGGAGCATGGTAATCTTGGAGATCATGCTATTGTTTATGCCGAGCGAAACATTTTAGAGCGCAATGGTCTTCTTTCCAGGACGGTGGAGATCCCGAATTCTGTATACTTGAGGTACAATCATCGTATTCAACAGCATGTAGGAGCCGAGGATTTGATTATTATTGATGGCGGCGGCAATTTGGGTACCCTTTGGCCTAATGAAGATGATAAGATCGCAGATATCATTCATCGCTTTAAGAATAACCATATTATTGTATTTCCGCAAACCTGTTATTACGGAGAGGATTCATTAGCACGTTTAGAACGAAACAGAATGGTTTATGCTGCCGCCCCAAATCTTACGATGACGTTTCGAGACAAGGCTTCGTATGATTTTGCTGTGGAAAATTTCAAGCACGTTAGGTGTGCGTATGTTCCCGATGTGGTGTTGGCAGTGCCGAATATGACAAATGAGAAAGTTCGTAACGGTGTATTGCTCTGCTTTCGCAAAGACCTTGAACAGATGATAGATAGCGATGTTGTTGAAGGTATTAAGGCGTATTTTAAAGACCAAAAGTTATCGTTTACTGAGACGGATACCGTAACTGAGCGTACGGTTTCCCACAAAAACAGAAAAAAGGCGCTGACGCTTAAATGGTCGGAGTTTGCGGGTGCGGGGCTTGTTATTACGGACAGGCTTCATGGCATGATTTTTGCCGCGATCATGGGAACGCCTTGTATTGCGGTAGATAATGTGAGCAAAAAGGTTTCGGGCGTATATACCTGGATTAAGGATTTGCCATATATACGTGTTTTAGAGAACTACGCTAATATGATTGAAAATATCCCAGAAATGTATAGTGTCGCTGGATTTCCTTTTACTTATAAATACCCAGGCTTTTTTGACGAGGTGCTTAATACGTGGGGAACTTAAAGAGTATATCGGATAAGAGAAAACTTTTAATCAATATCGCGGCTTCAATGAGCGCATTTGTTCTAAACGTTGCCGTAGGTTTCTTTATTTCTCCCTATATTGTCCGCACATTAGGCGTTGAAGCTAATGGCTATATTCAGCTTGCTAATAATATAATTTCGTACGTTTCGATTATTACGGTGGCAATCAATTCAATGTCCGGAAGATTTATTACCATTGCTATTGCCACGGATGAAACGGACAAGGCGGTGGGCTACTATACATCTGTATTCTGGGCGAATGTTGTTCTTGCCGTTCTTTTACTGCTTCCGTTTATTGGTGTTATTTGGAGGCTGGATTCGCTTATTAACATTACAGCGGGGTTGGTATCCGATGTTAAAATGCTGCTTGCGCTTGCCTTTGTCAACTTTGTTCTCAGCAACCTACTGTCGCTTTGGAATAACGCCTATTATGCCACAAACACACTCTTCCTGCAATATGCAAGAATTGCGATCGCGACGATTGTGCGTGTTGTCATAACGATTATTTTGTTCGTTTCTTTAAAGCCAAGAGTATTTTATGTAACGCTTGCGGCTTTGCTATGCGTTCCGTTAACCGCGTTTTGGAGCTTTCGGGATAAAGAACGTCTTCTGCCTGTGTTGAAAATCAACAATGAGAAGTTTTCGCTTATTAAACTCAAAGAAATTGTATCCTCGGGCATTTGGCGCAGTTTACAAGCAACCGGAGAAATATTGTTGACAGGACTGGATTTACTCATCTGTAACTTATTCATCAGCCCTATAGCAATGGGAGTATTAGCGCTCTCCAAAACCGTGCCGTCAATGATCCAACAATTAAACTGGCAAATTGCATCAACATTTGCTCCCAAACTTACTATTAATTTTGCGCAGGAGCGCAAGGAAGAGATTTGGAACGAGCTTAAACACTCATTTAAGATACTTGCGGTTATAGGTACAATTCCACTTGGTGGTCTGATTATATTTGGTCAAGATTTTTTTCGCTTATGGGTACCGGGTGAGGATGCAGGAATGCTACAGGTGTTATCCGTACTCTCTTGCTTTTGGATGGCCCTTCTTGCCGGCGTCCAACCGGTTGGAAACGTTTTTGCAACTGTCAACAAGGTGAAGCCGCAGGCTATAAGCGTGATAATTAGCGGAATATTAAATACGGTACTTGTTCTGTTCGCTGTAAGGTTCACGAATCTGGGCATTTACGCTGTTGCGGGAACGAGTGTACTAATTGGGTTATTACGAAACTTGTGTTATACAATACCGGCATCCGCACGCTACCTGGGCTTTGCATGGCACAAGTTCTATATTGGCGTTTGGTATTCTGCCATTTGTACGGCGATTGTAATGTGCATTGGCTATATAGCCCGCCAGCTTATTTACCCTGCCGGCTGGAAGCTAATGTTTATTTCATGCAGCGTGACAGCCGTGCTTGCGTTCGCGGTAAATACGCTTGTTATTCTGAGCAAAGAGGAAAGAATATTGATTTTTGCGCTTGCAAAGAAGTTAATTGGCAGGCTGGCAAAAAGATAAGGAGAGTTTTCATATGTCCACTATATCCGCACCAAAATTAAAAAGGATTGTGCTTTGCGCTATTCCTACATCGATATGCAACTTTCGATGCCATTACTGTTATTTAACGCACCGTGATGTTGCCTTTCAGGGCGAACAAGCGCGCTTTGAATATTCGCCTGAACATGTAGCAAAAGCGTTTTCCGTAGAGAGGCTAGGAGGGGTATGCTATTTCAACTTTTGTGCTGACGGTGAGACGTTGCTGACAAAAAAGATTGATGAATATATCAAGGGCATAGTCGAACAGGGCCATTTTGCGGAGATTGTAAGCAATATGATGATTACGCCTATGCTCGACAAAATTTTATCATGGGACAAAGAACTGTTAAAACGGGTGGAATTTAAATGCTCGTTCCATTGGCTTGAACTCAAAAAGAGAAATTTGCTTCAGGTGTTTGCTGACAATGTCAACGCTGTGTGGGCGGCGGGTGCTTCCGCAAGTGTGGAAGTAACGCCATCAGATGAATTAATCCCATACATTGAAGAAGTCAAAGCATTTTCTCTTGAACATTTTGGGGCATATCCGCAGTGTACAATTGCACGCAATGATGCGACAAGGAATATAGAGTATCTCACCAAGCTGCCTACCGATGAATATATCAAGGCATTCTCTGCCTTTGAGTCTCCGTTTTTTGAGTTTAAGACGGGTATATTTGGTGAAATACGGCATGAATACTGTATGGCTGGCGTTACTGTTCTAGCGGTAAATTTGGCTACGGGCTTATGCGGACAATGTTACCGCAGCAATTTTACGCAGAACATCTTTAAGGATTTATCAAAGCCTATAAAATATGTACCCATTGGCAAATGCAGACTTCCGCATTGTTACAACGGACATGCGCTGTTGACGCTAGGTGCCGGCGCAATGCCACAGCGATATAAAAATTTTTATGCAACGAATATTCGTGCCCCTGAAATTCGACAACCCGTGATATATTATGGGGATTTACGCGACAGAACTCGTGCAGACGGGTCGCATTGGCTGCAGCCGGAATTGCTGGCGCTTTTCAATCAGCGGGCAGATGAACACAATACTGCTCTAACACGGGTAGAGAAGAAGCTTTATTATGGCGTGAACACTGCCGCAAAGATTACACGGATAATAAGATATCCTTATGCTGTAGTTCGAAAAGTGCGAAGCCTTATCCGCAAAAAGTAGCATTACGTGCTGCCTCGCCAAAATGCCTCAAGGCTATGTTGTGAAGCAGTTCATTAAGCAACTGTTCCGCCACCCTATACAGAGATAGCTTGACTCGGAAAGGTTTTTATGAAATCAAAAAAGGTATTTGCTGCAATGCTCTGTGCGATTTGCTGTATTATCGTAGTATTGATCGGCTGCGAAAGCGAAGGCGTTGCAAGAGAAGTAATACGGAGAAGCGAAGGTGTTACAAGAGAAGAAGTAGTGAGAGAAGCAGCCTTCTATGGTAAAAGGTGGCTGGTAATAGGGGATAGTATTTCAGAATCAAATTTTCATACTCAAAAAAATTATCATACATATGTAAGCGAATGGCTACATATGGAGGTCGTAAATGTAGCGGCGAGCGGGACGGGCTTTAATTATGCTTTTCAAGGGAACGGAGGCTGGCTTTCTGAAATGGAGAACTACCCTGTGGATATTGATATTATTACAATAATGGGAGGGCTAAACGATAGGCATTATGCTGTTGGAGCATATGGAGACGAAACCGAACACACCTTTTATGGATCCCTGAAGCTATTTTTTGATAAGTTGATTGAAAAATATCCTAATACGCCAATTGGCGTGATTACCTCCACTCCCCGCCTTTATTGCTGGGGTGAACGTGGTGAGTATGTAGAACATATAAATGCGGTGATTACAATGTCTGGCGAATATTCCCTGCCTGTATTGGACCTGTATCGCTCTAGCGGCCTACGCCCTTGGAATGAAGACAATAATAAAGAATACTTTTCACATATAGATTCTACCACGCAACGTAAAAATGAAACAGGAGATGGGGTTCACTTGAATGATAAGGGGCATTTACTGGTGGCCTATAAGGTTTATGACTTCATGCTTGCAAACTTGATACCTACTGCCAAGTAATGCATTCGTGTGGAATTGAGGATTGGTGCGTATTCTGCTATGAGAAATAGAGTATTCTTGGGTATCTCTAAAATACATAATGAACGAAGGATCGGAAAAGTGGACCTGGATATTGAACTGCCCCCCAGTCGTATGTATTTTAGCTTTTGCTACATACCGAAAAGGCAGTCTTATATCTAGAGACTGTTTTTGCGAACCAGCGCCGCCTTCCCGGCCTGCCAAAAATCACCACGGAAAAGCCCGCATACATCCCGCGCGCTTACAAATACTAGTGCTACAGCCAAAAAAGAACCACGCAACAGGAGGAATAGGGCATTGAAAGCAACAGGTATCGTAAGGCGCATCGACGAATTGGGCCGCGTTGTCATTCCTAAGGAGATCCGCAGAACCCTTCGTATCCGCGAGGGCGACCCCCTGGAGATATTCACAGATCGGGATGGTGAGGTGATCCTTAAAAAATATTCGCCCATAGGCGAACTGGGGGACTTTGCCAAAGAATATGCCGAATCTTTATACCAGGCGCTGGGGCACATGACCGCCATCTGCGATAAGGACGCGGTTATCGCCGTGGCGGGAGGCAGCAAGCGGGAGATGATGGATAAGCCCATCAGCGATGAGGTAGAGCGCATGATGAAGCGGCGGGAGCGCGCCGTGCTCAGCCGCGCCCAGGGTAATATGGTGCCCCTTTTGAACGGGGATACCATGGATTACGGCTCCGCCGTGGTGGTGCCCATCCTGGCGGGCGGGGACGCGATTGGCGCGGTCATTATGCTCAGCCGCGAGGTGGAGAACATGGGCGAGGTGGAGTTGAAGCTGTGCGAAACGGCCGCCCACTTTATGGGTAAGCAGATGGAGACTTGAACTGCAGCTTCACGCCCTGGTAGATCGCGCCAAAATTGAATATATATTTATAGAAAGAACCGCCCAAGGCCAACCCTGGGCGGTTCTTTTATGGATCGCGATCTATCGCATCAGCGCGCACACGCGGTTGGAGAATGCCACCGGATCTTCGATGGGCAGGCCCTCGATCAGCAGAGCCTGGTCGTAGAGGAGGCTGGCGTAGTCCGCCAGCTTGGGGTCGCCTTCGGGCAGGGCGGAAAGGGCGGCAAATACAGGGTGCGCCGGGTTGATTTCCAGCACGCGCTCGGCCTTGAGGGGGCCGCCCTCTTCGCTATTGGGCATGGAATTGAGCACTTTCTCCATTTCGATGGAAAGCGGCCCGTCACTCACTAGGCAGACCGGGGAGTTCTTCAGCTTGCTGGAAAGCCGTACGGCCTTGACCTGGCCGTCAAGGGCCTTTTGCAGGGCCGTGAGCAGGTCGCCGTGCTCCTTTTCTTTGTCCGCGAAGGCCCGCTTTTCTTCCTCTGTGGAAAGATCCAGATCCTTATCGGATACGGAGCGGAAGGGCTTTTCCTGATAAGCGTTCAGCATCTTGAGCGCGAATTCATCCACATCGTCTACCAGGCAAAGGATATCGTAGCCCTTTTCCCGCACCAGCTCCGTTTGCGGCAGGCTCATTGCCCGTTGGGTGGTTTCGGCGCAGGCGTAATAGATCTCCTTTTGCTCCTCGGGCATGGCCGCCACATATTCCTTGAGGGTAACGAGCTTATCCTCCTTGGCGGAATGGAACATCACCAAGTCCTCCAGCAGCTCCTTGTTTGCGCCAAAGCCCGCGTAGAGGCCGTATTTGAGAGTGAGGCCGAAGGCCTTGAAGAAGCTTTCGTAGGCTTCCCGATCCGTCTCCAAAAAGTTTAGCAGCTCAGCCTTGATCTTCTTTTTAAGGTTTTTAGCGATCACCTGCAGTTGGCGGTCGTGCTGGAGCATTTCCCGGGAGATATTTAGGGAAAGATCCGCCGAATCCACCAGCCCCCGCACAAAGCCAAAGTAATCCGGCACCAGATCCTCGCATTTGTCCATGATCATCACGCCGCTGGTGTAGAGCTGCAAGCCGCGTTTGTATTCTTTGGAATAAAAATCATAGGGCGGCCGCTTAGGGATAAACAACAGCGCATTGTAGGAGACCGCGCCCTCTACGCTGGTATGGATGCGTAGAAGCGGCGGCTCGAAATCGTGAAATTTATCCATGTAGAATTGGTTGTAATCCTCATCCGTTAGCTCGGCCTTGCTTTTTTTCCACAGGGGCGTCATGCTGTTGAGTACGCCGTCCTCTATATATTGCTCATATTCGCTTTCGCTGCCCTCCTTGGGGCGGCTCTTCTCCACCTCCATGCGGATGGGGTAGCGGATATAATCGGAATATTTCTTAACCAGCGAAGTGAGGGTGTATTCCTCCAGGTATTGGCCGTATTTCTCCTCCTCGGTATCCTCTTTGAGGGTAAGGATCACGTCCGTGCCCGCTTCGGCCCGCTCGGCCGGGGAAATGGTGTAGCCATCAGCGCCGGCGGATTGCCACTCGTATGCCTGTTCGCTGTCAAAAGCGCGGGAGACTACCCGCACGCTCTTTGCCACCATGAAGGCGGAATAAAAGCCCACGCCGAATTGGCCGATCACGTCGAGATCCTTATCTTCTGCATGCTCCTTGCGGAAGGCCAGCGTGCCGCTCTGGGCGATTACGCCCAGGTTGTTTTCCAGCTCCTCTGCCCGCATGCCGCAGCCGTTGTCGCTGATGGTAAGGGTGCGGCCTGCCTTATCCGGGGTGATGCGGATATAAAAATCCCCCTGGCCCAGCTTGACGCGGTCGTCCGTGAGGGAGCGAAAATGCAGCTTGTCCAGCGCATCGCTGGCGTTGGAGAGAAGCTCGCGCAGAAAAATTTCCTTATGGGTGTAGATGGAGTTGATCATTAGCTCCAACAGCCGCTTGGATTCCGTTTTGAATGCCTTTTTCGCCATCGTTTCAATCCTCCCATGCAATAAAAGAACGTTAGCACTCATTTACACTGAGTGCTAACATAACTATAATATTCCGTTCGGATAAAATCAATACGCGCTGGATTTTATCACAAGAGGTTCACAAAGTCCCTATCCTAAATCCACATAATCGCTGGTCACATAGCCGAAAGCGCCGCCATAGCTCACCAGGCACCAGCCGCCCAGCACATAATAAACGGTTACGTTGGTGCGGCGCTGGAGCAAGGTAATGATGGCGCTCGAAGTGTTGGCTCCGGCGCGCATGTTCACCTGGGCCGTGGTGGCGCAGACGCGGGGCGCGATACCGGCGCTCACCTGGGGGATGCCCGCTGTGCCCTGGCTCTCTACGCGGACGTAAGATTTGTTGGCAAAGGCGGCCTTGCCTTTGTAAAGCACGTAGTACCAATCCCCGCATTGGCCGAGGATGTCTAGATCCGTGCCCTTGGCCAACAGCTCCAGCTTATCCGTATCCGTGCTGGGGCCCTTGCGCAGGTTCACCTTGCCGCCGGCGCTGCCCTTGGCCAACTGCACAGAGGATGCGCTGTTTACCGTGGTGCCGGGGGGAGGCGTGGAAGCCGAGCCGCCGCCGATTGTTACGGTGCTTTCGGAAGTCTTTTTGATGTACTTCCAGTATATATAGCCTTTGGCGCCATTATAGTCCACGCGGTACCAATCGCCCTCTAGGCCGTAGAGGGTTACATTGGAGCCGGAAGCGATGCGACCCAGCTTTTTGGTGGTGGTGGCGGGACCCTGGCGGAAGTTCACATCCGTGGTGGTTACGCCCGTGCCGCTGCTCTGCTCCGCAGCAGCCGTTCCCGTCGTGCCGGAGGTGACGGGCGCTGTGGTCGAGGTATAGGACTGGGTGACGGTCACATATTTGGAGCTGACATAGCCCTCTGTGCCATCCGAGAGCTTGACTTTATACCAGCCGTCCGAGCTGCCGTAGAGGGTCAGCTCCGTATCCGGCTTGAGAATGGCGAGCTGCGCATTGCTGGTGCCGGGTCCTTTGCGCAAATATACCTTGCCCGTGGTTTTGCCAAGGCCGGTGCTGCCCGCCGGGGGCGCTCCCTCCACGTTGCCGCTTGCGTCGATGCGGGCCGTGCCGGTAACGGTGATGTAGTCTGCGTATACATAGCCCGTAACGCCGCCGATATAGACCCGATACCAACTGCCTTCCTGGCCCAGGATGTAAACGCCGGTGTTCTTGCTCAGCTTGCCCAGGTTCCCGTAGCTGGTGGCCGGGCCCATGCGGAAATTGACGTTGCCGGTGTTCAAAAGGCCGGTGGATACGGTAGTGTAGGGGTCCGCGGTGGGGGCGGTGGTGATGGAGGCTGTGGGGGTGGCGATGGGGAACAGGAAGCCGCTCGTAGGGGTGGGGATGGCCTGCTCGGCGCCCGCGTCTCCGCTGGGGAGCAGGGCCGGGTAACCGGTGATGGAAACGTAGCTGCTGATGATATAGCCCATTTGCCCGGCCACGGCCGCCTTATACCAGCCGCTCTCCTGGCCGTAGATCTCCAGGGCGGTGCCGCGGTTGAGTTTGGTGAGGCTTGCATAGCCCGTGCCGGGGCCTGTGCGGAAGTTTACACCCTGGCCCGTAACAGCGCCGAAGGCGATCACGCCCGGGGAAGCCGTGGGCGCGGGGGTAGCGGAGGGATTGGGCGTGGGGGTAGGCATAATGCTGGGGTAGCCGTTTACATAATGGATGTATTTTTCGGAGATGTATCCGCTGTAGCTGCTGTAGCTGACCTGGGCCCAGCCATCGCTGCGGTCATATACATAGACCTCCGAACCATTGGGCACGGTGGTGAGGGCGGTGTAGTTGGTGCCCGCGCCCGCGCGCAGGTTTACGTTTCCCGTGGTGCGGGCCGTTACGGCGCCGGAGGCGGGCGAGCCGGTACCGCTGTTCACAGGATCCGTGGGCGTTTTTACCGGGATGGTGGCCAAGGTGGCGCCCGGGTAGTAGAAGCTTAAGATCTGGCGGTAGTTGAGGCCCTCGCTGGCAGCCTGCTGCGCGCCGCGCTGGCTTAGGCCCACGCCGTGGCCATAGCGCAGGTGGTAGATATAATAGGCGGAGCCATTGGCGGCCTGCTCGCCCCAGAAGATGCGCAGGGAGCTATCGATGACCACGCTGTAGGCTTCGAGCTCTGCTGTTGTAAAATTGATGTTGATGTTTTGCAGAGTCTCGCCCGCGGCCGTCATGGCGCTCAGGGTGGCGCTGCCGGCCGTCAGGTTGCGGCTCTGGCCGCTGTAGCGCGGGGTGTGCAGGGAAAAGGCGGAGATGCTGTAGAGCTGGGTGCAGCTTTGGCCTGTGGCCGCGCTGGCCTTGGTCAAAAGCAGGTTCCACAGGCCCTGGTTGATAGAGCCGCCCTGGTTGAGGGGCACGGAAACAGTCTCTTTTTTGCTGTATACGTTGCGCAGATCGTAAGGGTCGAGGTTCACGGCATAGCCCGCGTTGTTACGGCCGCTCCAAGCCTGGCCGGGCAGCATGGTTTCGCCGCCGTTGCTAGCTGCGTAATAGGTGGTTAGCAGGCTGCCGTTTACGGATAGCACCTCGCTGATGGTGCTGTCTACAGCTGAAATTACGCTGGTAGCGCTGGCGTCGAAGCCTTTGTAGACTTGGTCGCTGGAGGTATCGCCGATGTCATACGCCCCGCCCGTGCGCAGGCTCAGCGCATAGCCCTTGGCGGCAATGGCCTGGGCCTTGAGCGCCTCGATGGGGAAGGAGTTGCTCATTTCATAACCCACCACGCCGTACAGATAGTGCGCTAAGGGTACCTCGTTCACCACCCTCAGGTAGGCTGAGGAGAGCACGGAGAAATAGAAGTGACCAAGGTAGCGGTAGCCGTTAAGCTGGAGATAGCCTGCGCTCTGATCCATTTTCGCGCGCATAAGGCTGATGCTCGGGCCTGTGTAAACATCGCCCTGTGAGGAATGGTTCAAGGTCATGGTGCCGTCGTAATTGGAGCGCAGGGAGATGGTGCCGCCGGTGAAGGCCGCGCCGTTTTCCGCCACGAAATAGCTGCCGGAAGCGTAGATGGTGAGGGAGGTGGCGTTGTTGGTGGAGAGCTTGACCTTGACATAGCTATAATCATTGGCGGCCAGGGCTCTTCCGGCGGGCAGCAGCGGCAGGAGCAGCGTCAGCACCAGGGCAAAAGCGAGGAATCGCCTAAAAGGTCGTCGCATAATAAACACCTCATGTAGTATATATATAGGTATCATACCACATATGGTGGATCTTGGGTAGGACTGTCGGAATTTGTTTACATACATCCGCCGGAAAGTAATGGGAATTGGCTGTGCAGCATGCTATAATATCAAACTATATGATAGCCGCCGCAAGTGTGGCGCTAAGAAAGTGTAACGAAACATGGACCTAAAGTTAAGGCGGGCCACAGCGGGGCTGCGCCTCCTTGGAAGCAGCCAAAGCAGCCTGAAGAATGCCCGCACCGTACAGGATGAGATGGGTCAACTCATGGAGGATAGCCGGGCGGCTTTTGAGGATGTATCTCTTGGCGGCCTAGAGGCCAGCTATGCCCTGCCCCCCGAGCAGGCGGCTGGGGGAGTGATTCTCTATCTACATGGCGGCGGGTATGCGCTGGGGTCCCTCGTATATGCCAAAGGCATCGGCAGCAGGCTGGCCTGCTCCGCGGGGGTGAAGACGCTGTGCCTTGCCTACCGCCTGACCCCGGAGCACCCTCATCCCGCCGCGCTGGAGGATAGCCTCCATGCCTACCGCTTTTTGCTGGGGCAGGGCTATACGCCGGGCCGCATCCTGCTTTGCGGGGATGAGGCGGGCGGAGGCATCTGCTTTGCCCTCTGCCTGCGCCTCAAGTCTTTGGGTCTGCCCCAACCCGGCGGCGTGATCGCCATTTCTCCCTGGGTGGATCTGACCCTTTCCGGCCCGTCCTATGAGAAAAACCGCTATAAAGATCCGGTTCTCGATAGGGACGCCCTGCGTTGTTGCGCCGAATGTTATGCCAAGGGGCAGGATCTAACCCTTCCCTGCATCTCTCCTCTCTATGGCAACCTGGAGGGGTTGCCGCCCAGCCTGCTCTTCGCCGGCGGGAACGAGCTGCTTTTGAATGAGATTTACGCCATGCACAAATCCCTGGTCTTAAGCGGCGTGGATAGCCGCATCCATATCGCCCGCAACATGTGGAACTCCTATATGCTCTATGGCGGCGTGGAAGGGGAAAGGGCCTTCAAGCTGCTGTCCAATTTTGTACAAGAAAGGCTGAATGGACCGACGGTTCCCGCCAAATAGGCAAGCGCTGCCAAAGAACCCGCAAAGCCCCAAAAAAGCTAGTGCTTTTTTGTGTGTGGTATTGTATAATACGAGGGATAATGAATTAATGGAAGAAAGATAAAAGGAGAGACACATGCAAGGAAAGTTTTCAATGGAATTGGCGGGCCGCACCTTGTCTGTCGAAACGGGCAAATATGCAGAGCAGGCGGGCGGCAGCGCGCTGATGCGCTGTGGCGATACGGTTGTGCTGGTCTGCGCCACGGTGGCCAAGGCGCCGCGCGACGGTGTGGATTTTCTGCCTCTGAGCATCGAGTTTGAAGAAAAAATGTACGCCGCGGGCAAGATCCCCGGCGGATTCATCAAGCGGGAGGGCCGCCCCAGTGAAAAGGCCGTTCTTACGGATCGCCTGATCGACCGGCCCCTGCGCCCCCTCTTCCCCAAGGGCGTCTATAACGATATCCAGGTCATCGCTACGGTAATGTCCGTCGATCAGGATGTGCAGCCGGATATCCTGGCCATGATCGGCAGCTCCATCGCCCTTTCCATCAGCGAAGCGCCTTTCATGGGCCCCACCGGCGCTGTGGCCGTAGGTATGGTGGACGGGCAGTATATCATCAACCCCGATAGCGCGCAGCGCGCTATCAGCCGCCTTAATCTCACCGTGGCCGGCACCAAGGACGCCGTGATGATGGTCGAAGCCGGGGCCAGCGAGTTGACCGAAAAGGAAATGCTGGACGCCATCCTCTACGCCCATGAGGAAGTCAAAAAGATCGTCGCCTTCATCGAAGGGATTCAGGCCGAGGTCGGCAAGCCCAAAATGGAAGTCAACATCTATAAGCCGGACGAGGGCTTCACCGAGTTGGTGCGCGAATATGCCCGCGAGAAGGTTGAATGGAGCCTTGATACCTTTGACCGCCGCGAGCGCGAAGCGCGCAGCGCCCAAGTCAAAGAGGAGGCTATCGCACATTTTAGCGAGAATTTTCCGGAAAGCGCGAAGGATGTGGACGCTATCCTCTATAACCTCACCAAGGAGATCGTCCGCGATAAGATTATCAACCGCCAGATCCGGCCCGACGGCCGCAAGCAGGATGAGATCCGCCCCATCTGGAGCGAGGTGGGCGTCCTGCCCCGTACCCACGGCAGCGCTGTGTTTACCCGTGGCCAGACCCAGGTGATGACCATAGCCACCCTGGGCAGCATCGGCGACGGACAAACCCTCGATGGCATCGGCGAGGAGGTTTTCAAGCGCTATATCCACCACTACAACATGCCGCCCTATTCCGTGGGTGAAACGCGCCCCGTGCGAAGCCCGGGCCGCCGCGAGATCGGCCACGGCGCGCTGGCTGAGCGGGCTCTCTTGCCCATGATCCCCTCCGAAGAGGAATTCCCCTATGCCATCCGCCTGGTGAGCGAGGTTGTCAGCTCCAACGGCTCTACCTCCCAGGCCTCCATCTGTGCCAGCACCATGGCCCTGATGGATGCGGGCGTACCCCTCAAAAAGCCGGTGGCCGGCGTGGCCATGGGCCTTATTAAAGACGAGAGCAACGGCAACATCGCCGTGCTTACCGATATTCAGGGCCTGGAAGACTTCCTCGGCGATATGGATTTCAAAGTGGCCGGCACCGCGGAGGGCATCACCGCCATTCAGATGGATATCAAGATCAAGGGCATCGACGAGCGTATCCTCACCCGGGCGCTCGAGCAAGCCCGCCAGGGCCGCCTGTTCATCCTGAACAAGATGCTCGAAACCATTGCCGTGCCGCGCGAGGAGCTCAGCCCCTACGCGCCCCGCATCCTGCAATTCACGATCCATCCGGATAAGATCCGCGAGGTCATCGGCAGCGGCGGCAAAACCATCAACGGCATCATCGCCGAAACCGGCGTCAAGATCGATATCGAGGATGACGGCCGCGTGTTCATCGCCTCGCCGGATATGGAGGCGGCCGAGCGGGCCAAGAAGATCATCGACACCATCTGCCACGATATTGAGGTGGGCGAGGTATTCCTCGGCAAGGTGGTCAACATCCTTCCCATCGGCGCGCAGGTGGAGCTTAAGCCCGGCAAGAAGGGCCTGGTGCACATCAGCCGCTTGGCCAATTACCGGGTCGAAAAGGTCGAAGACGAAGTCAAGATCGGCGATGAGATCCTGGTGCGCGTGATCGCCGTCAAGATGGACGGCAAGATCGACCTCACACGTAAGGAGCTCCTGCCGGACGCGAAAAAATAACCGATATACCATGGGGGCGGGGCTAAGGCCCCGCCCTATTGCATACCCATATATATAGCTAATATTTAGCGGATATAGCTAAAATAGGGGGTATGCTCCATGCGAACGAGCCGAAAAGCCGGCCAGGCCGTGACCAATCTGTTGCTGATATTGCTGATCGCGCTGCTGTATATCGGCACGGCGGAGCCTCAGGCAATCAGTGTAAGCGCCCCGGTATACAGGGGCAGCGCGCAGGATGCTGTGGCCCTGCAATTCGCCGTGAGCTGGAATGCGGCGGCCTTGCCCGCCATTTTGGATACACTAAAGGCGCAGGGCGCGCGCGCTACCTTTGCCGTGAGCGGCAGTTGGGCAAAGGAGAACCCGGCCTTGGCCCGGCGTATGGCCGAGGAAGGGCACGAGTTGGCCACTATGGGCTATGCCCCGGAGCAGGATGGAAAACTAAGCTGGGTGCAGGCGGATTTGGCAGCCTCTGTGGAGGCCATCGAAGCGGCGGCCGGCGTGCGGCCCGCCCTCTATTATTCGGGCGAGCGGGGGGTATCCGTATCTGCCCGGGCGGCCAAAAAACTGGGGCTGACACAGGTTTTATGCACGGTGGATCTGCTTTGCGCCCGGGGAGAGGCCGAAGATATCGTAAAGCGCGTATCGGATGCGCCCATACCGGGCAGCATTATGCTGCTACAGCCTACGGGCGCGGCAGCCGAAGCTTTGGAGCGGGTGCTGCTGGCACTACAGGAGAAAGGGATAAGGCCCACGACCACGAGCCAGGTGTTGGGCCGGGAATGAGAAAGCATGATTTTAACGGATAGGCTGGAAAACGGCATGCGGGTGATCGCCGAACCCATGCAGGGGGTGCGCTCCGCTGCCATCGGCGTGTGGATCGCCGCGGGGCCGGTATATGAATTGGAGAATGAAGCGGGCATATCGCACATGATTGAGCACATGCTCTTCAAGGGCACCGAGAGGCGCACGGCCGGCCAGATTGCCGCCGAGATGGATGGCCTGGGCGGCAATTTGAACGCCTTTACGGCCAAGGAATGCACCTGCTATTACGCCAAGGTGCTGGACGAGCACCTGCCCAAGGCGGTGGATATCCTGCAAGACCTGGTGCAGAACCCCAAGCTCGATCCGGAAGACCTCGCGCGGGAACAGGGCGTGGTTTGCGAAGAGATTTTGATGATGGAAGACAGCCCGGAGGAACTGGTTCACGAGTTGTTGGGGCGGGCCGTCTATGGCCAGAGCCCGCTTTCCAAGCCCATATTGGGCACGCAGGAGAGCGTGCGCGCTTTTGGCCGGGATGATTTGCATGCCTACATGCAAAGGCGCTATCAGCCCCAAAGCATGGTGGTGGCCTGCGCGGGGCATTTCGAAATGCCCGCCCTGATGGACATGCTTAACCAAGCCTTCCGGCGGGCGGAAGGGAAGAACCTTACGGCGGCCGCCGGGGCGGACATGCCCGGTATGGACATGCCCGGCATGGATATGCCCGGTACGGATATACCCGGCGGGGAGACGTCCGGCATGGAGGTGTCCGGCATGGAGATGCTCCCTTCGGCCTTGGCCGAAGGCCGCTCCTTCACAGGGGCGGATAAGGATGTGGAGCAGGCGCACCTTTGCCTGGGCTTCCCGGGCTTCGCTACGGATACGGCGGAGCAATTTGCCCTGTTGGTTATGAACAACGCCCTGGGCGGCTCTATGAGCAGCCGCCTCTTCCAGCGCATTCGCGAGGAAAAGGGCCTGGCCTATTCCGTGTATTCCTACCCCACGGGCTATAGCAAAACGGGCTATTTCGCCCTTTACGCGGGCACGGGGGAGAAGCAGGGGCCCGAGGTGGCCCAATTGATGCTGGAGGAAGTGCGGGCCATGCGGGAGCGGGGCATGACCGAGGCGGAGTTTACGCGCGCCAAGGAGCAGCTCAAGGGCAGCTATATGCTGGGGCAGGAAAGCTCCTCCGCCCGCAGCGGCGCCATTGGCCGCAGCATGCTCCTGCTGGGTTCGGCGCGGGAGGAAGAGGATATCCTTCGCCGCATCGAGGCGGTGCGCATGGAGGATGTGGAAGCGATCTTGCCACGGGTTCTGGATGAAAGCCGCATGGCCGCGGCGTTGGTGGCCCGCAAGGGAGCCAAGAAGGCCCTGCGTAAGGCGCTGGGCATGTAAAGCGGGAAACGGAGGGAGCGAACGCATTGCGCACAAGAAGAACCCGGAGGAAGGTAAATCCCCGGTTTTATATCCTAGTGACCGTGCTGCTGGCCATGATCGTGCTGGCTGTGCTCGTTCTGAAGCCGGGCGGCAAGAGCGGCTCGCTCAGCCCGGGCAGCCAGGCGTTGACAATGCAGGCCACGGCCATCCTCATTCGCTCGGAGACCTGCCATTCTGTAGAGAAATACGACCGGGTCTCCTACCAGGTGCAGGAGGGCGCGCAGGTAACGGCGGAAATGCCCGTGGCCGTGGTATACCGCTGGGGCTATACGGATGATATGACCCAGGCCCTGCTCAATGTACAAGCGCAGATTTATGCCAAGCAGATGGAGCTTTTGGGCGGCGTGGAGAGCGCGGAGCTCACCGCCCTCAATGCCCAGATTACGGCCAAGCAGCGGGAGATCCGCGAGGCCCTATCCGAAAGCACCCGCACCCTTACGGTATCTGCTGTCAGCGCCACGGCAACGCCGCAGGGCGGTGACGCGTCCGCATCGCCTTCCCCTTCGGCAGCCCCGCAGGCAGCCGAAGCACCGCTGGACCTGCTGACAATCGAAAACGATATCAAGGCCCTTTTGACCCAGCGCTCCAACCTGCTCAAGCAATATGTGCAGGCGGACGAGGCGCTCAACGCCCTCTACAGCGAGGCGGAGACCAAGAAAGCCCAGCTGGCCGAATATACCAGCGAAGTGGCTGCCAAGGGCGGCGGTGTGGCCAGCTTCTATTTCGACGGCTACGAGCAGGTGCTCAACGCCGATAAGCTGGATGTGATCAGCGCGGAGCTGGTAAACAAGGTTTTGAGCAACGCGGGCGCCGGCGGTACGGGCACGGAAAACCTGCTTTACCGCTTGGTGGAGCCCAACAAGTGGTATATGGCCTTTGTCACGCCCAGGGATCAAGCCCTGCGCGTTTGCGCGGGCCAGGTCTATGCCGTGCGGGCCGAGGGTTATGCGGACAAGCTCTTCATGGGCACGGCCCTCGAGCCGGTGGTCAATGAGAACGGCGTGGTCAACCTGCTCGAATTTAGCGAGGATATTGGTGCGCTCATCAGTGTGCGCTCTGTCAAAATCACCCTTACGGCGGATACGTCCGGCATGAAGGTGCCGCTCTCGGCCATCATCTTTGATAAGGGCGTGCCCATGCTCACGGTGGCGGGCGCGAAAACGCCGCTCAACGTTCTCTCTGCGGATGAGGATACGGCCATCGTCACGGCCAAGGAGGGCGGGGCTTTCCAGGCCGGGCAGCGATACGGAAAATAGTGGGATTGGGGGATCGGCATGTCGATTGCAGAAAACTGCGAAACCATTCTGAATAATATAGCGACCGCCTGCCGGCAAGCCGGGCGCAGCAAAGACGAGGTGCGCCTGATCGCGGTTACAAAATTCGTGCCGGTAGAGCGCATTGCCGAGGCTGTGGCCGGGGGTATTAAGGAGGTCGGTGAGAACCGGCCCCAGGAATTCACATCCAAACTGGCGTTTTTTGAGGAACAGGGCCTTGCGCCGCATTTGATTGGACAACTGCAAACAAATAAGGTAAAATATGTCATAGGCAAGGCGGCGCTCATCCAGTCTCTCGATCGGATAGAGCTTGCGAAGGAGATCAGCCGCCTGGCAGAGAAGCGGCAGCTTGTCCAAGGGGTGCTGGTGGAGGTCAACATCGGCGAAGAGCCCCAAAAGGCCGGCGTTTTGCCCGGCGAGTTGCCCGCGTTCCTCGATATGGTCTCCGCGCTGCCCGGCGTGCAGGTAAAGGGTTTGATGTGCATCCCGCCCAATGTGGGCGAGGGCGGGGCGCGCCCATACTTTGCCCGCATGCGGCGGCTCTTTGAGGAGCTGGGCTCCAGCGCTCCCGGCGGGGTGCAAATGCAAGAGCTGTCCATGGGTATGAGCGGCGATTATACAGCGGCTATCTTAGAAGGCGCGACCATGGTCCGGGTGGGAACGGCACTGTTTGGCGCGCGCCGGGCGATTTAGCCGTGGGGGCGGAGCGTATAGATAGAGCAGCTCCGTCTTTATCTTATTTTCCTTTCTCCAAGCGCCAATTAAATCACCAAATTTAATTGAATGGAGGAGAGAAAACAATGGCAGGCATCTTAAACAAACTGATGGATTTCATCGGCATCGAAGAGACCGAAATGGATGACGATCTCTATGGCGAAGAGTATTTTGACGATACCCAGGCGCAAACCGAGAACGTCCTCTCCATGGCCAATCGCAGCAAGCGGCAGCGCCCCGTTGCCGCAGCCCCTACCAACTCCAACGTGGTGAGCCTTCCCACAGCGGCTTCCATGAAGATGATCGTGTATCATCCTATCAGCTATGAGGATACACAAAACATCATCGACAATCTCAAGAGCCGCAAACCGGTCATCGTCAACATGGAAGAGCTGGAGATCGATTGCGCGCAGCGCATTCTGGATTTCATGGCGGGCGCAATCTATGCCCTCAATGGAACCATCTACAAGATCTCCCGCGGCATTTTCGTAGTTGCGCCTACCAACTATGATATCATCGGCAACGATGAATCCGCCGAATATGTGGATGTGATCTAACGGCCCACGGGGACAGGACGGGGGCTGCGCAAGCGGCCCCTGTTTTTGTCAAGAAAGTGAATGTATCCACTTTTTTGAGATTCAGGGTTTGCTTATGCCTGTGGCACACCCTCCAGGTGCAACGGATGCCGCCAAAGGCGACATATTAAGGACGTGGCCGGCAAACCCTGCGGGGAAAGAAAGCCTGCGGCTTTCATCCGTTTCGGCGTACACGCCGCCGAAGCCGGATTAGAGCTTCCGGGGGGTTATGACCCCCCAACCCTGGGGCTTTTTGATGCCTTAAAGATTCCCCCGCAATATTTCTGTTCGTTTATAAAGGGAGTATATGATGCAGGCACAAGAGATTATCGAGCGTAAATTCAGCCGCGCCTTTCGTGGTTACGATGTGGGCGAGGTGGATGCTTTTTTGGATGAGATTCTGCGCGATCAGGAGCGGTTGGAGCAAGAGCTGGAACTGTTGGAGGTGCGCAATAAAATGCTGCTCGAAGAGCTCGGGCGTTTGAACCCGGCGTTCCTCATACACGCCACGCCCGCCACACCGGAGGATTGAGCGCAACTTGCGCCCCTTTTGTTAAAGACGCCTTTGCCGGATCCAAAAGGATCGAGCAAAGGCGTTTGGCTTATAGGTACTCACTTGTGCGGCGGATAGGGCCGCTTTTCTTCCGTCAGCCCGGCCAAATAGTCCAGGCTGGTTTTATAAAGCCCGGCAAGCTTGACGAGGATATACAGCGGCGTCTCTCGTTCTCCCCGCTCATACTTGGCATACAGCGAACGGTCGCACCCCAGATACCCTGCGACTTGCCGCTGCGTAAGGTCTTGATCCTCGCGCATATCCCGAATTTTCAGCTTCATGTATATCACCCTTTTCTATTATAGAATTGGACGATTTGTCCCATTGACTTTTGGGACTATTTGTCCCATAATGGGGTTGAGGTGATGGAGATGCCGGATTATAAAGCCATGTATGTCTCCCTGTTCAACGCGCTGACCGATGCCGTTAACATATTAAAGTCGGCACAGATAAAAAGCGAAGATGCATATCTCGAAGCGGAACAAACCGAGCCCGTTTTATCCCTTTGGCGCGGCGGCGCGCCCGACTCCTCCGGCAATAAACACAAATAGATGCAGGCATGATAGGCGCCAAGCCGCCCAATAGGCGGCTTTTTTGCGCGTGAAAACGCGGCCTCCGGCGAATACTAAAGGAACATGTGATTCGTTGATTCATTAGGGAGGCTGCCATGGTGCCAAACAGAACCTACTTCGGTTTGATCGATGTATATCTCGATGGGGAGGAGCTTTGCGCCGAGGCGGCGCTGCACGCGGCTGCGGCCACGCGGCGGCGCATGCGGCCCTCGATCCGCAGCACCCTGCACATCGGGGAGGATCGCAGAGCCGTCCTGGCCGCTTATAAGCTGGCCCGCGAGCGTGCGGCCCAGGCCCTGGAGGTACCGCCGGCCATGGCCGGTTTGCTCGAGGAACTCTATGTGGCGGAAAAGGCCATGGCCAATTTACGGGAAGAAGAGGCCACGGGTTGGCGCGGCTTGCCCGTGATGGCCCAGGGTGAGCACCTGGGCCTGCCCCGGGCCTATGATATTGCCGCCTGCCTGGTGGGCCATCGGGGAGGCAGGGTGGATGAAGCGTATTTGACCAAGCTGCTGGATGCCTATCAAGCCGCCTCTCCCCTGATGATGCGGGAGCTGTGCGCCCTGCCTTCGCTTTTGCGGGTGGCGCTGGTGAAGCTGATCGCTTTGGAGTGCGGCTGCGGCCTTTCCGCCATGCGCCAATATGCGCAGGCGGAGGCGGCGGCGGGCCAGTTGGGTAAGCGCGCCGGCTGGGCTGCTTTAGAAAAGCAGGATTTGGAGCAAAAGCCGCACTTGGCTTCGCGGCTCTTTGCCCTCCTAGCCGAGCGGGACGAGCAGGCTGCCTGCGCCCAACTGATCGAGCGGCTTTCGCGGGCGGATCAGGAGGCGGAGAGCCTTTTTGCGGCCGTGCAGCGGATGGATGCGGACTCCGCAACCCGTCTGCAAAATGCCATCAAGAGCCTTCGGGCGCTGGATGCCATGGATTGGGAGCGCCTCGGCGAGCGTTTTTCCCGGGTGGACGCGGCCCTGCGGCGGGAGCAGACCTACCCCCGCATGGATGCGCGCAGCCGGGCCTGGTACAGACGGCGGGTAGAGATGCTGGCCAGCCGTTTGGGCGTGGCGGAAACGGTGATAGCCCGGCAGGCGGTTACGCTGGCCCTCGGGCAGGAGGAAGCGGGCGGCAGGCAGGCGGAGGCGGGTTATTATCTACTTGGCGAGGGGCAAACGGCCCTCTATGCGGCCCTTCGGCCGGATAAACGCTGCAAGCTGCCCGCAGAGGGCCGCTCCTTGGCCCGGTTTTTTATTTTACAGGGGGCTCTCCTGTTGCTTTTGTTATGGCTTTGTGGGTTGAATGGCTGGTGGGGGCCGCTGCTGGCCCTCTTCCCGGCCTGGAGCATCGCGTCGCTGCTCTCCATCCGCGTGATGCTTAGCGGCAGCCAAGGCGGCATGATTCCCAGGCTGGATTTCCGCGAGGGTTTGCCGGCAGAATGCGCCACGCTGGTGGTAGTGCCCACCCTCATCACGGATGAAGCCAGCCTCAGAGCCGCCATCGCCCAGCTGGAGGTGCATATGTTGGCCACCCGCCAGCCCCATTGTATATACGCCGTGCTAGGTGATTTCCCGGATGCCAGGGAGCCGCAAAAGAGCGGCGAGAGCGAACTGCTGCGCCTGGCCCGGCGGCTGGTGCAAAGGCTGAATGAAAAATACCCGGCGGATACGCCCCTTTTTTATTACCTGCACAGGCGGCGGGAGCTGAATGTGGCGGATACCCTCTATATGGGCCGGGAGCGCAAGCGCGGGGCGCTGTGCGACCTGACGGAGCTGATCGCAAATAGCCGCTGCGCCTCCTTTTCGCTCCTCTCCAGCCCCCTGCCCAGGGATATACGGTATTGCCTCACGCTGGATGCGGATACGGTGCTGCCCCCTGCCGCGCTGGCCCAGCTTGTAGGGGCCATGGCACACCCGCTCAACATGCCCATTTTTGACGAAAACGGCCTGGTGAAGGCGGGGTATGGGGTGATCTGCCCGCGCATGGTCTCCCTGCCCAGGGGCGCGGCCAAAAGCCCCTTTGCATGGGCCGCCTCCGGGGATAGCGGGCTGGATAGCTACTTCCCCTTGGCAGCGGAATTTTATCAGGATGTGTTCGGCACGGGCATTTTCGGCGGCAAGGGTATTTTCGATGTGCAAGCTTTCCAACGGGCCCTGCTGCCCTGGATACCGGAGAATACGGTTTTGAGCCACGACCTTTTGGAAGGCTGCCTGCTGCGGGCGGGCCTGGCCGCGGACGTGGTCCTTTACGATAGCGAACCCGCGGCATTCCTCGCCTGGTGGAAGCGGCAACACCGCTGGATCCGGGGGGATTGGCAGCTGCTGCCCTTTTTGCGCGGAGGCCTGCGGGATGCGGTGGGGGTTATGCGCAACACCCCGCTTAGCGCCCTTTCCCGTTATAAAATTTGGGATAACCTGCGCCGCACCCTGGTGCCCTTAGACGCCCTTCTTTGCCTGCTTGCCCTGCCCGTTTTGGGATGGGGCTGGTATGCCGCATTAGCCTTCGTTGCCATGCTTGAGGCGCCTGTCATGGACGCCCTGCTGCTGCCCGCCCAGCTTCTGCTTTCCAGGCGGCCCGTACGCTTCTGGGGCGCATTGCGGGATCGGGGCCGCAGCGCCGCCCGGGCGGGCCTGGCGCTGCTGACGCTTCCCTATGCCGTGTGGCGCGCGCTGGATGCGCAGATCCGCACCCTGCACCGGGTGTTCGTATCCCACAAGCATATGCTGGAGTGGCAAACGGCGGCCCAGATCAAGGCCCGCCCCAAGCATCTTTCAGGCTACTATCAGGGCATGTGGCCGCAGCTTCTTATCGGGCTTTTGCTGCTGGCCGGGGCGCTATGGGGCCGCGCGCCGCTGACCTGCGCCCTGCTGGGCCTTGCCTTTATGGCCGCGCCGCTTATCGTAGCCTGGGCGGATCAGGACGCGCAGCCCGAAACGCTCACGGCAGGGGATAGAAAGCTGCTCCTGGATATCGCCCGCCGCACCTGGGCTTATTTCGAAACCTTTGCCGATGCGCAGAACGGCTATCTGCCGCCGGATAACTTCCAGCAGGCGCCCATAAAGCCGCCGGTTTCCAATACCTCCCCAACCAACATCGGCATGGGCATGCTGGCCTGCCTCTGCGCAAAAGACCTGGGCTTTATCAGCGGCGAGGCCATGGTCTTACGCCTTAGCCATATGCTGGACACCGTTGAGCGGATGGAGAAATGGCAGGGGCATCTCTATAACTGGTACCGATTGGAAGGCTTAACGGTGCTGACGCCCCGCTATGTATCCACGGTGGATAGCGGCAACCTGGCCGCCTGTCTGCTGCTGTGCGCCGCCGCGCTGGAGGGGGGGGAGGGGCCGGGGGCAGCCCATACGGCCCGGCGCTGCCGGGCGCTGCTTGACGCCATGGATTTTCGCCCGCTGTATGATAGTGGCCGGCGGCTCTTTCACATCGGTTATGACGAGAGCGCGGGCCAGCTCTCCCGTTCCTGGTACGACCTGATGGCCAGCGAAGCGAGGCTCACGAGCCTCGTGGCCATCGCCCTGGGGCAGGTCGAGAGCGCCCATTGGTTTGGCCTGAGCCGGCTGCTGGTGCCGGCTGGCGGCGGGCGCACCCTTCTCTCCTGGAGCGGCACCATGTTCGAATACCTCATGCCGGTGCTCTTCACCGGCCTAACGCCCGGCACGCTGCTCTATGAAAGCTGCTGCAACGCCTTGCGCACGCAGACACGCTACGCCGAAGGGGAGGATATACCCTGGGGCATATCCGAATCCGGCTATTACGCGTTTGATCGGGCTATGTATTACCAATACCGGGCCTTTGGCGTGCCCAGGCTGGGCCTTATGGCCCAGCGGGAGCCGAGCCGGGTCATTTCCCCCTATTCGACGCTGCTGGCCCTCGGCGTACCCCGCCAGGCCGCACACGCCGTCGATAACCTACGGGAGCTGATATCCGAAGGGGCCTTGGGGGAATACGGCCTCTACGAGGCCCTGGATTACACGCCAAGCCGGGTGGCCAAGGGCAAACGCCGGGAGTTGGTGCAAAGCTACATGGCCCACCACCAGGGTATGGGCCTTTGCGCGCTTACCAACTGCCTTATGGAGGATAGTATCAGCCGCCGCTTCCTAGCCTTGCCCGAGATACGGGCCGTGGAAATCCTTTTGGAAGAGCGGCTGCCCGCCCACGGCGTCGTGATCCGCGAATTCGAGAGCGCCATAACCCCCCGCAAGATTCAGGAGAAAAAGCTCCACCGTCCCCGGCGGGTGGCAGGGCCGCGGGCCGTGCCGGAAACGCAGATCCTATCCAACGGGCATTACACCCTGTTTATTACCGATAGCGGCCTGGGCTTTTCTAAATGCGGCGAGGTCATGCTCAGCCGCTGGCGGCCCGATCCCCTTAGGGGGGATGGGGGCGTGCACTTGCTGCTGCGCTACGGGGAGGATGCCTGGGACCTGGCCGATGGGGCCGAAACCATCCTCCACCCGCACAAGGTGGAATTTAACGGCCGCCGGGGGCAAATATCCAGCCATGTGGAGGTTTGCGTATCCGCCCAGCAGGATGCGGAGATCCGCGCCATCACCCTCACCAACCACGGCCAGGAGGAAGCGGAAGTCGTGCTTGGGGCCTTTATGGAGGTTTGCCTTTCCGGCCAGAACGAGGATTTGGCGCACCCTGCCTTCGTGCGGCTCACCGTAGAGGCGGAGGAGGAAGAGGGCTTGCTGCTCTTCCGCCGCCGCCAAGGGGGCGGCCCCAAGCCCGCGGGCGTGCTATACGCCCAGCTTTACGGCGATATCCGCCCCCGCTATGCGACGGATCGGCTGCGCGCAGAGGGCCGGGGCAGCACCCTGGCCGAGGCCATGAAGCGGCCCCTGGCCGCAGGCCCGGTGGAGGCCCCGATCGACCCTTACCTCGCCGCCCGCGCAGGCCTTACCCTGACGGCCGGGCAGAGCATTACAGTCTGGTTTTTAATGGGCTACGCGCCCAACCGGGCCAAAGCGTTCACCCTGGCGGAAGAACTGCGCGCAGGCCTTAACGAATGTACGGATCTGGCCTGGGCGCATGCCCAAAGCGCCCTGCGCATGGCCGGGCTCTCCGAGGGGAAGGCGGAGCTTTTTGAACGAATCGCCGCCCGGCTGCTGCTGCACATCCCGCAAAAAGGCCCAAGGCCTTCCGACGCCGCCTTAGGCGAGGGCCTATATGGGCTTTGGCGGCTGGGCATCTCGGGCGATGCGCCCATCCTTTTGATGGAGGTATCGAGCCTGCAAAGCCTGCGCATGGCGCGCACGCTCCTGGAGCTTTCGGCCTATCTCACAGCGCGGCGCTGCCCGGCGGATGTGGTTTTGATGGGCGATTATCCCAATGCCTACCGGGGTGAGCTGCAAACGAGGCTGACGGAGCTTTGCGGCCGCTTCCCGGGCGCGAGGCTTTTGCACGGCTATGAGCTTGGCGAAAAGGACCGCCAGCTTCTTCGCGATATGGCTATGGTGGTGGTTTCGGGCGGCGCGGGCCAGAGTCTCGATAAGCAATTCGCCCCCGAAGCCCCGCCGGAATGGACGGAGAACCTATGGGAGGAAGAGCCCCGCGAGCACGAGCGTGTCGTCCTGCCGGAGCTGCCGCCCCTGGCTTTTGACAACGGCCTGGGCGGGCTGGATTTAGCGGGCGGCGAATATATCATCACCCTGGAAAAGGGTGAATCCACGCCGCTGCCCTGGTGCAACATCCTCGCTAGCGAGGGATTTGGCGCGCTGGTGAGCGAGAGCGGCGGCGGCTATACCTTTGGCCCCAACAGCCGCGAGGATAAGCTCACGCCCTGGTATAACGAGCCCGTGACGGATCCCAAGGGTGAATTCCTACTCCTGTGCGATGCGGAGGATGGCCGGGCGTTTACCGTGCAGCCGGGCAGGTTGCAGGGAGAAGTAGCCCGCGTGCGGCACGGCTATGGTTATACCGTGTTTGAAGCCGCGGCCTCCGGCCTCTTATGCGAGCTGACCCAGTTTGTGCACAGGGAGGTCCCATGTAAATATACCCTGCTCACCCTGCGCAACCCCTCCATGTACGATCGGCGTCTTCGCACCCTTTATGGCGTGGAGTGGGCGATGGGGGATCAGGCCCACCCGGAAAGCCTGCATGTATATTCCCGGGATGGCGCGGCTTTTGCCCGCGATTTGCGGCGGCCCGATGCGGCCCCCGGCTACCTGGCCTCCCCTGGGGGCGAGGCCGAGCTTTGCCATGACCGCAGGGCCATCTTGCAGGCCGGCTGGCTGGCCGAGGGCCTGCCGGAGGAACCCCGCGCCTATGGGGGCTGCATGAGCGGCCTTCGGGCGGAGGTTTTCGTGCCTGCGGGCGGGGAGGCCACGCTGCTCTTCCTCTTAGGGCAGGATGCGGAAGAGGCGGCCCTTAAGCATATCGCGCAAAGCACGGCGGCCTCAGCCCAAAAAGAGCTGGCGCAGGTGAAGGCCCTGTGGCGCGCGCGCCTTGGGGCGATCGAGGTGCATACGCCCGCGCCCGCGCTGGACGCCATGCTCAACGGCCGTCTACTCTATCAAACCTATGCAAGCCGCCTCCTGGCCCGCAGCGGCTATTACCAATGCGGCGGGGCCATCGGCTTCCGCGACCAATTGCAGGATATGCTGGCCCTGCTGCAAATTGAGCCGGCCAGAGTGCGGGCGCATCTGCTGCTGTGCGCGGGGCGGCAGTTCCCAGCCGGGGATGTACTCCACTGGTGGCATATGCCTATGCGCGGCGTGCGGACCCGCATCGTGGATGACCGCTTGTTCCTGCCTTATGTGCTCTCGCATTATCTCGAAGCGACCCGGGACCGGTCCATTTTGGATGAAGCCGTGCCCTATCTTGCGGAGCGGCCCATCCCGGAGGGCTGCCGGGATCTATATGCCTATATGGCGGAAGGCAATCTTGCGGAGCCGCTCTATGATCATTGCCGCCGCGCCATCGATAGCGCCCTGCGCTTTGGCGCCCACGGCCTGCCGCTAATGGAGGGCGGGGATTGGAACGACGGCATGGATCTGGTAGGCATGGAGGGTGGCGAGAGCGTTTGGCTGGGCTGGTTTTTGCTGGAAGTGCTCCGGCGCTTCCGGGCCGTGGCCCAAAGCTATGGCCGATCTGCCGATGTGCGGCGCTATGAGGCGGAGGCGAACAGGCTCTCAGCCGTCTTGGAGGATGCATGGGACGGGGCTTGGTATAAGCGGGCCTACTTTGGCAACGGCAAGCCCCTCGGCTCCGCCGAGAACGAGGCCTGCCGCATCGATTGCATCTCCCAGGCCTGGGCGGCTATCTGCGGCGGCGTGCACGGGGCTGAAGCCATGGATGCTTTGGAGCGGATGCTGGCGGATGAGCAGAGCGGCGTGCTACGGCTCCTGGCCCCGCCCTTTGCACAGCCGCGGGAGCAGGGGGAGGAGGTGGGCTATATCACCGCTTACCTGCCCGGTGTGCGGGAGAATGGCGGCCAATATACCCATGGCGCGGCCTGGGCCGTGCTGGCCTGCTGCGCGCTCCATCGGCCGGAGGCGGCCCTGCGGCTTTTCGAGCTCTTAAATCCCTTGCAGCATGCGCACACCCGCGCGGGCGCGGCCCGCTATATGACCGAGCCTTACGTCCTGGCCGGGGATGTTTACGCGCCGCCCCATGGCGGCCGGGGCGGCTGGAGCTGGTATACCGGGGCCGCCGCCTGGCTGTATAAGATTGGCCTGGAGGATATGCTGGGCGTGCGGCGGCAGGGCAACGAACTGGTCTTTGCCCCTTGCGTTCCCTTTGACAGCTTTCAGGTAAAGTATAGCTTCGGCAGCGCCCTCTATGACCTGCGCTTTACCCGGGGCGAAAAAAAGGGTCCGCGCCGTATCGCCCTCCTGGACGATGGCAAGGCCCATCAGGTGGATATTATATTTTAGCTTTCGGCGCTTTAACCGAAGAACCGGCCCATCATGGCTGCGCCCGGGTCGATCAGCGGGCCGGCTGCGGCGAAGGATTCGCCGTAGGGCAGGCCGCAGCCCGCCGTCTGGCGGCTGTCGAAGATGAAATAGGGGATGGGCTCCGCGCCATGGGTGCGGGTGCCCATCAGGGTTTGATGATCCGGCATCACGAGGATGCGATGGTCCTCGCCGGTTTGGGCGAGGTAGTCCGCGAGCGGTTTGAGAATCAGCCCGTCCACATTTTCGATAGCCTGTATCTTGCCCTCTAAATCACCGCAGTGGGTGCATTCATCCGGCGCTTCGATGTGTACGCAAACGAAATCACAGGAGGAAAGGGCGGCCTTTGCCGCCTCGGCCTTGCCGGCGTAGTTGGTATCCAGCTCGCCTGTCGCGCCGGGGATATCCGGGGCCGTGAGGCCTGCCAGGCGGGCGATGCCCTGGACCAGCGGCACGGCGGAGACGACGAGACCGCTTTTGCCGAACTTCTCCGTAAAAGAGGGCAGCAGGGTGGCTGTGCCTTCGGCCCAGGGCCATAGGCAATTGCCTGGCAAAAGCCCCTTGGCCTTGCGGGCGGCATTTTGCGGCGCATGGGCGAGGATGTCCGCCGAAAGCCGCATCATCTCCAATAGGGCTTCGCCGCCCGGCCCCGCGGGCAGGTAGGCTGCGATGGGCAGGTTTAGGATATCGTGGGGCGGCGTGGCGCGAAAGCCCTCGATGCTCCCGCCCGCCCTGGTGAGGATGTGACGGAAGGAGGGCGTGGGGTGGAATGTAAAGCCGTGGCGGGCCGCCGCCTGGGAAAAGGCCGGATCTGCCAGCAGATAGCGTAGCAGGGCCATGGAGGTTTCCCCATCGATGGAGCCGGCGCTGTGAGAGAGGATGCGGCGCTGGCCAAAATCCCCTTCTTCCTCTGAGAGCGCGATCATATTGCAGCGGAAGGAAATCTCACCTTCGTTAAGGAAAATGCCGCAGCCCGCCGCTTCCAAGGGGGATCGGCCGTGGAAATACGTGCGCGGGTCATAGCTGAAGATCGAGAGGATGCCCGGGTCGCTGCCCGGTGCGACGCCCTCCGGAATGGTGCGTACGGTGCCCTGCTCGCCCTTGGCGCAGAAGCTGTCCATACAGGGGGTGTTGGCTGCCTCCAGGGGCGTTTTGCCCCCGAGTTCCACCAAGGGGTTTTCCGCCATGCCGTCGCCGATGACCAAGAGATACTTCAAAGCCGATCCAGCCTCCTTTTGCGCTTCAATATATATTTAGGATAACTTTTCCCTGCCCATTATGCAAGCCATTGTCTTGGGCGGCCCGCTCGTGGTATACTACAACGATCCGGGCCGCGCCCGGGTATATATAGGCTTACGTGCAGGAACGAAAAAGATGAAATTGAAGCTGCGGGAAAGATGGTTTGGGGATAAGGCGTTCTACAGGCGGGTTCTGGCCATCGCGCTGCCCATTCTCGTGCAAAACACCATTACGAATATCGTGAACATGGCGGATAATGTGATGGTCGGCCTCCTGGGAACGGATCCCATGAACGGCGTGGCCATCGTAAACCAGCTTTTGTTTGTGTTCAACATCAGCATCTTCGGCGGCGTGTCCGGCGCGGGTATTTTCGGCGCGCAGTATTTTGGCCGCGAGGATTACGAGGGTATGCGGAATACCTTCCGCTTCAAGTTGGTGTGTTGCGCCCTGATCACGGCCCTCTGCCTGGGAATGTTCCTGTTTTGGAATACACCCCTAATTTCTCTTTTCCTACATGAGGGCAGCCAAACCGGGGATATCGCCGCCACCCTGGCCTACGCAAAAGAATACCTCGGCATCATGCTCTTTGGCCTGGCGCCTTTCGCCCTTTCGCAATCCTACGCGAGCACCCTTCGGGAGGCTGGCCGCACCACCGTGCCCATGAATGCCTCCACCATTGCGGTGGTGCTGGATACGGCCCTGAGCTTTGTGCTCATTTATGGCAAGCTGGGATTCCCGGCGCTGGGCGTGCGGGGCGCGGCCCTCGCTACGGTGACAGCCCGCTTTGTGGAGTGCATCATCATGGTGTGGTGGACGCACGCCCACGAGGACCTTTGCCCCTTCGTCATTGGCCTCTATAAAAAGCTTGCCATCCCCTGGCCGCTGGCCCGCAATATTTTGCTGCGCGGCACGCCGCTGCTGGTCAACGAAGTGCTTTGGTCTTTGGGCATGACGGTGCTGGCGCACTGCTATTCCCTGCGCGGCCTTGCAACGGTTGCGGCCTATAATATCACCGCCACGGTGACCAATCTCTTTAATGTGGTGCACTTCGCTATCGGCGGCGCCATCGCCATCATCGTAGGAAATTTATTGGGCGCGGGCAAGATGGAGGAGGCCAGGCGCACGGATACCCGGCTGATCGTGTTTTCCGTGCTGGCCAGCGTGGGTGTGGCCGCGGGCATGGCCGTCGCTTCGCCTCTCTTCCCCATGATCTACAACACCACGGACGAAGTGCGTAGCCTCGCCCGGGACTTTTTGCTGATCTCCGCCATAGCTCTGCCGCTGCACGCCTTTTTGCATGCGACCTATTATACCCTGCGCTCCGGCGGCAAAACGGTGCTCACCTTTATTTTCGACAGCTGCTTCGTTTGGGCTGCCTGCATTCCCGTGGCCTGGGTGTTAGCGCGCTATACCAACTTGCCCGCCCGTCCCCTCTACGCCCTGGTGCAGGCCGTGGATGTGCTCAAATGCCTGCTAGGCTACTTTTTCGTACGCGGCGATATCTGGCTCAACAACATCGTGGCCGAGCAGGACGGATAAGCGCGGTCACGTTTGCCTAGGATTTTTAACGGCCTGTAGGCCGTTTTTTATTTTTATCCGCTAAATGGATACAAAAAACCGGGTATGTACGCGGCTTGACGATTATTTGACAAAAATAAGCGGGGATACTTTTCAAGGAAAGGCATATGTGATAAACTTAACAGGGCAATATGCAGTTATATATGGAAGCAGAAATCCGGCAAAAGCCGCCGTTAAAAAAGCATCACCGTCAAACAAGCAAGGAGGATATATTCATGTCGAATGAAACGAGCGCGCGTGCAGAGGGCTACAAGCAGTTGGATGCGGTTATCCGCCAATGGAAGGGCGAGCCTGGCGGTCTGCTGCCCGTAATGCAGCAGGCGCAGAGCATCCTCGGCTGCGTGGATGAGGAGGTACAAACCTATATCTCCGAGGCAATGGATGTTCCCGTAACCGATATCTACGGCATCGCCACCTTCTACTCCCTCTTTACCCTGGAGCCCAAGGGCAAATACGCCGTGGGCCTTTGCCTGGGTACCGCGTGCTATGTAAAGGGTTCCCAGCTGGTGCTGGATGCGCTGCAAAAGGTTCTGGGCGGCGTTGAAGTGGGCAAAACCACGGCGGACGGCCTCTTTACGCTGGAAGCCACCCGCTGTATCGGCTGCTGCGGCCTGGCCCCGGCTATGATGATCAACGGCGAGGTCTATGGCCGCCTGGTTCCTGAAGATATCCCCGGCATCATCGAAAAATATCGCCAGCTGGGTTGATCGTTCAGAAAGGAACAGCATGAAATTAGCGCGCATGGCGGAGATCCTCGGGGCCGAGGTTATCTGCGGGCACGAAAAACTGGATATGGATATTCGCGTGGCTGTGGCCAGCGATATGATGAGCGATGTGTTGGCCAATACGGACGGGGGCCAGGTGCTCCTTTCAGGATTGTGCACGGTGCATACCGTGGTCACGGCGCATATATTGGATCTTGATGCTATCATCTTCGTACGGGGCAAAACGCCCACGGCAGAGATGGTCGCATCGGCTGCGCAGGATGGCATCGCCCTTTTGCGCACGTGTTGCACTATGTATACCGCCTGTGGCGAGCTGTATAAAAATGGCTTGGTCGGAGGCCGGAGAATCGATGTGTAGCGATGCTTAACGGAGAACGAGAAACCTTCCAGGAAACGCGCCAGGTCGAAGCGGGGAATTTCGCTGCAGCCGGCCAAATCGCCGCTTCCTTCAAGAATACGCTGCGCAAGCTGGGCGTCGCCTCCCCTGTGGTACGCCGGGTCGCCATCGCCTCCTATGAGGCGGAGATCAACCTGGCCATCCATTCATGGGGCGGCTTCATGCAATTGCGTATTTATCCGGATAAGATCCACCTCCTGGTGGAAGATGTGGGGCCGGGCATCGCCGATATCGAGCTGGCTATGCAGGAGGGCTATTCCACGGCTTCCGAGGAGGTGCGCATGCTGGGCTTTGGCGCGGGCATGGGCATGCCCAACATGAAGCGCTGCGCGGATCTGTTCGAGATCGGTTCCGTTCCTGGCAAAGGGACTTCCATCAACATGTCTTTTGCCATCTAGCATAAGCTTTAAGAAAGGTGGGTTGTGGCTGTGTCCTCTGGCGAACTTTATCATAGCGTGAAATTGGAGCGGGATAAGTGCGTAGGCTGCACCACCTGCCTCAAGCGCTGCCCCATGGAATGCATTCGTGTGCGCAACGGCAAGGCCAGCATCATTTATGAGCTGTGCATCGATTGCGGCGTGTGCGTGCAGAACTGCCCGCACCAGGCTAAGGTGGCCCAAACGGATCCCATTAGCGCCATCTACCGCTTCCAGCACCGCATCGCCCTGCCCGCGCCCACCCTTTATGGCCAGTTCCGCAACCTGGCAAGCGTGGACAGCGTGCTCAACGCCCTGCTTTCGCTGGGCTTTAACGATGTGTTCGAGGTGGCCCGGGCCGCGGATATCATTTCGGCCACTACGCGCGAAATGATGAAGACCAATCAGAACAGGCCCCTGATCTCCTCGGCCTGTCCGGCTGTGGTGGCGTTGATTCGCATCCGCTTTCCTGAGCTTTTACCCCATGTGGCCGATGTGCTCTCCCCTAAGGAGTTGGCGGCCCGCCTGGCCAAGGAGGAATATTCCAAGACCCACGGCGTGCCCATCAAGGATATCGGCGCCTTTTTCATCACGCCCTGCCCGGCTAAGATGGCCAGCATCCATGCCGGCGGCAATACCATGGTGGATGGAGCCATCGCCATCCAGGATATCTTTGGCCTGCTCAGCTCCCAGCTTAAGCAGGCGGTGCCGGAAGAGCTTCAAAAAAAGCGGCATGCCAGCGCTGAGGGCGTTAACTGGGCCAACTACGGCGGCGAGGGCGCGGCCCTCGATTGCAAAAATATCCTCTCTGTGGATGGCATTCACAATGTGATCCACGTATTGGAGGAGATCGAAAACGGCCGGCTAGACGACCTTGATTTCTTCGAAGGCTCGGCCTGCGTGGGCGGCTGCGTGGGCGGAGCCCTAGTGGTCGAAAACCCCTTCGTGGCCAAGAACTCCCTGCGCAGGCTGATGGAGCGCATGCGGCTGGAGGAGAAAGAGCACCCCATGCCCCCTGTAGAGCCTATGGCGGCCGAGAGCATCCGCTACCTGATGCCGCTCGAACCCCGGCCCGGCATCCAGCTTAGTGATAATATCAGCGAAGCCATCGTCAAGATGGAGCGTATCGAGGCCCTGACCAAAACCTTTAAGGGGCTGGACTGCGGCTCCTGCGGCAGCCCCACCTGCCGCACCCTGGCCGAGGATATCGTGCAGGGCCGCGCGAACGAGCTGGACTGCGTGTTCAAGCTCAAAGAAAAGGTCGAACAACTGGCCCGCGAAATGGTGGATTTGACAAACCTGTAAGCTTTGACCCCCATGATTAAGGAGGAAACCGGCATGACGGTTGCACAATTGATACAAGCGATGGAGCTACGCCTTCTTACCCCCGCTGCGGATACGGAGCGGGCGGTTACGGGCGGATGCGTGGGGGATTTGCTCAGCTTTGTGCTCGCCAAGGGTGAGCCGGGTATGGCATGGATCACCGTGCAAACCCACCTCAACGTGATCGCCGTGGCCGGCCTGCACGAGTTCTCTTGCGTGATCGTGGCGGAGAACTGCGCCGTGGAGGCCGATACCCTGGCCAAGGCTGAAGAGGAAGGCATAGCGGTATTGGGGAGCCCCCTCTCCAGCTATACGCTGGCCGGGCGGCTGTATGAGCTGGGCGTGCGTTGATGCGAGCCCGGGTGGATTTACACATCCATTCCTGTCTCTCCCCCTGTGCGGACAACGACATGACCCCGTGGAATATCGTGGGCATGGCCAAGCTCAAGGGGCTGGATGCGATTGCCATCTGCGACCACAACTGCGGCTTAAACCTGCCTGCCGCGCTGAAGGCTGGGCGGGAATACGGCGTGTGCGTAGTGCCCGGCCTGGAGGTCGCCAGCCGAGAGGATATCCACTTGCTCTGCTATTTCCCCCTGCTGGAGCAGGCGCTCGAAATGGGCCGATTGGTAGCGTCGGGGCAAGTCGCCATCCAAAACAAGCCCGCCCTCTTTGGCGAACAGCGCCTGGTCGATGAAGACGACGAGCATGCAGGCCAGGTGGAGCGCCTTCTGCTGACCGCCTGCGCCATGTCTGTGCAAGAGGTGGACCAAGCGGCGCGCGGCCTGGGGGGCGTAATGGTGCCCGCCCATATTAACAAGGGCGCGAACAGCCTTTTGCCAACGCTGGGCTTCATGCCGGATGAACCGGCCATGCCCACGGTAGAGATCTACAAGCTGCGGCCCCACAGCGCCTTGGGCAGGCTGTGCCTAACCTCTAGCGACGCCCACCAATTGGGCGATATTTCAGAAGAAGGATTTCCGCTTTATTGCCGGGAATTGACGCCTTTGGCCATCGTGGAAGCCCTGCTGGCGGGCGAAGCAGGCCAGCAAGCCCTGGAAAGGAGCGGCGCGTGAAGGAGATATCCCTCCATATATTGGATCTTGCGCAAAACTCCCTGCATGCGGGCGCCAAGAACATCTGCCTGGATATTGAAGAGGATACGCAAGCGGATACCTTCGCCGTCACCTTGGCGGACGACGGCTGCGGCATGAGCGAAAGCCTTGCGCAAGCCGCTGCGAACCCCTTCGTTACCACCCGCACCACCCGCAGGGTGGGCCTGGGCATCCCCATGTTTAAGGCGGGATGCGAAGCGTGCGGAGGCTCCTTTACGCTTACAAGCGAAGAAGGGAAGGGCACGCGCCTCAAGGGCGTATACCGCCATAGCCACATCGACCGGCCGCCCTTGGGGGGCATCTGTGATACGATGCTGCTGCTGATTGCCGGCAACCCGACCATCCGCTTTCGCTATAGCCATAGGCGCAATGGCAGCGGCTATGAGCTGGATACGGCAGAACTTAAGGAAATATTGGGCGAGGTGCCCCTGGATACACCGGAAGTCACGGCCTTTATCAAGGAGTTTCTAATAAATAACGAATCAGAATTATATGGAGGTAGGTAATCGATGAAAACCCTGCAAGAACTCGAAGCGATCCGGGAAAAGACGCTTAACGAGCTGAACCTGCGCAAAAACCGCGAGGACGGCGTGCGCGTGGTGGTGGGCCTGGCCACCTGCGGCATCGCTGCCGGCGCGCGGCCCGTGATGGCGGCCTTCGTGGATGAAATCAATAAGCGGGAGTTGCATAACGTGACCGTTTCCCAAACGGGCTGCATCGGCCTGTGCCGCTTGGAGCCTATTGTGGAGGTCTATACGCCCGGTCACGAGAAGGTAACCTACTGCAAGGTCAAGCCCGAGCAGGTGGCCCGCATCGTTTCCGAGCATGTGGTCAACGGGAACCCCGTGGTGGAATACACCATCGGCAGCTACGAATAAGATAGGGCGTTCCAAACGCACACATGCAAAATGAATTAAAGGAGAAGATGACATGATTTACCGTTCGCACGTATTGGTTTGCGCAGGCACGGGCTGCACCTCGTCCAATTCCTTGCAGATCATCGATAAATTTACCAATCTCATCGCCGAGAAGGGCTACGACAAGGAGATTCAGGTAATCCGCACGGGCTGCTTCGGCCTTTGCGCAGCCGGCCCCATCGTGGTGGTCTATCCCGAGGGCGTGTATTATAGCCGCGTCACCCCCGACGATGTGGAAGAGATCGTTAATGAGCATCTGATCAAGGGCCGCCCGGTACAGCGCCTCATCTATAAAGAAAAGAACGACGAGGGCGTTAACACCACCCTCAACGAATCCGATTTCTATAAAAAGCAACACCGCATCGCCCTGCGCAACTGCGGCATGATCGACCCTGAAAATATCGATGAATACATCGCCTTCGATGGCTACAAGGCGCTGGGCAAGTGCCTTGGCGAGCTCTCACCGGATGACGTGGTGAATACCATCATCGCCTCGGGCCTTAGGGGCCGTGGCGGCGGCGGCTTCCCCACAGGTCTTAAGTGGAAATTTGCCAAAGCGCCCGAGAGCGATGTAAAGTATGTCTGCTGCAACGCGGACGAGGGCGATCCCGGCGCGTTTATGGACAGGTCCGTGTTGGAGGGCGACCCGCACTCCGTGCTGGAGGCCATGACCATTGCCGGCTATAGCATCGGCGCGCAGCAGGGCTATATCTACGTGCGCGCGGAATATCCCATCGCGGTGAAGCGCCTGCGCATCGCCATCGACCAGGCCCGCGATTACGGCCTGTTGGGCGATAACATCCTGGGCACCGGCTTCAAATTCGATATCGACCTGCGCCTGGGCAGCGGCGCGTTCGTGTGCGGCGAGGAAACGGCCCTGTTGGCCTCCATCGAAGGCCAGCGCGGCGAGCCCCGCACCCGCCCCCCCTTCCCGGCTGTAAAGGGCCTTTGGGGCAAGCCTACGCTGCTCAACAATGTGGAAACCTACGCCAATATATGCCAGATCATCCTCAACGGGGCGGAGTGGTTCGCCTCCATGGGCACGGAAAAGAGCAAGGGCACCAAGGTCTTCGCCTTGGGCGGCAAGATCAACAACACGGGCCTTGTGGAGATTCCTATGGGCACCACGCTGCGCGAGGTCATCTTTGAGATCGGTGGCGGCATTCCGGATGGCAAAAAATTTAAGGCAGCGCAGACCGGCGGCCCTTCCGGCGGCTGTATTCCGGCGGAGCACCTCGATATCCCCATCGATTACGATAACCTGATCTCCATCGGCTCGATGATGGGCTCGGGCGGCATGATTGTAATGGATGAGGATAACTGCATGGTGAACATCGCCAAGTTCTTCCTCGAATTCACCGTGGATGAGAGCTGCGGCAAGTGCCCGCCCTGCCGCATCGGCACGCGGCGCATGCTCGAGATGCTCGAGCGCATCACCGAGGGCAAAGGTAAGCCCGGCGATATTGAAAAGCTGGAGACCCTCGCTAAAAACATCAAGCTCTCCGCCCTTTGCGGCCTGGGTCAGACCGCGCCCAACCCCGTGCTCTCCACCATCCGCTATTTCCGCGATGAGTACGAGGCGCACATCAATAAAAAGCGCTGCCCGGCGGGCGTGTGCAAGGCCCTGCTCAACTATGTGATCGATCCTGAAAAGTGCAAGGGCTGCACCATGTGCGCCCGCCAGTGCCCGGCGAACGCCATCACCGGCGCCGTGCGTCAGGCCCACGTGATCGACAACGCCGCCTGCATCAAATGCGGCGCTTGCATGGAAGTGTGCAAATTCGGCGCGGTCAGCCGCAGATAATCACGTATCGCTTGCGGATTGCAGCGGCGGGGCGTAAGCCCCGCCGTTTTGCGTGTCAAAAAAGTAGCATGGCCACTTTTTTGAGGATGCACGCTTTGCCTAAAACGCTGCACGTTTTCGGGCGGCAAAGCGTGAAAAGTAAGAAAGCCTGCGGCTTTCATCCGTTTCGACGTACATGCCGCCGAAGCCGGAATGGAAGTCAAGGGCTGCGGCCCCTTGACAATCCCCGGCTTTTTGACACGCTTCGGCGGAGCTTGTGCCCCGCTGCTTTTAATTTGTCGGCTCCGAAGAGCTGTTCCCGTATGCTTTTCTTGCCGCCTCCGCTGCTTGCTCCTGCTGATCATAAAGCGCTTTGGATTCATAGATTCTTACATTTACCAGATAGGCGTACCTTTCGATGATGGGTTCAGGGAAAGTATGGATAATTCGGGTAGGGCGCAGCCGGTATCTCACCCTGCAATAAGCGGCCGGGAGCTGCGCATCCCACTCGAAGGTCTCCTCCTCCGCAGGCGCCGTCTGACCGGCAAAGGCTCTATAGACTTCCTCCTCATCCGCAAAGCCGCCAAAAAGCAGCGTGGCGAATACGATGTGCTCCTTCCAATCCGCCCACGTAAAGGGGAGCTCTGCCGGTATATCCGGGTCGGAGGTGAAGCTCGCAAACAGACAACGTTCTCCGCCTTCATCGCCGCTGGAAATCCCGGCGACAAACATCTCATTGTCCGGATCGCGCACCACATAAAGCGTATGCTTCGGCGCAATCGACTGGGTTTCATCTGCCGCGATAGCGCCCGGCAGGCCGGTTTTCTCCAGCGCGGCGTTGACCGCAGCTTCCGACAGTGGAAGTTTGGGTTGCGGCAGCGCTTTCTTTTTGCAGCCTGTCAGCGAACATAGCAAGCAAAGCATAAGGGCCGCACAAACCGCCCGCTTTACCGGATCATTGCTCCATTGCTTCATGTCGTTACCCTCCTTTTTTTCTTAATTATATCTTTATGGTGCCGGCAAGTCAAAACCACCAGTTGAACTAGTGGTGCTGCGTGCCTCTAAATACGCACGCCTTGACATATCCACGGCGCGGGCTTACAATAAATTTATCGATAACGCGTGAGCGATTTAAGGAGCGGCGGCTATGGGCGACTATCTGAAACTGAAGCGATCCAATTGTAAGAATTGTTATAAATGCATCCGCCATTGCCCGGTCAAGTCCATCCGCTTTGCGGATGACCAGGCGAATATTTTGGAAGAGGACTGCATCCTTTGCGGCCATTGCTTCGTGGTGTGCCCGCAGAACGCCAAGGAGATCCGGGACGACCTGCCGCTGGCCAAGGCGCTTGTGCAGGGCGCGGCGCCGGTGTATGTGAGCATGGCCCCCAGCTTTGTAGCCAATTACGAGGGCGCGACCATCGAGACCATGGAAAAGGCCCTCCGCAAGCTGGGCTTTGCCGGGGCGGAGGAGACGGCCCTGGGCGCCACGCTGGTCAAACGGGAATATGACCGCCTGGTAGAGGCGGGCGGGCAGGATATCATTCTCACTTCCTGCTGCCCCACGGTGAACCTGCTCATCCGCAAATATTATCCGGACGCGCTGCCGTATCTCGCCAAGGTGCAATCCCCCATGCAGGCGCATTGCGCGGATATCAAGCGCCGCTATCCCGGGGCGAAAGCTGTGTTTATAGGGCCTTGCATTTCCAAAAAGGCCGAGGCGGACGACCTGCCCGGCCTGGTGGATTGCGCGCTGACCTACGAGGAGCTATCCGCCTGGCTGGCCGAAAAAGGCGTTGAGGTGGAAGCGGGCGCGGCGCAGGGGGACGAAGGCCGCGCGCGCACCTTCCCCACCTGCGGCGGCATCCTCAAATGCATGGATTGCAACAATCCCGATTACACCTACTCCGCCGTGGATGGGGTAGAAAACTGCATCCGCGTGCTGGAGGATGTGGTGAGCGGCGGCGGAAGCCGCGCCTTTGTCGAAATGTCCGCCTGCGCTGGCAGTTGCGTGGCGGGGCCTATCATGGATAAGCGCCATAGCCTGCTTTTGAGCGATTACCAGGCCGTAGCCCGCTATGCCCGGCCCCGGGATTTTGCCATTCCCCAGCCTGCTGCGGAAGAGATTGCGCGCGAGCACCCCAGCTTAAAGCGCAGCAGCCTTAAGCCCGGCGAGACTGCTATCCGCGAGGTGCTGGCCAGGATTGGCAAGAGCGGCCCGGCGGATGAGCTCAACTGCGGCAGTTGCGGCTATGATACTTGCCGGGAAAAGGCCGTGGCCGTGCTCCAGGGCAAGGCGGATATGAACATGTGCCTGCCGTATCTGCTGGGCAAGGCGGAGTCCTTTTCGGATACCATCATCAAAAACACGCCTAACGCCATTTTGGTGGTGAACGAGGAGATGGAGGTGCAGCAAATCAATGCCGCGGCCTGCAAGCTGATGAACGTTGCCAACCCGCGCAATGTTTTAGGCGATCAGGTGGTGCATATTTTAGATCCCATGCCCTTCATCCAAGCCTATAACCAGGGCTTCCATGTGATGAAGAAGGGCGTGTACCTGGCTGATTATAAAAAATATGTGGATCAGACCGTGCTCTATGAAAAGAGCAGCCATATCCTTATCTGTATCATGCGGGACGTGACGGAGGAGACCCGGGCGCAGGAGGCCAAGGAGCGGCTGAGCCGCACCACCATCGAGATTACGGACAAGGTAATCGAAAAGCAGATGCGGGCCGTGCAGGAAATCGCCTCGCTTTTAGGTGAGAGCACGGCGGAAACAAAGGTGGCGCTGACCAAGCTGAAGGAGTCTTTGGAGCATGCATGAGCTCTGTACGGATATCGGCTATGTGAGCCTCAATAAGCAGGGTGAGCAGCTCTGCGGGGATCATGTGGAAACGGTGGAGCAGGCGGATGGCGCCGTGGTGGCCGTGCTGGCGGATGGGCTGGGCAGCGGCGTAAAGGCCAGCATCCTTTCCACCCTCACCAGCAAGATCATCTCCACCATGATCGCCAGCGGCCTCACGCTGGAGGATTGCGTATCCACCATCGCGGCCACGCTGCCCATCTGCTCAGAGCGCCAGGTGGCCTATTCCACCTTTACCATCCTGCGCATCACGGGCAAGGGCGAGGCGGAGCTCATCCAATATGACAACCCCCATACCATCCTCCTTCGGGAGGGCAGGCATGTGGCGTATCCCGAGGTCTGTGAGACCATAGACGGCAAGAACATCTATAAATCCCGCCTGGCTGTGCGGGAGGGGGATGTGTTCGTTTCCATGAGCGACGGCGTGCTTCACGCCAGCCGGGGCCGGGCCCTCAACACAGCCTGGAACCGGGGAGCTGTGATCGAATTCTTGGAAACCATGTATAACGGGCAGATCACCGCTAAAACCTGGGCCGCCATGCTGGTGGGGGAGTGTGATCGGCTCTACGGCGGCAGCCCGGGGGACGATACTTCCGCTTGCGTGGTGCGCATTAGGCGGCGGCAGGTGGTGAACGTGCTTTTCGGTCCGCCGCAAAAGCGCGAGGATACGGAAAAGATGCTCGCCCTCTATTTTGCCAAATCCGGCAAGCGCATCGTTTGCGGAGGCACCACGGGCGAGTTGGCCGCGCAGTTCCTGGGCCAGCCGCTGGATACCTCCTTACCGCTCTATCTAGATCCGGCTATCCCGCCCACCGCGGCCCTCAAGGGGGTGGATCTGGTGACCGAGGGCGTGATCACCATGTCCCGCGTGCTGGAATATGCCGAGGATTACGTAGCGGAGAACAAGCACTATCTCGATTGGAGCTGCAAAAAGGACGGCGCTTCCCGGATCGCCCGCATGCTCTTTGAGGACGCCACGGATATTAACTTCTATGTGGGGCGGGCCGTGAACGAGGCCCACCAAAAAGAAGGCCTGCCCATCACCTTTAACGTGAAGATGCAGATCGCGGAGCGGCTGAGCAAATTGCTAAGGGATATGGGCAAGCGGGTGAACGTGAGCTATTTTTAAGGGGATAAATCTCAGGGAGGCTTCCGGCAGGAGGCCTTTTTTATATACAGAGCGGCTATGCGCGGCAGATGGGCGGGCCCTCGGCCGGTTCGTAATGGGGGCTGAGGTGCGGGTCGCCCTGCGGGAGCGCGGCCAGAACGGCCTCGCGGCAGCGCCGCGCATCCCAGGCGGGGGCCTCGGCCGGGGAGGGCAGGGGCGCGTGGCAGCGCAAAAGGGCGTAGGGCGTATAGGCTAAGGAGAGGCCCAGCGCCCGAAGGCGCAGGCAGAGGGCCGTATCCAAGCCGAAGCGTTCCAATCCTTCGTGAAAGCCGCCCGCCTGCCAAAATACGGAGGTACGCAGCGCCATACAGGATAGGGAAAGGAAAGAGACCGCGCGGATGCTATTGGCAAAGCGGTTTTGCCGCAGGCCGGCCAGGGTATCCCCGCTGCCATCATATAAATTATGCACCAGGCCATCCGGCCCGGCTGCGCCGCCGCAAAACCGCAGCCTGCCCAAACCATCTACCAATTTGCCGCCGGCCGCGCCTACGCCGGGCCTGTAGAGCTGGCCCAGCAGGCTTTCCAGCCAATTGGGCGCGAGGATCTCCGTATCCCGGCCAAGGAAGACGAGAACCTCCGCCCGGGCCTCCAGTGCGGCCCGGTTGAGCAGCTTGGAAAGGGGCTGCGGGCCGTAGAGGATGCGCGCGGCGCGGTGCTTCTCCAACAGGTCGTAATAGCGGCGCGTTTGCGCATCCTTGCTGCCCAGGTCCGCGATGAGAATGCGGCTGTAAGGATGCAGCGTTTTCGCCTCGACGCTTTCCAGCAGCCGCCGCAGGGCCGGCAGCCCGTCTAGGTTGGGAATGATAATGGCTACGGAAGGCCGCCTTTTCGGCTGGCATTCCACCCGCAGGCTCCCGCGCCATTGCCCGGCCGCGGCCGTTTCCCCTTTGGCGAGGGGCGGCTCCAATCCGCTGGGCATGCCGGGCCGCCGATCCCGCGCCAGGGTATAAAGCGGGCGGGGAATATGCTGCGCCCGGCTGCAGGCGGCGAGGCAGCGCAGGTTATAGGCATAGCGATCTTCCGCGTCCGCCCCGGCCATTGCGCCGGCCCGGCTGTACAATTTCCGCCCCACGGCCACGCCGCAGGAGAGCATGTCGAAGCTGAGCTGGGTGAGGCGGTTGGCCGCGCTTTTGAAAAAAGGCTCCACGCGATCTTGCGCTTCACCCGGGCCTTGGATATCTTCGTCGCAGTAGATGAGATCGGCTCCCACGCCGGCGGCCTTAGCGAAGCGATAAAGCGCGTCGGGCGAGAGCACATCCCCGGGCCAGAGGTGGAGGAGGTAATCCCCCTGCGGCGCGTCCGCACGCAGGGTAATATCAAAATACGGGTAGGATTGGGAACAGAGGGAGGCCAACGTCCGCGCCCAGGCCGGCTGCGCCCATGCGCCCAGCAGGCGCAGGGTAAAGCGTGGGGCCGGCGCGGGCGGCTGGGCGCGCTGGGCCGCCAGCTCCACCGCCGTGGGCGAGATGGATTCCAGGAACTTGGCGTAGGGTTCCTGGATAGAGCGATAAGATGCGCCCTCGGGCTGTGCCAAGAGCGCATCGATCAGCGTTTGTAGTTGTTCCATGCCCAGCTTCATGGGCGTAGTATGGCGTAGCCGGTCCGAAACTATGCCTTTTGCGGCTCCCCGTCCGCTTCCTCATCCACCAGAGCAATGGATTTAATTCGCACGGGCTCCTTAGGCTTATCGCCCCAGCCGGTTTTTACGGCGGCGATGGCGTCTACCACCTCCATGCCCTCGGTTACCCGGCCAAAGGCGGCGTATTGCCCATCGAGAAAAGGCCCGTCCTGGTGCATGATGAAGAACTGGCTGCCCGCGGAATCCGGCATTTGCGAGCGGGCCATGGAGATCACGCCCCGCTTGTGGCCGAGGGGGTTGGCAAAGCCGTTTTGCGAGAATTCGCCGGGGATATGGTAGCCGGGGCCGCCCGTGCCGTTTCCCTCGGGGCAGCCGCCCTGGATCATAAAGCCGGGGATCACCCGGTGGAAGGTAAGGCCGTTGTAAAAGCCCTTAGCCGCCAGGGATTTGAAGTTTTTCACAGTGTTGGGGGCGGCGGAAGCGTCGAGCTCCAACTTGATCAGGCCGCCGTTTTCCATTTCGATCACGATCATGGGTAAGAAACTCCTTTGTTTTGTGTATGGTTTAGGTTATTGGTACAGGAAGGTCATGGCCAACGCGCCGTAAAGGTTGAAGGCGATGGCAAAAATGCCGAGGCCCTTTTCATAGGGCCGCGGCTCCCAGGGGCCGCGAAGCAGCAGGTAGGCAAGGGCCATGGGCAGCATGTCCACCGTATAGCGCGCGCCAAACTGCCAGCCGCCAAAGGTCTTATGCGCGCAAAGCAGCAGCAGCTCCAGCAGGATGGCGGCGAGCAGGCAGCGCCTAAGGCCATCCATGCGCCGCGCTCGAATATCCCCCGCGGCCCGGATGAACAGCGGGATATAGAGGGGGTTGGCGATATAAAACAGGAAGCCGTCGAAATAAGGGAAGGAGAGGCGGCCCTGGATATCGATGGTTACGGGGCGCAGGAGGATGTTTTTAAGGTTTTGCGGCAGATACAAAAGATGGAATTGGCCTTTCTCCGCATCTGTGAATTCCGGCAGGTAGTTATGGCCGAATTCAAGGATATTGCCAAAACGCGCCCAATTATACCACATATAAGCACCGCCGATCAACGCGGCCGGAAGCAGGCTGGGCAGCTGGCGCACAAGGCATCGGAAGGGGCTGTGGCCGGCAGCCCTGTCTAATCCGTAAAAATAAGCCAGCAGCGGCAAAAAGGCGCAGGCGGAAAAAGGGCGGCAGCCCACGGCCAGGGCTGCGAGGGCATAGGCCGGGGCGCGGCGCTTCGCCATCGCGGCCAGGAGGCAGGCTGTGAGCAGCAGCATGTTGAGGGCCTGGGCCTGGAACCACACGCCCCCCGAAGTGCTCATCCACATCATATTGCAGCCCATTACATAAAAAAGGGAGAGAAAAGCCGCGCTTTTCGGCTTGGAGCCGGCGCGGTAAAGGCAAACGTAGGCCAGAGCCGCCGTGGCCATGGCATAAAGCATGACGACAAGGTTGTTGGGCGTGTTCGCGCCAAACAGGAAGGTGAGAGGGAGCATGATGAGTGAGGGCAGAGGCGGAAAGGAGACGAACCAATCTCCTCCATAAACGGCCAGCTCCAGCCAGGGATAATCCTGCCCTAAGCCAAAGGCGCCCCGCCGCCAGGCCATGGCTTGCAGGGTATAGCTGTCCCATTGGGAATGCGCCCAAAATGTACCGCCTAGCAGATCATGCAGCAGCACGTAAACGAGCAGCATCAGGGCCAGCATAGCCAATAAATAAGCGCGGCGCTCCCGCCTGCATAGGTTTCTTTCCATAGCATTATGATACATGGAAAAAAAACCTTTTGCAACTAGCTTAGGCGCGGTCGCTATCCCGCCTGCGGCTGCGGGTGCGCTTGCAGAGCATACACTCGGTGAGGATGGTGATGAACTCGGTCACACTGGGCACATCCTGCATATCATATGCGCCAAAGATGCGGCGCATGGCCGCTTGGTTGCCATTCTGCCAGGTGCGGTTGATGGCGAAGCGGATGTTGCGCTCCATGTTGTTGCGCGTGATGAGGAAGTGACGCATGGTCATCGGATACAATCCGCGGGAAAGATCATACATCATTTCAGGGCTGTTTTCCGTTTGCTCCAGCATAAACAGCAGATAAGCATATCCTTTGTACTTGGGAAGCATGCCGACCTCACGCAGAATATCTGCGGGAAAAACCTTGCTGTACAATGTAAGATCCCCCTTATATTAATATTATTAAAGAAAAACAACTCTGTAAAAAAAGAACAGTTTCTGCTGTCGAGCATTAATACTATTATAACGGCAGGAACATATCTTGGCAAGGAGGGGTTCTATTTTCGACAATATCAGATTGATTTTAACAGAAAGTGCTTCTAGTAAGAGCAGATAACTGCGCATATATGATAATTGCTTGACCTAAATAGGCGGGGAGGGCGTGACCAGGCACGAAACACGCCCGCATTTATGCGGCGGAGTCGATCATACTGCCTTTGACGACTTGGTTGCGCCCATTCTGCTTAGCTTGATACATGCAATGATCCGCCCGGTTTAGCAGATCTTCCGTGGTATCCCCGGGCCGGGAGCGGTCGATGCCGATGCTGACGATAACGAGCGCACCGCTCTCAAAACGTGCCGCCGCCACAACCCGGCGGATGCGCTCCGCGACCGCCAGCGCGCTCTGTGGCGTTTGCGCTCCGCGACCGCCAGCACGCTCTGTGGCGTTTGCGCGTGCAGAACCCATGGAGAATATCCTTCGCAACCCCAGGAAAGCGGCTGAAAAATCCTTTAGCAATGCGTCTATCCTGCTGGCTGCTGTTGAAAAACATCGGATACAAGGGGATTTGTCGGGAACTCTTTAAATATAATTCTTTCCCTATATAAAAGCAATACCGCAAAGCCTCTCGATGTTGTTCTTCCTATATTTAATAATTATGGCGGCAGGGTATTTATGCCGCCCCGCTGTGCCCGGACACGGCAAAGGCAAAGCGCGGGCAGCGTATGCCCGCGCTAAATATAACGAACAGAATAGAGCGAATCTGTCGGTTTTTAGAACAAGCCTGTGCAATCCAGCGTGGAGAAATAGTCCGCAGGCGTTTCCGCGCGGCGCAGCAGGCGCACGCTGCCATCCTCGTTAAGCAGCAATTCGGCGCAGCGCAGCTTTCCATTATAATTATAGCCCATGGAGCGCCCGTGTGCCCCGGCGTCATGGATCACGGCGATATCACCGACCTGAACGCTGGGCAGGTGCCTGTCCACGGCAAACTTATCGTTGTTTTCACACAGGGAGCCGGTCACGTCATAAACCTGCATAGGGGGCGCATCTTCCTTGCCCAATATGGTGATGTGGTGGTAGGCGCCATAGATGGCAGGCCGCATCAGGTCGCAGGCGGAGGCATCCAATCCCAGGTATTGCTTATGGGTATTCTTCTCATGCAACACGGTGGAAACCAGATAGCCATAGGGACCGGTGATATAGCGGCCCAGCTCCGTATAAAGACGGGGATGCAGGCCATTGGGCAGAGCCAGCCGCTCGTAGACTTCGCGCGTTTTCTCGCCGATGGCGGCGATATCCACGGGGGCCTGTTCGGGCCGATAGGGGATGCCGATGCCGCCGGAAAGATCGAGGAAGCTGATCTCCACGCCGGCTTTTTCCCGGGCCTCCAGGGCCAGCTTTAGCAGTTCTTCCAGCAGCAGGGGGTAATAGGCTTCCTCCAGCGAGCAGCTGATTAGCATGGCATGCAGGCCGAAATCCTTGGCTCCCAGGGCCTTGAGGCGGCGAAGGGCCTCGAGCAGATGATCCTTGGGCATGCCGAATTTGGAATCGTGCAGGTTGCCCATGATGGCGTTTTTATCCAAAGAGAAATGGCCGGGGTTGTAGCGGCAGCATACCGTTTCGGGGATGCCGCCGTGCTTTGCCAGAAAATCCACATGGGTGAGATCATCCAGGTTGATGATGGCCCCCAGCTTGCGGGCGTATTCAAATTCGGCGGCCGGCGTATCGTTGGAGCTGAACATGATGCCCTTGCCGGTGATGCCTAAACGCTCACAGAGCATCAGCTCGGTCATGGAGGCGCAATCCGCCCCACAGCCTAGATCCCGCAGCAGGGCCAGGATGCCCGGCGTGGGCGTGGCCTTGACCGCGAAATATTCGCGGAAGCCTTCGTTCCAGGCAAAGGCCGCCTGTAAGGCCCGCACGCAGCTGCGGATGCCCGCCGCATCGTAAAGATAAAAGGGGGTGGGGTAGTCCGAGGCAATGGCGCGGACCTGCTCCAGATCAAAGGGAAGAGGCTGGCTCGGCATAATGACGCTCCTTTATAAATATGCTTCGTATTATAGCAAACGGGCCCGAAATAAACAAGAATAGGGCGAAGATTATCTCTTTTTCGTACCCTGTGTGATCTTATCACGGTTGCGGGCGCGCATCCGTGCTATGATAAGCCTACAAACAAAACAGGAGGAAGCCACAATGTCTGCTATGTCTGCTATGGTCATTACCAAGGATAACTATGAAAAGGAAGTGCTTTCATCCGATAAACCCGTTCTGCTGGACTTTTGGGCCAATTGGTGCGCCCCCTGCCTAGCCATGTTCCCCGTGGTGGAGCAAATCGCCGCGGAGCAGACCCACGTTAAGGTGGGCAAGGTCGATGTGGAGGCACAAAAGGAGCTGGCTATACGGTTCAAAGTCCGCAGCATCCCTACCCTGGTGCTCATCAAGGGCGGCGTGGAAGTGAACCGCGCCATAGGCATGCAGCCCAAGGGCGAAATTCTATCCATGCTATAAGCGGATCAAAAAAGGGGCTACGGCCCTTTTTTTTTGCGCCGCAGCCATGCAGGAACCTTGTAAGGCGGGGCTTTTCGGAATGCCAGGCGGCAGGGTGACAAAGTCACAGAAAAGGCTGGCGAAAGAATGTATATTTATTAACACAGGAAAAAATAAGAGGAGGCTTTCAGGCATGGAAAGCATGGAAAAAGCGAAGCCACGCATTCCCCTTAAACGCTGGCTGCTCACGGTGCTCTTTGGCTTGGCGGGCATGGCAGGCGGCTTTTTATTTTACCGCTATGTGGGCTGCGCTACCGGCAGCTGCCCTATCACGTCTGATCCCTATATATCTACCATCTATGGGGGCGTGATGGGCCTGCTGCTCAGCGGCGCCGTGTTGCCCGATAAAAAGGAGGGAAAATAGTATGGCTAAGGTCGTTATCATCGGCGGCGTGGCTGGCGGCGCCAGCTGCGCGGCCCGGCTCAGAAGGCTGGATGAGGAGATGGAGATCGTGCTTTTGGAGCGCGGGCCTTACATCTCCTATGCGAATTGTGGCCTGCCTTACCATGTGGGCGGCGTGATCGCCTCGCGCAGCGCTCTGCTGCTGCAAACCCCCAAGGCCATGCGGGATCGGTTCAATGTTGACGTGCGCGTGCAAAACGAGGCCATCTCCATCGACAGGGCAAATAAGACCGTGACCGTCAAGCGCCCGGATACGGGCGAAACCTATGAGGAACAGTACGATACCCTGGTGCTGGCAACAGGCTCCTCGCCCATACGGCCCCCCATCCCCGGCATTGATTCCCCCCGTGTGCAAACGTTGTGGACTGTGCCGGATACGGATCGAATCCGCGCTTTGATCAAGGAGCAGGGCGTCCAACGCGCGGCCGTGATCGGCGGCGGCTTCATCGGCCTTGAAATGGCGGAGAACCTGCGCCACGCGGGCCTTGAGGTCTCCATCATCGAAATGCTGGATCAGGTTATGGCCCCGCTCGATTTCGAGATGGCCCAGCTTTTGCATGAAAATATCGTTGAAAACGGCGTAAACCTCATCCTGGGCGATGGGGTGGAGGCATTTACGGATACGGGTGACGGGGTGGATATCCGCCTCAAAAGCGGCAAGTCTATCAGCACTGAGCTGGTGGTCCTCGCCATCGGCGTGCGGCCCAACGGCGAGCTCGCCAAGGCCGCGGGTCTCGAGATGAACGCCCGCGGCGGCGTGGCGACGGATGCGTATCTCAAAACCTCTGATCCTTCGATCTATGCCGTAGGGGATATGATCGAGGTGGAGGATTATATCTTCAAGGATAAGACCATGGTGCCGCTGGCCGGCCCGGCGAATAAGCAGGGCCGCATCGCCGCGGACAACATCGCGGGCGCAGCCGTGCGCTACGAGGGTACCCAGGGCACATCCGTAGCCAAGGTGTTCGACCTCACTGCGGCCTCCACAGGCGCCAACGAAAAAGCGCTGATCCGCCGGGGCCTCGTGCACGGGAAGGATTACGAGCGGGCCGTCATCGTGCAAAATTCCCATGCGGGCTATTACCCCGGCGCGTCGCCGATGACGCTGAAGTTGCTGTTCTCAATGGATGGCAAGCGCATCTTCGGCGCGCAGATCGTAGGCCACGAAGGCGTGGATAAGCGGATCGACACCATCGCCGTAGCCACCCGCCTGGGCGGCGGCATACAAGACCTTACGCAGTTGGAGTTGGCGTACGCGCCGCCCTATTCATCCGCCAAAGACCCGGTAAACATGGCGGGCTTCACGGCGGAAAACGTGCTCGCGGCCAAGGTGCGCTTTGCTGCCTGGGACGATGTGGAGAAGAAGCCCGAGGCCATCCTGCTCGATGTGCGCGAGGATGCGGAGCTAATGGCCTATGCCCTGCCCGGGGCCGTGCACATTCCCTTGGGCGAGCTTCGAAGCAGGATGGGCGAGCTGGATAAGCGCAAGGAGATCATCACCTTCTGTGCCATCGGCGTGCGCTCCTATAACGCCGCCCGTATGCTGATGCTGCACGGCTTTGAAAACGTGCTGCTTTATCCCGGCGGTACCCGCTTCTACCGCGCTACCCATTATAAGGAGGAAAATAGCATGGCTGCTCCCTTGAAAGCGACCGAATCTTACAGTGATCAGGGCGATCAGGCCGGCCGCGCCTCCGCCTCGGCCGCGCCTACCGTTTCCGTACGGCTGGATTGCAGCGGCCTGCAATGCCCCGGCCCCATTATGAAGGTATTTGAAACCGTGAAGGATATGCCGGATGGTTCCGTACTGGAGGTCTCCGCCTCCGATCCGGGCTTCACGCGGGATATCGGAGCCTGGTGCAGGCGCACGGGCAATACCCTGGTGGGTACGGAGCGGCGGGGCAACGATTACATCGCCCGCGTGCGCAAGGGCGGCGAGGCGGCAGCGCCCAGCGCCCGCGAATCGGCAGAGGGCAAGACCATCATCGTTTTTTCCGGCGATCTCGATAAGGTGCTGGCCAGCTTCATCATCGCCAACGGCGCTGCAGCCATGGGCAGGCCGGTCACCATGTTTTTTACCTTCTGGGGGCTGACTGCGCTGCGCAAAGCGCAAAAGCAGCCTGTGAAAAAGAGCGTTATGGAGGCCATGTTCGGCTTTATGCTGCCCAGGGGCAGCCGCAAGCTCAAGCTCTCCAAAATGAACATGGCGGGTATGGGCACAGCTATGATGAAGAAGATCATGGCGGATAAAAATGTGGATTCTTTGGAGACCCTGATCCAAAAGGCCATGCAAGCGGGCGTGAAGATCGTGGCCTGCACCATGAGCATGGATATGATGGGCATCAAGGAGGAAGAACTGATCGAAGGCGTGGAGCTGGGCGGTGTGGGCGCATACCTGGGCGACGCGGAGGAAGCCAACGTGAACCTGTTCATCTAGCGCAAATGTATACCTGCATGTAAAAAGAGTCCGCCCCGGAAGGGAGTGAACCTGTAAGATAAAAGTAGACATTATCAAAAAGATAGTGTCTACTTTTCCTATCATATGAGGGTGAAAGGAATGGCGAAGAAGGTCTCTTTGAGCCTTGCAAGCGCTTTCCCTATACACATGCCCCATTCATCTTATCATTTTTCCTTGCTATAACATCCAAAACCGGGCAGCTAAGTAACCCTGGGTATATTGTTTCGCGATGTGCGGGCGGCACCACCGTGCGGGCGCACCCGATGGCTGCACGTAAAATGCCGCTTTCGCGCCCTTGCCATGGCGGCGCGGATGCGGTAAACTATTATAAACAGAACGATAGTTCTAATATGCGCAAGATGATATGGGGCAGCCGCCGGGCTGTCCTTTTATCATACACAAAATCAAGGCAAAGGAGGATACAAGATGATCTTAAACACGAACACGGCTCTCAACCCGCTGCATGTGCAAGCTACGGAACTGGGGCGCACACCCATGGCGGCGCTGTTGGAACCGGGGATCGCGGGCGCGGGGGCCGAGCTGGCCGTATTCACGGGTACGGAGGGCCTGTTGGCTACCAAAACAGCCGCGGAGGCCCGGGCTGCGCTCGACGCCGCGCCAAGCATACACAGCCACGGCGGCATCAGCGGCGACGGCAAGGTGGGCACGGCCGCGGGGCTGCCCCTCTTCACTGGCGAGGATGGCGCGGTAGCTGCCAAAACGGTTGCGGAGGCCCGGGCTGCGCTCGACGCCGCGCCAAGCATACACAGCCATGGCGGCATCAGCGGCGATGGCAAGGTGGGCACGGATGCGGGGCTGCCCCTCTTCACTGGCGAGGATGGCGCGGTAGCTACCAAAACGGTTGCGGAAGCGCGCAATGTGCTGGGCCTGGGTAATACGGCCGATGCGCTGCCACTGGAAAACGGCGGCACGGGCGCGGCGACGGCCACGGCTGCCCGCGCGGCCCTGGGCGCAGCTGCCCAACCCAGCCGGTTTACGGCGCTGCCGGGTTCCGGCGCGGCCCTTGCGGATAACGCGGAATATCGCGTTTCAGAGGCCGTGGGAACCTATGCCTTCGCCTGGCCCGACAGCCCCTTTGCGTGCTGGCTGCGCTTCACCACGGCGGCCGCGGTTAATATCACCTTTCCTGCGGTTACGGCATATATTGGTGGTACGCCGGCATTTAAAGCATCCACCCAATATGAGATGAGCGTTAAGGACGGTGTGGTGATCGTGCGGGAGGTGGCGACGGCATGATGGCCCATCGAAGGCGTATGCTGCTGCATATGGAATCGGGCTTCCCGGCCAGAAATACGCTGGAGAATACAGCCTGGAAGGATATCGCCCTGGTGGCGGCGGCGGGCCGGGCCGCCGAATATTGGGCTGTAGGCGATATAAAATCTATCGCCTTCTCCTCCGAGGTATTCGGATCTGCCATAATCGAGGTCAAGATTCTCGACTTTAATTATGATGACCTGGCGGATGGCAGCGGCAAGGCCCCCATCTCCTTTGGTATGGTAGATAGCTTTGTGCAGAGGAAAGCAATGAATGCTACCATGACGAATACCGGCGGCTGGGGGAGTTGTGCCTTGCGGCCCACGCTCATAAGCACCGTTCTCCCCGCACTTGAAGCCGTAGTCGGCAGCAATGTCATCAAGGCGGTGAACAAGCGCACCAGCGCGGGCTACAATTCACCCACCATCCTTACCACCACGGACAGCGTATGGATGTTTTCCGAGTATGAGATATTCGGCAGCACGCCTACCTCGTTTGCCGGCGAGAAGCCCCCGGATAAAAGCGTGGGATACCCGGTGTTTACCAATGCCGCCAGCCGGATCAAAAAGGTCAACGGATTGCCGTCGGCCTGGCATGGGCGCTCGCCCTATGTAAGCAGCTCTACGCGCTTTTGTGCCGTGGATGGAAACGGTGTTACGAATATGTACAACGCCAATTCCGAGCGCGGTATATCCATAGGCTTTTGCATTTAGGAGGATACATGAAAAACGTTTTAGATTTTATGGCCTGGGGCATATCCCACGCCAGTTCCGCCCGCATCCCCGCGGGCAGCACCCTGTGCGTGCCGCTTGAACAGGTAGGCAGCGCCGGGGTGTGGCAATACCTCTATGGTACCACGGGCGCGAAGTGTACGCAGGCCCTGCTGGATAAAAAATACGGCCAGTATTACAAGGCCTGGGGCTGGTCCCGCAAGGAGTTCGACAGTGTCACAGCCGGCTGGGCCGCACAAGGCGTGACCGTTTGCGACTGCCAGGGCCTGGAGGATAAATATTCCGGCGCGGATACCAACGCAAAAGGGAACTACGCCAATTATTGCACGGATAAGGGCCGCATTGCATATATTAACCGGCCCTATGTTTACGGCGAGGCGATTTTTGTGGGCAGCGCGACTTCGTCCATCGACCATGTGGGCTGGATCGCGGGCTTTGCGGCGGATGGCGAACCGCTGGTGCTGCATGAGCGGGGCCTGGCGCACGGCTGCGTGATCGAGCGCATGAGCAGCGCGGGCAAAAAGTGGAGCTATCGCGGCCTGATGAAAAAGCGCTACAGCTACGAGGCCATCACCGTGCCCCCGCTCACGCCCGTCACGCCGCCCGAGACCGCGCCGGATCCGAAGCAGACCGTACTGCGGATCACCAAACCCCTCATGCGGGGCGGCGCGATTAAGGACTTGCAGGACGCTCTGAATGCTATGGGCTACGATTGCGGCACGGCGGATGGCATCTGCGGCGAGAAAACGCGGGCAGGCATCCTGGCGTTCATCGAACGGCATAAGGATATGTAGGAGACAAGGCCTATGACCGAAGCCATTATTGTGGCCGTCATCTCGGGCCTATGCACGCTGGCGGGTTCCTGGGCGGGAATCCGCCAGTTCAATAAGCTGGTAGATTTCCGCCTTTCCCGCCTGGAGGAGAAGGTGGACAAGCACAACTGCCTGGTGGAACGCATGGCGCTGGTGGAGGCCAGCGCCAAAAGCGCCCATCACAGGCTGGATGAATTCGCGGATAAGCTATAAATTTTAAGGAGGAAAACAAAATGCAGATCAATTGGAAAGTTCGTTTTAAAAACAAGGTGTGGCTGATGGCCTTTCTGACCTTTGGCGTGAGCACGGTATATCAACTGCTCGGCCTCTTCGACATCGTGCCCGCTCTTACGCAGGATGCGGTGATGCAGGCCGTTGCCGCCATTTTGCAGTTGCTCTCCCTGCTGGGCGTGGTGGTGGATCCCACGACCAAGGGCCTGGGCGATAGCGAACGGGCGCTTACATACACGGAGCCGAATTGAACAGCCCAAGGGGCGGCAGCGGAAAAGAGGGGCGCAGGCCCCTCCTTTTTTGTGCCTGCGAAAGAAGGCGGCGGCTTGGGTGCGCCTTCCTAGTTGGATTCGGCTTGAATCCGGCTAATTCCTGTGATAAACTGAGGAAAGATTGTTGCTTCGTTTATAATTGAATACGGAAGGATAGATTGCATGCTGGATTTGATAAGCGTTGGTGAAATGGTTATCGATTTCCTGCCGGGCGAAGGCGAGGGCATGTACATCCGCAAGGCTGGCGGCGCGCCGGCCAATGCCGCCATCGCTGCGGCCCGCAACGGCCTTCGGGTCGGTTTTTGCGGCCGGGTAGGGGATGATGATTTCGGGCGCTTCCTTTTTGATACCCTGCGGAAGAACCAGGTGGAGGTTCTCTGCCCGGAGCTGGTCGGGCAAGCCGTTACCACCATGGCTTTTGTGACCCTGCGGGAGGATGGGGAGCGCAGTTTCACCTTTGCTCGCAAGCCCGGTGCGGATATGTTCCTCACCGAAACGGATGTGGAGCGCGCCGGCCAGGCGAAGGTGGTGCACGCGGGTTCCTGCTCTCTTTCCAAACCCCCGGCTTCGGCGGCTACGGCCCATGCCCTGGCCTTGGGCGCGCAAAACGGCAGGCTGGTAAGCTTCGATGTGAATTACCGCGACCTGCTTTGGGATAGAGACCGGGAGGCTGCCCTGCGGGCGGTTGCGGACATACTACCTTATGTGGACCTGCTCAAGATATCCGAGGAAGAAACGGATTTCGTGGGCGGCGAGGCGAATGTTTTCGCCTGTATGGAACAAAACGGCATTGCCGCCGTGGTGGAAACGCTGGGCGCCAAGGGCGCGCGCTGCTTCTGGCGGGGGCAAACCATCGAGGTAGCGGGCATCCCTGCCGTGTGCGTGGACGCTACGGGCGCGGGGGACGCGTTCTGGGGTGGTTTTTTGGCCACGCTCCTGCGCGAAGGCGCGGCGCAGACGGGCCTGTTTACAGCGGACCTCCTGCGCCGGGCCATGGTGACCGGTAATTTGGCCGGGCGGCTGTGCGTGCAGACGAAGGGAGCCATCGAATCCCTGCCCACATGGGCACAGATCGAGGCCCTGCGAAAGGAGCTGGGGCTATGAACGAATCGGTTTGGCAGCGGAAATGCCTTTTTTCACCCTCGCTCATTACGCTGGATCTCTGCAACCTCGAGCGGCAGGTAAAGGAACTCGAAGCCCAAGGCTGCCCTATGCTGCATGTGGATCTGCTGGATGGCTACTTTAGCCCCAGCATGCCCATCGGGCTCGATATGGTGCGCCAGCTGCGGCAAAAGACGGACCTGCCCTTTGATGTGCACCTGATGGCTAACGAGCAGGATTATTTCATCGGGGAGCTCTTGGAAATCGGCGTGCAGCAGCTCGTGTTCCATGCCGAGTGCGAGCCCCATATCGACAACCGCCTCAATATGATCCGCCGGGCCGGGGTGCGCGCGGGCGTGGCCCTTAAGCCGGCGACATCGTTGACGGTTTTGGATTACGTGCTCGAAAAGTGCGACGTGGTGCTGCTGATGCTCATCAACCCCGGGTACGCGGGCAGCGCCAAGGAGCAGCAGGTGCCCTACGGCCTGCGCAAGATTAGCGAGCTGCGCAGCCTGATCGAGCGGCGCGGCCTGCATACCAAGATTGAGATCGATGGCCGCATCTCACCGGAAAACATCGAGGCTCTGGCCAAAGACCAGGCGGATATTTTCGTTGCGGGCAGCACGTGCATCAAGCGGGATGATATTCCCGGCAGTTGGCGGGCCCTTTGCGCCCTACGGGCGCGGGCGCTGGCGGAATAGGGGCAGAGAATGGATCAAAAAAACATTAGCTACCAGGATACAAAAGCCCTGGTATTGGATGAATTGGCGGCCGCCTTGGGCGCGATGGATCCAGAATCCATCGAGCGGCTCATCGAGGCGGTGCTGGGCGCGCGCAAGGTATTTTTTGTGGGGGTCGGCCGGGTGCTGCTATCGCTGGAGGCCATGGCCAAGCGCTGGGCTCACCTGGGCATTGATACCCATGTGGTAGGGGAGATCACCGAGCCGGCCATCACGGCTGCGGACCTGCTCATCGTTGGCTCCGGCAGCGGCACGACCCTGTTCCCGGCCGGCATTGCGCAAAAGGCCCATGCGCTAGGGGCCAAGGTGGTGCATATCGGCTCCAACCCCAACAGCCCCCTGCGGGATATCGCCGCCTTTATGGTGCGCATCCCGGTGCGCACCAAGAATTACCTGGCGGATGAAATTGAATCCGCCCAGCCCATGACCTCCCTGTTCGAGCAGAGCCTGCTGGTGCTGGGCGACGTGGTGGCCAAGATGCTGATCGAGCGGCAGGGGCTGGATATGAAGGGCCTTTGGCAATACCACGCCAACCTGGAATAGGCCTGTGGGCAGGATACGCAACTTTCCGAATTTAAGATCGATAAAAGGAGATCATTTATTATGAAACGCTCTGAGATCAACGCGGTCATTCGCCGCTTTGAAGCCTTGTTGGCGGAACACCGCTTCGAACTGCCCCCCTTCTGCAAGTTTACACCCGAAGAATGGGAGAGCAAAGGCCATGAATACGATGAAATACGGGATAACATGCTGGGCTGGGATGTGACGGATTACGGTATGGGCGATTACGCGCACCTGGGCCTGGCCCTTATCACGTTGCGCAACGGGAACGTGCACAATCCGAAGTATACCAAATCGTATGCGGAAAAAATTATCATGTGTGACGCGGGCCAGGTTTCCCCCATGCACTTCCACTGGAACAAGATGGAGGATATCATCAACCGCGGCGGCAACGATATCCACTTCACCTTCTATAACGCCACCAAAGATGAGCAGCTAGCGGATACGGATGTGGAGATCTTCCAGGATGGCCGCCGCTATTTTGTGCCCGCCGGCAGCACCGTGGTGCTCAAGCCGGGCGAGAGCCTTTCGCTTTATCCCTATTATTTCCACGAGTTCGTTATCCCCGAGGGCGGTTCCGTGCTGATCGGCGAGGTGTCCATGTGCAACGACGACAATACGGATAACCGCTTCCTCAAGCCTTTGGGCCGTTTCCCCACCATCGAAGAGGATGAAGCGCCCTATCGTCTCCTGTGCAACGAATACCCGCCCGCCAAGGATTAAAAGATGAACCATATGCAAAAAGCGGCTTTTCAGCCGCTTCTGCGTGTCAAAAAAGTGGCCATGGCCACTTTTTTGAGTTTACAGGGTTTGCTTGCGCCTGTGGGCACACCCTCCGGGTGCGACGGATGTCGCTGAAGGCGACATATTAAGGACGCGGCCAGAGCAAACCCTGCGGGGAAGGCCTTTCGCCGCCACCGCACCTGTGCCCCGGGGCATCCTCTCTTGCCGCTTTTCGGCAATTCACCTTGTTTGCCGGCGGCGATGAAAACCTCCGGGAGGCGGAGCCGAGCGCCGCCTGTGGCGGATCTAGCGAGGCGGAAGCCCAGTGCGCAAAGGAGCAACGCGACATATTGGGAGCGTTGCGACGATTGCGAACTGTGAACGGCCCCCGAACCCCCAAGAACTCTTTTTGACAGCCTGAAGTGTCTTTTCGGCCGCTTTTCTGCGAACCGGATGGGGGAAAGGCGAGGCGCATCTATTTGAGCAGCGCCAGCGCCGCCTGGCCCGCCTGCGCGATGAACCTTAGATCGGTCCGTATGCATTCGCTAGGCGCAAGGAGCCGCAGGGTGCCGTTTTCCCGCTCCTTATGCAGGCCCTCCGGATGGCAGTTGGAAGGCTCGAGGCCGGTTACATAATCGCCCGCGGCCTTGCACTTCCAATGGATCAGGTACGGCAGTTCCTCCTGGTCGAAATCCACGGTGAGGGACAGGGCCTTTTCCGGGTTTACCACGGAGGCGCGGCAGCGGCCGTTTTCGGCGCGAAGCTTGTGGTAGAATACCTGTTCCTGATAGCCGATCTCCGGCGCGCCGAAGAGCAGAGGGCTTTCCTCGGCCAGGCCGCGCTCAGCCACATCGTCTCGGCAATCCGTGGAGAGGGCTTCCATGACCAGCCTGGCGGAAGCATCCAGCAGAGGATAGCCCGCATTGCAATGGTACATCAGCATGAGGGGGGCCGCCTGCTGGCCCTCGTTTTCGATTTGATCATAAACGTGTATGGAGTCATCCCCCAAACGGGTGGTAATGCGGCGGCGGAGCACCAGGTTTTCGCCAAAGAGGGCGGCTTCCCGCATCTCGCCGAAAAGCTCAATGAAATATTCATCCCCTTCCCAATAGCCGCGCGCGCCGTAATGGACCGCGGGCGTGGAGCGGATGCGGCCGTGCTGCGGCTGCTGGCCGCCGCCGGGCATCTCCTGAGCCGGGCCCACATTTCCAAGGCCGCAGGTAAACATCAGGCCGCCGGTGATGCTGCGGGGCGCGTTGGGGCCGTCGTACCAATATTGGTTGCCCATGGAGCCGGGCCGGGAAACGAAGTGCAGCGGCACGCCATCGTAGTATAGCTCGCCGATGTCCATGCACTTATCGATCAGCACGGTGAAGCGCAGCCTGCCGCATAGAACGTCATAAGCCTGCGAGCCGCGATTGCGGCCATCTTCCAAAACCACGCGGCGCACCCCGGCGATGGCCTCGATATTGCCGACCCGTTCCAGCAGGGCGGCCTTTGTGAGCTGTGCGTTAAATATATTTGCCATAATACCTCCAAGTTTTAGGATGTTGAAGCGGCGGATGGCCGCAGCAGCTCAGATCGCGCGGTATGGGCTTTCCAGCGTGGTTTCGGCCACGGCTGGCGTTTCCCGCATAAAAGCCTCGATTTCCCGACGGTAGGTATTACCCTCCATGGGGCCGCGGCCTTCCACAGCCTTGGCGCCGGCTGCGCCCGCATAGCGGGCCGCTGTGCGCAGGTCCGCTCCTGTTACGAGCATGGCGAGGAAGGTAGCGTCAAAGCAATCACCCGCGCCGGTCGGGTCTATCTCTGTGGCCGGATAAGCGCCCATGCTGAAGGCCTCTCCGCGGGTATAGACGCTGGCGCCCCTGGAGCCATCCTTGATCACAACGATGCGGTCTTTTTGGTTTAATAGATCGGCGACGGCAGCCTCCACATCGCCAAAGAGCAGGCGCAGCTCGCTCTTGCCGGAAAGCAGCACATCGCTGGCCTCAATAATTTCATTATAACAGTCCATCACCTTGCCGTGAAGCAGCTCAGGCCTTATATTTGGATCGAAGCTAATGGCCACGCCATTCTTTTTTGCCAGGCGAACTGCCTGCATGATGGCGTCCCCCATGGTGGGGCTGCCGGTGATGGAGCAGCCCATAATATGTAGGTAGCGGGCGCTTTTAATAGCGCTCTCATCCACATCCGCCGGGCCCAGCTCACCGCAGGCCGCCTTGGAAAAATGGAAGATAAACTGCCGGCTGCCATCCTCGAAATAGGTGACGAAGGCTACGCCTGTGGTGTTTTGATCGGTTTGGATCACGTGGGATACATCCACGCCGCTATCCGCGAGGCGCTTGAGGTTGAGGCGGCCGAAATCATCCTGGCCGACCTTGGCAATGATGGCGGCCTTCGCCCCCATGCGGGCGGCCTGGTCGATGCAGATGGCGGGCGCGCCGCTTGGGTAAGGGCCCAGCAGGCGGCCGGGCTTGTAGAATACCTGGCCCGCCTCTTCCGCGAGTACCTCTGCCAAGATCTCGCCGATGGTAATGATGTCGTACATGATGCATGTCCCTTTCTCGCTTGATTATATGCCCGGCGGCGTTAAATAGCCGCCCGTTTCGACCAACATGCCTGTGATTGTTTTAATCTCAAATATTCACAAACCAACTTTTTTACACAAGACCGAAGGAATAAACCTTGACACGACGTATTTACAATGCTATTATAGCAGCATAAACGCAAGCAGACAATCAAAAAAATAAAAAAACGAAAGCAAATTGCGACACTATGCTCCTCGAGACATCATTTTATGAGAACCACATTTTCAGCGATTGCTGAATAAAACAAACTTAGGAGGACAATGAACATGAAGAAAACGTTGGCCATTATGTTGGCGGCGCTTATGGTGCTGGCGCTGGTCGCCTGCGCTGCTCCTGCTGCCCAGCCTGCTGCCGAACCCGCTGCTCCCGCCGCCGAACCCGCGGCACCCGCCGCCGAGCCCGCCGAGCCCGCCGAGGGCGCCAAGGATGTGAAAGACCTGAAGCTGGGCTTCATCCTCGGTTCCCGCGAGCATGCCTTCTATCTTTCCATTGAAGAGGGCATCAACGCCGCCGCTGCCGAGATGGGCTTTACGGCCGTCGTTCTGGAATCCGACCTCAACGGCGCCGTCGCCAGCGAACGCATCGAGAACCTGGTGGTCGAGGGCTGCGACGCGATTTCCCTCTCCGTGAACGATCCTTCCGGCTCCACCCCTGCCATCGTGGCCGCGGATGCCGAGGGCGTGCCCATGTTCGCCTTTGACTGCACCTCCAGCGAGACCGAGGTTATCAAGTGCTTTGTAGGCACCGATAACTACCAGGGCGGCGTGATTGGCGGCGAAGCCACCATCGCCAGACTGGATGCGTTGGGCCTGACCAACGGCGCTACCGTGGGCATCATCGGCTATCCCGAGCCCCAATCCTGCATCGACCGCGAGGCCGGCTGGATGAGCGTGATGGAAGCCAATAAGGATAAGTACGGCCTTAACATCGTCAACCTTGGCAACTACAAGGGCGATGCCGATACCGCCAAGAGCCTTATGGACGACGCTCTCACCCAGTATCCCGATATGGCTGTTGTCTTCACCGTGGGCGATCCCGCCTGCATCGGTGCGTTGGCCTCCATCAAGGCCGCCGGTGCGAGCACCCAGATGATCGGCTTTGACGCCAACCCCGAAGCCCACGAGGCGATCCTCGATGCCGAGAACGGCAAGATCTGGGTGGCAGACGTGGCCCAGGATCCCTATCAGATCGGCTACCAGATCGCGCAGCAGATGGTCAAATACGTAACCGAGGGCACCGTCGATCAGCAGACCATCCTCATCTCCCCCTACCTGGTGGATGCATCCAACGCCAAGGCATAATTTAACAGTCGGCCTTGCGCAAACAACGGATAATCACATATAATTTAAGCTAGATATGTGCCCGAGCGGTTACGTTCGGGCACATATCACCTTCGAACATGACCAACTTGAAACAAGGAGAGATTGTTGATGGAACCAAATCTGCAAGCGGTCCATATCCATAAGCGGTTCCCGGGCGTGCATGCACTCACGGATGTTTCGATCGATTTCTATCCCGGCGAGGTACACGCGCTCTTGGGAGAAAACGGCGCTGGCAAATCTACGCTGATCAAGATCCTTTCCGGCGTCTATACGCCAACGGAAGGGGCGGTGATCTTTGAGGGAAAGGAAGTATGCTTCCATGTGCCCGGCGAGGCGCTCAGCGCCGGCATCGCGGTAATCCACCAGGAGCTGAGCATCGCCTATGACCTGACCGTTGCGGAAAATATCTTCCTGGGTGCGGAGCCCAGGGTAAATAACGGCCCTTTTTTAGACAGGGCCCGGATGAACGCGGATACCCAGGCCCTTCTGGATCAAATGCAGATCACCAACATCAAGGCTACGGACCTGGCCCGGGATCTTACGGTGGCCCAACAGCAGATGGTGGAGATTGCCAAGGTCGTAAACAAGCGGGCTAAGGTCGTCATTATGGACGAGCCTACCTCGTCTTTGTCTGAGCATGAGATCAACGCGTTGTTCGACCAGCTAGATAATCTGCGGCGCAACAACGTTACCATAATCTATATTTCGCACCGCATGGCGGAGATCTTCCGCATGTGCGACCGGGCCACCGTGCTGCGCGATGGCTGCAAGGTCATGACCTGCATGGTTAAGGATGTGACCGAAACGCAGATCGTCAACTCTATGGTGGGCCGCGAGGTCAAGGATTACTACAACCGCCGGGCCCATACCCGGGGCAAGGAGATGCTGCGGGTGGAGGGCCTGACCCGCGCCAAAGAGTTCCAGGATATATCCTTCACCGCCTACGAAGGGGAGATCCTGGGCTTCTACGGCCTTATCGGAGCCGGCCGCACCGAGGTGATGGAAACCATCTTTGGCGCGCGCATGGCCGATGCGGGCAAGGTCTTCGTAGAGGGCGAGGAAGTTCATTTCAAAAGCCCGAAAGACGCCATCGAACACCGGGTGGGCCTCGTTACGGAGGATCGCCGCCGCACGGGGCTGATGCTGCAGGCCACCCTCTGCCATAATATCGTGCTGCCCAGCCTGCCTTATCACCACAAGAAATTCGGCTTTTTGGATACGCGCTGGGAAACGGATATCGCCGGCGAGATGACCAGCACGCTTCGGGTGAAAACGCCTTCCATCCAAACGATCATCGCCAACCTTTCCGGCGGCAACCAGCAGAAGGTCATCCTGGCGAAATGGCTCATCGCCAACTCGCGCATCCTCATTCTGGATGAACCGACCCGCGGCATCGATGTAAACGCCAAATCCGAGTTTTATGCGCTCATGAATGATTTCGTAGCCCAGGGAGGCTGCATTGTCATGGTCTCCTCGGAGCTGCCCGAAATGCTGGGCGTGGCGGATCGGATCATCGTCATGCGCGAGGGCGTGCAGAGCGGCGAGGTATCCGGCGCGGAAGCCACCGAGCACTCCATCATTCAGCTTGCCAGCGTGCAAAGCAACGTATAGCAACATTTCAGAAGGGATGAGATTAAGCTATGGAAAAGGTTAAAAGTTTTGCCACGAGAAACATCATCGTCTTTGTGCTGATCGCTTTGTGCCTGGCCTTCGGCCTTGGCTCCAAGCCCTTCATCAGCGCCCAGAATATCGTGAACCTTACCACGCAGATGGCCATCAACGCCATGCTTTCCGCCGGCCTTACCTTCGTCATCATTCTGGGCGGCATCGATATTTCCGTCGGTTCCGTGGCGGCCCTGGCGGGCGTTACGGGCGCGTTGATCGCCCGGGCCAACCCCGAGGCCTCCGTATTCACAGCCAGCCTCATCTGGGTGGGCGCGGCTCTGGTGGTGGGGCTGGTATGCGGTGCGTTCAACGGTTTAATGATCGCTAAATTCAAGGTGGTTCCCATGATCGCCACGCTGGCCATGCTAACCATCGCCCGCGGCCTGTGTTTCGTGCTTTCCGGCGGTTCCTCCGTATCCGGCGTCAAGAGCGCCTATTCCTTCCTGGGCGCGGCAAGGCTGCTTAAAACCGTAGATAAGCCCACCGGATGGATTCCCATCATCACCATTTTCGTGATCATTGTGGTCTTCATCATGCATACCCTGCTCTCCAAATCCGTGTTTGGCCGCCATGTATACGCAACGGGCTCCAACACGCATGTGGCGCACCTGAGCGGCATCAATACGGAGCGCACCATCTTCCTGGGTCATGTGATCTGCGCGGTCATGGCTGCGCTGGGCGGCGTGCTCAATGCTTCCAAGCTGCAAAATGGCCAGCCCGGCGCCTGCGACGGTTATGAGATGTATGCCATTGCCGCCACCGTGCTGGGCGGCACCAGCCTTTCGGGCGGCAGCGGGTCCGTTGGCAGGGCCATGATCGGCGTGGCCGTAATCGCCGTGATCAACAACGGCATGAACCTGATGCACATAAACTCTTACTGGCAAAAGGTCGTCATTGGCGCGATCATCCTGCTGGCGGTCATTCTGGATATGGCGCAGAAACGCCGCAAGGCATAACGATAGGCAAAGGCGGCAAAGGGCCGCGGGAGGCGCACGCTATGATTTGGAATACGAGCCGGATGGATTACTTTGCCGCGGATTTTTTCCAGGGCATGGGCTTGGCCATGCCGGAGCGTTACCGGCCCCTCATCGCCACGAAACATGCGGGCGCGATCGTGCGCAGCGATTTTGAGGCGGAGCGCTTCGCCATCATCATTAGCGGCGGCGGCGGCAACGGCCCGCTTTTCCCGGGGTATGTGAGCCGGGGGCTGGCGGATGCGGCCGTGATTGGCGCGCCGTTTGCCGCGCCTAACGCCTACACGCTCTATGAAACGGGCAAGCAGGTAGGCCCGAAAAAAGGCGTCCTCTTCCTTTACAACAACTTTGCGGGCGATTATCTCAATAACGATATGGCCGCGGAGTTTTTGCAGATGGACGGTATTCCGGTAGAAAGCGTTCTGGTAACGGATGATATCGCTTCCGCCGTGGGGGAGGAGCGCAGCGCGCGTTGCGGCCGCTGCGGCATCGCCTATCTCATCAAAATGGCTGCCAATTGCGCAGAGGCCGGCATGTCCCTTTCTGAAACGGCACAAGCCCTGCGCCGGGCCAACCTGCGCCTGGGCACGCTGAGCGTATATGTGGATTTCCAGAAGAACTGCATCTCCTATGGCGCGGGCTTTTCCGGAGAGGGGGCGGTTTGCTCCGCCTCCCACATGGATATGCCGCTGTGCGCCAAGGAGACCTGCCGCATGCTCCTAAGCGACTTGGAACCCCGGCAGCACGAAAGGCTCTATGTGTTGGTGAACCGCCTGCGTAATACCAGCTATGCGGATGGCTATATCTTTGCTAACCTCCTGCATGGCGAGCTTGCGCCAACGCATTCGCTGGCGCAGATGCGGGTAGGGAACTTTTCTAATATCGAGGATGTGTACGGCTACAGCGTAACCATCCTTTGCGCGGACGCGGAGCAGGAGCGGCTGCTGGCCGGCACGTGCTATACGGACGGATTTATCCTTTAAAACGAGAGAGCGGAGGGGCGAAGCATGTTTGCGGAGGAACGGCAGCAAAAAATATACGATATTATCTGCAAGGAAAGATCCATGCGCGTTCAGCAGCTGAGCAAGCTCCTTAATATTTCCGAGGTGACGGTTCGGCGGGACCTGGAGGAGCTGCACAAGCAGCGTAAAATCGTGCGCACCCACGGCGGCGCTATGGCCTATTACCCGGTGGGGAAAAGCATCAAGGTGCCGGAGTTGATGGCGGAGGAGCGTATGCTGCCCGCCAAAAAAGCCATCGCGGCGGCCGCCTATAGATACATCAACGATTATGATACCATCCTGCTGGATGGCTCCAGCACCGTTTATGAGCTGACCAAGCTCCTGGCAGCCGGCGAAAAGGAGAACCTCATCGTTATCGCCACCTCGCCCTTGGCGATCGTTGCCCTTTCCGGCCTGAAGAATTGCCGGGTCATCATGCCGGGCGGCGTGGTGAACTTTTCCCACAATACGGTGGAGGGGCATATTACCAGCCGCTTTATCAAGGAGGTACGGGTGGATAAGTGCTTTGTCGGCATCAACGGCATCGACGAGGACTTTGGTTATTCAACGCCCCGCTTTGAAGATGCGGAGACCAAGGTCTTAGCCATGGCCGCCTCCAACCAATCCTTCATCTTGGCGGATAACACCAAATTCGGCCGGGTATACCTGGCGCGGGTGGATGCCGCTTGCGACTACCTTATCACGGATAGCGAAGCGCGCGAGAGCGATTTCGCTTTCGACTCGCTGGATCCGAAAACCACCGTGATCTTTGCGGGCGATGAGGAAGGGAAGGGGGCCTGACGAAATGCGCACCCTCCAAGTGGCACAATTGCAGGCCGCCCTGATCACGGCCGGCGGCCGTATCATCGAGAGCGAGCCGCGGCTTACGGCGCTGGATACGGCTATGGGCGACGGCGACCAGGGCGTCGGCATGCGGGCTGGATTTTCCGCCCTTTGCGAGGCCCTGGGCCATAACCAATATGAAGATATTTATGCCCTCATGCGGGATGCTGGGCTTATCCTGGTCAAAACCATGGGCGGCGCTTCGGGAGTCATCTTCGGCACGCTGTTCATTGCCGGCTATGAGGGCGTGCGCGGCAGGCGGGATATGGATGCGGATGCGTTGATCGCTTTTTTTGAGGCGGGCGCCGCTTCCATAGCCAAGCGCGGGCGCACCGAGCCCGGCGATAAGACCATGCTGGACGCCCTGCTGCCCGCCGTGGAAGCCATGCGGCAGCGGCGGTTGGAAACGGACGACGCGGGCCTGATGCTTCAGGCGGCTTACGCGGGGGCGCTCCAAGGCGTGGAAAACACCAAGGCCATGATCTCCCGCAAGGGCCGATCCAAAAACTTCCGCGAAAAAACCCTGGGCCTGCCAGATCCGGGCGCGATATCCCTTTCCCTCATTTTCAAAGGCATGAGCGATTCCGTAAACGGCCTGTAGGCCCCAGCGGCGCGAAATATTCTTAACAAACATAAAGGAGAAAACAACAATGAGCCTCGAAAAAGTCAGTGACATCCTGAAAATGGCGGATAGGGCGAAGACATCAGCCATTGCCTTCAATTGCTCTGACTATAACAACATATACGCCGCCATCACGGTGGCGGAGGAACTGCGCAAGCCCGTGATCATCATGCTCTACCCTGAGCACGCGCAAAAGAACAATTGGTGCAACCCCAAGAGCTTTGCGGAAACGGTCAAATCCATTGCCCGCAATGTCAAGGTTCCCGTGGGCCTGCATTTGGATCATTGCACGGATCCGGCATATATCCTTGCGGCCGTACGCGACGGTTTCTCTTCCGTGATGTATGACGGCTCCATGCTCCCCGTGGAAGAAAACATCGTGCGCACGCGCGCCGTGGCCGATCAGGCGCACCAGATGGGGGCCGAGGTTGAGGCGGAGCTGGGCCGCGTAGGTTTTGCCGCTACCATTACGGATCAGAGCGACGAGGATATGTATACCAAGCCGGAGGTTGCCGCCGCTTTCTGCGAGCAAGCCCATTGCGACAGCGTGGCCGTGGCCATCGGCAGCGCCCACGGCTTCTATAAAGAAACGCCCAAGCTGGATCTCCAGCGCCTGCGCGATATCAACGCGGCTACCGATGTGCCCCTGGTGCTCCATGGCGGCAGCGGCATCCCGGATGACCAGTTGGCCGTCGCCTTCCGTGAGGGCATCAACAAGTTCAACGTGGGCACGGAGTATTTCTGGCTCTATGGACAGACCCTGAAAAAATACTATGCCGATCCGGAGCCGGATTTCTTCCGTACCCCCGAGGTTGTGCAGGCGGCCCTGATCGATTACCTGCGCCAGAAGATGCAGCTTTGCACCATGACCGTATAAGCGCATGACAAAAGCGTCTATTGACCCCCTCTCCCTTGCGGAGTTTTTTGAACAAACAAAGCCCGGTGCAGAATCTGCGCCGGGCTTTGTTATGTTGCAGCCAGGTCTTTAGCTTTGGTGCGCCGCGGGCCAGGCAGGCAGGAGGGTGGCGTAATAATATTCGTCGATGCAATCGCCTACCCGGTCCAGCAGCAGCGCCACCGGGTTGTTGGCCAGCTCGCCCGCGCGCACCCGGGGGTATTGCATGGGCATATACTGGCTGATGAGGGAGAGCGGCAGCGGCTGCGCGGCAAGGTTTTGCAGCAGGCGGGCCACGGCTTTATCCACGGCGGGCTTGGGCAGGTAGTAGCGGGCCCGGTCGGAGAAGCTGTAGGCCCTGGCAAAACGGGTGGCGTTGCCGTCCCCGTGGTAATGCTTGATCCAATCGCCCGGGCTTTGCAGCATGGTATGCTCCAGCACGGCCCTTACCTCGCTCAGGTGCAGGCCCGTGCCGCCATATATCTCCTTTTCCATGGCTTCCAGGGCGAATAGCCCTTCCCGCAGGGCAAAGGTGAGGGCCGGGCCGACCTTGAGGAGGGCGATGCCATCCTGCACCATGGCCCGCAGGCTGGCCGGCGTTTGATAGTCCGTCGAATGCCCCTCAAAAACCAGGGGCAGTTCCTTAAGGCAGGCCGTTAGGGCCGCAGCCTTGGCGCTATCGTAAAGAAAAACATCGCCGTCTCCAAACTCCACGCCGGGCTGCACCACCAGGCCGATTACCCGCCGCCAGGCATCGGTGAGGCCCAACTCCAAAAAGGCGGCCTGAAATGCCGCATAGGTGGCCAGGCAATCCGAGGGCTTGGTGACCTCTATGCTCTCCTCCGCCTCCTGCGCGCCGCCGGGAATGGGCACCTCGCTGCCGATGACGTATACGGGGGCAACGCTGCCGGGATGCTGGGCCAGCCGTTTTGCGTAAGCTTCCTCCGCGGCCTTGCATAGCCGCGCGCCGCGGGCGGCTATGACATCGTCCGCCAGGCGTTCGCTGCGGCTATCCGACGCCAGCCGCATGCTGGTGTCCAAATGGATCTTGGTGAAGCCGGCCTCTACAAAGAGCGATACCAGCGCCTCGGCCCGGCGCATGGCCTCCGCCTCGGGCAGATCCGTCCAGGTAAGGGGGCCGAGATGGTCGCCCCCCAGGATGACCTGGCTCTCGGGCAGTCCATATTCCGAACAAAGGCGTAGGACGTAGGCATAGAAATCCGCGGGCAGCATGCCCGTATAGCCGCCGTATTGGTTAACCTGGTTGGCCGTGGCCTCGATGAGCACGGGGGTATCATAGCGCTTGGCGCGGGCCAGCGCCGCGCGCAGCACATATTCGTTGGCGCTGCAGCAGGAATAGAGCCCCGCGGGTATGCCCCGCTTCTGGCTATCGAGAATGGTCATCAATGGATGCATAGCTGAAAACTCCTTATATCAATCAAAAATGGCTTGCGGAAGATCATTGGTTGCCAGCTTGGCCGCGCGCACTTCCTCCATGGTGGGGATAGAAACCGCCGCGCCCTTGCGGGATACAGAAATCGCCGCCGCCCGGCTAGCCAGGTCTAAGGCCGTGCCTATTTCCATGCCCTGTGCGGCGCAAGCAAGGAAAAAGCCCGTAAAGGTATCCCCCGCGCCGGTGGTATCCACGGCTTGCACACGGTAAGCGCGTTGGCATAGCGTTCCGTCCTCGCCGGCATACATAGCGCCCTCCTTGCCCAACGTGAGCACGACCCGGCAGCCCGGGTTTTTTTGCCGCAGCTTTTGGCAGATGCGGGCGGGTTCGGTTTCACCGGTAAGCAGGCTCCCCTCGATTTCGTTGAGGATGAGCCAATCCACATCGGCGTAAAGGCTTTTATCCAGGGCGGCGCCCATGCAGGGAGAAGGGTTGAAGGCTACCCGCAGGCCAGCTTCCCGGCAGCGCCGGATGGCATAGGCCAGGCTGCTAATCTCGTTTTGGAACAAGGCCAGTTCGCCGGGCCGGGCGTCCGCAAGGACGGAATCAATATAGGCCGGGTCTACCATGGCGTTGGCCCCGCCATAGATGATGATGCAGTTTTGCCCGCTTTTTTCATCCACCTGGATAATGGCATGGCCCGTGGGGGTCTCCGGCTCGACGGCGATGCGGGAGGTATCCACCCCGGCTTGTCGAAGCAGGCTGACCAGCATATCGCCATCTCGGCCTACCTTGCCCGCATGCAACACCTCTGCGCCGGCGCGGGATAGGGCGATGGATTGGTTTAGGCCCTTGCCCCCGCAAAAAACGGAGAGGCCGCTAGCGGCGATGGTCTCCCCGCCCTGGACGAAATGCGATACGGAATAAACATGATCAAGGTTTAAAGAACCGAAGCAGCGTATGGGCATAAGAAATCACATTCTAAGGCTGGAAGCCTTTCCTTCCTGAATATATTTACAGCGCTATGTATATAGCGCTATGTATATTGTAATGCCCAGGCGCAGGCTTGGCAAGCCCTGACCAGCCAAAAACCCCCGGCCATATGGCCGGGGTATCAGTGCGTCAAAAAAGTGGCTGTGGCCACTTTTTTGAGCTTACAGGGTTTGCTTGTGCCTGTGGGCACGGCCAGCAAACCCTGCAGAGAAACCCTTGCTACGCAAGGCCTTTCGCCACCACCGCACCTGTCGCTGGCGGCGATTAAAACCTCCGGGGGCTGCGGCCCCCGAACCCCCAAGGGCTTTTTTGACAGCCTAAAACCCCGGCCATATGGCCGGGGTTTTAGCTCGCCTGAGCTTTGGAAAGCGCGCATATTGGCGGTCGCATATCATCAACATGGCGCACAAGGGGAGCTATTTTTTATCCTTATTGTCGGCCTGTTCCGCCAGCTCAAGCACGATCTTGGGCGTGTGGTTCTTGAGGATGCGTACCCGGATATCGGTCACGATCATCATGAACAAGAGCAGGAAGCCCACATAGCCGTTGATGACGTAAACGATGTTGATCATGCGGTCGAAAGGAACCAGGATGCCCACCACGATACCTATAACGCCCAGCACCAGCAATACAATGCGGTAACGCGCGCTTTTCTCATCCGGCGCAAAGCGCTTGACGGGCGTCCAAAGCAGGGGCCCTGCGGTAGTGTAGATTTCCGTAAAGACGATGATGGCATAGATCACGGCCAGAACCGGGCTGATCTTGGAGGCGATGATCAGGGTGGGGATCTGCGCGCCGGCCACCTCGGAAAGGTTGGCGGCCAGGCCGAACATCAGCAGCAGCACAGCCAGGGAGAAGAGCAGCGCGCCGAAGATCGCGCCGCCGAAGGCCTCCTTGCGGCTGTTGGCGGTTTTGCCCATGTTGGTCATAAAAACGGCCAGCCACATCATGCAAAAGCCCACATACGAGGCGCAGGACATAAACCAGTTGGTACCGGCCTGCAGCACGGTCTTGTTTTCCAGCAGGGGGGCCAACGTCTCTTTGTAGACGGACAGTCCGCTCGGGTTCATCATCACGCCCGCGATGCCCAGGAGGATGGCCAGCACGGATACCACAGGCCCGATGCAGCCGATGATATCCACAAGCTTGTTGAAGCCGAAATAGAGGGTGATAAGGGTGATCGCGCCCATGGCCACGCCGCCCAGCCAGCCCGGCCAGCCAAATTGCTGGTTTACAGCCGCGCCTGCGCCCGCTACCATGACCCAGAAGGACATAAAGAGAAAGATGGCGGAGAAATAATCAAAGAATGTGCCTACGTACTTGCCGCAATAATAGCGATAAATGTTTTTTGGTTCCTCGAACTGCTGCTCATAACCAACAGCCACAAAGCTCATGCCCACATAAACGAACAATATGAACATCAGCACGACGGCGGCTATGCCCCAATACCAATAACTCACGAAATACTGCATGATCTCCTGGCCCGTGGTAAAGCCGGAGCCGATCAGAAGGCCGATAAACGCGCCGCCCATGATAATAACGCGAAGAAGGCTTACCTTATCCTTTTTGTTATCCATACGTTTTCTCCTTTTTTTATTTCGCCGGGCCGGCAGGCGTAACCAACCGGCCTGGCGAAGGTGTGATTCCAATTTGCGAGAAGGTTAGCTTTCGAATACGGTCTGCCCGTCCACGGGGGTTTGCAGGGCTTTGAGCGCCCGCTCCACCAGGGCGCGCCGCAGCTTCTTGCTCTTTTCCTCGCCCAGGTGCGGATCGCCCAAGGGGTAGGGGATGCCGATAGCGGGGATGATCCGGTTCGCGCCGATCGTCAGGGAGATGGGAACCACCGTACACATATGGACAACAGGGATGCCGGCCCGTTCAATTTCTTTTACCATCGTTGCACCGCAACGTGTGCAGGTGCCTCAGGTAGAGGTGAGGATGACGGCGCCGATCTTATCATCCAGCAATTTTTTCACGAAGCTCTCGCCAAAGCCCTTGGCATTGCCCACGGAGGTGCCGGTGCCCGTGGTGGTGATGAAATAGGGCGCCAGCTCGCCGATCGTGCCTTCCCGCTCCATTTCGCGCAGCACATCCAACGGTACAACCAGGTTGGGGTTTTCCGTCACAAAGGCCCGGTCGTAGCCGCCGTGCACGGTCATAAATTCCTCTTTGGTCATGGAGTCCTTGCCAGCGATGCTGTAAACGCCATACTTGGTGGCGCTGGAGGATTCGATGCGGTCCGGGTTGCCCTGCGGCACGATGCCGCCGGAGGTGACCACGGCCAGCTTGATCTTGGAAAGATCCGCCACGGGGGGGCAGGGGGGGACGCGATCAAACACCGGCATGGGGTATTCGGTGATGTAGGGCTGGCCCTTGATCTTGGCCAGCAGCACGTCGATCGCACGGTCCGAGCCGCGGCGTTCGTTAAAGTAGTTCACGCGGATGCCGCGCTCGTGGTAGCCCTCCTCCGCCGGGGAAAGAACCTCTTCCTTGTTCACCAGCTTCTTGGCTAGGCCGGCCACGGCCGCCATGGATTTTGCCATGCCGGCGGCGGAATTTGGGGTCTTGAGGATGAAAAGATCCCGCTTGAACATATCCACGCCCGGGTTTTCCTCGAACATACCCGTAACGGCGGGGATGCCCAGCTCCGTTTGCACGGCCTTGGCGATGGTACCGCAGGCCACGCCGTAGCGCCCGGCGTTAAAGGCAGGACCGGCCACGAACAGGGCGGGCTCGAAAGGCTTGATCAGGCCGATCAGCGCCTGGGTCGCGGCCTCGAGGTTGCTGCCGAAATAGTTATCGCCGCAGATGGCCGTGGCGACGATCTCGTAATCATCGCCCAGGGCCTTTTGTAGGGCCAGGCCGGGGCCGACAATGCCCTCGCGGATCTCCGGCAGGGTATCCGCCATTTCCTCGCCGCCGATGTTGGCGAAGAACTGATTCAAATAATGTACAACTTTGATTTTTGCCACTATAAATTCCCTCCTTTCCGCTTAATAGCCTCTGGCCGCCAGCTTGTTGTAGCCGTTGGCGATGGTTGAGGCGATGATGATCTGCAACTCCGCCTCGATGCTGCCATCGCTATGCAGGCTGCCCTCATAGCCGCCGATCATGCTCTCGATATAATCCAACGTGCCGATCAGCTTCTCCATAGGCGGGAAATAGACCACTTCGTTGCCGTTGCCGCAGGAGATCAGCGCGTCGGCTTCTTCCACAGCGTCGGCCAGGCTTTGGGATTTGCCGTCGCGGCCGGGGAATTCGTCGGTGATGAGAACTACCTTCACGCCCTTCTGCGTAACCTTCTTGCAGTTCATCATCAGGTCGGTATCGGGGTTGCCGTAACCTTCCTCGGTGAGCAGCACGCCGTCAAGGCCCAGGAACTCACATAGCTTTGCGACCATATCGGAGCAGCGCTCCTTGTCCGCCAGGAAAACGTTCTCGTTGGTAAGAATCACGCCGATGAAGTTAAGGTCCTTGCCGTGGCGGGCGTAAAGATCCTCGATCACGGGGTTGTGGAAATGATGGAAGGTGGTCACCTTGTCGCAGGGGGCCACGCAATTGCCGCTGACGATGGCGCCGTCCATGATTTCCGTGGGATACATGAAGGTGGGGATGAACTGTTTGGCGTCCACGCCGTAATAATAGGTGTCGTGCAGCAGGCCCTGGCTTTGCAGCATGTGGATATAGCCCACTTTGGGCAGGTCGGGGTATTGTGCGATTTGCTCCAGCAAGGGCTTGGTCTCGTAGGTGACGATCTCGTCCGGCTCGATGTTGCGCCCGGCCTCGCCCAGATAGGCGGCAACCTTCAGACCGGCCATGCGGCCGGCTGCCTCGTAATCGTGGGTTTCAAGCCCGGCCGCGGGTTCAATCACCACGCAAACGTTGTTGGTTTTTGAGAAAGGCGTATACTTGGCCGTAGGGCCGGACATATCGATCAGCCCTTCCTGGAAGCCCACGATCTTGCCCACCGTGATTACGGTAGCCCCCACCAGCGCGTGCGTGCGGCCGCTGCCCACCTGGTTCACCTTGTTCAGGCTGCCGGGGAAGATCGCGCCGCCTCCGGAAACCTTGACACGGGGCTCGAGCACATCTTTCACGGGGGCGATGCGGCAGGGCTCGCCGGGCTTGGCCAGCTCCACCTTGCAGCCGGTCAGGCGGTCGTCCGTGAGCACGAGATCGACGATCTCCTGGCGGTTCACGTAAAGCACGCCCTTTTCGACCTTGGTCTTTTCGCCGAACTGTACATCTGAAATATGTATTTTACCTAATTCCAGCTTCAAAAGAAAACCCTCCTTTTCTTGTTCTTCTTGCACTTGGCAAAATTAAAAGCGCGCTTAGCGGCTTTGTTTGCAGTTTAGAGCGCCCAAACGGCTACCCGTTCCGCATGCTTGAGGAAGGAAAGGTCCACCGTGCGGAAATCCTGCAAGCATTTTTCGTTCCAGTCGGGGGTGGGGCGGTTGCGCTGGAATTTTTCTGCCGTGAGGATACAGCTCTCGATCAGCTCCACGCTGCGGTAATCCAAGCCCGCGGCCTTTTCCAGCATGATGGAGCGGTAGGGGGTCTGGTTGGGCTTCATGCTGCCCGCCAGCGGGTGGGTGAGCAGGCGAAAGCCCTCGTGCACATGATCGCGCACGGCAATCAGCACCGCAAGATAGCTGACGTCCAGAAATAGCACCGCAAACTGCTCGCTATAGGTCTCCTTAACGCGGATGTTGTTGGTGATGACCAGCTTTTGGCCCATCGCAAGATCCTGCATGGCGGCGCCCCCTTTTTTTCTTTCTATTCTGCTCAGAATTCTTCGACTTTATAGATTCCATACCCACGATATGGTTAAATCATAACATATTGTAATAAAGCGAATGATACTGGTTATTCATCGTTCCGCGCACGAACAGATAGCCGAAAGTTAACGGTCTGATGAAATATGTCTATCGATTCTACCTGCTGATCCGCATCGGCGGCCGGATTTCGCGCAAAGAAAAAGCCCTGCGAAAGGGCGCTCCCGCAGGGCTTGATGATACGTTGCGATCGCTTATTGGGCGACGGGGCGGCTGATCAGTTCCTTGATATCCTCTCGGGCGAACAGCTCGCGGCAGTAGGCGAGGAAGGTTTTGGCGCTTTGCGAAAGATAGCGGTTTTTATCCCAGCTGATGTAGATGGTGCGGGTGCAGTCCGGCTCGATGATGGGCTTGAGCACAATGCCTTTTGTCAGGGCGGGCTGGGCTGTGATCTCGGGCAAAAAGGTGAGGAAGTTGTTGCTGGCCAGGATGTTAAAAAAGGTAAGGGAGTCCTCCGTGCAAAAGCCCACCTGCGGTTGGAAGCCGGCCCGGCTGCACGAATGGAAAAGGTTGGCCCGCAGGTTCTCATTGGGTGGAAGGCATTGGAAAGGGTATTTGGCCACATCGGCCAGGCGGATGTGTTCCTCGCCGACCAGGGGATGGTTCTGGCCCATGGCCAGCATCAGCCTTTCCTCCACCAGCTTGATGCGCTCGCCGCTTTCACTGGCATTGGGGGTGGCCGAAATATGAAAGTCCGCCTGCATGATGTCGTAATCCGTGCAGGCATAGCAGCTGTTGATCTGCAAATCCACCTCCGGATGTGCCCGGTGGAACATCTGCCAGATCCAATCGGCGATAAAATTGGCTGCGGAGAGCAGCAGCACCACCTTATTGGAAGAGCTGCTGTAAACATCCCGCACCTGCTTGGTCACATCGTTGATGGCGTCGATGATCTGGCTGATCTGATCGTAATAGAGCGCCCCGGCCTCATTGAGGCAGATGCTGCGGCCCACCCGGTCGAAAAGGCGCACGCCCAGTTCCTCCTCCAGGCTACTGATGGATTTGGAAAGCGCGGGCTGGGAGATCCATAGCTCGTCGGCGGCGCGCCGCATGTTGCCGAATCTGGCTACCGTGCAGAAATAATGGAGTTGGATGAGCTGCATAAAACGCCTGCTTTCTTTGGCCCCTGGCATTGCGGTAGGCATGGCCGGCACAGTAGGCGGCCCGGCATTATTATATAAACATGACACCATTGGCATAGGTACCAAATCAAATATGGCGCGGTGAACCTTCCTTGCTGATTTTAATGCTGGAGAAGCTTAGTATAAGCATCCAGAACCTTATAGAAAGCGTCGATATCTTCCTGGGAGCAGGAACGCTGCAAATCCTGCAGGGTTTGTACGATATCCGCTACATCATAGGCTTTGTGCATATTGGAAACAGCATCCCCTTCCGGCGTCGTATAGAGATGAACGGCTTTCATATTCCCATCTTTTTTCTCTTTATATACGTAACCCTGGGCGGCCAGCTTGGTAATGGTTTGGGAAATAGCCCCTTTGGTCTTGCACCAGACTTTGGCCAGCTCTGTGGGCGTTATCCCGGGATGATCCTGAATATAGGTGAGAACGTGGATTTCCAGCATGGTAAAAATATGGCCTTCCCCATAATCATGCTGGCCGTTGATATATTCGCTGTATAAAAGTACAAACTGGTATAGCCTATCTGCACGCTGGCTTAGCTGCTTATACAGTTGGTTGATCGTATCCATATCTTGTGAAACTTGCATCGTTTTCGTTGCTCCTTTGGTGTGCATATTAATGCCTTCTTATTTATTATGACATACTCTGCATCAAAGCTCAAGGTTCGGGAATGGATATGGTTTAATATATAAACAATATTGCTGTATATCTATGTTTTGTTCACAGTCTGGTTACAGCGCGTACAAAAGTTTTGCCGTATATATTGACTTCTGCCACTATCTGGAATATGATCATTTCACAAATGGTTTACTAACTAAATAATCACGGAAAGGATGGATGGACATGAACACATCAGAATTTTGCAAACGATATGGAATTGAACGCAAGGGTACGGATTCATTAAAGTGGGACGCGCTGGATGTACGGTTCGGAGATCCGAATCTTATCTCCATGTGGGTGGCCGATATGGAGTTTCAGACACCCGAAGCCGTGCGCCAGGCGCTGAAGGAGCGGGCGGATCACGGGGTATATGGGTATTCCTTCGTAACGGATGATTATTATGAGGCCGTGATCAACTGGCAGAAGGAGCGGCACGGAAACCTGCTGCAAAAGGAATGGTTCCGTTTCAGCACCGGCGTAGTAACCGCCCTGTATTGGTTCGTAAACGCATTTACCAAGCCCGGCGAATCTGTGATGATCGTCACGCCCGTCTATTATCCCTTCCACAACGCGGTTAAACACACAGGGCGCAATCTGGTTCGCCACAAGCTGGTCAATACAAACGGCATCTACACCTTCGATTTTGAACAATTTGAAAAGGATATCGTGGATAACGATGTGAAGCTGCTCATCGAGAGCTCACCCCATAATCCCGTAGGGCGGGTGTGGACGGAAGAGGAGCTTGAGCAGATGCTCCGCATTTGCAAGCGCCACAACGTTCTGGTCATTTCAGATGAAATCCATCAGGACATCATCCTGGGCGAACGCAAGCACATCCCCTCGTTCTCGATTGCGGGCGGCGCTTACAACGATAACATCATCACCGTTACCTCCGCTTCCAAGAGCTTCAATCTGGCGGGCTTGATCCACTCCCATATCCTCATCGCCGATCCGGATCTGCGCAAGCGTTACGACGAGTATGCGATCACCGTGAACCAGACCGAAGTGAATATTATGGGCTGCACGGCAACAAAGGCCGCCTATCTCTATGGCCATGAATGGCTGGACTCCCTGCTCGGCGTGATACGCGAGAACGACAAATACCTCCGCAGCGCCTTTGCGCGGGAAATCCCCAAGGCTGTTATCTCTCCCTTGGAGGGCACCTATTTGCTGTGGGTGGATCTTCGTCCTTACCTGGGTACGGAGAACATTAAGGCCTTTGTGCAGGATAAGTGCCGCCTGGCCATCGATTATGGCGAGTGGTTCTGCCCGGACGCCGCGGGCTTCATCCGCTTCAACCTGGCAACGCTGCCTTCCTATGTGCACCAGGCGGCAGATAACCTCATACGCGAAATCAAGGCGCTCGGCTAAAGTTAATCAACAATCAACAATACATCACAATAAACTTAAGAAATTTGGGGGTAATTCTATGGCAATGTTTATCAAAAACAACCGATTCTCCTTCATCCTTCTTGGCTGCATGCAGCTGTTCTGACCTGCAAGCAAACCTATCCCGCCTCATTGCACCGCAGGCATGAATTCTATTAAGCTAAGCGCCGGCGCCAGGATACCTGCGTCGTTCGATTCGGTTATACTTACAAATCATCAAAAACGGCTTTGGAAGTTATCTGACCTTTGTTAACAGAAACCGCTGCGCCAGCATATCCCAGTCTTCCAAAAACGGCCGCGTCAGATTGGGCCGCCTCCTGACCGCCAGCGGATGATAGGATACGACGCAGGGAAGCCCCAACACGATATGCCACGCTCCCCTCAGGTTCTTTACATGCGCGTCCTTATCATCCAACATCGCCTGGGCGACGATATCCCCCAAACAAACAATGAACGCGGGCTGCATCATCTGAATTTGACGGATCAGGAACGGCTTGCTGAAAGCCCTTACCTCTTCTTTGTTATAACGGCGAAGCGGCCTGCATTTTAAAAGATAAGTCAAATAAACATCATCCGCCGACAAATTCGTATGATGCAAGGCCCATTGAAGCGTCTGTCTCGTCCCGCAGACGTATTCGTTCCCTTCCTTATCTTCACGCGCTCCCGGGTTGTCCAAAATAACCATAATAGGGGCCCGGGGATTTCCTTCCCCCCAGATGATGCGCGATTTTCCCGCGCATATTTCACATGCTTTATATCCGGCGGCCTCGGCCGGCATCTTATCCTCCGGCCAAATCGCCGGTTCAAAGCGTGAATCCATGATATCCCTCCCATGCCGCCCGGAGGATCGGGGGCATCCGTTAGGATGCCCCCCATTGCACGGCGTGTTTCATGATCCGTCGATTTTTGTACGGCCTGCGGGCGCCGTTGCGCCTGATTCCGTTAATCCTTCTTCCTATGGCGCTCCTTTGTTCGTTCTGTTTTCAGGAATACTGGGCATGTGCCGGGGCATCGTCGCATACCGAACAAAGTCTATTCGCTGGACATTGCTGTCGCATATCGTTGTGGATTTTTCAGGCTTTGGCGCAATGTTTTACCTAAGCAATATGGACTAACGACGCTGCCCTTAAAAAAGGATATGTCGGATTAAAGCAGGCCTAGAAACAATATTGAGCTGTGTTTTTCAACAGAAATGTACGAACTGCTAGCAGGGTTGTCCAAAGGACGCTATTTACTACTCTAAATAAAGCATCCTATTTTGTTGTAATTGCAACGGCCTAAGAGAAGACTATGTGGTAAAATCAGGGCACAAGCCTGATGATGGCTTCAAAATCAACATATTGGGAGGTTCATGACATGGTAGAGCAAATTTTCGAGTTGGCCAAAGGCAATGACAAAGCAATAGAAAAGGTCATATTTGATGAAAACGTTCATTATCTGCATATGGTGTTTGGTCAAAACGATGCCCTCCCCGAACACTTCTCCAATTCAAACGTGTACATGACCGTAATAAGGGGCACGCTCTCGATTGGGCTCGACGAGCAGGAAATCCATGAGTATGCTTCTGGAACCCTATTAAAAATCCCGTATCGTACCAAGATGAATGTTAGGAACCTGCATCCAGACACGTTGGAACTGATCGTTGTAAAGGCTCCGGCCCCGAAGAGCTGAAAATAACATGCTCTTCGGGTAGACAGCTATCGGAAACCTACCATCGACCTTTCGTTTTGAACCTCTCTCGGTAAAATCAGAAGCTGCGGTAACCCTGTTTTGCCGCTGTTGGTTGACGTCTGCTTTATATGCGCGAAAGCATTGCGACGTTAATTCCTGCCTTGCAGGGACTTGAGCGTTTTGTTGATCTCGCTGG
>JAYFPE010000061.1:0-18121 GCA_034928145.1 Candidatus Pelethousia sp. | reverse complement strand
GGAGGATATCACGGAAGCCCTCTGGGGCAGCAAGGTTTCTCCGTCTACAATCAGCGAGAACAAGAAAGCATATGTCCACATAGAGGAGTGGCGCAACCGGCCCTTGCAGGGAGGGAAGTATCCGTATGTCTACGTGGACGGTATTTATCTGCGACGCAACTGGGGCGGTGAGTTTGAAAATGTCAGTATTTTGGTGGCCATCGCAGTCAATGAGTATGGATATCGGGAAGTGATCGGGGCTGCCGAAGGAATGAAAGAGGATAAGGCCAGCTGGGTGAACTTCTTCCAGTGGCTCAGAGGTCGGGGGCTCAACGGCATCAGGCTCGTTGTCGGGGATAAATGCCTGGGGATGCTGGAAGCTGTATACGAGGTATTTCCCGACGCGAAATACCAGCGCTGTATTGTTCATTTCTACCGCAATGTTTTCTCTGTAGTGCCACGCTCTAAGATGAAGATTGTGGCCAAGATGCTCAAAGCGATCCATGCCCAGGAGAGTAAATCCGCATCCCGTAAAAAGGCCGTCGCTGTTGTGCAGTCTCTGCGAGACATGAAATTGGACAAGGCCGCTAAAAAGATGGAGGATAGTGTCGAGGAGACCCTTACCTATGCCGATTTTCCTTTTGAGCACTGGACTCGCATCCGCACGAACAACGTGATTGAGCGGCTCAACCGGGAAATCCGTAGGCGCACCCGTGTGGTAGGAACTTTTCCTGACGGCAACTCTGCACTGATGCTCGTTTGTGCCAGATTGCGTCATGTGGCCGGTACTCAATGGGGCAACAAGAAGTACATGAATATGAAGCACCTTGACGCCTCACTGGTCGATTCCCAAATCGCCGGTTAACCCCCATCTACCATCCCTGTTTCCTAATTTGCGAAACGTTCTTGACAGTACCTTTCCTGCCCCCGGATTTCGGACCCAGGCCGCCGAACGAAGCGCGGAGCGCGAGAGAGGCGATGCCGATGGCCGAAATCAAGTCCCATCAGCCGCACCAATGGATATTCATAACGACAAAGACAGGTTGGTTTGCGCTAGCCTGTTTTTGCTTTGATCCAAGGGACTTGTCCCTTGCCTGTATATTGCCGCATTTATGCCCTTGCTTCTCCTATAGCGACCAGTTATCCTATTATCATAGAAATATGCAAGAGCCGCAGAAGTTGTCTTCTGCGGTTTTTGTGTTTGAGAAGGAGGATTTTCCATGGCAAATTATTTTGTAAGCGGCTTTAGCCCGCCCAGAGGGGTGGATAGCAAAGAGAAGGTAAAGCAGATACAGGCTACCTTGGGTGTGGAACAGGACGGCATATGGGGTGCAAAAACACAGGCTGCCTGGAACGGCCAGGGTTATGGGCAGCTTTGGAAACCTGAAGGAGGCTCTTCACAGGCACCTGAGCAATCCCGGATGAAGCATGTGGTAGAGGGGTTTGTACCACCTGCGGGTGTAACGGATCAAAAGTCTGTACGAAGCATCCAGGCAAATCTTGGCGTTACGCAGGACGGCATATGGGGAGCGAACACGCAAGCCGCATGGGAGAAGCAGTATGGAGGCCTGTGGGGTGTTTCTCCTCCGGCTCCTTCCCGTAGCAATACGCAGAATAGCGGGTATAAGGCCCCAACAGGGATAGATAGTAAAGAAGAAATCCGACAAGTACAAAAAAGGCTGGGTGTAGTTGAGGATGGAATCTGGGGTAAGGCCACGCAGGAAGCCTGGAATAAAATGCGTACACCACAAATCAATAGCAATGCTCCGATAGGTGCAGGCATGTTGCTGCCTAATCCACCTGACAAGACGGACATATTCGATTTAAAAGCACAATTGTCAATCGGTATGGGGAAGGGCATAGTACCAAGTACAGCCTTTATAAGTCCATTACAGACCAAAGTAACTGGTGTTGCCATAAGGCCTGTTACCCCAAAGCCTGGAGCTCTAAAATCTACTGCCGTAAGGAATCAGCTTTATGATATCGCATCAAACCAACGACTTTTTCAGATCCACTCACATCCTCTTACCGGGCAAAGATCGCGGGGAAGGGTTTCCCACATAAATGTAGAGGCTCCCCCAGGTGCATCTGCCTTGCAAATGAAAAAGGCAGCAAAGCTTGACCATAAAGAGCCCATCAAACCCGTATATGAAGCCTTCAAGAACTTCGATGATGTTGCAAAATATACAAAAACCGCCGGAAAGGCGCTTGCTGTTGTTGGCGTTGCGCTTGACGCATACGAGCTTGGCAGCACAATTTATCTTGATCTGAACGATGAAGATAAAAAGTTAGGCAAGAAAACACTTCAAACATCAGTCGGGATTGGCGCAAGCTGGGAAGGCGGCTTTGGTGGGGCAAAGCTTGGCGCAATGGGCGGGGCTGCTGTGGGGACTTTCTTTTGCCCAGGGCTTGGCACTGCTATTGGCGGCTTCATCGGCGGAATTGGTGGCGGCATCGCGGGAGCACTTGGCGTCAGGGCTTTAAGCGAGTATAGTATAAATAAATGGTATAAAGGGGAGTGATTCCATGGATCGCGTAGAACATGTATATGATAAAACAAAACTATACTTAGCTTTGGATACCGAAACTGAAAACCAAAGCGGGGAATATCTCTATTTCGACCTCATGGCGGATGACCCTGACGCCAGTGAATTATGTGAAGAATTCAAGCAAATCGTATATGATATTATATCCCACTTTGCAAGTGGCCATGTTGTGCTATACGGTGCGGGATATGGAAAGCTCAAGGCTGAAAACAGGAAATGGTTTGGCAGGGGCTGGAACCCCGGAAAGTTCAACACAAAAGGCGCAACATCAAGGCTGAAGCAATATCTGATCGATACGAAGTGGAACGACGGCATCTTTGCCGATGTGGTGGATTTTCATCAGAAAAAATTATTGTGGCGGATGGAGCGTTACTACTACAAGGAGCTTTACATTTTGCAAGAAAAGCTGGACATGGAATTGTTTCGGAAAACTGATGTGACACTTACCGATGGAAAAGATTATGGAATCGGTATAGCAGTCTTTCCGCAAAGCAAAATGCAGCGTGCGGCAACCGATGAGGAAACGATTGTATTGTATAGAAACAGAGGAAATGCAGGTGTGATCCTAGATGCGCCGATTGATTTGCCGCGCATATGCATAGCCATGAATAAAAACTATATGCCAGTGGATGACCTAATTGCACAGCTCAGATCGATATTGCAAAAGTACTATAAGATATTGGAGGTAGACCTATGAAGTATTATCCCATCGGAACTGTAGTAACCCTAAAGGAGGGCGACCGCCCGATTATGATATATGGAAGAAAGCAAATTCAAGCAGGCCCGGATATTGAATGGGACTATGTCGCCTGCCTATATCCGGAAGAAAACTTAGGTGATGAATACACTGTCTTTTTTCAGCATGAGGAGGTTGGCAAGGTAAATCATATGGGTCTGCACTCTGCCGCAGAGGATCGTATGCAGCAAATCTTAAGCAAACACTAACGAAAAACTGTAAGCCCGCTTTTTAGCGGGCTTACAGTTTTCATGTATGGTTTTTGATGTAATATTCGCTTGTCTGTGCCGAAAAAAACCTTATTTTGTGCGGGTTCCCGCGTTTGTCGTTATGAACATTCGTACCAAAAGTTGAAGGTATCCCAAAGAGATGCCTTCAACTTTTGGCTATTGAATCAAAGGGACTTGAAAGGCGGATCAGAAAACGCGCCGGTGACGCGTTTTCCTGCCCCGGGATTTCGGACCCAGGCCGCCGAACGAAGCGCGGAGCGCGAGAAAGGCGATGCCGATGGCCAAAATCAAGTCCCGCCAGCCGCACCAAATGCCCTAAATCTCTATGGCTTGGGGCCTTCCTTTGGGGCCGGAAGGGCGTTTTGAGCGGGATTTCAACGCAAAACGCCTGTGCCATAGAAATAATATTTTTTGCCGTTGATGGTCTGCCGGCCAGCGAGGGGCACGCCGTCCTTGAAGTACATATACCGGCCGTCATCGTTTTTCGCCCAGCCTTGAGCGGTGGCTGGGTCGATGATCAGCTTGACATAGCGGTGGAGCATAGCCGCAACCTCGGCGCGAGTGGCTCCGGCTTTTGGATTAAATCGGTTGCCGCTATCGCCCATCATAATGCCTGCCTGCTGCATGGCCTTGACCGCCGCCATATAATTGCTTCCAATGCTGCTATTGTCCGTAAAAGTGATAGCCTCTCGAGTCACGGGCAACGTGTAGCCGGTTGTCTTGACGAAGTTTGAAAAAATTACCGCGATCTCCTCACGCGTAATTGTGTGGTCGGGAGCCAACTGGTTGTTCCCAATATCTTGCACGATGCCCTTGCTGTATGCCCATTCAATATATGGACGGAAAGAGCCATCAGCCTTTACATCAGATAAGCTGCCCTTGGTATAGGCTTTTGTGTCCACGCCTGCCAGTCTGCCAAGGGCGGTTACCAGCATTCCCTGCGTTATGGCACTATCAGGTGCAAAGGTAGTTTTGGATGTACCGCAGAGAAGTCCTCTGCCCACCGCATAGTCAATGGATTCCTTTGCCCAGTGGCTGCCAATGTCTGTAAACTTGGCGCTTGGAGCTGAGTAGCCCACGCCGTACACCGAGAGGTGGTTGGTGGGAATGAGGACACTTCGGCTGTTTGCGTCATACACCGAGCCGGAGATGCGGCTTGCGTTGCCGTTGACGTCTACATACGCGCCGAATAGATAGCCGGTGGCTTCATTTCTTCCGGGCACATAAGGAAAGGCAAGGGTAGCCGTGCCGCTGCCCAAGCTGGTGATGTTCTGTGTTTCCCCATTCTGATCCTTATAGCTGATGGTAATTTCGTAAACCGGACGGCTTCCGATCATCGACTGTGCCTGTGCGGAAAGCCCGGTCACAGGCGTCATACCGATGGTAATGCCGCCGCTGGCCTGACTTTGAATGGACTGGAGAGCGCTCTGGTTCAACCCTAGGGATACCGGCGCACCGTTTATTGCAAGCTGGTTTACGGCTGCGGTCACAAGGCTCTGCAATGCACTCTGAGGAATCGCCGCTGTCAGGGAAGTGACTCCCTGTGGCATGGTGACATTCAGCTCCACAGAAATGCCGTTTGCAGAACTGCCCTGCATAGACTGTGCTCCGGCGATGGCATCGGCAATCGCACTAGCGGGAATGTTTACATGGGCTATGCCGTTTGCGCCCCCTGTGGCAGTTACAGAAGCCGCTGCTATGGCAGGCAGGCTGGGCGGCGTTGCGGACGGTGCGGTGGTTGGTGGTATATAGCTTCCGCCGCCGTTATCACCACCGCCGCTGTAGCTCCAGTTGGCAGTCACGGTGACTGTTTTGGCGGGCATCACAAAGCTGGCATTTCTACTGCTTGCGCCTGTGATGGTTACATCAGAGGAAGTCCAGCCGGTAAAGGTGTAGTTACTGCGGTTCCCGGCATAAATATTGACGGTTGTATCTTTGGCATAGCTGCCTGCACCGGTGGGCGAAGCATAGCTACCGTTTACGGTGACCGCATAGGTCTGCTCCGCAACGGTAAGGGTACCGTTCGCGCGGGCCGCAATGGTGAAATTATCCGTTGCCGTTCCGCCTGTAAGGGTAATGGTGTAACTGCCCGGTATAGCGCCATCGAAGGTCGGGCAAGCCAGTACGGGTTCGGCGCGCAAAGCGTCCGCTTTGGTTTTGCCGGAGGGCAGATTGCTAATTGTATATGTCAGTTGGGGCAGACTTGCACCCTTTACGACCGTTTTATTGTCTGCAGCAAGGGTGATTTGCCGCTTTTCAATGATGAAGGTGCGCATCATGCTGCCTGCATAGTTGGCGTTACTCTCCGGCACGGAAATGGTCAGCTTATATGCGCCTGCGTTTGTGGGCGGCGTGGAGCTGCTTTTGTAGCCCGCGCCGTCAGTGGACTCATATAGCCATTCCAATTGATTGATGGGGAAGCCGTGGCTGCAAGTCACCGTGCCGGCAGGCACATAGGAAGTGCCGTCATAGGCTTTATTTGGCGTGGTGACGCCGCCGATGGTGACCGGCGTTTTATCCACAACCGTTACCTTGCGGCTGACCGTGGGCCCGCTTGGCAAGGTAAGCCATGCCGGTGCGCCCGGATAAGAGATTGTGCCGTTAAAGGTTATATTGTTGCCAGCCAAGGTCGTATCCAACGGCCCGCCGCTCCAACTGATGGTATAGCCGATATCCTCACCTTGGATGGAGATGCTGCCGCTTGTGTGCAGGATATTGGCTGCTTCCAGCGTGGATGCCGAAGCTGATCCGCTATGTGAGTTGACAAGCACAGTGGTATCACCAAATACAGGATTGACTGCCGTAATTGGCGTTACGGTGACTGTCACGTTTTTCGTAACGCTGCCTGCATCAATGTTCGCATTGCCCACGAGCGTACCTGTTACCTGATAAATTGCACCCTTGGCATTGTAGAGCGTTGTGGTGCTCCATAATATGGGCAGGGCCGCCACATTATCGCTGTCGGTGGTGATGCTCACGATCTCGGGTAAGCCTGCCATATTCACGACAGCCTGCGCGGTCGTGACATTTCGCATTTCATATGCGGTTTTGCTCACATTGCTTACGGCTGTGTTTATGCTCTGTACCGCAGCCTGTTCAATGGTGAATTTGGGCGCACCCGAGGCTAAGGAAAGCTCGTAGTTGCCACCCGCGTGCAAGGTGCCAAGCGTGATAGCATAGTCACCCACGTTCTCGCCTGTTGCGCGGGAAAGTGCGCCGGTAAAATCCGAGTGTGCAAGCCCGCCATTGTTGGTAAATGCCAGAGTCGGATCAATCGCACCGTATATCTTACCCTGCCCATCGTTCGGGGTGACGGTGACGGATTTCTTCGTAATTCTGAAGGTTACCGGGGATGAGGACAAGGACAGCGTGTAGTTGTTGCCTGCGGTCAAATTGCCGAGGTTGATGACGTAGCTGCCCACATTCTCTCCTGCCGTACGGGAAAGCTTTCCGGTAAAGGCTGCGGCAGGAATCCCTCCATCATTGGCAAAGGATAGAATCGGATCAAGCGCCCCGTATACTTTGCTTTGATTAGCGGTCGGGGTGATGGTGACGGCTTTGGGGATAATGGCAAAATTCACACTTTGAGAGTGCAAGAACAGACTGTAATTGCTCCCCGCACGCAAGGTGCCAAGGGTGATTTTGTAGTCGCCCACATCCTCGCCTGGCTCGCGGGAAAGTACGCCGGATAAGCTGTCACCGTCAACCAAATCCGGGAAAACCGTATAGCCCAGCATCGGATCAGAGGCGCCGTATACCTTGTTTTGCCCGCTTATCGGCGTGATGGTGACAATCGCCTGATTGATAGAGAAAGTCACCGGAGATGAGGATAAAGACAATGTGTAGTTGTTGCCTGCGCTCAAGGTTCCAAGGGTAATGATATAATCGCCCACATTTTCACCTGGCGCACGGGAAAGCTTGCCCATAAAAGCTGTGGCAAGAAGCCCCCCGTCATTGGCAAAGGGTATATCCGGGTCATCCGAGCCGTAAGATTTGAAGCGCCCACTCGCCGGCGTAATGGTTACCACTTTCTTCGTGATACTAAAATTCACTGGGGGCGAGGACAAAGCCAGGTTATAATTGCCGCCCGCGCGCAAGGTGCCAAGGGTGATTTTGTAGTTACCCACATCCTCGCCCGGCTCACGGGAAAGTGCGCCGGTGAAAGCCGAGTCATTAAGCTCCGAATCGTTAGCAAAGGTTAGCATGGGGTCAGTCTCGCCGTATGCCTTACTTTGATTAGCTGCCGGCGTGATGGCGACAGACTTGGGAGCAATTGTGAAAGTCTTGCTGGCCGTACCGGAATAGTTACCCTTGCCGATAATGGTAACTGTGGCTGTGCCGGCATTGATATTATCGGCATAGCCCACAGTGTAATCTGTATCCGCTACAAGCGTTTCAGAGCCATCCTTCACTGTGACACCGGGCGCATGAACAGAGCCGGTATAAGTGAAGGAACTGCCCGACAGCGTGACCATAGTGTTAGCCAGTGGTTTGGCGATAATCACGCCGGTTACACCGGAGAAGTCAAGGCCGTACTTTGCGGCATCCTTGCCGGCGAGGGAAAGACCTGTGATAATAACGGCCTTGCCTGTACCCGCATTGGCATTGCCAAATGTCGCCGTGGGATTGCCGGAAAGCACAACCTCATCGCCGTCTTGTACATTGGCAGTATCAAGAGCAGCCGTTCCGCGCAAGGTGGCGGCGGTGGTTCCGTCATAGATTTTGCTCACTACCGTCAGCCCTGTGACGGCGAGCGGGGTGACATCCATGGTTTTTACGGTAATGTCCGCTGCGAAGTCCTTGTAGTTCGTACTGGAAACTGTCACCGTAATGGTCGCGGTTTTATCTGCTGCCTTTACTGAATTCACAGGAATTATCAGTGTATTGCCGGAGGAATAGTTGAGCGTATCCAGTATGCTGTCGGTGTTTGCAGTAATGGAGGGAAGATATGTAATCACGCCTAAGGACCTCGGGCTGCTGATCGTCGGCAGCAAGGTGGTTAGGGCGAAGTCATAGTTTTTCGCGCAATTAGTGAGTACATCTATTGTTTGATTGACCCCGGTCGCGTTTGCCTTGGCGATACGCTGATCCGTAAGGGATAGGTTCTCGCTTGTCAGGGTATAGTTACCGGTTATTTCAGTGCTTTTGAGTGCCACCACAGCGGTTAATGCCTTGTTTTCGCCTGCGTCTGCGCTGTCAAATTGTGCGCCGGAAACGGTGTAATCATCGCCCAGCGCCAGTGTTTCACTGTTTTGCAGGCCACCAAAGTTCACATCGGTTACGTATGCTGTATTGTAGCCGTTATAGGTTTTTGCCGCTACTGTTCCACCTATAATAGTTAGCGGTGCTTTGGCAATGGTGAAGGGTTTGCTGAGCGTGCCGGAGTAATTGCCCTTGCCGGTGACATGCATGGTGGCTGTTCCCGCATTGGTATTGTTGGTATAGGCCGCTGTATAATCCACACCCTCTGCAAGCGTTGTAGCTCCGTCTGTGACAGCGGGCTTCTGCGCCTTGCCGGTGTAGGAGAACCCTGCGGTTGCGAGCATATCTTCTGTTAGCGGTTTTGGTTGGATGGTATAGCTTAAGCCGGATTTTTCACCCTTAAAGTTGCCCTTGCCGACGAGCTTCGCTGTAACAGCTCCTGCGCTTGTGCCATTGCTTGCACTTTCGGCGGCAACCTCTATGATATAGTCCGTACCCCTCACCAGAGCTTCCCCGTCAAAGATGACGGTCAATGTCGGCTCAATGGGGAAGCCGGTGTAGGTGAATAAACTGCCTGTTATTTCCACCGTTGCGTTTGTGATATCCCGCTCGGCGAGGTAGACCCCGCCGTCGCCGGACTGCCCGGGAATACGCTTTAGCGTGGGCAGCTTACCGTTTGCAAATGTCCAGTATTCCCAATCAGGCCAAGGCGTTATAAAGATGCTCGCGTCTGTCCAGAATCCGGCGGTATTGCTCTGCGCTACGGTCATGTCCGCACCGTTCTTACTCTCTCTGTCGGTGCTGCTAACCGTGCTGCTGTTGACTTTCATGGCGCTAAAGGCATAGTTGCTAACTAAGGTGCTATTATCAATTGTGCCCGCTATGCGCCCAATGTTGGCAGCTGAGCCGCTGACGGAGGGGTTCAGGGCTGCGCAGTTTTTAATACTCCCGTCAAATGAACCGTCATGCTTTCTCACATAGCCTGCCATCCCTCCAATATAGTCGTTGCCATTTACGCTACCGATGCTGTAGCAATGCTGCACCAGGCTGGAAACAACTTCCCCGACCAGACCGCCGATATTGTGGTTGCCGGTGATGACGCCGGTGGCATAGCAACTTTGAACGGCAGTAGCATAGGTATAACCCAACAGGCCACCGATGTTGTCGTTGCCGGTGACCATAGCGGTGGTGTAACAGCTTGCCATATCAGTCCAGTCAACATAACCCACCAGACCGCCAACATTATTATTGCCGCTAATGTTGCCGGTAACATAGTTATCCACCATATTAAATTGGGCTTCTCCAGACCCAAATTGGCCCGCTAACCCACCTACAATATCTTTGCCGGTGATATTTGCGTTTACAATCCCCAGATTTCTTACAGAACTGGGCTCTCGCATATAGTCTATTACCGCATGACTTATATAACCAAACAGCCCGATATAATCTTCATCGGGACGATTGATATACAGTCCGGAGATTACCTTGCCATTGCCATCGAATTCGCCTCTGAATGGATTAGCTTCCGTTCCAATAGGCGCCCAGCCCTTGCCGGCTCCGTAGTTTTTCCCGTATCCGGAAAGATCGATATCGGCGGTAAGCCGGTAGTATTTGCCATCGTAGCCGCCTGCATTCACCAACTCCGCCAATTTGGCAAGCTGGGCGCCGGTAGCGATTTGATAAGGGTTGCTATATGAACCGGTGCCGCCAGCGAAGTATTGCCCGCTGATGTGAGAAGGCATGACAACCGTTTTGCCGAACAGGCCGGGAAGCTTGCCGTTTTCAGCAGTCCAACCATTTGCGATAGTGAACCGGGAACCGATGGTACCATCCGCTTTGATATCGGTGTCGGTTATGTCTGCGCCATCCAACCCCGCTTCATTGCTTGTGATGGCTCTCGGGTAGGTGTCATCATTAAACGTCACAGTCATGCCGCTAAAGGCTACATTGCCGGAAAGGGTTCCTTGATTGCGCCCAGCTACGCGCCCGACAAAATAGCTTAATCCACTGATTGCCGGGTTGAGCGCGGCACAGTTTCTCACATTGCTATAAACAATTTGTCCTACGATACCGCCAATATGATTTCCACTGCCAATAATTGTGCCTGTCGCATAGCAGTTCAGAATAGCATCTTGGCTGGTCACTCTTTCGGTCGCCCCTACCACGCCGCCTACTTGAGCCTCCCCTGTTACATTGCAAGCAGAAAAACAATTCGTCGTCGTTCCAAATATATGCCCCGCGATACCGCCCACATCGTATTTTCCGGTGATAGTGCCGCTAACAGAGCATCGGTCTATTTTTGCGTCTTTGTAAGAAAGCTGGCCAACGATGCCGCCAACCTTCTCTTCAGCTTTCACATATACCGCTTCCAGCCGCAAATCATGAATGCTGCCCGTGCTGTCGCCGAATAAACCGGCGTACTTCAAGCCCGCATCGTTGATATACAACCCTGTGATTGAACATCCGCCGCCGTCAAAACTGCCACTAAAGACCGACGTGTTGTTTCCAATCGGCATCCAGCCCCTACCCCTATTAAAAGACGTCCCATAACCGGAAAGGTCAATATCGGAGGTGAGTTTGTAATATTTGTTGTTATAATCAATATTTCCCGCGTTCACTAATTCTGCCAGTTTAGCAAGCTGAGTGGCAGTTTCGATAATATAGGGTGCGCCCTCTGTCCCCGAGCCATCGAAGTATCCATTGTCTCTGATATGCTCCGGCATATCCACCGCCGCACTGAAGCCGGGCAGCTTACCGTTTTCAACAATCCAACCATTAGCGGTAGTGAAGCGGCCGCCGATGGTACCGTCCGCTTTGATTTCAGCGGCGGTCATGCTTTCGCCGTCCATCTCGGCGGGGCCAGTCTGTACAAAGGAGCCACCCATCATGCCACTAAATGCAATATTGCCGGAGAGGACATCCACGGCATTCCACCCTGCCACCCGACCCGTGTAAGCTTGAGCATCGATGCTGGGGCCCAGCGCGGCGCAATCCTTGACTTTTTCTGTACTTTTTGAACCATAACCGGCGATGCCGCCGGCATACCATTTTTCACCCTTTACCGCCATAGTGGAATAGCAGTTTTGCACGCTTGAGGTGCCGGTAAACAAACTGCCAGCAATACCGCCGGCATTGTTGCCTATGTTGCCCGTGCCGTTGACGTTGCCAACGGAATAGCAGTTCTCTACACTGCTATTTTCGAAAAGCGCGCCCACGACTCCGCCGATATTCGTACCACCGCTGACTGAACCGGTGATGCCGCATTTCTTTACTGTGGTATTCTTGATTCTGCCTGCGATGCCGCCTATCTCGGAAAGCCCCAGCACATACGCATCCGATAAAATCAGGTTTTCTATTGTGCCGCCTTCGATAGATCCAAACAGGCCGACATTTTCCAAACCGCTGTCGTTGATGAACAGCCCATCGATATTCTTATTATTGCCGTCAAAACTTCCCTTGAACGGGTTAGCTGCCGTTCCAATCGGCACCCAGCCCTTGCCGCCGCTGTAGCCTTGACCGTAGCCGGATAGATCAAGGTCGCTCATCAGCTTTAGAGACACATTCCCTGTGCTGTTGAGCAAAAAGCTTTCCAGCCTGCCTGCATTGGCCAGAACGGCAACCTCCGCCAGTTGGGCAGCTGTCGTGATTTCCAACGGACTGGCGGCCGTACCGCCGCCGCCCATGCGCAAGGGCGCAAAACGGCTGATCGTTTCAGGGATATACACTGTGATGCGGGGTGCTATAGTGTCGCCTGCAAGGAGGTAGCCCTCTCCCATCACGGCATCAAACACATAAAGCCCGCGCTCGGGCGCGTTCTCATCATAGCCCTGTTCCGTCTTCCATGTTACAGGGATTTGAACGGCTTCGCCCTCCACCGTGCCGTCCGCCGTTTCGGGGAATGTGGGCGCTGCGGTGTTCTGCCAGCGGATTTCGTCCGGCAATTCCTCAAAGGCCATCACTATGCCGGTGATTTCGCCCACAGCCACGGCAATGGATGGCGGTACGGCGCTGGCCGTGATGCCTTCGGTTTGCGGGGTGAAGATATAAGTACCGGTTTTTTCTCCGTCATAACCGGGTGAAGATACCCACTCCACAGGAATTGAAATAGTCATTTCGGTGGCTTGGGGTATGTTCTGCGCGGCAGGTTCGCTTGCGCCAGGTTCAATAGCCGAGGCCGTAGCCGCAGGGTCGGCATATGCACCCTCGCCCTCGCCAGATTGTGGCGCACCCTCTGTGAGTGGCAAGCCTGTCCGCTGATTTGGTTCGCCTGAATCCTGTGCCGCTTCTTCTTTTCCTAGCACGTTCAAGTCCGTTGCCGTGGCAACGCGAACCGTGGCCGTTAAGGTTTCGGGCAGATTTAATTCATCCAAGGATGTGTTCAAAGGTACAGTTTGATTTGCCATTGGCTCGGTCAGCGGCTCAAATGCGATGATTTCACCGCTTATATCCATAGTAGGTATGCCGCTTTGCGCAAAGGCGGTCATCGGCAAGAGCCCCAACAGCATTGCAAAGGATAACGTCATTGCCAAAAGCTTTTGGTATGGTTTGCGCGTATTCATGGCCATAGATATTCCTCCTCAAGTCCGCCCCGATTGGGATAGCCGCTATTTGTAAATAAGCTGATAAATCACCAAATACAATTTTAGTATTCATGAGGAGAAAGGGGTTACTGTATTCATGGCGGTATCTACTGACTTTTGCGATATTTTGCATACAAAAAAGGCCTCCGGACCGTGTCAGTCCGAGGCCTTTCTCTTAATCTTTCTATTCTTGTGTCATCATTGCTCGATACGCGGACGGGGTCATTCCCAGTTCCTGTTTGAGTTTTTTTGACAGCTTCCCGTTGTAATCCACGCCACATTCATCAAACGCTTGGGCAATGGACAGATTGCTGTCACATAGCATTTCCTTGAGTTTTTGGAGCTTAACGCTCTGATAATAGAGGTGGGGTGTCATGCCCACATGTTCCTTAAATAAACGCGTGTAGTGATGCCTGCTCATGTGGACAATGCGTGAGAGCACATCGGCATCAAACGCTTCTTTCCAATGCGCATCAATGTATTCCTTACCCTTTATCACTTCATCCCTGCCCATATAATGCCGGGAAGTGGTAAAAACAGTCACGATATATGCTATGTTGTGGTGTTCATCGCGGATAGGAAAAGCCGTCATATTGTGATACAGGCTTTCCGAAAGCAGATCAACATTACCGCCATACTTTCCGATCAGCTCTTGAAGCGGCACTCTAAGATCATAGGCGTGAACAACCTCTCCCTGATACGACCGCAGGATAAAATCTTTTACGCCCCATCTGTCAAGGTTCGGATTGTTGCGTATGTTGTTGCCCTTTAACAAATCTCTCGTAGGAGATTTAACAAACTCAAAAAACGCTTCATTTGCGAAAAGCATTGTGCCATCCGGCGCGCAGATATGCAGCGGATATGGAAGCTGCTTGACGATTTCCACGAACAAATCCTTATTTTCTGCAAGTGGTGTTGGCGATTGAAAAGATGCTTCTGTTTGCGCGGGAACCTTCTTTCGCCTTTTGTCCTCCGGCTTGGCAGCTTCTTTTGGGATCAGCCAGAAGCTTCCCTTTTTCACCGCACCCGGAATGCGACCAGCCACCAGATGATAAGTAATCGACCGCTCAGAAACGCCCCATTTTTCTGCGGCCTCGCTCACTGTGATATATTCCATACCCCTACCTGCTTTGCATAATTCGTATAAATTATATTATATTTCTGCAATCAGAAGATTACAAGCCTTGAATTGCTCGTAATGCTTCCGGTGCGCAAGGCAAATGGCGTTCCATCTGCGTCTTTTGGAAGCGGGCGTTCATAAACCCACTCGTTGGTGGCCGGCCAAGGATATAAAACAACAGTGGATATTACCACAATAAAGCCAACTTCTCAGAAACTGCAATTATGACCATTTAAATAATAGCTGCTGACAGTGGGTTGTGTTATGTTGCGTTGCTAAGAACAGTGGATCATGCGCTTTCCGGCAATTCGAACGGGCACCAAGAATGTCATTCAACCGGATTGGCCTGCCGGTCTACCACATGGAGAACGATATGATGGTATTAACGTTAACCCGCACCGGGGCATATAGTGACTTGCTTGACAAATAAGCCGGGCGGATCTGGATAAATTTGCAGGGTCTCCTGCCGGAACTGAATACCATGTGAATGAAGAGGTGGCGTGCCTCTATGCTACGCCATTTCTTCACCAAAGAGGCGTACTGCTTAAGACCGTCATATTCAGGTCACATGGGGCCGTCAAAGGGCGGCTGTTGATGGCGCTGATTCCTGGCATTTTCCGCGCGCGTTATCGGGGCGGGCGCACAGGCTTCGGCGGGCGCATAGGGCGGGAGGGCTGCGTAAGTCTCGCGGATCTCCCGCACGATCTCGGCGGGCAGGGGCTCGATCTGTGGCTTGGGCCTGGCAATGTAGTAGCCCTGCATATAATCGACCCCCAGCTCGATGAGGGTATGCAGCTCGTCTGCGGTTTCCACGCCTTCCGCGATCACGCAGATGCCGCGGGTATCCGCATAGGAGCGCAGGTTTTGCAGGAGCTTGCGGCGGTTGGCGTCCGTATCGATGTTGCGCACAAAGGAGACGTCCAGCTTGACGAAATCCGGATTGATGGAAAGCAAGGCCGCATCCGAGTTATAGCCCGTGCCGAAATCGTCCAGCGCAATGCGGCAGCCCCAGTCCGCGGCCCGCTCCAGCTTGATGTGGGTCTCGCTTTCGGTAGAATGTTCGGCCTCCGTGATCTCCATGACCACCCGCGGTAGCAGGTGCGAAAACCGCTCCTTCAGGTATAGGCAATCTTTTTCGGCCAATAACTGGTTGGCGATGGAATTGACAAACAGGAGGGCCGTGGGGCTGACATTTTGCAGCTCCTCGAATTGCGCCAGGCTACGCCGCCAGGTAAGCCGCTCGATGCCGTAGAGCTTGGATTGGGATTTGGCCAGCATCAGCACGTTGGAGGGGGACTTGATGCTATCGATTAGCGGCCGCATCAGCGCCTCGTAGCCGAATACCGTGCCCTGCCTCGCATCCACGATGGGCTGGAAATGGTAGGTCAGCAACTCCTGCTCGATGAGGCGGTTAATCTCCTCCTGATGTTGCAGCAGGAAGGAATCCTGGCTGTAGCGCTCCAGATCGAACTCACCAAACTCACCCTTGGTCGTGTTTTTAACCTGATACATGGCAAAATCGGCATATTTGAGCAGCTTTTCATAGGAGGTTGAATGCTCCGGGTACCATGCTATGCCTGCGGAGGCGCGGATGTTGAGCCGGGTCTCATCCGGAAGGGGAAAGGTCGATTGCCTTAAGCCCTCTTTGAGACTACAAATATCCGTATAGGCCGCCTCCCGGGAAACATAGCCGAAAAAGAGCACGTAGAACTCATCGCCGGACATGCGGGCGACCAGCGCGTGCGCCGGCGCATATTTGCGTAGCGCATCTGCTGTGCTGCGGATGTAGGCGTCGCCGCAATCGTGGCCGTGGGAGTCGTTGATGAATTTGAGGTTATCAAGATCCAGCATCACCAGCGCCGCCACGCCCAATGCGTCGGGGTCCTGAAAGAGCTTGCACAGCGCTGTGCTGAAGGCCCGCCGATTGGGCAGATCCGTGAGCAGGTCGTAATCCCGCTCCCGCTCAAGTTGGCGGCGTTTGAGGACTTCCTGCGTTATATCGCTGACTACGCCCGTAACGCGCCCATCCAGGCGGGCAATGTTGAGACGCAACCAACGCGTTTCCGACGGCTCGCAGGCAACGCGCAAAATCTTGGCCTTATGATCTTCCGCTTCCTCCTCGGCCTGCTCCATCAGCGGGATAATCAGCTTTTCGAACTCGCTGCCGTCGATGGTGCCATCCGGCGCCAGCTCTTTTTGAATCCCCAGCATCTCAAAAAAGCGCGCCGTGCAAAACACCCTGCCCTCCCGCGGCAGAGCCTCGAAAGCACCGATTTCCACGCCGGACATATCGATGATCTGGGAGAGACGGCTGGCCTCGAGCGCCACGCGGGCACTGAGGCCCTCGATGGCGCCGGAAAGCTCGTCTATCTCGGAAATCATCAGCTTGTCCAGCATCAGGGGTCTGCGGGGGTCGCTATCGCGCAGCTGGCGCAGCAGCCCCCTGATAGGATGCGTGAGCCACAAGCTGGCCGCCCAGGCTACGCCCAGGCCCAGCAGCACGGAAAGCCCCCAGATCAGCAGGAACGACCACATCATCCCGCTGGAAAAGCCCAGCAGTTGCCCCCTCTCCAGCATGCCGACCAGCGCCCAGCGCTCGTTTTCAAAGGGGGTGTTGGTATTATATAAATCGAGGTATTGGATGCAGCCGTAAACAACGCTCTCGCGGTGGGCGGTATAGCCGGTTGCCTGATAGGCGTTGGTATAATCTTTCCATTGGAGGAAGCGCATCTCGGCCGGCTCGCCGAAGAGATAGCGGTAGACAGGCCCCGTGGCTAGCTGCGCTTCAAAAGCCGGCTCGTCCCCCCGGGCCAAGCCAAGCAGATACATGCCCTGCTTTTTGCTATTGAGTTCCTGATAGGGCATCTGCTTGCGCAGATAATTGGAGGATATCTCGACCCCTAGAATCGCGCGCACGGCGCCCGCCGCATCCCGAAGCGGCATGGAGTAGGTGATGGCGTCTAAACTATCCCCCTCGGCGCGGAAGGCGGGACTCCAATAACCAAGATCCTTCTCGCCGATCTCGGGGTGGGCCAGAGCGGCCGCGTAGGGCTTGCTGTAGTAGAGCCAACTATCCGGCGCGTCCTGTGAAAAGCTGATATAGGATTGCCAGCGGGAATCCAGCGAAATATCCAGGCGCTTGGAGATCAGGGTGGGCGCGTGCAACAGCAGCAGGTCGGAATTATCCGCCGAGCTGGTGGTAGGATCCATATCGCGAATGTAAAGGGCGTGCTTTTGCATACATCCCGCTTCGTCGTGGGCGTCCCCTTGCGTGAGGATGAGAAAAACGCCCGTAACGGAATTGCGGCGCAGCAAAGCAAGCAGATCCGCCGCGCTTTGCATCAGCAGCTCATTGCGGTTGTCATTCTCGCTTATCGCGCCCGGCTCCGTCTGACGATCGAACAAAAGCCGGATATTCTGCGCGGCCGGATCCAGATTTGACCAGCGCTGGAGCATCTCGTTCTCCAGATAATCCCGGCGATTGACTACTTGCCCGTTAAGGATATCGAAGGCGTTGTGTGTCAACTTCTCCAGGGTGCCGCCCCAAATGATATTGGCGAAAAAGAGCCCTGCCTGCACAAACAGGGCGATGATCACCGGGGAAAGAATGCGGCTCATAATCGAATAGGATCTGCACCCATTCTTTGCCTTTTTCTTTGTTTCCTGTTGTTCCATTTATATCATATTCCTATTAATTTTCACCGATCTTGTCGCGGATTTCGTCTACA
>JAYFPE010000065.1:0-3118 GCA_034928145.1 Candidatus Pelethousia sp. | reverse complement strand
ACTAATTAATGAAATATTATAACAGAAACCAAGGTGTGCACCTCGGGCAACTTCTTGCAATGGCCATATTTAGCCATTTATCTCTCCATTAATAGAAAAAGTCCGTCTGAAATTTACGTTTTCAGACGGACTGTGGTGGAGATAAGGGGACTCGAACCCCTGACTTCTGCATTGCGAACGCAGCGCTCTACCAACTGAGCTATATCCCCATAGGCTGCGGCATGGGCTTCCCTCACGGCCTGCGGATTATAGTTTACACCATGCTTATACAAAAATCAATATCAAATTTCGGAAATCGAAAAGCATCGGCTTGACAAGCTATGCCCGATGGAGTAGAATAGTAAAGCGTTTGAAAATGGCGTGCGCCCGTAGCTCAGCGGATAGAGTGCCCGGCTACGAACCGGGAGGTCACAGGTTCAAATCCTGTCGGGCGCGCCATGTCGCCGCGGACTATATATCGTCCGCGGCGGCTTTTTTTATTTCAAAAAGAGCCTCTCTCACGCACGCAAGCGCTCCTCCGTAGCGCAAAGAGTCATGGCATTCGCGCAAACGATATTTATGCGGTAAGGGTTTCGGCAATTTCCGTAGGACGTATGATTCTCTGATGCAAGGAGATCGTCATGCGGCACACGGCACATATACGATCCCGCGCATACTCGGAGTTTATGTCTTCCCGGCTTAAAAGCATGTCCAGGAAGTAGTTCACAAACCCATAGGCAATAAAATCTATAGCCATAAGCATATCGTCGGCCGATTGGCTGGTTTCGTACTGTTTGCCGAAAAGGGATCGTTCTATCTGGCAGAGAATGATCGGATGAAGGCGCCCGGAAAAATGGTCTCGCCCGAGAACCGTTAGCGCTTTTCGATAGAAGGAACGGTGTTTATCTAAAAGAAGCAGATAATTGCAGCAGCATTTCTCAAGGCTCAAGTCGGATTGCTGGGCAAGCGGCGTGAAAAGGCAACGGTCCAACTCCCATTCCAGAACGTCATATATATCCTGAAAGGGGTAGTAGAAGCTCTGGCGCTTCATTTTAGCTAACGTCATTACATCCTGTACGGTTATCTTTTGAAATGGTCGTTCCTGCATCAAGGTATGCAGGGCGGCGGCGATTGTTTTTTTTGTATCGCAACACATGATAATACTCCCTCCCTATTCCAGCAAGAGAAATGCCTCTGCGTGATACCGTTACAAACTACATTCTCCACACCGTTTCACTCGTCGCCGATATGGCGGTGGCGCCAGCATCCAGCGCGTCAATCACGTCCTGCTTGCTTACGATAAGGCCGCCAGCCAGTATGGGAAGGCCGGTTGTCGCCTTGATGCGCCTGATCGCGGAAGGTATTACACCGGGCAAAACCTCCAGAAAATCAGGGTTAACATCCTTAACGGTTTTCACTTCCTCCAATGCTCTTGAATCTATGATAAACAACCGCAGGATCGTGAACAATCCGAGTTCTTTGGCCCGGCGAATAAGATTGGGCCGGGTGGTGATGATACCGTCCGCCTTGGTATTGGCATGGATGAAATCAACGGCGATCTCCTTGCCGGACAGCCCGTTTACAAGGTCGATGTGAACCATCGTAACCTTTCCCACGTCCTTGATTTGTTGGACGATTTTGCCGATATTGCAGATATCGCCATATAGGATGAATACCACATGGATATCGTTTGGCAATTGGAGGCATCGCCTAAGCTCATCATCGTTTTTTACGGCTGCGATGATGGGATTTGCTTGCACTGCCTCGAAAAATCTGTTATCCATGCAAAACGTCCTTTCAACCGGAAGATGCTAATAGACAAGGGCGAGGCCCGCTAAAGTGATGCTGTTTTAAAAGTGCCCATCAAAAACGATTAGCCGGAAACAATGCAGACACGATAAAAAAGCATAGAAAACCCATAACCCTTTCGGGCAAGTTTGTTCTATGCTCAAAACTCAAGAACGTAACTATATTGCCAAGAATCTATATAAAGTATAGCAGCCATAAAAATAAAAGTCAAGAAAAAGACGGAAAAAGGTGGAAGAATGGTAAGATAAAAAATTAACAATCTGGCGCGTCTCCTGACCTATTGCCGCTTACGAAGCAGCGTGCAAAGCTCTGGAAGCGTCATTGCGCCCGTGGAGGCTACCGCCCCATCAATTAGGAGCATGGGAACATGTTCGATCTTGTACTTTTGCACCAACGCAGGATAAAGATTGGCGTCTACCATATGGGCGTTGATAAGCGGATTTTCCGCAGCGACACGCTGCGCGTTTATCACAAGCTGCGCGCAGTGATGGCAGGCCAGGGAAACGCAAATCGTAAGGTGCGCGGGCTTGTTGATGCGGGCGATGTCCTTTAGGGTAGGCTTATCCAGAGGGCGGGAAGCACCGGCGGCGGAAAGAAGCGCGGAAACGAAACCGGTTATCTCCTTACCCCCGGGAACACCGTGAAAAGCAAAGCGGCAAATACCGGATTCACCAATAAAGCCCGTGGCGGGAAGATATTGTGCATCCAATGCGGCGTCTGCATCGGGGTCCTCTCCCGGGACGAAAAGCTTGAGGGAAAGGCTGGGGCACAGGCGGGCGCAATGCCTTAGGAACGCAGCCATTTCCGCATCCTTTTCCCCGTTTCCCAGGATGGAAATGATGGTAACAGGGGCATTGATGCGCGCAAGAAGCGGGCTGAGCTGGCTTTCAAGCTCCGGTGTGATCAGGGGGCTACTGTCGGAGAAGTTGTTGATATCGATTGACATGGATCCTACCTCCAATCCATCATTGCGTGTAAAAAGCGGGCGGAGCGCATGGGCGCTCCGCACCGGAGAAACGCTATCGTGCAGGGCCTACAACAAGCCTACCAAGTCGAGGCTGGGCGTAAGGGTGTCGGCGCCCGGCTTCCATTTGGCCGGGCAAACCTGATCGCCATGCGCGTGTACGAAGCGGGCGGCCTGTAGCTTTCGAAGCAGCTCTTCAGCATTGCGGCCTATGCCCATGTCGTTTATCTCGTTAAGAACGACCTCGGCATTTGGATTCAACACGAAGGTAGCCCTTAGCGCCTGACCGAGGGATTCTTCCAGCACGCCGAACTGGCGCGCGAGGTTCCCCGTAGGATCCGCAAGCATGGGATATGGAATCGACCG
>JAYFPE010000026.1:0-66516 GCA_034928145.1 Candidatus Pelethousia sp. | reverse complement strand
ACTAATTAATGAAATATTATAACAGAAACCAAGGTGTGCACCTCGGGCAACTTCTTGCAATGGCCATATTTAGCCATTTATCTCTCCATTAATAGAAAAAGTCCGTCTGAAATTTACGTTTTCAGACGGACTGTGGTGGAGCATAGCGGACTCGAACCGCTGACATCCACACTGCCAGTGTGGCACTCTACCAACTGAGCTAATGCCCCACGCGTTCCTTGTTTTTTCGGAACATTGTTATTATAGCGGATGCGGGTGAATTTGTAAAGAGGTTATTCGCGAAAAAACTGATACAGGGTGCAAGGCATGCCGCCGTTAGACAATTTCCGCCGATTGTCCGCCCGCTTGCCGTAGACCGTTTCAAAATCCCGATGGGAGGTAATTATGCTTTGGCGCCAGCCGGGCAATGCGTCCGCCAAGGCGCGCAGGCCGCGGTAGAGGGCCTCGGCTTCCCTGCGTTCGCCCAGACGCTCGCCATAGGGCGGATTACAGACTAAAAGGCCGGCCTGGCCATTGGCAAAGGAAAGAAGGGACGGGTCCTTTTGATAATTGCGGAAATCCCGCTCCGCCCACTGGAGCATCACGCCCGCCTTCTTGGCGTGCTTTTTGCATATGTCGATGCTGCGGCCGTCGATATCGCTGCCTAGGATGGCCAGGGGCCTGGAGGTGGCGCTATCCCGCGCCTCTTCGCGGGCCTTGGCGAAGGTATCCGGCGGCAGGAAGGGCCATTCCTCCGCCGCAAAGTCACGGCCAAGGCCGGGCGCGCGGTTTTGGGCGATCATGGCCGCCTCAATGGGGAAGGTGCCGCTGCCGCACATAGGATCCAGCAGGGGCTGATCGCCATGGAAGCGGGAGAGCAGCAGGATGCTCGCGCCCAGGCTTTCGCTCAGGGGTGCGGTTACGTTATAGGTACGGTAGCCCCGGCGGGAAAGACCGGCGCCGCATGGATCGAGCGCCAGGGTGACGATATCGCGCAAAATGCCCACCTCAATCACAACCCTTTTGCCGCTTTCGGGCAGCACGGTGGTATGGTAGGCGGCCTTGAGGTTTTCCACGATGGCCTTTTTGGCGATGCTTTGACAATCGGATACGCTGAAGAGGGTACTCTTGGCGCTTTTGCCATTCACGTGGATAAAGCTGTCTTTTTGCAAATACGCCTTCCAGCTTTGCGCTTTCACGCCCTCGTAAAGCTCATCAAAGGTGCGGGCCTCAAAGCTCGCTACCTCCTGTAGCACCCGCTCGGCGCTGCGCAGCCAAAGGCAGGCCCTGGCCATCTCCACCGGCCCGCCCAGGAAAAGCACGCGCGCATCCTCGATTTTTTCCACCTCGATGGAAAGCCGCCGCAGCTCCCCGGCAACCACGCTTTCTAGGCCCAGCTTACACGTGGCGATGTATCTCATCCTTCATGCTCCTTCCCGCCGAGCTTCGCCAGCGCCCCGTTGAAGCGCAGTATAGATACCCCATATTTGCGGCAGACCTCCAGCTTGTTTACCGTGATCTCCTCCGCCTGGCAGGCGGCGTATTCGAGGGCCGCGGCCAGCGCGTTCACCTGGGCGCTGGTCAGGTGCGGATAGTGCGCCCCAGAGGCCAGATAATCGCTCCAGATCGTTCCGGCCCGCAAGACGGCCCTTTCCGGCCGTTCACTATGCATGCCTTCCGCGCAGAGCTTCAGCACATCGCCATAGGAGTCGGGCAGGTTCCCGGGCAGGCCGGGGAGCAGGCTTACGTGGCTCTCCAGCATATTGCCGTCGATATAAGTAAGATAAGGCTCCTTAGCCCCAATATGCTTTAAAAGGCCAAGCGCCTTGTGCTTGATCTCCTCCCCGGGCTCGCGCCGCAGGGCGAAATCGCGCAAAATGCGCTCACTCCAGATATCCCCAAAGGAGGCTACGAGGTTCAGCGCGGCCTGACGCACCGTATCATCCCCCAGGGTAAGGCACCATTGGATCAGATCCATCATTTCCCCGCCCAAGCGCCATTCCGCTCGCTGGCTCTCGATGGGCTTGCCAATGAAGGCATTGAGCTTGCGCACCCGCTGCACGACTTCATCCATGGGCACCTGATAATGTACGGGCAGCTCCCGCCGTTTCCTGCCACCAGCAGCCGTTTTGCGGCACAGGCGGCGGTAATAGCGGGCAATGGAATCCAAAGCGTTGATGCGCAAAAGCGTATCGTAATAATGCGCCGCGCGATTATAATCCTCTAAGGCATAGGCGCATACGCCCAGCCTATGCAGCACGCCCGTATCATAGGGGGCGTATTGGCTCATCGTTTGCAATATGGTTTGCGCATGCGCGTATTCGCCCAGTTCCATCATGGTTAGGCTGGCCCTATGCAGGTCGTCCGGATCCTCGATGGAGAGGCGCATGATCGCCTCCGCTTCCTCCCGGGCCGCGGCCATATCATCCACACCCTGCAGAAACAGAGCCCGGGTGCAATGGGCCTGCACATGGTCCGGCTGCGCCGCGAGAACCGCATCCAGCTCCTTTTTCGCCTTGTTCTTTTCGCCCATGCAATACCAGGTAAGGGCCAGGTCGCATTGGGCGGCCACATGGCCCGGCCGCTCTTTCAACTCGCTTTGCAGGATCTCCGACGCCTCGTCGAATCGAGTCTCGGATAAAAGATCCCGCGCTCTCTCCAGCACCCGGCGCTTTTGCAGCTCGCTCAGGTCTTCGAGGTTGCCGTCTCCATATTCATCCAGCGCATCCAGCATGTCGTAGGCGTCATAGATAAAGCTGCCCTCCGGGTCGGCATGCAGGTAGCGCTCCAGGCTGGCACGGGCGGCCTCGTATTCCATCAGGCCGTAAAAGTTGCAGCCCATGCCGAAATAGCACTCGGCCGGGCGGCTGCGCTTATCCGGAAAATAACAGAACAGCACGCGGTTGGAATCGTCAAAACGGCCCATGCCGGTGAGCATTTCGGCATAGCCCAGAATATAATCCGCATGATCCGGTTCGTTGAACAGGGCCAGCTGGTAGCTGGCGCAAGCCCCCAAAAGGTTGTTATTTTCCGCTTTGGAAAGAGCCCGGCGGAAATACCGCTCCCCTGTCATCTCAAAGGGAAGGATGCGGCCCGCCGGCTTGATCCGCTCGTTTTCGTTCATTCTATGGTTCCCTTATCCTCTGTGGCCTCCCACAAAAGTTTGCGCAGATCCGCCTCGCTAAAGCTGTATTTCGCATTGCAAAAGTGGCAGGTAAGCTCCGCCCCATGCTCTTTGTCGATCATATCCGTAAGCTCCTCTTTCCCTAAGGAAATGAGCGCCTTTTCCAGCCGCGGCCGGTCGCAGTCGCAGCGGTAGGCAGGCTCCAATTCCGCCGTAACGCGCCAATCCAGCCCCTCGAAAAGCTTGGTGAGAGCAGCCGCGAGCTCCATGCCTTCATCCAGCATGCCCGCCAGGGCCTTGATCCCTTCCGCACGCGCCTGCAATTCGTCCAGCGCTTCTTCCGGGCATTGCGGCAGAGGCTGGATCAGCAGTCCGCCGCCCGCGCGCACCTCACCCGTATGCGGATCCACCCGCACACCTAAGTAAAGCAGGGAAGGCTGCTGCTCGCTGATGGCAAAGTAGCGGGCAAAATCCTCCGCGATCTCACCGGAGACCAGATTGCAGCGGCCCACATAGGGCTCCTTCATGCCTAAGTCCCGCACCACAGTCAGCTCGCCGAACCAGCCCACAGCCATGGATACGTCCAGCTTGCCATCCGGGCCCAGGGGCAGCTCCGTCTGCGGGTTTTCGATATAGCCCTTCACGGCGCCGCTGTTGCCGGCCGTGCAAACGATGTTGCCGGCCGGGCCGCCGCCCTTGACGATGGCGGTCAGCCGGTCTTTTTCATTTTTCAGCTCCGCCCCCATCATGCAGGTAACGAGCAAAGTCCTGCCCAGGGCAGCCGTGCAGACCCGGGATAGGTTGTGGGTGGTGCGGGCCGCCTCGCAAAGGGCCCGGCCCGATATGGCCGTAAAGCGGGCCGCGTTGTTGCAGACGAGGCCGCGCAGCATCGTATCGCGCATGTGTTTCTCCTAATGTTCCATTCTATTTTACTATAGCCGCCTTATAGCCGCCGGGCCGCAAATTGCAGCCGCTCGCTTTCCGCTTTGGGCGGTTCCCTGGTAAAGGCATCGTAGACCTCGGCCGCAAAGCCCGCCTGTATAAGCCCTTCCAGCAGCTCTTCCCGCCTATGCGCCCGTTGGATATGCCGCTCCGTAAAGCGGCGGTAAAGGCCGCCTTCTTCTTTTTGGAAGAAGGTCAACTCCATTTCCAGCAGGCGGCTTTTTTCATCGTAGGCATTGCGCCAGATGTAGGCGCAGCCGTCTTCCTCCTCGGCGAAGGTGTTGCAGCCCAGCACATGGGCAAGCTTATAGACCGAGGAGATATCAAAGAGCAGCAACCCGCCCGGCACAAGCGCCCTGTGGGCAGCTTGGAAAAACCGCTGCGCTGCGCTCCGGCTATCCAGATAATTTACGCCGTCACAGGCGCAGACCACGGCCCCGCAAGGCTTATGCAAGGCAAGGCTTTGCATATCCTGCTGGATAAAGGGAATCGATAGCCCGGCTTTGCGGGCCTTGGCCGCAGCCACTTCCAACATGGCGGGCGAGATATCCACCCCCGTCATCCGAAAGCCCCGCCTGGCCAGCCGCACCGTGATTTCCCCGGTGCCGCAGGCGCAATCCGCCACGGCTATCCCCATAGTCAGAAAAGAGGCCAGGTAGGCAGCCCAGCCGTCATAATCCACCTCCCGCATAAGCGGGTCGTACAGGGCGGCAAACTGCCCATAGGCCTCCCGCATGACAAACGCTCCCGCATCCCGCCCAATGGCGGTCTTTCGTATTGTATTATACTACAACAAGATCGCGGCCAGCGCAAGTCCGGCCGCGTTGACAGCCCTTCTCCTGCGATGTATACTGAACTCCAGGCTGCGAATTTGATCGTTTTCAGCCGGAAAGAGGCCGAAGATATCCTATGGAGAAAAAGCAAACACCCGTCGGGGTGGGAAAATCTAAAAACAAGAAAAAAAAGAAGGGGCGCGGCCTGCCTAAGGCGCTGCTCATTGCGGCCTGCGCGTTGCTGGTCGTGGTTTTGATCGGCGTCTTTTTGGGCATGAACCTGCTGGGCAAGCTGGACCGCGCGGCGGATACTGTGTTTGAAGATGAAAACGCCGTAACCTACACCCCCACGCCCCCGCCCGCGTCTACACCAGCCCCCGCGCCCAGCGCCACCCTGGCGCCCACGCCGGAGCCTACCCCCTTGCCCATGAGCGACCTCTACGAGCAAACCCGGCTGGACGCGGATACGCTAGCCTATATGGACGTGAACTCTAGCGACAGCCGCTTCATCCATATCCTGCTCATCGGCGTAGACCGCCGCGGCTCCAGCGGCAATAGCCGGGCGGATACGGTAATGATCGCCACCATTGACCAGAAAAACGGCCGCCTCAAGCTCACCTCCCTCATGCGGGACATGCTCGTGAACACCCCCGGCTATGGCTACGGCAAAATGAACACCGCCGCGGCCCGGGGCGGTGTGGAGCTGCTTATGCAGACCATCAACGAGAACTTGCATCTCAACATCAGCGAATATGTGCTGGTGGATTTCAATATGTTCGAGGAAGTGATCGACGCCGTGGGCGGCGTGACCATCAACATGACCGCGGAGGAAATCAGCGCCGCCAATGACTGCATCGCCGGCCTTAACAAGCAGCGCGGCGTTTCCTACCTTTGGGATGGCTTCATCTTTGCCGATGCGGGCAACGTAAAGCTTACGGGCAAGCAGGCCCTGGGCTATGCCCGCATCCGCAAGATCGACAGCGATTTTTCGCGCGGCAAGCGGCAGTTCAAGGTGCTCAACGCAGCCTTTGCCAAGTTCCGCTCCCTCGATCTCACCAAGCAATATAAGCTACTGGATCAGCTTCTGCCCCTGGTGGAAACCAACATCACCAACGCCCGCATCGTGGAGTGCGCCACCAGCGCCCTGGCCCTCAACGCAAACGGCCTGCTCTACAGCCGCGTGCCCATGGAGAACCTGTATAAGAGCGGCAGTTGGAACCGATCCTTCGTATTTTTAACGGATATGCCGGCCAACGCCTTGGCCCTGCACCAATTCCTTTTCGATTCCAATGAGGTGGCGGATGAGGCCAAGATGCTGACCCCGAGCGCCTCCCTGCCCCCCCGCACCCCCAGCATCTACCAAGGCGATGACGGCAATTATTACTACTACGCCACCGGCCAACTGGTGACGGGCCAAGCGCCTGACCCCGCCGCAGCCGGCCAGGCGCAGCCGGGGCAGACCTACGACCTTAACGGTGTGACCGTAACGGTGGATGAATCCGGCAATTTGGTCGATGCAAACGGCAACATCGTGGCCGCCGCGGGCAGCTGGCATTTTGAGTAGGGCTGCCAGCCATACACACATACAAATCCATCGCCATATGCTGTCATATGGCGATGCTTTTTATTTATGACCATATGATCGGCGCGTTTCGCTGCACAAAGGCCGCACCCGGCGGGCCGATGGAAACGCGCGCCCTCTGGCATGGCCACGATGGCTTTCCTGCCTGGACGGACGCGCGGCTGCTTCACGCCTATGAATCCATATGCGCGGCCCTGGGGCCGGTGTGGATCGGTGCCTGCTTCAAGCGGGCCGTGCGGGGGCAATCCGCCCATTACGCAGGTCTGGCGTTGGATATGGGCCAGGGCTTAACAGCGGATCAGCGCGCCGAATTGCGCCGCTTCTGCCTAAACAGCCCGCTGTTTTCCTATGTGGAGCCGAGCTACCTGACCCCTACCTGGGTTCACGCGGAAATCACCATCGCTCCGGCCTGCACGCCGGGCCGGGGCTATCCCTTCCTCCACCCGGGCGATTCGGGGCCGCATGTATTTCTTTTGCAGGAGCTGCTTTGCCGCCAAGGCTTCCCCTGCCTGCTCACTGGCCATTTCAGCGAGAGCACCCGCGCCGCCCTGCTGCGCTGCCAGCAGGCCCGGGGGCTGGAAGCCCATGGCTATGTGGACGGGGCGGTATGGGGTTTGCTGACTGCATAAACGGCCCCGCGCATCCGAATCTGCACAGGGCCGCTGTTCAAGTCTGGGTCCGAGGGCGAATAGTCCCCCCAAGCTACGCCTGCTTTATCTCCGCTTTACGCTTCTCGTAATCCTCTACGGCGGCCTTCACGGCCTCCTCGGCAAGCACGGAACAGTGGATCTTCTGGGGCGGCAAGCCCTCGAGGGCTTCAACCACGGCGGAGTTGGAGAGTTGTAACGCTTCCTCCACCTTTTTTCCTTTAATCATCTCCGTAGCCATGGAGCTGGTGGCGATTGCCGCGCCGCATCCGAAGGTTTTAAAGCCCACATCCTCAATAACACCTTCGTCATTGACCCGAATGAACATCTGCATGATATCGCCGCACTTGGCGTTGCCGACCATACCTATGCCGTTCGCGCCCTCAATCTCGCCCAAATTGCGCGGGTTGCTGAAATGATCCAATACTTTTTCGGTATACATAGGCTTTTCTCCTTTATCCTTTATACAGGGGGCTCATGGCACGCAGGTAAGCTACGATCTCCTTGAGCTGCTCGATGGTGTAATCTATATCTTCTTGTGTGGTGTCATCTCCCAGGGTGAGGCGCACGGAGCCGTGGGCGATCTCGTGGGGCAACCCCATGGCCAGGAGCACATGGGAAGGATCCAGCGAGCCGCTGGTGCAGGCGGAGCCGCTGCTGGCAGCGATGCCGCTCAGATCCAGCTTGAGCAGGATGGACTCGCCCTCGATGTATTTCATGCTATAATTCACATTGTTGGGCAGCCGCTCTGTGGGGTGGCCGTTGAGCTTGACCTCGGGGATCTCGGCAAGGCCCCGCATAAGCCGATCCCGCAGAACGGTCATTTTTGCCGCGTTTTCGGGCAGGTTGTCGCAGGCGAGCTTGATGGCCGCGCCCAGGCCCACGATGCCGGCCACATTCTCCGTGCCGGCGCGGCGGCCCTTCTCCTGCGCGCCGCCCATGATGTAGCTGGGCAGCTTGATCCCCTTGCGGCAATAGAGCACGCCCACGCCCTTGGGGCCGTGGAATTTATGGGCCGAAAGGGAGAGCAGGTCTATGCCCATGGCCTTCACATCCACAGGCACATGGCCGATGGCCTGCACCGCGTCCGTATGGAAGAGCACGCCTTTTTCGCGGCACGCAGCGGCGATCTCGGGAATGGGCATGATGGTGCCCACCTCGTTGTTGGCAAACATGATGGTGACCAGGATGGTATCCTCGCGGATGGCCTCCTTCACCTGCTGCGCTGTGACCCGGCCGTATTCATCCACGGGCAGGTAGGTTATATCGTAGCCCTGCTTTTGCAGGTATTCGCAGGTGTGCAGCACGGCGTGGTGCTCCACGCTGGAAGTGACGATGTGCCTGCCCTTGCTTTTATACTTTTCCGCCACGCCCAGGATGGCCGTGTTGTCGCTCTCCGTGCCGCAACCGGTAAAGATGATTTCGCCGGGTGCGCAATTGAGCGCTGCCGCCACCTGATCGCGCGCCGCATCCAGGCCCTTTTTGGCCTCCTGACCAAAGGCATGTACGCTGGAGGGGTTGCCGTATACAGTGGTGAGGTAGGGCATCATGGCCTCGAGCACCTTAGGGGAAAGGGCTGTGGTGGCCGCGTTATCCAGATAAATCTTTCGCATGGCGCTTCCTCTTATTTTAATTTATTTTAATTGCTCGCTACGCTCCTGCGCTGCCCGCAAGCGGCTGCGCTGGAACACATAATCCTCGGCCATATCCGCCAAGGTAGTGGAATCCAGCACCTCGTCGATACGGCTTTGCAGCTTGAGCCAAAGGGGCCGGGCGCTGCAAGCGCAGGCGTTATCACAGGCCGCACCCTCGGTACTCACGCAATCCATCACGGACGTGCTGCCTTCCAGCACCCGGAGCACCTCGTTCACGCTGATCTCACCCGGCGGCCTGGCCAGGGAATAGCCCCCCTGGGCCCCCCGCACGGAATTGACCAGGCCCGCCTTGCGTAGCGTTGCGATGAGCTGCTCTAAATACGCATCGCTAATGCCCTGCATAGCGGCCAGGGAAGCGGTGCTCACCATGCCGCCGCCATAATTCACGGCCAAATCCACCATGGCTTTTAAGCCATAACGGCCCCGCGTCGATAGCTTCATGGATTGCACCCCCAATTCCGAGTAGTCTACTCTGATTTCTCCATCGATACTGTACCACACGGCCCGGCCCTTGTCAATAATTCATAGCCGATTGCTTGGAATTATTTTGTCCCAAAACAAAAAAGAACCGGCCTGCCATAATCAAGCCGGTTAAAATGCCGTGTAGGCGGCTAAGTCTCCAAAATAAGCTTAGGGATAAATTCCAAATGGTCTGCGGAACAAAGAATATATTCCACGCCGTTTCGCCGGCCCTCAAAGGCATTCCTGCAGGCTTTGCCATGGAGATGGCCATACACGGCGCGCTCTACGCCATAGGCCTCCAAAAGCTCGGTAAAGCCGCTCTGTTGCCGCCGCTCGTTGAAGGGGGGATAGTGCAGCATGCAGAGCTTAGGCAGGCCGGCAGGAGCGGATTTGAGGGAAAGCTCCAAGCGGATCAGTTCGCGCTCGTAAAGTTTTTGATCCGTAGCCGGGTCGAAGAGGGCGCTGCCCGGGCAAACCCAGCCACGTGTGCCCAGCACGGCCATGCCGCTCAGGACAAGGCTGTCGTTCTGCACGGCATGCATGCCGGCGGGGAGGGCCGCGCGCACTTTGGATATGGAACTCCACCAATAATCGTGGTTGCCCCTAAGCAGCACCTTTGTGCCGGGCAGGGCAGCCAGGAATGCAAGATCGGCTTTGGCCTCGTTAAGGCTCATGGCCCAGCTGATATCGCCGGGCAGGAGAACCGCGTCTTCCGGCTGCACGGCAGCGCGCCAGGCTGCTTCTAGGCGGGCCGCGTGGTCATCCCAATTGGGGCCGAAGATATCCATGGGCTTGTCCGTGGATAAAGAAAGATGCGGGTCACCCAGGGCAAAAATCCGCATGGCCCGCACCTCCTATCCTATGGCAATACCCAAAGGCATGCCCTAATCTTCGTCTTCCTCGTCGGAGAATGGATCCACATCCACATCCTCATCCTCCTCGTCCAAGTCGCCGCCCAGCTCCCGGTCAATCTCCTCCAGCTCCCGCTCGGGGATATCGTCCGGGCCGCCCAGCGGCACCTCCATATCGTCCATATCGGTCTCGCCCATACCCACATCCTCCGGCAGATCAACCGCCAGTTTGGCCAGCGCGGCCTGGCGGCGCACCTCCCGAAGGCAAATGGCACACAGCTCGTTCCCCCGCACGGCGGGGCGCTCCCCGCACTCCACGCAGGTGGCGGCCACTGTGTCCGCATCGGCCTCGCCCTTCATATACCGCTTGCAGACGTCGCAGTATTTTTCACCCTCGCGGATGTAGTTCAACTCGCAACGTGGGCACTTTTTGAGACCCATATCATTTCCTCCGGTCGCATCGCGTAAAATTCAGACCTGCTCGATCTTCATTCCAGAGTATGCAAAAGGGAACTATCTATGTCAATAGGAGTTTTCGTATTGTGCAAGGAAATATGGTCCTCTACGATTTTTCCCATGCGCTCGAGCAGCTCCGGCCGCCCCTCCCCCGTTTCGCCGGAGTAAGGCAGGGCGGAGGGCGGCGCGCCCAAATGCTTGGCCGCGGCGTTTGCGGCCTGCTTACGCTTGGACTTGGCAATCTTATCCGCCTTAGTGGCCACCAGGGTAAAGGGCACGCCGTAATAGAGCACCCATTGGAACATCTGCTTGTCCTCCGCTGTGGGCTCGTGGCGGATATCCAGCAGCAAAAAAAGATGGGTCACGCGGCCGCTGGAAAGATAGGCCTCCATCAGCTGGCCCCACTTCTCCTTTTCGCTCTTAGGAGCCCTGGCAAAGCCGTAGCCAGGCAAATCCACAAAATAGAACTGGCGGTTGATGGCGAAATAATTAATCAGCCTGGTTTTGCCCGGGCTGCCGGATACGCGGGCCAGCTTATAATTGTTGCAAAGGGAATTAATGAGGCTGGATTTGCCCACGTTGGATTTGCCCACTAGGGCAATCTCCACGCCTGATTCCAGGGGCTGTGGATAATCGCCCCCCAGGCCTACGCTGGTTACGAAAGCCGCTTGCTTGATGGCGAAGGGTTCCATGGCCGATCCTCCATTTTTTATTGATCGCGCATCATCAGCGCACTTTGGGCAGCGGGCCCCTGCTCGCCCTTGTGCGCGCCCGTATAGGCGCGGGGGCCGGGCAGCCTGGTGAGGGCCGCGCGCAGGGCCGCCATGGCGTCCTCCACGAATTCGATGCGCAGGGCTTCTTTCACTTCCGCCGGCACCTCGTCGAGATCCCGCCGGTTCTCCGCCGGGATCACGGCCACACTAAGGCCGCCGCGCACGGCAGCCAGCAGCTTTTCCCTTAGGCCGCCGATGGGAAGCACATTACCTCGCAGGCTGATCTCCCCGGTCATGGCCACGTTGGAACGCACGGGCGCGCCCGAAAGGGCGCTGGCGATAGCCGTGGCCATGGTGATGCCCGCGCTGGGGCCATCCTTGGGAACGGCCCCCTCGGGCACGTGCAGATGGATATCCTTCTCGCGGAAATCCTCGGCTGCGATGCCCAGCGCCTCGGCGTTGGTCCGCACAAAGGTCATGGCGGCGCGTACGCTCTCCTGCATCACATCCCCCAGCCTGCCCGTCATCTGCACCTGGCCCGTGCCCGGTACGGCCGCTACTTCGATTTCCAGCAGCTCGCCGCCGGTGCGCGTCCAGGCCATGCCATTGGCCACACCCACCGCATCCGGCCTTTTCACGGTATGGTCTCGGTATTTGGGCTGGCCCAAATATTCGGCCAGCCTTGCCCGGGTAAGGCGCACCCGCTGCTTACCCTCACCGATCTCGCAGGCGGCCTTGCGGCAGATGGAGCCGATGGTGCGCTCCAGCTCCCGCACGCCGGCCTCGGCCGTATAGCCCCGGATGATGGCGGGCAAAAGCACATCCGGTATGGTCAGCATGCCCCGTTTGAGGCCGTGCTTCTCCATTTGCTTGGGGATCAGGTGGCGCTTGGCGATCTCGGCCTTTTCCGTATCCAGGTAACTGGGCACCTCGATGACCTCCAACCTATCGAGCAAGGGAGCAGGGATGGCCGAGCGGTCATTGGCGGTCGTCAAAAACAAAACCTTGGAAAGGTCATAGGGCGTTTCCAAAAAATGATCGCGGAAAGCGAAATTCTGCGCCCCATCCAGCACCTCCAGCATGGCGGAAGAAGGGTCGCCATGGCCATCCGCGGCCAATTTGTCGATCTCGTCGAAGAGAATCACGGGGTTCACCACCCCGGCTTGGCGCAGGGCGGCTATGACCCGGCCCGGCATAGAACCGATGTAGGTGCGGCGGTGGCCGCGTATCTCCGCCTCGTCGCGGATGCCGCCTAGGCTCATACGCACAAACTTGCGGCCCAAAGCGCGGGCGATGGATTCGCTCACGGAGGTTTTGCCCACGCCCGGCGGGCCCACGAAGCAGATGACTTGCCCATTAACCTTGCCGGTGAGATTGGCCACGGCGAGGTATTCCAAAATGCGCTGTTTCACCTTGGGCAGGCCGTAATGATCCGCCTCCAGCACCTCCCGCGCGTGGGAAATGCTGATGTTATCCTCGCTCTGCTCGCGCCAGGGCAAGTCCAGCATGCACTCAATATAATTGCGCCTGGGCGGCTGCTCATGGCTGCCCGCGGGCAGGTCTGCGAAGCGGTCGATCTCGCGGCTTACCTTTTCGCGCACATCTTCCGGCATATCCTTATCGGCCAAGCGCTCCCGCATGGCGTCCACCTCGGATGCCTGGGTGTCGCCCAGCTCCTTGCGGATGGCCTTGATCTGCTCCCGAAGGTAGTATTCCTTTTGGTTTTTATCCACCTGGGTTTGGACTTCTTTGGCGATGCGCCGATCCGCCCGAAGGATCTCGACCTCGCCCTTTAGGTGGCGCAGAGCCATTTTGAGCCGCCGCACCGGATCCACTTCCTCCAAAAAGGACTGCCTGTCCGCTGCTTTTTGCATAACGGCATTGGCCACGGCGTCCGCATAAACGCCGGGATCCGCCTTGCTTTCTATGGTGGCCAGCGCGTCGGAATTCATGCGGGGGCTAAGGGCGGCATATTCGGCCAACTCCCCCCCCAGCCGCCTGCGAAGGGCCTCCGCCACCGCCTTGTCGCAGGGCGCGTCCTCGAGGCAGGCAATATCCGCCACCATGTATTCCCCATCGCTGATGGATACGGCCACAGCCCTACACACGCCCTCCACGAACACCCGGCTGCTATCCCCGGGCAGGCTGAGCATTTGCCTTAGCTTGCAAAGCATACCCACCTCGAAGATATCCTCCGTCGTGATATCCGCCTTGCGGGCGTCGTGCTGTGCGCTCAAGAAAACCATATCGTCCCGCCCCAGGGCCTCGTTGAGCGCATTCACGCTCTTATCCCGCCCGGCGTCAAAATGCAACAGTTCTCCGGGCAACACGACCAGCCCCCGCAGAGCCACCACCGGGATGTTTTCATATACGCGTTGTGTCATAGCCGTTCACCTTTCTGCAGCCGCGGCCCGTGGCGCGGCAAAAGTTCCTTGTATCAGTATACATATACCAAACGATTATGACAATCATATGTATTTGGTATCGCAGGATGAAACTTCTCTTTATCCACTCGCTAATTCTTCTTGCCGCCCATTAAAGAGCCCAGCATTTGGGCCAGCTGCATGGGATTGCCACCGCCAAGGCCCCCCAGCGGGTTGCCGCCTGTGCCGCCGCCCGCATTGCCGGCGGAAAGCCCCTGGAAGAGTTGCATCATTTGCATAATGTTGCCGATGTTGCCCAGGGGACCCATATTTCCCATGTTGCCCATGTTGCCCATATTGCCCAGAGGACCCATGTTGCCCATATTGCCGATATTGGGCATAGCGCCGCCGTCAAGACCCGGCATGCCGCTGAGGGGCGTCTGGTTGGATGCCGGGGGCGGGGCCGGAGGCGGGGGGGGTACGCGCAGGCCCAGCTGCTGGGCGATGTGGCTGCGCTCAGCCGGGGCCAGAAAGGGCTCCATCGCTCGTAGATATTGCGCGGCGCGCTCCGGCCCCTGCTCGGCGCGGATACGGCTGGCCATGCGGTAGGCGGGGGATTCTCCCGATCCTCCTGCGCCGCCTTGCCTGCCGCCGCTGCCGCCCCTGGGGGGCATAGTATTGGGTGCGATGCGCTGCATGTTTTCTCCTCCTTGTAAATCTCTCCTATAACAAGATATGCGCCTTGGCCTTCTTGTGAACCCCGGGGCAAAAGGCCGCATAGTAATAAAGCGAGGTGATTGCATGAAAAGAACGTTACAGGGCAGCAAAAGCACCAAAACGCCCCTGCCTAACACGGACGCCATGAATCAAGCCGTGCAAAACGCGGATCCCAACCAGATCAACGAGATACAAAGCATCGTAAACCACTACGGCGGCAAGAGCGAAACGGAGCTGATGAATGAGCTGCGCCAAGCCCGGCAAATGGGGACCATCGACCCCAATGAACTGACCAATGTGGCCCAGCGTCTGGCCCCCATGCTCACACCCGAGCAGCAGCAGAGGCTATTATACGTGATGCAACAATTACAGTGAACCTGTAAGCGGCGGCGTTTCCTATTATGCCAAAAAGCCTGTAATTGCACCCTATCTGCCAATTGCAGGTTTTTTGCTTGGGCGGCCTTTCTATAATAAGGATGCATAATAAAAATAGCTTTCCATATAAGTGCCATTCTTTCTTTATAATATATATTGATTAAGAATAATATCCATTGTATAATTGTGGATATAGAGGCAGGATACCCCTGAAACTGGCATAATTCCCGATTTTTCATTCAAGGTCTGCCTGGTACGGCATAATACGATTCGGGATTTTGTTCTGTTTTTAACCGGCAAACCCGCTTTAGATGGAGGAATAAGTGATGCACTGCGAATTCCTGGAACGGTGTCCTTTCTTTAATGATCGGATGCCCCTAGATCAGGGGATCGGCTCTATATTCAAGCAGAAATACTGCTTGAGTGATTATCCGCAGTGTGCCAGATACGCGGTTGGCATTGTGCTGGGCTCGGCGGCTGTTCCAATAAGCCTATATCCGAACATGCACGACATATCCCGCAAGATCCTGGCGGAAACTACATCTAATAAATAATGAATGCCTTTTATGCTACGAAGTATTGGGTATGAATCATGGAAGTTTTTATTGCCCGACAACCGATTTTCGACAAATGCCTGAACGTATACGGCTATGAGTTGCTGTATCGTCAAAGCAAGCAGAACTTTTTCCCCGGCATAGATGATAATCAGGCAACGGCGGAACTACTTATCAATTCAGTTCTGGTCATGGGCCTAAAGGACATTACGGATGGGACGCTGGCATTTATTAATTTTTCCAAGGATCTCATCGGCAGCAGCGTTCCTTATCTTCTCCCCCGCAAAGACGTTGTGATAGAAGTGCTGGAGCGCGACGCGGTCACGCCCGCCACCGTAGAGGCCTGCAAAAAGCTGCATGATATGGGATATACCATTGCGCTGGATGATTTCGTGTTTTCCAATGATCTCATTCCCCTTATCGAATTGGCGGATATCATCAAAGTAGAATACCCGGCCGTTAGCCTCAGCGAGCAACGCGCTTTAATCAGATCCCACGGCTCAAAGAAAAGGTTTCTTGCAGAAAAGATAGAGACGCGTGAAGATTTCAAAATCGCCTCGAAATTAGGGTATCACTTCTTCCAAGGTTACTTTTTCAGTAAGCCTGTTGTTGTTAACGCAAAGGAGATTTGCGTGCTCAACACGAATATCTTCAGCATACTGGAAGAATTGCATAATGCCGAACCCAGCTACCAGGTTATCTCCAATATCATCGAAAGGGACCTTGGCCTTTCACTAAAGCTGCTAAATCTCGCCAACTCGGTTTATTATGGCGCTGTAAACCAAATTAAAACCATTCGGCACGCTTTAGCGTACATTGGGATGGAGGAGCTATATCAATGGCTCTCCTTAATGATGCTCAAAGACATCCAGAATGTGGAGAATGCCGAAATGGTCAAACTCTCCATGATAAGAGGAAAGGTGATGGAACTATCGGCCAAGGCGCTTGGCCTTCGCGACGAAAGCGTAAGCTATTTCTTTACCGGAATATTTTCTTTCCTGGATGTATTGCTCAACAAACCCATGGTGCAGGTGGTGACGGGGTTGCCCCTTTTGGATCAGGTAAAGCAGGCGCTGGTAGGTGAAGACAACGATTACCGCAGGCTGCTAAACTGCGTTATCGCCTGTGAGTCCGGCGAATACGACAAGGTCGCCGATCAATACCCCATGAACAAGATCGGGCTTAATACATACGCGGATCTTTATTTGGACGCATTGAAATGGACAAGGCGGCTGAATTATTAGGAAGCCGGTATTTACACAAGCGCCGCCCTTAAAACTTGGGCGGCGCCTTTGATATAGTGGATTTATGCTGTTATCGTCTTGCTATCATATGAAAGCTATTCTTGTAGTTCCACGATGCCCACGGCAGTATCTCCGGCCTTTGCCTTATCGAGGAGCAGCGCGACCATCTGCCGGAAATTCCCGCCGGAGCTGGTGGCGCCGCTTACCGCATCGATCCCCTCTACGCTTTGCGCTTCTAAAAGGCTGGCGGCATAGGCGCGGGTATAGCGGTTGGGATAGGTACCCGCAACACCATTCATGTTTCGCATATATTGGATATCCCAGGATTTGATAAACCCACTGGGATTTTTCGCGTTATACTCTACCGTAACGATCTTGCCGTCGCTTATGCGGATGGATACGAATTCCTTCCAGCCGTGGCTGAAGGAAGACATCTCCGCTGTGTAGTAACCATCTACCAGGCCGTTCTTTTGTGCTTTACAGCCGTTCACGGTAGAAAGAAGAACGATTGCCAGGCAGAGCACCAGAATGAACTTTTTGATACGCATTATATCCCCTCCTCCCGCGCATTTCCCCGCAGCCGGAAGCGCTCCGACATTTCTTTTAGGCCCTGGGCCTGTTCGGCCAAATCGCCGCTGAGAGAGGCGACTTCGTGGCTGGCATCGAGGTTCCTTTGAGCAAGCTCCGAAATATTGGCTATATCTGAAGAAGCATTCTCCAGCGCGGATTTCTCATTGCTCACCAGCCTGGCCAGATCCTCCGTAATATCCAGGGTCTTCCTGGTTATTTCCGCCAGCTCCTTGAGAGAATGCGCGGTAAGGTTTGCATGCTCCGATCCTTCCGCGATTGCCTGCTGTGAGTTGCGTATCATGTCCGCCGTGCGCTTGGAGGAATCCGCGCTCATTTCAGCAAGTTTTCGTATCTCACTGGCTACGACCGAGAAGCCCTTCCCCGCGGCGCCGGCACGGGCAGCTTCCACGCCAGCGTTAAGCGCCAGGAGGTTCGTCTGAAACGCGATTTCTTCCAGGAACTTCGCTATCTTGGTTATCTCTGCCGCGTTATGGCTGATGTTTTGCATGGACTGCAGCGTGCTATCCATCTGCTTTGCGCCCTTTTCCAGCTTCTGCATGGACTCATCCATAAATGACCGCGCCGTGCGCGCGTGTTCATCCACCACGCCAATATCCTGGGAGATAGAGGTCGTTACAGACACCAGGTTTTCTACCGACAACGATTGATGTTCCGAAGATGCGTTCATGGAACGCGCGCTGATGGATACGCTTTGGGCCGCTTGGTTGAGCATCACAGCCGAGCGCTGCAGATCGCTCAATAGCTTATTTAAGAAATCTATGATGCTCACAAGGGATTCCTTCATCACCACGAAATCCCCCGCGAATTCGCTTTCGATTCCCACATCCAGATTCCCCATGGAAAGCTGCTTTAGAGCATTTTGCAACTCCGAGATATACCCGTTCACAGCCTGGATCGTATCTCGCAAGGATACGGAAAGGGTCTGCGCCTCGTCCTTGGTTGTGACAACGTCGACAGGACTGGACAAGTTGCCCCCGGCAAGTTTTTGTATCCGCCCGGTCACAGCGCCGAGCGATGCGGATATCTTGCCGGCAAAACGGGCGATGAACAATACCGCGGCCAGGATCAACGTAACCGTAACAGCTCCATTGACCATAATCGCGTTGTTTACGATGCCGGTAAAATCCGATTTGGGCGTCAAAATAGCCAGGTACCAATTGGCGCCAAGCACGGGCGCATACGCCACCAGCGTATCCTTGCCTCCGACAGAAACGGAAGTCGCCCCCAAGGCGCCGGTCCGCATGATGTCGAATTGCTCCAGTAGCCGCGCATCATCTTTATAATATGTGTAAACGTTCTGCCCGCTTTTGATGAGTTCCTTGTTTTGGTGGGCTACGATCTGCCCGCTTTGGTTTATGATAAGGGCGTGGCCGCTATATCCGATGTGGATACTGCTTATCACGTCGTCGAGCATATCGTATTTATAACTTCCCACAAGGTAGTATGTCAGATTTTCCCCGGCAACCACCGGCGCGCCCACCGCCACCTCAAGGCCGTTCTCCGTGGCGGATGTATCGTCAATGACAAGATTTTGTGTTTCCTGGATCATCTTAAATAGCTCGCCACCGGAAATATCCGCCGGGCAGCCCTGGTTGCCGGTGTATAGCTTGCCATCCTGTGCATATAAGCCCAACCACATGAACTCAATGCCCGAGGCCGCCTGATCCAGCGCGGCTTGCTTTTGCGCACGTGTCGCCTCGGGCGATACGAGGGCTTCTTCCTCCGCGATGAGCAAAACACGATCCGCCATGATGTGCAGGCTGCTCTCGATGCTCTTGGACGCCGTTTTTACAAAAGGCATGAGCGTTCCCATGAGCGTTGCGTTGGTGAGGGACATTGCGGAGACCCACAAAACGATCGTCGTCACAACCGAAAGGATCACAGTGACAAGCAATGTGTTTAAAATAATCTTTTGTCTTATTCCTCTCAAGTCGGTTCCCCTTTTTCTATAAAAATAAAGGTATGCTTGCTTTTTACAATATATCCCAAACCTTTTAATTCGTCAATATGATTAGTAATTATTATTGTTGCTAATTTATAATTCGCAGCTATCAGAGCCATTGCCGGGCATAGTGAAAGATATATTGCTGTAGGATGCCGGCATCCGCACCCAGTTCGGCAATGGCCTGGGCCAACTCCTTTGCCGTGGCCTCGTGCCCATCAAAGAGCAGGGCCTTCACGGCCCGCTTCATCCACACATCCATTGGGAAAGCCGCCGTATGCCCCAGGGAAAAAAGGGCCACGCAATCCGCTACCTTAGGCCCTACCCCCGGCAGGGAGCAGAGGGCCTTCCGGGCCTCCCCCAAGGGCGCGGCCCGCAGGGCGTGCAAATCAAACCCTTCCGCCACCCGCCGGGCGCTGCCCAGGATGAAGGGGGCGCGGTAGCCCGCGCCAATCCCACGCAGGTCGGTTTCTGAAAGCCGCGCCAACGCTTCGGGCGTGGGGAAGGCGTATACGCCCGGCCCAAGCGGCTCCCCGGCCAGGGCGCAGAGACGTTCTACGATGCCTCGGATGCGGGGGATGTTATTGTTGGCGGAGATGATGAAGCTAACCAGCGTTTCAAAAGGCTCCTGGCAAAAGATGCGGATGCCCCGTGCCGCGCCATAGGCTGGGCGAAGACGCTCATCCGCCAGAAGCTGCGCCTCGATGGCCGTGTATTCCCGCCCCAGGTCGAAATAATCCGCCCAGATGGCCACATCGGCGGCCGGCGCGGGCCAGATATGCAGGGAATCCCCTTCCTGCCGGGCCGTAACAGATCGGCCATGGGCCACGCCCCGCCAGGCCCCCTCCGTGTCCGGATCGGGCAGCCAACGGAAGCATTGGCCACAGGTACAGCTTGCGGCCAGGTCGAGCCTGTCGATGCCGCTAAAGAGCAGGCCCCCGGCCCGCGCCGTGGAGCGAATTGCCAGCCGTTCCATCTATTGTCACCCCCAGATGAAAAAAGCGCCCGGTTGGGCGCTTCACACAGCCGTTGGCTTAGTTGGCCCCAGCCTCTTCGTAGACTCTGACCTGCTTGCGGCCCAGATGCTTGGTTTCAAAGCGAACCACGCCATCGACCTTGGCAAATAGGGTATCATCCTTGCCGATGCCCACATTGTTGCCAGGGTGGATATGGGTGCCGCGCTGCCGCACCAGGATATTGCCCGCCAGCACGAACTGGCCGTCCGCGCGCTTGGGCCCCAGGCGCTTGGAGTTGCTGTCACGGCCGTTCTTAGAGGAGCCGCCGCCCTTTTTATGCGCGAAGAGCTGAAGGTTCATCTTCAACATCGTGCTACACCTTCCTTTCGATTATTTTGAGGGAATCCCCATACGTTTCGGCAATGGAGCGCAGCCCCAAAGCCATCGTGTCCAGAATGATGCGCGCCTTTTCCAGATCGGCCCGCGCCACGCCTTTATCGAGCATGGCGTAAAGATGGCCGTCCGTCATTTCGACGGCCGCGGGCAGATGCAGGAGCTCGGTGATGCCGTTGGCGGCGGCGATGGTCAGCGCGGAAACGGCGCTGCATACGATATCGCTGCCGGATAGGGCAAACCCGCTGTGACCCCGGGCTTCAAAGCCCACCAGGCCACCCTCCTTGGAAAAGAGCGTGATGGTCGTCATATCAGCCGATGCTCTCGATCAAAACCTTGGTATAGGGCTGACGGTGACCCTGCTTTTTGCGGATGTTCTTTTTGGGCTTGTAGTGGAAGACCACGACCTTATTGCCCTTGCCCTGCTCGACCACCTTGCCCCTGGCGCTGACGCCCTGGACAACCGGCTTGCCGATCACGACTTCATCCCCGCAAAGCATCAATACTTCAAAGGCGACTTGTGCGCCCACTTCGGCATCCAGCTTTTCGACGAGCACTTCGTCCCCAGCGGCTACCTTGTACTGCTTGCCTCCAGTGCGGATAAGCGCGTACACGGTTTGCTACCTCCTCTTTCCAGTCTCGCCCATGCCCGGCGTTAGGCGCTTGGCCCACGCTTAGAAAGCCGGCACGGAGCGGCTCACCGAGTTATGATATCACAAAGCGGCGATCCGTGTCAACGAAAAACATCCCCTTTTGCGCCTTTCTTGCGCGTGTTTTTCGATATTTCCCGCCCATCCGTGGTATACTTGAAGCAGGCGGGGCAGCCCGCCGTATCCGTATATTCTATATGGTAAGGAAATGAAGCCATGAAGCTCACCGTATTGGGCCGCTACGGCCCCTTCCCCGCCCCCGGCGGCGCTTGCTCGGGATATCTGCTGGAAAGCGGCGGCGTTACCCTGGTGATGGATCTTGGCAGCGGCACGCTGGGCAATCTCTTGCGCCGCGTGCCCGGCCTGGGCCTCACCGCCGTGTTGTTATCCCACCTGCATAGCGATCATATGTCCGATATGCTGGTGTTGCGCTATGCCTTGCAGCAGCTTTCCGCACGCGGCCAGCCTGTGCCCATGCCGCTCACCGTGGTTTCGCCGGATGAGCCGGATGCGGAATTTCGCCAGTTGGCCGGCAGCGGCGTATACGACATGGTGCCCGCGCGGGATGGCTTGCGCATCCGCTTTGGAGATATGGCCATCGCCCTGCACAGGGTCATCCACCCGGTGCCCACCTATTGCTTCGATATCGAGCACCAGGGCCGCCGCCTCTTTTACACCGGGGATACGGGCTATTTCGCCGGCCTTGCGGATCTTGCCAAGGGGGCGCATGTGATCCTGGCGGGCACGGGCTTCCTCAATGCGGAAAAGACCACGGCCATCGCCCCCCATCTCACAGCGGGAGAGGCGGGCCGCCTGGCCCAGCGCGCCGGGGCCGAGCAACTCCTTTGTACGCACATCTGGGGCGGCGAACCGCGCGACGAAGCCATTTTGGCCGAGGCCAAGGCGCATTTTCCCAATACGCTGGTAGCGGAGGAAATGCACGAATATATGATATAAACCGTTCGCACCGGGAATTATGCAAAGGCATTGACATCAAGGCTCTGCATCTGGTAAAATACATAATTGTCGGCAAGGGGCTTCGCGCTTCGCGGGCCGCAAACGGCGCATGCGCCTGTAGCTCAGTTGGATAGAGCAACGGCCTTCTAAGCCGTAGGTCCAGGGTTCGAGTCCCTGCGGGCGTGCCATTCCCGGTTGGGTCCATATGGTGGGTATAGTTCAGCTTGGTTAGAATGCCAGATTGTGGCTCTGGAGGTCGTGGGTTCGAGTCCCACTACCCACCCCATCGGCGCCGTGCATGTCCAAAGCGGCATGCACGGCAGCCATTCCCCACCGGCAAGCCGCCCAAGCGTAAGGCGCAGGGGTTCGATTCCTTATCTTAAGTGCGTTGGGGTGTCGCCAAGCGGTAAGGCACGGGACTTTGACTCCCGCATCCGTAGGTTCGACTCCTGCCACCCCAGCCAATTGGCCTGGATGCGGCGCGGCCCATACAGGCGCATGACCCGTTAGCTCAGTCGGTAGAGCACTTGACTTTTAATCAAGGTGTCCGGAGTTCGAATCTCCGACGGGTCACCAACCTCTTATTTCATTCGCGTTAGGCGGGCGTGGCGGAATTGGCAGACGCGCTGGATTTAGGTTCCAGTACCGCGAGGTGTATGAGTTCAAGTCTCTTCGCCCGCACCACAAGCAGCGGGCGGGCACCCTTATGGGGCGCCGCCCTTCGTTTTTTCACCCTTTTGCGGGCATAGTGTAATGGTAACACATTAGCCTTCCAAGCTGAGATCGTGGGTTCGAGTCCCATTGCCCGCTCCATCAAAAAAGCCCCCGCGGGGGGCTTTTTGATGGCGTAAAATAGATAGAGGGACTCGAAGCCGCAACCACCACCCTATCTCTGAACAGAGAGCCGAGATCGCGGCTGCCTAGCATATCATAACCGGGATGCTCGGAGGGATATCGGAGGTGCAGGATTATCCGAACGGGAATTTCTGTGTTCGATGCAACCAAGATTATCGCCATTGGCTTTTCGAGAAAATTTCAGCCCGTTGCTCCAAAGCGGTTATTATCGTTTTATTGAGCAGCTCGCCATGCCGCTATTTAGGCTTATACTCACTTTCGATTACATACCGGTACTGGCCATCCCAATTGTAACTTTTATCAAAGAGAAATGGGCGCCCATCCAGATCCCGCGCGATAAATTCCGAAACCAGCACCGCCTTGCCGCAGTCTATGCCAATGGCCGATTCAAGCTCCTGATCGGCTATAGCCGCATAAATGCAGTTCGTGGTGGAAGAAATTTGTATGCCGAACTTTTTGATAACCATTTCAAGGAGCGAAAGCTCCAGGTCTTCCGCTTTGAGTTGGGGGATTGTTTCTTTTAAAATGAAGGCGACGGCAAAGCATCGCGGGGGATCCTGGTTTTTTACGCCGCGAAAACGAGCAAGCTCCCAAACCTCTTCACCTAGCGGAATGCTTAAATATTCCGCCACCTGTTCATCGGATGCGCAGGTGCGCAACGTTATGCCGGAAATGCTGGGCACCTCGCCGTTGCGGATTATGCTATGGGTAAAGGAGGGGATAATGTTGCGAACATCATAGCTTTTCACCCCGCCTCCCCGATAGGTTCCCTTTCCGAGCAATTTGTAAAGGTAGCCGCTATTTACCAAGCCGGTCACAGCCTGCCGCACCGTGCCTCGGCTTACGTTATAGCGTTCCATTAGTTCGCTTTCGCTTGGAATCTGCTCCCCATATCGCAGCTTTGACAGGTCGTTTTTGATTTCTTCGGCAACTTGAAGATATAGCGCCGCCCCACCGGGTGTTTTTGTTACCATACAATCAAACTCCTGACAATTTAACAATTCTTTTGGAGAGATCCAGCTCCGAAAATTTTCCATTTGCCTTACATATATTAGGAACAGTATAGCCGTTCCCCTCAAGGATTGCAACCATTTCATCAAAGGTGGGAACTTGCGTACCCGTTCCAAACTTAGAGGTTTTAACGGCTCCCGCAGCATTGGCGAAGGTCACGCAGGTTTCGATATTCCACGCTTGCATCCACGCGTACATGAAGGCGCCCAGGAAGGAATCCCCCGCGCCCATGGTATCTACGAGAGGAACCTTAAACCCCGGATACCACTCCCCCGCATTCCGGGAGGACGCGGCATAGCATCCGCGCGCACCCGCCTTGATCAGCACGAGAGCATCCGTTTGCCGTATCAACGCGGACGCGGCCTTGACCGGGTCCGAACAGCCAGTTATAACGCTTGCTTCCTCATCGTTGAGGGCGATCGCTGTGGATTTTCGTAAAACTTCGGAAAGGATAGTTAGATCGATCTCGCCCACCAAGGGGCCGGGGTCAAAGAATACCTGGCGCTGCAAATCGTAGGCGCGGCGCAGAAGCAGCAGGGAGAGGCGCCGAAACGCCTGCGTATCGCTGGCCATACTATACCCACTCAGGCAAAGGCCGCCGCAGCGATCCATCAGCGCCAAAACCGCTTCCTCCTCGGTAAAATCGCAAGACCCAAAGGTACTGACGAAAGAATGGACGCCTGCTTCATCGATGATGCAGTTTGCCACCGGCGTGCTATAGCCCGGCGTAACGTAAAGCTGCCCTGTCTCAATGTGTGCGGCATGATACGCATCCTGCAGATAGCCGCCGTAATAATCCTCCCCAATCGGCCCCACAGGCAGGATATTCCCACCCATGCGGTTAAAAACGAGCAGCATATTGCCCGGGCCGCCGGGCTCGGGATAGGTTTTTAGCACGCGGCGGGTGCAGCCTCCCTGTATAGGGAAGCTTCCTTCCATTTCGATAATCACATCGACGGTAGGGGCGGTCAAAAACAGAACGTCGTACTCCATTTGCTTCTCCAGCTCTTCTTTATACGCGCCGCATTCTCATTTTGGCGATCTCGGTAAGTTCCACAGCTGCCCATTCAAAATCCAGCATTGGGTTGGCGGCTTTAAAAATGGTATACCAATCCTGCGGAATGGCGCTGAACCCCTTATAGGCCCCCGCGACCATGCCGGCTATGCAGGCAAAGGTATCCGTATCGCCACCGATGTTGGCCGCGGCTAAGATGGTTTTGATGGGGTCTCCATCGTTGGCGGCAAATAGGCCGATCGTTACGCCGATGGTGGGCTGGATATCCCCTGTGCAGCCTACGTTTTCCTCTATCAAACGGGAGGCGTCGTCCGCGTTATCTGCGCTGTAAACGCAATCAATAGCCTGCATCAGCTTGGGAAGGACACGGGGCCCATAGGCGCTCCGCGCCTCTTTCAGGCCGATTCTCTCGCCTTCTTTCGCGCCGTAAACCGCCGCTTTCAAAACAGAAGATACCTGCGAATGCTCCGTCATGGCTTCCGCAATGGCGCAAGCGATGGCGCAGGCGCCCGAATAGGCGTGCTGGGTTCCATGGGAGACGCTCGTCATGGTTACGGCTGTTTGGATAGCGCCATCCAGATTCCCAGGGTTGCATAGGCCCGCCGAGGCTACCCGCATGGCGCAGCCATTGGATATCCCCCGGCCATAAACCATGCCCACCCGGGCCAGCGCCAGGGGATCTCCGCCCCGCATGTAATCCTCCACCCAGAAGCGCATCGTCGGCCCGGCATTGCGCGGATAATATTTCGGATAGCATTTCGTCCAATTTACCAGCGCATCCGCAGCCGCCTTAACGGTGAGTTCGCCTTTTGTAGCGATTACCGCCTTGGCCATTTCATACATCTGCGAGGTATCGTCCGTCACTTCGCCCAACACGTTTCCCAGCCCGTAGGGATTATCGCCCGGCTCTAGAAATTTATCGATAGGCCTTCCAAATGATTCGAGAATTTCCGCCCGGCTCATGGCTTCCGAGGGTACGCCGACCCCATCGCCCATGCCCGCCGTAACTAAGCTGCCTAAAATTCGATCATGCAAGTCATATGCCATTTCCATACTACTCCTATTTCTGGAGATGCGCAAATGCACCGCCGTTGTTTTTTTGGCGCATTTGCACACCTCGCTCTATTGATTCTTTATTTATGAAGGGGCTGGGTATCGATCTTAAATTCACCCGCGGCCACCTTGTCGGAAATCTCCATTACCTTATCCTGGATATCCGTCGGCACCAAGCCGTTGGATGCGAACTCATAGCCCGCGGCGCCCTGCGCAATGCCGTATTCATTGCTGGTGCCGCCCTGGTAGTTGCCGTTGAGGGTATCATCGATAAAAGCGATGACCATGTTTTCAAAAGAATTCAGCGCACTGCCGATCTCGGCCGTGGGCGCGGCATCCGGATAATGCACGTCGCAGGCGGCGTACATAACGCCCTGCTCCTCCGCAGCCTGGGCGCAGCCCGTGCCGGAACCGCCCGCAGCGCCGAAAATCACGTCACAGCCATCCACAATCAACTGTAGCGCGTATTCCTTGCCGATGGTGGGGTCCGTAAAGGAATTGCAATATGTCACCACATCCACCGTGCCGTTGTTGATATAGGCAATGCCCTGCTGATAGCCAGCCAAGATCTCATTGATACCGCCACTGTCAGCGCCGCCCACAAAACCGACTTTGCCCGTTTTGGTCATCAGCGCAGCTGCGCAGCCCTGCACAAAAGCCGTTTCCGTGCGGTTAAGGTGGAAATCCGAGATGTTGGCATAATCGGCAATGTTCTCTATCTCGCCCTGCAAAATGCCAAATTTGATGTCGGGGTAATCCTTTGCCACCGCGATGGTGGCGTCCGCCATATCCGAATAGGTGGTGATGATGATATCATACCCCTGCTCACAGCAGGCGCGCACCTTGGGTTCATATTGATCCACGGCCAGCGCCTCGATACACTTAATCTCAACATCCTGATTCTCCGTTTCATAAGCCGTAAGCCCTGACATCAGGTTTTGCAGCCACTCGGAGGAATCGAACGCCTGGTAAGAAACGAAGGCGATCCTGGTTTTCGCGTTGCCTGCCGGGGCATCGACAGCAGGGGCATTGGCCGCTGGGGCTTGGGCCGCCGGGGCATCGACCTTCCCGCTGCACCCCGCGAACACAGCCGCCAGCATAACGCAGACCGAAAGCAGGCAGAGGATCATCTTTGGGAAACTCTTTTTCATGGTTTTTCCTTCCTTTTCCTTTTTATATTTTTATGGCCGGCTCGGCCGGTTAAACGTTTTGCCGCTGGTAGTATTCAGCGATCATCCGCTTTTCCGCTTTCTTTCTTTTAAGGGAATGGCTGCACAGCTTGATAATCTGGGGCAGAACTGCCGCCAGCAAAGCCAGCAGGTAGGGGATCATACCCAGCAGGTAAGAGGAAAAGCCTGTGCCCGAGAGAGAAACGACCAAGGATTCGGCAAAGCCGAATAGCAGGCAGGCAGCCAGGGCGATCAAGGGATGGTTATCGGCTAAGGTAATCGCCGCGAGGGCCGTATAGCCGCGTCCATTGGACATACCCACGTTAAACATATAAACGGATAACGCCAGCTCCGCACCGCCCAGACCGCATAGGACGCCATTGGTAGTCAGCGCCAGGTATTGGGTTCTGCGAACGTTGATGCCGGCCGCGACGGCGGCTTCTTCATTTAGCCCCACGGCGCGAAGGTTTAGTCCCAGGTTCGTTTTGTAGATTACAAAATTAAGGATAAACGGCAGCGCCAAGGCAAAATAGACGATTAGGGAATGGCCGTTGAATATCCGCCCCAAAATCGGGATGTCGCTAAGCCACGCCATATTCACTGTGGGCATTGCCAGCGAGGAAGGCAGCACATATCTGCCGCTGACGCCGAAAATTGGATTGAGCAGATAGCGGGTCAAGCCGCTGGCCAGCGTAATAATGGAAATCGCGCAGATGACGGGCTGCACTTTCAATTCAATGATGAATACCGCATAAATGGCAATCAACAATGTGCTGGCGGCGACGCCGCTTAAAACGCCAACCCAGACATTATTGGAATAATACGCGCCTACGATGGCGGCGAAGGAACCGATCAGCATAAATCCTTCCAGCGCCAAGTTAAATACGTTGACCTTTGCGGCCAGCAGCCCACCCATCGCCACCAGGATAATCGGCCCGGCATGGCGCAGCGTAACAGTTAAAAGTGAAATGATATCCATTTACTTGCCCTCAATCGCAGCTGTTTTTTTCGTCGCCGCTTTATGCTTTTGCCCGCTCGGGTTGAGGAGGCTGATGGTAGCGAAGAACATCACGAAGCCCTGCACACAATCCACAAGCTCAGAGGGTACATCCGTAATGACCGTCAGCATTACGGAGCCGCTTTTAAGCGCGCCCAGCAGCAAGGCGCCCACCAGCATGCCGATGGCGTTGTGCGCGCCAAGCAAGGCCGCCGTCATCCCGTTATAGCCGATTCCGGCCGCGAAGTCGCTGTAAATAATGTGATAATAGCCCAGCATTTCGCCAATCGCACAGATGCCCGTAAGCACGCCGCCCACGATCGCGGAGGAGAGGAGCACACGCATAGATGGCAGGCCGCTGGCCGTTGCAAACCTCTGGTTTTTGCCCACAATGCTTAGCCGATATCCGGGAATCGTCTTTTTGAGCACAAATTGATAAATCACTACGATGATGGCCGCGCACAACGTGATCATGCCCGCATGGATGGATTCCGGAATCGGGAAGGACATGATGGAGGAAGAACCGGGCTGCGCGATGAAGGAGAAGGCAATCATGTGCTTGGTGAGGTAGGCCATAAGATAGTTGAGCATAACGCCCACCACCACCTCGCTAACGCCCAGCTTGAATTTCGCAAGCGCCGGAATGATACAGGCCACGGCAGCCGCAGCGCAGGCCGCGACCATCATCAAGGCCAGCCGCGCCCACGACGGCAGCCCGTGCGCCAGTTCGGAAATGGCTACCATCGCCAGAGCTGCGCTGTACATCTGGCTTTCATGGCTAATGTTAAAATAGCCGCACCGGCTGCAGACGGAAAAGGAATACGCAAGCAAAACGATGGGGATCGTGTAGCGGATCGTGTTTTGGATCGCCGTTGTATTGCCGAAAGCGCCGTTCAAAAGGGCGGCATAGGTCTCCAGGGGGTTATCGCCGGAGATTAGAACCATCAGCCCGCCCATTAGGAAGGCGATGATAATCGCTAAAATCGGGTTCCCCAGCTTCGCCAGCAATTCCGCCCAGGAGATATGCCGGATGCGTTCTCTACCCTGCTTATTGTGCATAATCGCTCGCGCCTCCCATCAGCAATCCGATCTTCTCTTCCGTTACATTGGCGACGTCTGTGATTTCTCCTGAAATTGAGCCTTCAAAGAGAATGATGATTCGATCGCTCAGGGAGATGAGTTCTTCAAGATCTGCGGATACCAGAATGACCGCCGTCCCCTCTTTCCGCTGCGCCAGCAGGAGCTCCCTGACAAAATTGATAGCGCCAATATCCAACCCCCTTGTGGGCTGTGCGGCGATCAACACTTTAGGATTGCGGCTGATTTCCCTTGCCAGTACGATCTTTTGCATATTGCCGCCGGAGAGCATTTTGACCTGCTTGCCCGCCGTAAGGCCCTTTATGTCATACGCATCGATCAGGCCTTCGCAATGGCGCGCAATCTCTTTTTTGCGCAGCAATATCCCCTTCGAAAAGGCGGGGGCCCGCTCGTTGCCGGCGATGACGTTTTCCTCGATCGTTCCATCCAACACCAGGCCCACTGTCATACGGTCGTCCGAGATAAAACCCATCCCCGCGGCCCGCCGCTGCGCAACGGTTGCGGCCGTCAAATCCTTGCCCCCGATGGTGATCTCTCCGGAAGATGGGGTGAGCATACCGATCAGCGTATGAATCAACTCATCCTGGCCGTTTCCCTCCACGCCGCCAATGCCTAGGATTTCACCGCTACGAATTTGCATGGAAAGATCCCGCAGCTTGGGAACGCCCAGTTCATCAAAATACCAAAGCCGCTTTGTTTCCATCACGGTGCTTCCGGGCGCCGCTTCGCGCTGGTTTTGGATGAGCTGCACATCCTTCTTGCCAATCATAGCCCGGGCAATATCCACTTCGTTCGCATCGCCGCGCATCCAATCCGCCTGGACGACCCGGCCCTTGCGCATCACCGTAATGCGATCCCCCACGGTGATGACCTCGCGCAGCTTATGGGAGATAAAGACGACGGATCGCCCCTCCGCCTTCAACGAATCGATGATTTGAAACAATTCATAGGATTCCTGGGGGGTTAAAACCGCGGTGGGTTCATCGAGGATCAAAATGCGAGCATCGAAATAGAGCGATTTGATAATTTCAATCTTTTGGCGCTCGCCAACGGACAGGCTTTTTAACGGGGCATTCGGCGCGGCACGCATCTTGAAGCGTTGCAGGTACTCTCCCACCTTCTTTTCCGCCGCGGCATAGTCGATGACGCCGCGTTTGGCCGGCGCGTTGCCAAGGATGATATTCTCTAAGATGCACATATCGGGGATTTGCATAAAATTTTGATAGACCATGCCGATCCCATGCCGCCGGGCGCCCGTAACATTGTAGCGACACGGTGCTCCGTCTATCAAAATCTCCCCTTGATCCGGCGCATATTGCCCATAGAGAATTTTCATCAAGGTGCTTTTCCCCGCGCCATTCTCCCCTACCAACGCATGCGTTTCGCCCGGATACATGGCGAAATTTACATGATCGTTTGCTAAGACGCCGGGAAACTGCTTTACAATATTTCTGAGCTCTACAATTGGTTTCATATTTCGCCTCTCGTCAGGTCGTCAAGTCGTCTATATGTGTTGTAGCTATTGTACGCTTTCCATTCGGTTCTGTCAATGGAATTTTGTGCGGTTTATTTAATATGTGGTTGAGCAGCAATATGGATTCTGAGCGTTGCTTCAGAAAAGCAGGCCTATGCCATATTTGCGCAAAACATGCGTTCTATAGGGTTTCGTGCCTTTGGCCTCCTATGCGGCGATAGAAAAATATAAGAACCGCAGAAGTTGAGCCGCGGTTCTTATATTTGGGAAGCGTAGGTGATGCCACTCATGATATTCCGGCTAACGCCGCGCAACGCGCCCAGCTATCAGCCGTAAATGCGGCCTACCAGCCAATTGATGAGGGAAGCGGGCAGGAACTTCGCCAGGAGGACAAACAGGCGGTATTTCGTGCCAACCACGAAGAATGGCCTGGGCCTCGCGCAAGTGGCGGCGCGATAAATGCAGCGGGCTACCAAATTCGGCGGCATGCCGTTTTGCTCATCGCGCTCCATGGTAGCGATAGAACGGGCGATACGGTTGCCATAATCGCTATCCGGCTCTGCGGCCATAAGGCGGGCGGCGGTGAAACCCGTTTTTACATCGCCGGGCAAAACGGCGCAAACGGATACGCCCAACGGGCCGACCTCGTTGCGCAGGGCCAGCGTGCAGGCGTTGATCGCAGCCTTGGAGGCTGAATAGAGAGTTTGAAAAGGGATTGGTAGCACGGCAGCCACCGAGCTGACATTGACAATGCAGCCCCCCGTTTTCTTAAGGTAAGGAAGGGCTTCCTTGGACGCGGCCAAGAGGCCGAAAAAGTTAATGTCGAACTGGCGCTTCATATCCGAGAGGGGTGTGTGCTCCACAGCGCCGCCGATACCAAACCCCGCGTTGTTCACGAGCACGTCGATACGCCCCTCCAGGCTGTAGACATACGAAAACGCGGCGGCTAGGGACGCCGCATCCGTAACGTCGGCTGTAACGTGTGTAACGGCCCCATCGGAAACACCTGAGCGGGATAGCTCGTACACGCGAAATCCGCGCGCTGTAAACATTTGGGCCGTTGCACGCCCAATGCCGCCGCTTCCGCCTGTGATGAGCGCCACGCGGCCGCTTTTGATTTCAGGCATGAGAGAGAACGCCTCCTTTGCATCCGTAAAGTGGCCAGGCCATGCCTAGATCAGCCCACGCGCCGCGAAAACGCGCTGAATGATATCCATCGCCTCGTCCAGAATCTCATAGGTGTGGGTGGCCATGTAGCTGGTGCGCAGCAGGCATTCCGAAGCCGCCGTGGCAGGCGGGAGCACCGGGTTTATGTATACGCCGGCGTCATAGAGGTACCGGTTCGTGATAAGGGTGTTTTGCGTATCATAGGTGTAAAGCGGGATAATGGGCGTTTGGGACAGGCGTATTTTGATACCGCGCTTCACCAACCCATCCCGTGCGTATTGGGATACGGCGCCGAGGCGCTCCACGATCTCGGGATGCTTGCGCAGATAGCGAAGGGCCGTAAGCGCCACGGCGCAGGCGGCCGGCGTGATCGAGGCGGAAAAAATCAGCGGGCGCGAAACATGCCGCACATATTCCGTGACATAGCCATCTGCAACCATGAATCCGCCCAGGCTGGCCAGCGACTTGGAGAAGGTGCCTACGATGACGTCCACCTCGCCCAAGAGGCCGAAGGAATTCGCCGTGCCGCGGCCACCGTCGCCCAAAACGCCCACGCTATGCGCGTCGTCCAGCATAAGGCGAGCGCCGTATTGCTTTTTAAGGCGAACGAGCTCCGGCAGGTTGGCGATATCGCCGCCCATGCTGAACACGCCGTCGGATATGATGAGGATGCCGGCGGAAGCGGGCACGCACTGGAGCTGGCGCTCCAGATCCTCCATATCGTTGTGCTTATAGCGCAGCATCTTACCGTAACTCAATCTACAGCCGTCATAGATGCTCGCATGGTTCTCCCGGTCGCAAATCACGTAATCACCGCGGCCAACCAGGGCGCTGATGGCGCCAAGGTTGGATTGGAAGCCCGTGGAGAAGGTGACGCAGCCTTCCTTACCCATAAACTCTGCCAGCTCTTGCTCGAGCTCGAGGTGCATCGCAAGGGTACCGTTGAGAAAACGCGAACCCGAGCAGCCCGAGCCATACTGCTCGAACGCCTTGATGCCCGCCTCGATCACCTCCGGGTTGGTCGTAAGGCCCAGGTAGTTGTTGGAACCGAGCATAATGCGGCGCTTGCCCTCCATGATCACCGCGATATCCTGACGGGACTCGAGCGCATGGAAGTAAGGGTAGATACCCGCATCCTTGATTTCATTTACAAGGGTATAATTCGCGCATTTATCAAACAAATCCATATAACATAACACCATCCCTTTTCATATACGCAATAAATACAATTAATATTTTATCACACGTTGGCCTGGGCGGCAATCAATATTCACCATGCCGCCGCAGCAGCGCATTTGCCGAAGCGACAGGCCGCGCAGGCGAAGCTTGCCTCCAGCACCTACGGCCCGCATAATCCCTAGGATCGCCTGCTCATTCTGGAGCCGGCATGTGAATAAGGTCCGGCGGCATCAAAAAATACACCGTTGATCCGTTCCCATCCCCAGTCACACATTTTGCCCTCCCGCAATATGATAGAGCAACAATTGAGGGAGGGTTTTGATTTGATGAAGCGATGCATTGCATGGTGCCTGGCGGCGCTGACGCTGCTTTTATGTTGCGCGGCCTGCGGCAAAACCGACAGCCTGCGCCAGGTGACGATCAACGAGGTAACCCGCTCGGTTTTCTACGCGCCGCTGTATGCGGCGGCTTCCAAGGGGTATTTTGAGGCCGAAGGCATGGCGGTGGAGATCGTGACCGGCGGCGGCAGCGATAAGTCCATGACGGCCCTCCTGGCCGGGGAGGCGGACGTGGCCATGATGGGTCCGGAAACCGGCATATACGTAGTGAATCAGGGACAAAAGAACCATCCTATGATCGTGGCCCAGCTCACCAAGCGGGATGGCTCCTTCCTGCTTGGCCGTGAGGCGAACGACACCTTTGATTGGGAGGAAGCGCGGGGTAAAGCCATTATTGGAGGCCGGCCTGGCGGGATGCCTTATATGACGCTATTGTACGTGCTGCGCCAGCACGGGTTGGAGCCGGGTAAGGATGTTGAGGTCATTAGCAACATCCAATTCAACCTGATCGGCGGGGCTTTCGAGGGCGGCACAGGCGATTATGTCGCCCTATTCGAGCCCCTGGCCAGCCAGTTCGAAGCTCAGGGCAAAGGCCATATCCTGGCCAATATGGGCCTGGAGAGCGGTGAGGTGCCTTATACCACCTTCATGGTGCGGCCCGAAACCATCGAAAAGGACGCAGAGTTTGTTACCGCCTTCGTACGGGCCATCTATAAGGCGCAGAAATGGGTACAGACAGCTACGGATGAAGAGGTTGCCGAAGCCATGCAGCCCTATTTCCCGGATACGGATCTCGCTACTCTGGCTGCCGTGGCCAAGAGCTACCGCGCCACGGATAGCTGGATGGCGGACCCTATCATGACCGAGGATTCTTTTACAAGACTGCAGGATGTCATTGATGGCGCCGGGGAGCTTACCGCCCGCGTGGCCCTGCCGGAGCTGGTGGATAACAGCTTCGCCGAGGCCGTGGTGAAAGAGATCGGATAAAAATCAAAGCCCGCAAAGGCCGTTCCCTAGCAAGGGCATCGGCCTTTTTTGTTGATGTTTTTCGCCCCAGCGCCTATAATGAATGCTATATATGTCTAAGGTAAGGGGCGTAGAAGGCCCTCATCTTAAACCAAAGAAAGGACTTCCCTATGATCGAAGCGAATCTGCCCACGCACAACGATGCGCAATTGCACGCCGCCATGCAGCGGCAACTGGACGATATCATGGCGGGCGAACCCGACCGCATCATGTATATGCTGGCCCCCTCTTTGGTGAGCGCCGACTTTGGCGAACGCGAGGTGCTGCTGCGCTATGGCGTATCCCCTTGGATGCTCAACATGTCGGGCATCCTCCACGGCGGCATACTAGCCACCATGATCGATAACAGCATGGGCGTTTTCAGCCGGGCTTTTACGGGCAAATCCATCCTCACGCTCAACCTGCAGGTCTCCTATGCGGCCGCCGTGCGCCCGGAAAATGAAGGGGTGCTGATCCGCTGCCGCATCACCACCCTTACCAACCGTTTCGCCCACCTTTATGCCGCCGCCAGCACCGAGGAGGGCGGGCCCACGGCCTCCTCCACCGGCATCGTTTATTTGAAATAGAGGTGCGGTTTCTGTTGCTTTTTTCATATAATTATATTACATTAAAAACACCAGAAAACAATAAAATAGGGGGTAATTGGTATGCGCTATGAGATTTGGGGCGAGCAACTGCCGGCAGTAACCATACAATTGGAGGCGGGAGAAAGCGTTTACACCCAACGTGGCGGCCTTTCCTGGATGAGCGACGGCATCAGCATGGAAACCAATATGAAGGGCGGCCTCGGCAAGGCGCTGGGCCGGATGTTCTCCGGCGAAAGCCTCTTCATGGCCACCTACACGGCCCAGCGCACGGGCGCGCAGATCACCTTCGCCTCCTCCATGCCGGGCAAAATACTGGCTTTTAATGTGGGCCCGGGCCGGGAATATATCGCGCAAAAAAGCGCCTTCCTCTGCGCGCAGCCCGGCGTGACCCTATCCGCGGAGATTACCCGCGGCGTCAAGGGCGGCCTCTTTGGCGGCGAGGGCTTCATCCTGCAACGCTACACGGGCAGCGGCCTGGTGTTTTTGGAGCTGGACGGCGCCATCCGCGAATATACCCTTGCGCCTGGCGAGATGCTTAAGGTGGATACGGGCAACGTGGCTGCCTTTGAATCCACGGTGGGCTATTCCGCGGAAATGGTCAAGGGCTTTGCCAACGTCCTCTTTGGCGGCGAAGGCCTCTTCCTCACCACCTTGCAGGGCCCCGGCAAGGTGTGGCTGCAAACTATGTCTATCTCCGAGCTGGCGAGCCGCATTGTTCCCTTTATTCCGAACCGCGACTGATCGGAAAGGCCCCCCATGTTCAACTTGAAAGCTCTTTGCCGCACCCTCGCCTGGGGCTTTGCCTGCTGATGGCCCTGAGCGCGGCGGCAGGATGCTCCGAGGCCGGAGAGAATACCCTTGCAACGGATGTCCACCCGGGAATCGTGCAGTACGCCCTGATCCAGGCGGCAGAATAAACTTTATTTATTTGCAAAGCGGAGCGGCTGAAACCGCTCCTCTTCTTTCTAGGGGAAATATATTCGTCGTCCATTGCAACCTTCCGTGCCCGCCGTGCGTTTTATGGGTGAAAGCAAAACAACGGAGGGAAATGAGAACCATGAAACGTACTTTGATTTTTATTCTTACCGCCCTGCTCCTATTGGCCGTCACCGCCCCGGCCCTGGCCACTTCCGCAAAGCTGGCGGAATCCACAGGCTCCATCACGGCCGTGGATACAGCCTCCGGCCAGATCACCGTGAAGCTGGCCGATGGCTCTGAGTTGGTCTTTAATACGGATAGTGACACCGTGCTTTTGAGCGCCTTTGACGGCAGCGCGCTTAAACTTGGCGACCTGGCCGCGGGCATGGTTTTTCAGGCCTTCCACAGCACGGCAACGACCAGGAGCCTGCCGCCCCAGAGCTATCTGCACACGCTCATCGCCGCAAAGAGCAATGAGGATGATTTTGCCCATGACTATACCGTAAAAACCGTTACGGTAAACAACGGCAAGACCGACCTGCTCAATAAAGAAGGGGATATCATCCTCCACCTGAGCGCGGATACGGATATCCGCATCCTTGCGGAGCACGGCCTCACCAAGGCCAAGGCGTCGGATATCAAGAGCGGCAGCCGTATCATCGCCTGGTATCAGGTCATGGCCATGAGCTATCCCGGCCAGGCCGGCCCTTCCAAGGTGCTGATCCTCTCCACGGGCAGCGGCAGCAGCGCCAACCTGCCTAAAACCGGCGGCCCGGTAAACGATACCCTCACCATTTGCGCCATCGTGTTGGGCCTCGCCTGCCTGGCCGCATGGGTGGTGAACAACCGCGAAAAGAATTAGCGCGGCGAGGGGTCGGAACGCATCCGGCCCTTGTTTTTTGGCTTGACAAGGTTAGCCTCTATGCTATAATGGTACTTGATGAATTTGCGGGAAGAACGGGCCTCGTGCCGGCCGCCGCTGCATGTTAGAGAGGAACGCCCAGGCTGCAAGCGCTCAATGCAGGGTCGCGCACACACCACCCCGGGACTGCAAGCGGCCGAGCTCGTTATCGCTCGTTTCAAGTGGGTCTTTCCAATCAGGGTGGGACCGCGGACAAATTGCTTTGTTCGTCCCTGGCTTTTGCCAGGGGCGTTTTTTATTGCCAGGCGGCAAAAAGCTGAAATAGAATTTAATGGAGGTATTAATATGAACATTAAGCTCCCGGATGGCAGCATCCACCAATATCAAGATGGCATGACGGCCCTGGATATCGCCGAATCCATCTCCCCCCGCCTGCGTAAGGCCACCCTGGCCGCAGAGCTGGATGGTAAGCGCGTGGACGCATTCGCCCCGATTAAGGGCGACCATGAGCTCAAGCTGCTCACCTTTGACGACGAGAACGGCCGCTGGGCCTTCCGCCACACTGCCTCGCACATGCTGGCCCAGGCTGTGAAGCGCCTCGACCCCGAGGTAAAGTTCGCCATCGGCCCGGCCATCGAAAATGGCTTCTATTACGATTTCGATACACCCGAGGGCTTCTCTTTCTCCCCGGAGGATTTGGACGCGCTCGAAAAAGAGATGAACAAGATCGCGGCTGAAAGCTTGCAGCTGCACCGCTTCGAGCTGCCCCGTGAGGAGGCTATCGAATACATGAAGGCCCGCAACGAGCCTTATAAGGTGGAGCTCATTCAAGACCTGCCCGAGGACTCGATCATCAGCTTTTATGAGCAGGGCGAATTTGCGGACCTTTGCGCGGGGCCGCACCTCGAGAACACCGGCAAGGTAAAGAACGTGAAGCTGATGAGCGTGGCCGGCGCCTATTGGCGGGGCAGCGAAAAGAACAAGATGCTCCAGCGCATTTACGGCACAGCCTTCGAGAAGAAGGCGGACCTCGAGCAATACCTCTTCCGCCTGGAAGAGGCCAAAAAGCGCGATCACCGCAAGCTGGGCCGTGAGCTCGACCTGTTCGATATTTTGGACGAGGGCCCGGGCTTCCCCTTCTTCTACCCCAACGGCATGACATTGCGCAACCAGCTCGAATCCTTCTGGCGGGAGCAGCACCAGGCGCGCGGCTATAAGGAGATCCGCACCCCCATGATCCTCAACCGCGACCTGTGGATCCGATCGGGCCATTGGGATCATTACCAAAATAACATGTACTTTACCAAGATCGACGACATGGATTATGCCATCAAGCCCATGAACTGCCCCGGCTCCATCCTCACCTACAAGCGCAAGATCTATTCCTACCGCGACCTGCCCGAGCGCCTGGGCGAGTTGGGACTGGTGCACCGCCACGAGCTTTCCGGCGCGTTGCATGGCCTCATGCGGGTGCGCTGCTTCACCCAGGACGACGCGCATATTTTCATGACGCCGGAGCAGATCAAGGCCGAGATCCTGGGCGTGATCGATAAGTTCCAATGCTTCTACGATACCTTTGGCTTTAAGTACACGGTGGAGCTTTCCACCAGGCCGGAAAAGAGCATGGGCAGCGACGAGCAGTGGGAGCACGCCACCTCCGCCCTGGAAGAGGCTTTGCAGGCAAGCGGCTTACCCTTCGCCATCAACCCGGGCGACGGCGCTTTCTACGGCCCCAAGATCGACTTCCATCTGGAAGACGCCATCGGCCGTACCTGGCAATGCGGCACCATTCAGCTGGATTTCCAGATGCCCGAGCGTTTCGATATCTCCTATGTAGGGCCGGATGGCGAAAAGCACCGCCCGGTGATGATCCACACGGTGGTCTTCGGCTCCATCGAGCGCTTCATCGGCATTCTCACAGAGCATTGCGCTGGCGCGTTCCCCACTTGGGTAGCCCCCTTGCAGGTAAAGGTACTCACGATCACGGGCAGGGCCGATGAAAAGGCCGCCGAAATTTGCGAGACGCTCAAGGCAGCGGGCCTGCGCGCCGAGGCAGACCTGCGCAACGAGAAGATCGGCTTCAAGATCCGTGAAGCGCAGATGCTCAAGGTGCCCTACATGCTAGTGATAGGCGATAAGGAGATCGAACAGGGGGTGGTGGCCGTGCGCGGCCGTAAGAAGGGCGACCTTGGCACGATGCCCCTGGCGGACTTCATCACCCTGATTCACGAGGAGATCGCCAGCAAGGCGCATGACTAACTATCCGACAGTCTGAAGCGGCCCTAACGGGCCGCTCTGTTTTTGCGCAGGGCGCGGATGAACGCCTTATCCTACGGCGATACGCGGTAAGACTCCGATATTTTGGATAGGGATTTGGTATAGGTGAAGTCGTCCAGGGTATTGTTTTGCAGGTATGCCTTGGTGCGGATGGGGTCCTGTATGAAGCAGAAGGAAATCGCCCAGGCAGCCGCCATTTTTACATAATAGTGGTCAAGCTTGACTCCGTCGATCAGCAAGAGCACCTCGTCGACGTAAGGTTCCTGCACATAGTGATTCAGGGCCATTACCAGGGCAAAGCGCACGGCGAAGGGTTCGGAAGACGAAAAATAGGGCCTGATGAAATCCCAGACAAGGCCCGGATGCCTTTTGGCGAGCTTCAAACCGCCGCAAAAGCAATCGCAAACGGCCCAGTTGTCAATCTTGGGCACAAAGGCAGCCACATAGGAAAGGATCTCCTCGGGGCTCCCCTTGGCAAGGCCGATGACCAAGGCCTGCACCATGGTTTCCTCATAGCTCTCCTCCCGGGCCGCGGCCAGGAAGGCGCGCCAATCCCCAGCAATGATCCTTTTTGCGATCCGCCGCAGGGCGGGCATGCGCACGCCCAGGATATTGGCCACCCCGGGCAGGAGGCCGGCGTTGAAATCGCGGTAATCGGGCTCCGCTAGGGTGTATAGTTCGGCGTATAATTCTTCCCTCGTCAACGGGCCGCCCTCCTTAAATGTTATCGTTTCGTGGCGATGACGCGCCGGCCTTTTCCGCTTCGCCTACCAGCACGATACGGATATCCTCGTTGCGCTTGGCTGCGTACATGGCCTCGTCCGCCTGGCGGTAAAGGGTACCGAAATCCCGCCCGTCACGGGGGGCTAAGGCTACGCCGATGCTGACCACCGTTTTAAAGGAGATGCGCATCTCGCGCCCGCATTCGGTGATGGCACGGGCGATCCGGTGGGCCGCTTCCATGGCCGCGCCCGCATCCCGCAGGTTTTTAACAAGCACCACGAATTCATCCCCGCCCATGCGGGCCGCGATATCGCCGCCCCGCAGGCCCTTAGATACGGTCTCCGCAACCTTGGTGAGGAAGGTATCCCCAAACTGGTGGCCGTAAGTATCGTTGATCTTTTTGAAATGATCCATATCGATCATCAGGAAGGCGTGTAGGCCCCGCCCGCCCTCGGTTCCTTTGAGGAATTCCTGAATGCGGCGCTCGCCGGTTTCCCGGTTGAGCAAGCCGGTGAGGGAATCCCGGGTGGCCCTGTATTGCAGGCTTTCCTCCAGGCTCTTGCGGGCCTGGATATCCCCGTAATGGATGATGCAGATGGCGTCGCCATCCCAGCTGCCGGGCATCATGTGCAGGTAGGCGGCCGTCCATGCCTTTCCGCCCGCCCGCGTAATGCGGCGATATTCGTATTCGTGCTCGTTAACGCCGCCACCGTAAAGCTTGCGCAGGTTCTCAAGGCTCATATCCCTAAGGAAGCGCCGCCGGTCTTCCGGGGCGATGATCGTCTCCACAGCCGAGTGCAGGAAATCAGAATAGGTCTGCGACTCGCCCAGCCGGCCCACGAGACTCATGACATGTTTTGCTCTCGAACCGGAGATACGGGCCACGGCATCCCGGGTCAAGTTTACGTCGTAAGCGAGCATGGAGGAGGCGATTAGGGCCTCCCGGTATTGCCCATCCTGGGCGAACGCCTGCGCCATGCGCTTATCCCGATCGATGTTTTCTACAATGCCCACGGCCCGCATAGCGCGGCCGCCCTCGTCGTAAATGGCGCTAAAGGTAGTGCGCATCCATGCATAGGGCGTGCCATCCGGCGTTTTCGAGCTACGCATGCGCACTTCGCAGGAAGCATGCGGTTCCCCGGCGGCGATCCGCTGGTATTTCTCACGAAAGGCGGGCACGTCATCCGGGTGGACGAGGCCGCTTTCGATCAGGCTATCCGGCACATTCTCCGTTTGCACGGCAATCGAGAACAGCTCCTGCAGGCCGCTCTGCTCATAGATGGCCCGCGTATTGAGGTCGTATTCGAAAACGGCGTGGTCGGAAAGGATCAGGGCCAGCTCCAGTTTGGCGTTCACCAACTCCGCATCCTGCCGGGCGCGCATTTCCCCATCGATGTTATAACAGGTAGCAGTTATGGTACGCTTTTCGTCGGCGTCGCGCGCCGCGCCCCGGAAAGACAGCCAATGCACGCCGCCCTCCCGGTCGAGGACGCGGAAGGCACATTGGATGGAAGCGGGTTCGCCGCTAGTCACGCGGCGGATGGTTTTTTTAATGCCCGGCAGATCCGCCGCGTGCACAATGGCGAAAAACCGGTTGTTCAGAGCCTCCATCTCCTCCTGCGTGCGGCCGATGAGTTCGTAAAATCCCTGCGTGGCGGACAGCAGGATGGGCCCGCCCGGCGCGCACAGCAGGCTGCATACCCCGCCGGGCAGCGCGCTGATCAGATCCTCCCGCTCCTCGCGCAAGGCCACCGCGTCGGTGATATCCGAGCAGACGCTCAGCAGCGCATCCCTGCCGCCCTCCGCCTGAATCCGTTTGCCAATATCCCGCACCCAAATATAGCCGCCATCCTTTTTGCGAACGCGATATTGAGCCGAATACTCCTGGCCAAAGCCGCAGTCCTCTGTGGCGCGGACAACACGCGCCAGGTCGTCCGGATGCATGCATGCGCTGAAGCGGCCTTCTGTTGCGTGCATGAACTCGGCCTCGCTATAACCAAGAAGGGAGAGCATATGGGCGCTGATGTAGAACACGGGATAATCCGGCTCCGCATAGCAGCCCAAGATCCAACCCGGCATAGTGCGGTCGATAAAATCCCCGGCGCTGGCGCGCAGGTAGGTTTCAAACTTGCTGGCGGGAACGTAATCCACGTTTTCATAGGCCGCGCCCCCGGCCGCTTCGAGATAGCGCTCAAAATCCGCGCGCTCGAGCGGCGCTGCGAAAAGGTTGCCCTGGGCGAAGATACAGTTCTGCGCCACGATGAAATCCCGCTGCTCCGGCGTTTCGATACCCTCGCAAAGGACGTGGATCATATTGTCCCGCACGGCCGTGACCAGATGGCGCATGATATCCCGCGCCTTTTTGTGCTGCATGGCGTTATCCACAAAGATCTTATCCATTTTAAGCACATCCAGCGGTAGCTTTTGCAAAAACGAGATGGAGGAATAGCCTGTGCCGTAATCGTCTATCGAAATGAGGAAGCCGTGCTTTTTCAGCGATTCCACAACGGCCACCGCCTTATCCAGGTCGTCCATGGCCACGGTTTCCGTGATCTCGATCTCAAGCAGGCGGCAGGGGATGGAGAATTGATCCGCGATCGCCTTGAGCGTATCCGAAAAATCCGGGTCCATAATATGCCTGCGGGAGAAATTCACGGAAACGGGAACGGCCGTTTTCCCACAATCCATCCGCGCCCGCAGAAATTGGCAGGCAGCCGTGAAGATGGCAAGATCCACATGCACGACGAAGCCGTTCTTCTCGAAAAACGGGATGAATTCCGCGGGCAAAAGCAGGCCGCGCTCGGGGTGGTTCCAGCGAGCCAGGGCCTCCGCGCCCACCACAGAGCCCGTGATCACATTTACCTTAGGCTGGTAATAGGGGATGAACTCCCCCTTTTGCAGGGCTGGCTGCATGTTGCTTTCCAGCCACTTTTCGCCCATGATGCGGTCGCGGATCAACTCGTCGTAAAAGACGAAGGTGGTGGAAAAGCTGTTTTGCACGGCGCCCTTAGCGTAGTTTGCCCGGTCATAGGCCGTGTCGATATCGCAGTCCTCCTTGCCTAGCCTATAAACGCCGCAGTTGAAAACGAAGTTAACGCCGGCGAATTTGCCGCCGCGCAGCTTGCTCAATTGGCCGGAAAGCTCCTCCAAGCGGTGCAGGAGCGCTTCCTGCCCAGCGCTTTTGAGCAGCAACACGAACTTATCGGCATAGACCCGGGCAAAACGTTCATCCGGCCCTGCAAAGGCGGCCAATGTGTGGGAGATAGCGATGAGGATCTCATCCCCCGCCGAATAACCCAGGGTGTCGTTTATATATTTGAATTGGTGCATGTCAATATACACCAGGGCATAGCGCGCCGGTTCCTTACCCAGCAGCCTTGGCGCAGCCTCGCGCAGGGACTTGTAGCTCGCATAACCCGTAAGCCCATCCGTATAGAGCATGGCGCGCATATCGTCCGCGCCCTTCGCCCGGCGATGGAACACAATGGCCAAAACGCAAACAGCGGCTAGCAGGAAATACACGGGGAGGTTGCTCCATATATTCTTCAGCATATCCAAAATGCTATCCCATATTGCCCCGTTCATCTTGCGCCTTTCGATTTTTGCACACTCTGCCTTTTTAAAGGCCGGCCGCTCTTTGTCCCTTCAGCGTGCGCAGCATATGCCATTTTTTATTTGATATTAATTATACGATATCTGACAATTCCTGACAAGAAATAATTACCGCCGCGCGCACGCAAAAAGCCGCCCTTGAGCGGCTTTTATCGGGTCTAAACAACGCGTCAGGCAGGTGGTAATTCCCCTTGTACGAACCGGCCGGCCTGAATCACGGCCTTGATTTGCAGGTTTTGATCCAGCGCCACCAGATCGGCCTGCTTGCCGCTTTCCAAAGAGCCCGCCTTGTCCTCAAGGCCCAGCGCCCTGGCCGGGTTGTACGCGGCGCAGCGTACGGCGTTTTCCAGGGGGATCCCCATGGATACGGCGCAAAGCACACAGCCCATCAGGTCGGTTGCCGAGCCGGCCAGCGTGCCATCCGGCAGCAGGGGTTTATTGCCCCGCACCCGCACGGCTTGGCCGCCCAGGGAATAATCTCCATCCGGCATGCCCGTTGCGCGCATGCTATCGCTCACCAGGATCACCCGCTCCGGGCCGAATATTTTGAAGGCGGCCCGTACCATGGCCGGGTGCAGATGCACGCCGTCCACGATCAGCTCCACCATGCAATTTGGCGAATCCGCGGCAGCGCCTACCACCCCCGGCGCCCGGTGGGCAAAGGGGGGCATGGCGTTGAACAGGTGCGTCACATGGCTCGCCCCGGCTTGGAAAGCCGCCAGGGCCGTATCATAATCCGCCTCGGTATGGGCTAGAGATACGCGGATATGGTCCTTTGCTTTGGCAATGAACTCCAGTGCGCCGAGCAACTCAGGGGCCAGGGAAACCAGTTTGCAAAGCCCTTGGCTCTCCGCTTGCAGGCGCTCGACCAGAGTCCAATCCGGCAGATGCAACCAATCTCCCCGCTGCGCGCCCTTCTTCGCCGCGCTTAAAAAGGGGCCTTCCAGGTGGATGCCGCAAAGCTTGGCCCCGGGTGGGTCCTCCCTGCGGTAGGCCGCAGCCGCGCGGCACATCTCAATCAGATCCGCCTCGGGCAGCGTCATGCCGGCCGGACAGATTTGCGTTACGCCCCGGGATAGCTGGTAGGCGGCGATGGCCCTTAGGCCCTGCTCGCTGCCGTCGCTGAAATCCGCGCCCATGCAGCCGTGAAAATGCAGGTCGATCAATCCGGGGATGATAGTGCAGCCCGCGGCCTGGTAGGCGGGGCCTTCCCCGGCTTCCGCGATGCGGCCATCCGTTATATGCACAGGCCGCTCCACAAAGCCCCGCGCCAAGTCAAAGACCCGCGCACCGGTTATCCGCACACTTCCGCCCCCGCTTCCACCAGCTTGGAAAGCGCTGCCAGATCGCCGCAAAGGGTCACATCGGGGTGCATCTGCAAGATCGAAGCCGGCACTTGCGGCGTGACGGGGCCTAGGAAGGCGCGATAGGCGATATCCGCCTTTTCCGCCCCGCTGACAACCACCAGAATGGAGCGGGCCTGCATGATGGTTTTGATGCCCATGGTATAGGCGGCGCGCGGCACTTCGGCTTCCGTGGAAAAGAAGCGGGCGTTGGCCTCGATGGTCCTTTGCGCCAACCCTACCGGATGCGTTTCCAGCGCAAAGGCCTGATCCGGCTCGTTGAAGCCAATGTGCCCGTTGTGCCCAATGCCCAAAAGCTGCAAATCAATGCCGCCCAGCTCCTGAATCAGCCGGTCGTAGCGGCTGCACTCCGCCTCCGCATCCGGCGCGAGGCCATTGGGTAAATGGGTATTGGCGGGCGGGATATCGATCTGCCCGAAAAGATGCTTTCGCATGAAATAGCGGTAGCTCTGGGGGTGTTCCGGCCCCAGGCCCACGTATTCGTCGAGGTTGACCGTGCGCACCCGGCTAAAGCTCAAATCCCCTTGTGCATAACGGCGGCTCAGCTCCTGGTAAGCGCCTATGGGCGTAGAGCCGGTGGCCAGGCCCAGCACGCAAGCCGGGTTGATTACCACATGGGCGGCGATGATATTCGCCGCGCGGCGGCTCATCCCCTCATAATCTTTGGCGCAGTAGATCCTCATAGTACTTTCTCCTTATCCATATAGTTTCCGGCCGGATTGGTTTTCGTCGCCGCCCCAGCCGGCCTTTGACCCATGATCCCCAGCATGGCCGCGCCGATGATGCCCGCGTCATTGCCTAGGCTGGCCAGCACCAACCGGGTGCGCAGGCCGTTGCTGCCCGCAAAGGATAATGCCTCCACCCGTTGCCGCAGGGGCAAAAGCAGGGCATCCCCTTGCATGGATACCCCGCCGCCAATGCAAAAAACCTCCGGCTGCAAAAGGTTGATGGTATTGGCCACGCCGATAGCCAGGTAATCGAGGTATTGCTCGAGTACAGCCGCAGCTGCCGCATCCCCCATTTCCCCGGCAATAAAAACCATTTGTGCCCGCACCTTGGCCGCTTCGCCCTCGCAGAGGGCCCAAAGCAGGCTCTCGGGGTGCGCCGCCATGGCCTCGCGGGCGCTCACGGCCAGGCCGGTGGCCGAGCAGTAAGTCTCAAAACAGCCCCGCTTCGCGCAGGAACACGGCCTGCCCGCCGGCACCAATATGGTGTGGCCCAGCTCCGCGGCAGCGCCGTTAAAGCCGGCGTATATCCTGCCCTCCAGCACCATGCCTGTGCCGATGCCCGTGCCGATGGTCATCAGCACCATGGAATGGCAGGCGGATCCGCTGCCTGCAATGTATTCGCCAAAAACGGCGGCTTTGGCGTCGTTCTCCAGGTAAACGGGCAGACCGGTGAGGCCGTGCAAAAGCGCGGCGATAGGCGCATGGCGCAGGCCGAGGTTGCTGGCGTTTTCGATCTCGCCGTTCCAAACGAGGCCCGCCGTGCCCACACCCACGCAGGATATATCCTGCAAGGCAAGTCCGGCCTGCGCAGCCAGGCCCGCGCAAAGGCCCGCCATATCCTCACAAAGCGCATCGGCGCTGCGAGGCGGGTTGGTTTTTACGCTGCGGCGCGCCACAATCCGGTAGCCCTCGTCTACCAGACCCGCGGCGATATTGGTGCCGCCTAAATCGATTCCGATCGCATATCGCATAAGGATATCTCCGTTTGCAACAGATTCACCAAAGATTGAAAGCTCGCCGCATCCAGGTGCGTGTAGAGGTTCTCGGCCGAAAGGCCGTGGCCGCCGAAACGGATGGCGGAACTCGCAGGTATGGACGGATCGGCGCAGGTGGCGGAAAGGGAGGCATGCAACTGATCGCAGCCGGTTTTATGGATCAGTTCGGCTGCATTGTGCGTGCGGATGCCGCCGCCGGGCAATATCTCGATGCGCCCACCAGCATATTCTATCATATGCGCTAGGGTTTGTGCACCTTCTAAAGCGCTCGGGGCCTGGCCGCTGGTGAGGATGTGCGTGACGCCGAGGCCGCAGAGACGATCCATCGCCTCACGCCAATCCGGCGTTACGTCAAAGGCGCGGTGGAATACGCTCTGCCGATCCCCGATATGGCGCAAAAGCGCGGCGCAGCGCTTTTCATCCACCCGGCCATCCGCCAGCAAAATGCCAAAGGCAACGCCCGCCGCGCCGGCGGCAAGCAAGGCCTCGGCGTCCCGGCACATGGTTTGAAATTCATATTCATTATAGCAGAAACCGCCGCTTCTGGGGCGTACCATCGCGATGATCGGCAAACCGGCCTTTGCGGCCAGCTCCATAGCGCCCAGGCTGGGGGTCAGCCCGCCCAACGCCAGGGCCGCGCTCAGCTCGGCCCGATCCGCCCCGGCGGACTTGGCGGCAAAAACATCCGCCGCGCCGCCGCAGCAGGCTTCCAGCAGGATTTTCTTCATATAAGCCCTATCCCTTAACGGCCCCGGATGTCATGCCCTTGATAAATTGCTTGCTAAAGAGCAGATAGAGAATCAGCACGGGCAACGAGGAGAGGGTGAGAACGGCCAGCACCTTGGACCAATCCGTTTGGTATTGGCCAAAGAGGCGGGTCACGCCCAGGAGCAGGGTCTTGGATTTTTCATCGGAGATGAAGACCAGCGGGAACCATAGGTCGTTCCAGAAGGGCACCAGGTTATAGATGGCTACAGTCGCCAGAGCAGGCCGCAAAAGCGGCGTGATGATGCGGGCCAATATACCCAGCCGGCCGCAGCCGTCGATCAGGGCGGCCTCCATCAATTCCCTGGGTATCTGGCGGATGAACTCGGTGAGAACGAATACGGCGATAGGAAGGCCCATGGCCACGTAGATCGGCACCAGCGCCCAAATGGAATTGAGCAGGTTCAGCGCCCGCACCAGCTCCAGCAGCTTGATGGAGGCGATCTTGATGGGCATCATCATGCCGGCCATGAAGAAAAAATGCAGGGCTGTGGACCACCTGCCCCGCCATTGGGCCAAGGCATAGGAGGCCAGCGTGCCCAGCAGCATTACCAGGGCTAGGGATATGGTAACGGCGATGAAGCTATTGAGGAAATAACGCATGAAATCGCCGCTTTTGAGCACATCGGTATAATTGGAGAAATTCCACACCTCGGGCAGGCCAAAGGTATTCTGGTAAATGCTCAGCCTGTCCTTAAAGGAATTGATGATCATGATATAGAGCGGGAACACCACAATGGCGGACCAGATGATCAGCACGGCGTGGGAGCCAAGGCTCATCCGCTGTAATTTAAGAGAGTGGGGCCTTTTCATTTGCTCACTCCTTTGTCTGCGTTTTTTTAAGGATCAGGAAGGATACGGCGGCCAGCATGATAAACATGAGGGTAGCCACCGCCGCGCCCATGCCGGGGTCCGGTATGCCGATGGGATGCTGCCCGGCGATGCCCAGGCGGTAAAACAGCGTGCCGATCAGATCCGTGGCGTAACCCGGCGCGCCATTGGCGTTTTCCATGGCGTAGACGATATCGAAGGCGTTGAAGTTGTTGACAAAGGTGAGGATAGTGATCATGCCGATAATGGGCTTTAGCAGCGGTAGCTTGATCCGCCAGAACACCTGCCAGGGCGAAGCGCCGTCGATATCCGCCGCCTCGTAGATATCCTCGCTGATATTGCGCAGGGCGGCCACGAACAGCATCGTGGGTATGCCCATCCACTGCCAACAGGAGACCAGCGCTACGAAAATCAGCGCCGTACTTTCCGTACCCAACCAGGGCTTGGCCAGGGCCTGCAAGCCGAGGCTCGCCAGGAAGGGCTTCGACCACACGGGGTTGAGCAGCAGCTTCCACAAATAGCCCGTTACCAGCACGGCAAAGGTTGTGGGCACGAAGATGATGGTTTGATACAGCTTTCGGCCCCGCATGTGCGGGTTGGTGAGCAGCACGGCAAAGATGATGCCCAGCACATTCTGCACCAGCATGTGGATCACAAAAAAGGCGGCGGTGTTTTTGAAGGCGTTGCCAAAGCGGAGGGAAAGCTCCGGGTCCGTAAAAAGGCGCCGGAAATTATCGAAGCCCACAAAGGCCCGGCTGCCCACATTGCCCGTATACAGGCTCAGGCGGATGGAATCCAGAAGCGGGTAGGCCATAAAAACCACATAAAAGGCGAGAGCGGGCAGCAGATACCAGGCCCAGTAGCCGGCCTTGGGTTCCAGCCGCCGCAGGGGGGCCCCGCCCCCGATGATCGCAGGCGCTTTCAATTATCGTCACCTCTCTATATAAGGCTGAGGCGGAGCAGGCCCGCCCGCATGCAAGGGGCTTGGGGAGAGCGGTAAGCCGCTCTCCCCCGCCCGTCGGTCCGTTTTAGGGCAGCAGGGCCGCTACGCTATCCGCGGCAGCCTGCGGGGTGGCCTCGCCCTTGAGCACCTGGATCACCGCCTGGTTCATGGGGGCGTAGAGATCCATCAGGGCCGGCCACACGAAGCGCGCGTCGGTCTCCTTGCCGGCGTTGAGGGAGAGGAACTCATTGGCGTGCGCATCCGCGAGCTGGATGGGGAAGTTGATCATGGGGAAATAGCCCACGGGCAGGTTCTCAGAAGCGGTGGTCGCGCCCGCCTCTGTGCACAGCCATGCCAGGAAGGCCTTGGCCTCCTCGGGATGAGCGGTGTTGGCGTTCATGGTGATGGCCATATCCGGGTGGAAGCAGACGGCTGTATCCGCCGCGTTGCGGGCGGGCAGCGCAAACACGCCCCACTCGAAGGGAGCATCCGCATAGACGCCGGAGGTCCAGGAGCCATCCATGAACATGGCCGCGGACTGGGTGTTGAAGAGCACCTGGCTATCGTTATAGGTGACGGCCTCGAAGCCATCCGGCAGGAAGGGAGCCACTTTCGCCAGATCCGTGTAGGCGTTGACAAAATTCTCGTCGTTGATCTTCTTTTCGCCCTTCTCATAGAGCACCCGCTGATCCGCGCCGCCTATATAGTTGGGCAGCATGCCAAGGAAGAAGCACTCGAGGATGTCCCACTCATCGGCCACGCCGTTGGCAAGGGGGGTAATGCCGCTATCCTTCAGCTTCTGGCATACGGTGATAAACTCATCCCAGGTGGTGGGGATGCTCAGGCCCTGGGCGGCGAAGATCTCTTTATTATAGTATACAGCATGGGAGACCGCCGCGAAAGGCACGGCGAACATTTTGCCATCCGGCATCTGCCAAGGGGCCAGGTTGGAAGCGGTAAAGTTATCCATCAGGCCGGGGATATCCGTGCAATCGGCAAAGTAGCCGGCATCGAAGAGCTCTTGGCCGGTGGCATAGGAACGGGCATACATCAGATCCGGGCCGGTGCCGCTGTCGAGCTGTAAGCGCAAGGTGGCATTGTAATCCGGGGGATTGGTGGGCTGGAAGACGATCGTCACATTGGGCGCTACCTCTTTATAGGCGGCCAGGAGGTTGTTCATCTGCTCCACGTCGTCCGTGCGCCAGGAGCCCATGGTAAGCTCCACGGCTTCAGCCGCGGGCTGTTCCGCTGCCGCAGGGGCCGGTTCGCCGGCCACGGCAGGTTCCGCCGGGGCCGCAGGCTGGGCCGCGGGCTGGCTGGTACAAGCGCTGATAAAGGGCACCGCCGCCAGCGTCAGCGCCAGCAGCACGATGAGCATACGTCGTTTCATCTTTTTCTCCTCCAATTGATATTTATTATTGCAGGGTTTCCTGCAAACTTGGTTCATGTTAGGCTTCCCCTTGGTTTTGCAGGGAATAGGCGACCACCCGGTTATCGATGTTGTAATTGAAAGCGACCGTGGCCGCGCCGATGATATTGCCGTCCGGGCCGAATTGCGAAAAGCCGAGGGCGAAGGTGGGGTTTAGGAAGCGTGATTGCTCCACAAAAAAAGCCTGTGAGATGAGCTCCCTAAGGGCCGCGCAGCGGTCGATCATGCTGCCGCAGAGGATAATGGCCTCGGGCGCATAGGCATTGGCCAGCAGGCTCAAGACGGAAAGGATATTCTCGGCTGTCATTTGCAAAAGCCTTTTGGCCCATGGCGTGCCCGCGCGGAAGGCTGCGCTCAGGCCCTCCATGTCGATGGAAGGCTCCACCTTGCGGGCCTCGTGCATGAGCGCCGGCTCGGAAATGGTGGCCTGCACGCAGCCCAGACGGCCGCATTCGCACATGCGGTTGTTGAGGCCCAGGGCGGCGTGGCCGATCTCCCCCGCCATGTTATCCTTGCCGCGGTAAATCGCGTTATCGATGATCACCCCGGCGCCGATGCCGCTGCCGATGGTAAGCAGCACGGAGCTGTCGTAACCCTTGCTGCTGCCGAAGCGGTGCTCCGCCTGCGCCCGGGCCTTGACGTCGTTCTCCAGCAATATTTTGGGTAGCGGCGCATAGCCTTCGAGCAGGTCCGCCACATGTAAATCCTCCCAATAAAGCTGGGAGGTCAGGCGCAGATAGCCCTTTTCATAATCGATGATGCCGGGCATGACCAGCCCCACGGCCGGTATGCCCAGCAGGCCGTTGGCCGCAAGGAAGGCATGCAGCAGGCCGGCCAATTCCCGCAGAACGTCCTCGGGCGGGCGGCCCTCCAGAGACAAGCCGTGCTTTTCAAAGCGCAGCAGCCTGCCGTAAGGATCCACAGCGCCGAAGAACACGCCGCCCACATCCAGCGAAACGCCTACGTTGACGATGCTCTCCCGCTTGATGTAAACCTTTTTCGCCGGGCGGCCCAGCCTGCCGTTCTCCTCGCTCTCCCGCTCCTCGATCATGTCCTGCTCAAGGAGAAGCTCCGCAATGCGGGATACGGCCATCACGCTCAAATCGGTGCGGTTGGCCAGCTCCGTTCTGGTGGCTCCTTCGCCCCGATAGATCGCTTCAAACACCATGCGCACATTGTTTTGCCGCATGGATTCCCGATCCAGCTTACTGATCCCCTTCATTGGCTTCTCCATTTTTAACTTGACTTTAAATAATTTGGCGAAATTGACGTAAGATACACAGCCAGCACGGCAGAAAGCAGATTAATTTCAGCGATTTATTAACATCACATTATGAATTATAGCAGGCATTTCCAAAAAAGCAATATGTTTTTGCAAATTTGTATGCTTTTCGGCTCCAAATAAAAAAGGGCCCCAGTATGGGGGCCGCATGGGTGATCTATTGGTGCATGCGCTTGGCCAACTCATAAATCAGGATGCCCGCGGCCACGGAGGCGTTAAGGCTTTCGGCAAAGCCGTACATGGGCAGGCGGTAGCGGTGGCATTGGCTGGCTATAGCCTCGGAAACGCCGCTGCCCTCGTTGCCGATGATCAGGGCGCAGCGCTCACCGGGCGCCGGCAAAGAATCCCCGCCCTTGAGGTGGCCGCAAACGCATACATAGCCCTGCGCGCGCAGGCGGCTGAGCTCCCTTTCCAAATCGCCCTGCCACACGGGCAGGTGATAGATGCTGCCCATGGCCGCGCGAAGGGGCTTGGGCGCGTAGGGATCGGCGCAGCCCTCGCCAAGGAGCAGGCCGCAAGCGCCCATGGCATCCGCCGTGCGCAGGATCGTGCCCAGGTTACCCGGATCTTGCACCCGATCGAGCGCCACGATCAGGCCCGCCGGATAAAATTCCGGCAAGGGCTCATCAGGCGTATGCACCGTGGCGCAAACCCATTGGGGGGTATCGGTGAGCGTGAGGCTTTGCATCACGGCACGCTTCACGGTGTAAACCGTGGCCCCGCTGCCCGTAAGAACCGCCCCCATCAGCTCGTGCCCTTCCTCCACAAAGGCGTCGCCAAAGGTCGCGCCCGAAATGATGGCCTCACGCACCAGCTTTTCGCCCTCCAGAAAATGCAGGCCCTGCTCGGCCCGGCCCTTGCGGTTGGCCAAGGCCCTGGCCCGCTTTACCCTTTCATTGCGCGTGCTCTCGATCAGCATGCAGTCCTCCCCCAATCTTTCTGCCATTATTATAGCATAAAAAACGGCTCCGAAAAACGGAGCCGTTTGAGTGCCTGCCGGCTTTAGGCCAGGGCCGCCCTGGCAGTTTCCGCCAGCTTCTCAAAAGCGGGCATATCGTTCACGGCGAGGTCGGCCAAAACCTTGCGGTTCACATCTACGCCGGCCTTCTTGAGGCCGTCGATCAGGCGGCTGTAGCTCATGCCGCAAAGGCGCGCACCCGCGTTGATGCGGGCGATCCACAGCTGGCGGTACTCGCGCTTTTTCAGCTTGCGGCCTACATAAGCATAGGCCATGGATTTCATCACCTGCTGCGAAGCGCTGCGGTACTGCTTGCTCTTGGCGCCATAATAGCCCTTGGAAAGTTTAAATACCTTGCGACGCTTTTTAACGGCGTTAACTGCTCTCTTAATACGTGCCATGGTTATCTTCCTCCTTACTTATACGGGATCAGCTCGCGGATCTTCGGGGCTTCGCAATCGGCAATATAGCCGGTTTGGCGCAGGCCACGGAGGCGCTTGGTGCTTTTCTTGGTAAGGATATGGCTCTTATAGGCCTTGCCTCTTTTGATCTTACCGCTTTTAGTAAGGCTAAAGCGTTTGGCTGCACCCCTATGGGTCTTAATCTTGGGCATTGGGGGGTCTCCTCCTGTTCGTTAGTTGTTTTTGGGGGTTAATATCATGTACATATTGCGTCCTTCCTGCTTGGCAGGGCGGTCGATCGCAGCATTGTCCTTGACCATCTCGTAGAAGGTGTTCATCACATCCAGGCCGATGTCACCGTGCTTGGCCTGGCGGCCGCGGAAGCGGATCGAGACCTTTACCTTATCCCCGTTGGTGAGGAACTTCGTGGCGTTTTTCGCTTTAACCTCCATGTCGTGCAGATCGATGGTGGCGCTCAGCCGCACCTCTTTTAGCTCGACAACCTTTTGGTTTTTGCGCTGTTCCTTTTCACGCTTGCCCTGCTCGAACTTGTACTTGCCATAGTCCATGATCTTGCATACGGGGGGCACGGCGTTGGGGGAGATCTTCACCAGATCCAGCCCTGCCTCTTCCGCCATGTTCGTGGCAACCTCCAGGGAAACGATGCCCTGCTGGGTCCCGTCCGCATCGATCAAGCGCACTTCCTTGTCGCGGATTTGCTCGTTGATGAACAGATCATCCTTAGCGATGGTGGACACCTCCATTGATTAAAATAAATTAGCGGGCATAAACTGCCCGCTAAATCGCGTAAACAAACCAATTCGGTTGCCATGACCGCGCCTGGCCAATGCCGGCGGGTGAGAAGCGGGCGGCCTCTGCTTTTGCCTTTAATAGTATATGCGCATAAAATCCGCCTGTCAAGCGTTTTTTATTGTCCCGTCACCCAATTCGCCACGGCGGACAACACATCCCTATTGCGGAACCAAACGTTGGAGAACTCCACTTCCAGCAGGGGGGCCGTACGGGTACCGATCTCGATGGTGACGGAGGGGATCTGGCGCTTGAGCATAGCCCAATCCTTATAGCCGCCGTAGCTGCCGCCGCTATCGCCGATGGGCTCGTAGGCGCTCACGGCCTTGATGGCCTCGGCCAGGCGCAGCGAGGCCGCGTTTACGGCCGCATCCTCGCCAAACTCCCAATAGATAGCGCTTCCCGTGGCGTGGTAGCTGAGGGTGGCGTCGAACTTATATTTATCCGTATAAGCCACAAGGGCCTTGGTCTCCGGTTCGCTCTCCACGGCCGTACCCCGGTAATTCATATAGGAGGCGGACTCGGTTGTGTCGATCTTCCCCCATTCGGCGTCAAAATTGCGGTTGAGATCCACGCCATTGGCGTTGGCCTGCCATTCCGACAGATACACCTGGCCCGTCGCTGTGGAAAGGCCCTTAACGCCGTCGTTCTTGTAAATCTCGATGATGTCCTTCGGCATCTCCGTGCTCTGCTGGATGGCGGAACCATCCGGGTTGACCATGGGCAGAATGTGGAAGCAAACCTGCGCCTCGCCGCCCTTTTGCAGCAGCCGCTCGGCCAGGGCCGTGCAAAGGAGCGCGCACATATTCTCCCTTGCGTGGATGGCCCCCTGCACCAGCACGTGGTGCGCGGCGTTCACATCGCCAATCACGATAGCCTGCAGCTCGCGGCCCTGCACACTCTGGCCCGCGCTTTCCAGCATGCACAACTCCGGATATTTCGCAGCCAGGGCATCGAGGTCCGCCATCATTTGCTCATAGGTGTATTTTTCTGCGGGCTTGACGATAGAGAGGCCAAAGGAAGCGTAATCCTCCGCCTTGAAATAGCCGGCGATGGCATAGCCCACCTGGCCGCCCTCCACCAACTGCACCCTGGCAAAGCGCTGGCTCTGGTAACCCAATATCTTCACCCTATCCCCCGTGACCAGGGTGCCGATCTGCTCGGATTTGGAAGAGGACTTTTCCCGCAAATTAATGCTGTCCTCGCATTCCACCACGAATATATCGTCCGTCACATAGGGGGCGGGCGTAGGCTCCGGGGTGGGCACGGAAACGGTCGTAGGCGGTTCGCTGGGCGTGCCGGCCGCCGTAGGCTCCGTCACATCCACATTTTGCGCCTTAGGCGCGCAGCCCGTGAGCAATAGCAGGCACAAAAGAAACGCAAGGGGCTTTTTCATAGCCATCCTCCTAATCATGATCAAGAGATAGAGATCGACTCCGTGTCAGGCTTTAAGCGCCTGGCGGCAATAAACACGCATCTGTTCCAAAGCATCCTGCGGCCGAAGCGACGCGGTTATGGCCGCGCTGCCCTGGGCCATGTCGTCCCGGCCGCCCCCCCGGCCGCCGGTCAACCCGTTAAGGGCCAAACAAAGCTCCTTCATGCTGGCCGCCACGCCTTGCGAGCGGGCCAGCTGGTAGAGCAGGACGCCATCCCTGGCGCTGAGCAGAATGGCCGCCACGCCCGACTGCTTGCAAAGCAATTCCGCCAGCGTTTTTAGCTCGGCCATATCCAGTCCCTCCAGCAGGGTTGCGCACAGCCGCAAGCCGCCAACCGCCTCCGCCGCATTCAAGAGCTCGGCCGCGCGGTAGGCGAGCAGTTCCTCTGTGCGGCGGCGCAACTCCTTCTTGCAGGCGGCCAGCTCATCCCCCTGGCGGAGCACGGCCTCGCCGACTTCAGACCCCTTGGTGGAAAAGCGGCGGGCCAGCTTGTCCAGCACGGCCTTCTCCGCCAGGGCTTCGTCTACCGCCCGCATGCCGCAGGCAAACCACAATCGCGTGCCGCCCTTATACTTGATGGCGGCGCCAATGCGGATATACCCCACCTCGCCGCTGCGGCGGACATGCGTGCCGCAGCAGGTACAGGAATCCACCCCGCCCACATAGATGACACGCACCTCGCCCGTCAGGCCCGCGGCCTTTTTGCGCAGCTCCAGGCCATCGAGCGCAGCCCCATCCACCACTTGGGTTTCGGTGGGCAGATCGGCCTGCACGGCCTCGTTGGCAGCGCGCTCGAGCGCCCATAGCTGCTCCTCTGAAAGGAATATATCCAGATCGATGGTCGCGTAATCCTTTGCCATGTGGAAGCCGACATTTTTCGCCCCAAAAAGCCGATTTGCAAGGCCCGAAAGGATGTGCTCGCCGCTGTGCTGGGCACTGTGGTCCCGCCTGCGGGCCGCATCGGCCTTCACGCGCACATGCGTACCAACCTCCACGGGCCTGTCGGCAAGGTGCCATACATCCTCCCCATCCTCACGGGCATGGGAGACGCGGGCCAGCTCACGGCCTGTTTGCAGGTCATACAGCCAGCCTTCGTCGCTCAATTGGCCGCCGCCCTCGGGATAGATGACGGTAGCGTCCAGCAAAACCGCATAGCCGCCCTCCGCCTGACGGCAAGCGATCACCCTCGCCTCGCATTCCAGGCTGCCGGCCTGCTGTTCCCGGGGATAATAAAGCCGTTTGGTCATTGGTTATAAGTTCCTTTGAAATGATAATGCCAGTATAACACATCTGCAAAAATTTGCGACGGGCCCGTCTGAACATTCACAAATTAGTAAAAAATGGAGCTGTTTCGCTAAATACATACAACGCATCAAAATTCAGACGCAGGTAGCGCGACAGCGGATTCGGCGCCCCAACGGGGCAAAAAAAGGCGTTGGTGACGCCTTTTTTAGAACCCCGCACTTTCGTCGCAGGCGAAGCATCCTTGCATGATGCTTTGTAAATGCCTAATGCGACTACCCGTTTTCGCTGTGTCTGATTAGCCAAGGCCCACGTAGCTAACCCGCTTTTCGTAGAACTTAACGTCAATCTCGCTTTTCCATTGCTCCAGTGCGGCGTTATAAGCGTCGGACTGGTTCTTATTGTTAAGATAGGTGATGATATCCTCCTGCACATCCGCAAAGGGGATGGGCTCGGTGCTCACATCACCCACCCGACGAATGATGTGGTAACCATAGGAACCCTCGACCACACCGGAGGTATCGCCGGTTTTCTTAAGCTTCATGGCCGCATCGTAGAAGGCCTGGTCATACACGGCGTCGTAGCCCTCGCCGATAACATAGCCCTGGGTTTTAGCGGGCTCCGCCTGCATGCCCGGATCCTCGCCGTATTCCTCGATCAGCGCGTCGAAATCCTCACCCGCGTTTACCTTTTCGAGGATGGACGCGGCTGCGGCCTTGGGATCGCCAAAGGAGACGGAATCGGAGGAAACGGTTTCGCCATCCTCGCCGGATTCCGCCGAGGTATCGGCCGGATCTTCGGTTTTGATGAGGATATGCTTCACATAGAAAAGACCCTCGGGCGCGACCAGGGGCTTGACTGCGCCGGAGTAGCTATAATACTGGTTGTCTTGATAATAGGCGGTGGCATCCGCCGCATATTTCTCGCGCTCGGTCTTGAGCTGCGCATCGTACCAGGTTTGGGCATCCGCATCGGTAGCCGCGGCTGCGGTCGCCTTCACCTGCTGCGTCAGCTTATTGCCCAGAGCTGCATCCAGGGCAGCCTGCTCGGTCTCTTTCTTAACGCTCTCGTAAGTAATGCCGTTGGCTTTATAGGCCTTATTGAAAGCCTTGATGGCGGCGGCTGTGCGCGCGGCTTCATCGGCGACGGTCTCGTCCTGATACTTGCTCAGGTAATTTTGCATGGTGGAAGCGGCTTGTTCGAGCGCCGCTGCCTTTTCTTCCTCCGTCAAGGTAAGCCCCTGCTTATGCGCGGCGGCGATGGGTAGGGTAGAATCCACCAGCATGTTGAAAATGCTGGTGCGGGCTTCCGCGAGCGCCTCGGCTGTGGAGGTATCCACCAGGCCGTAGGAGGAATAGCTGTCGAACAGGCTGTAAAACTGGGAATATGTGATCTCTACATCCCCTACCTTGCCCACCACGGGATTGGATATCACCGCGCTGCAGCCGCTGAGCATCAGGGCCGCGATCAGCAGAGCGCATACGCGCAGGAGGGTCTTGCGGTCGTTCATTTTGTTATCTCCTTTGTGTAATCGGTAATCGCTTGTTAACCATATTATTTTATACGCTTGTCCTTACGCTGTCAACCGCTGCCACAATGCTGCCATCTTTTTGTGGCCACTAAGCCTAAAAGGGAGTATAATGGTAGGTGGTGGGGGTTTTTCCTATATGTAAGCGATAAGGAGGCGAACATGAAGCATATCCCCAATATCCTTTCCGGCCTGCGCCTTGGGATGGTGGGCGTATTCATCTATTTCTTCCGGCGAGATGATTATCTGGCCGCGCTCATCGTTTATGCCGCCGCCTTTTTTACGGATATCCTGGATGGCTATCTCGCCCGCCGCAACGGCTGGATCAGCAATCTGGGCAAAATCCTCGACCCCCTGGCAGATAAGCTGATGCTGCTTTGCGCCCTTACCTCCTTTTACCTCAAAGGCTGGCTGCCTCTATTCATTCCGCTGGTGGCAGCCATTAAGGAGCTGGCCATGCTGGTCGGCGGCCTCTTCATGCTGGGCAAAAAGAATGTGGTTGTGGTTTCCGATTGGTGGGGCAAGTTTGCGGCCGGCTTTTTCAATATGAGCGTCATTCTTACCCTGCTCTCCAATTTTCCGTCCTTCCTCCCCCTTGGCAGGGTTACCCTGCCGCTGTTCTGCCTGGCTATCGCGTTTGGCTTTATCGCCGCTATCCATTATTACAGCACCCAGGTCATGGGCCGCGCCAAGGCCGAGCCTGGCGAGCCCTAGCCCTGACCCCTTCCCCTTCCCGCTTACCGGCATGCCCTCAGGCATGCTTTTTTATTGGCCGGCCCGCCTGCCAACAGGCAAAGATTCACAGATCAGGGAACTTTCTGTGGCAGACGTATAGATTTTTATTGGCACATCGTGTATGATTAAAAATGTATAAATGCATATATACGCGCACACATTTTTCATTGAAGCCCACCCGTTACCAAGTATCGCCAAAGGAGATCCATACATGGCCGACAGGATATTCTCCATCGCGCGCCGGGGCCGCAGGCGGCTGCTCTGTGCGGCGCTTGTTTTTCTGCTGCTGCTGGGCGTGTTTCCCATGGGCGCGCTGGCCGCCGATAGCAGTGGCGGCTATAACGCAGCGCAGGCATCGGATTCCGGCCTGCCCAAGGCGGGCGATTCGCCCTGGCTGGCCTGGGCGCTGGCCATCGCGGCTTTTACCTTTGGCGGCTATATGCAGGGCAAGGGAAACCGGGCGCAAAAGAGAAAGGACGAACCAAAGGTATAACGGCTGATTATAGTGATGCAAAAGCGGCGGGGCTAAACGCACCGCCGCTTTTTTGCGCGGCCGGATTCAAATGGCCAGCAGGCGCTCATATAGGCCCAGGCCCGCGAGCAAGACAGCCTCGTCAAAATCAAAGGCAGCCCCATGCAGGGGCTCGCCCCCGCCCGTACCCAGGAAGAAAAACACACCCGCTACGCGCTGCTGGTAAAACGAGAAATCCTCGCCCGTGAGAAAGGGCGCGGCCAGGAGGGCCGGCGCATCCGCGCCCAGGTGGGCCATAAGCCGTGCATAGAGCGCCGCGTCGTTGACTACAGGCGGGTAACCCTCGGAAAGGGAGAGATGCAGGCGGCAGCCCGTCTCCCCTTCAACGGCGGCGGCGATACCGCACAGCGCCTGGTGCATTTGCCCGTGCAGTTCGGCGCTGAAGGCGCGCATGGTGCCGCGGATATAGGTATGGTCGCTGAGAGCGTTTTCCGTGGCCCCGCTTTGCATAAGGCCGAACTTCAGAAGGCGCTCCTCATCAAGCGGCGGGATGGTTTCCGCCATGGCGTAGGCCCGGTGCAAGAATTCCACGCCCGCGCGCAGGGCATCCGCCCCTTGGGCGGCCCGCGTTACGTGGGCGCTCTTACCCTCAATCTCCACCTGCACGATGCCGGTTTTGGCCATCACGGGGCCGGGCCGCGTCCAAAGCGTTCCCTTGGGCAGCTCCGGCCAAAGGTGCAGGCCGAAAATGCAGGCGGTGTTATATTTTTCTAAGATACCGCTCTCGCAGATATCTTTGGCTCCGCCCGTGGTCTCCTCACCGGGCTGGAAGATCAGCAGCACATTGTGCGAAAGCGAGGCCAGGCGCTCCGCCGCAAGGCCCGCCAGGGCCAGAAGCAGGGCCGTGTGGCCATCGTGGCCGCAGGCATGCATTTTGCCGGGGTGGATAGAGGAATAGGCCGCGCCCGTGGCTTCCTGCACGGGCAGCGCGTCCAGATCGGCCCGAAAGGCCACCGTATCCGCCTTCCCGGCATCGAAAAAGGCGCACACGGCGCTTTGCGCGGGGTGCGTTACCTCGCAGCCGAGAGGCCGCAGCATCCCTTCCACATACGCGACGGTGCGCGGCAGATCAAAGTCGAGCTCGGGGATCCTGTGCAGATCCCGCCTGTATGTCCGCAGCCTTTCCAGCATTCCCTTCCTCCCGTTCACGCAGCGCGAGTTTTCCAGATTGTACGCTATTTTGAAAAATACCGCAAGATTTATCTTGACAGAAGCCAGCGCTTTGTGATATCTTTGCGTGCAAGATAGAGGCGCGGAAGCGACGAGGTTTGCGGGAGCCGGCGGGCTATGATCGCAAGCAGCAGCAATTCCGCCGAATTCTTCGGTTAGGCATGGCCGGGGAATGGGGCTTGGGAGAATATCCCAAGAACTGTCTGCAAGGATGCAGGAGCGCTGTCTGCCCAATGATGATTCCGCAACGGCTTGTCCCAGGGGGGGTGGTATATCCCCTTGCAGGCTCTTTGGATTGATCGGCCGGCCGGCGCTTAGCGCCGGCCGGCTTTTGCTTTTGCAGGAAAATCCAGCATGTGCGTTGTTTTTGCAGTACAATCTCCCGGTTCCGGGTGATAGTATGGTAAAAGCAGCAGAGAACTGTATACCATTTTGATTAAAATAAAGTTTTGAAGGAGGCAATATGGGCGTCGTACAAAAATATGGCGGCAGCAGCGTGGCCACGATCGAAAAGATCAAGGCCGTGGCCGCCCGCGTTGCCGAGGTGAAGCAATCCGGCGAGGATATCGTGGTGGTGGCGAGCGCTATGGGTAAAACCACCAACGCGCTGATCGACCTGGCCAAGCAAACCGGTGGCGCGGATAATGCCCGTGAGCTGGACGCCTTGATGGCGACCGGTGAGCAGACCACCATCTCCCTCTTGGCCATGGCGTTGCAGGGCTTGGGCGTTCCCGCCGTATCCCTCACGGGCGGCCAGTGCGGCTTTGTGACCAACGATAATCATTCCCGGGCCAAAATCATGGATATCCAGGCGGATACGCTCAAGAGGCACATCGCCGAGGGCAAGGTGGTAGTGGTGGCTGGTTTCCAGGGGGTCGATGCGCTGGGGAATATCACCACGCTGGGCCGGGGCGGCTCGGATACGACGGCAGTGGCCCTGGCCGCGAAGCTAGGCTGGGATTGCGAGATCTACACGGATGTGGAGAGCATCTTCACCATTGACCCGCGCCGCTGCCCGGGCGCGAAACCGCTGCACCGCATTACCTACGACGAAATGATGGAAATGGCCGCGCTGGGCGCGGGCGTGTTGGAAACGCGCAGCGTAGAGCTGGCGAAAAAGTATCACGTGCGGCTGTATCTTGGTAAATCTTTGGAAAGGGACAAGATGAAAGGAACGTATATCATGGAAAAAGACAGCACCTTTGAATATATGCCGGTCACGGGCATCAGCCTCTCCGATACCTGCGCTGTGCTGAGCATCGCCGGCGCGCCTGCGGATGGCAGCTGTGTGAGCCGCCTTTTCGCCATTATCTCCAGGCTTGATATCAATGTGGACCTCATCTCCCAGCAGCTGCTCGAAAACGGCGCCATCGCCCTTTCCTTCAGCTGCAAACCCGAGGACGCGGCGCTTTTGCAAAAAACCTGCGCGAAAAACGGCTTCCCCTACGAGCTGACCCTCCAGAACACCTTAGCAAAAATTTCGCTGGTAGGCGTGGGAATGATCACTCACAGCGGCATTGCCAACCGCGCCTTTGAGATCCTCTACCAAAACGGCATCCGCTACTACCACATCGGCACCTCGGAGATCTCCATCTCCATCACGGTAGACGCCGTGAACCTGCAGCGCGCCGCCCGCTTGCTGGCGGATGCGTTCGAGCTTTGCATAGCCGCGTAAGGCGGCTTCCCTACAAAATATTTTGAAAGGCGGATAAAACGATGTTACGGCTTCAAGGTTCTATCGTGGCTCTCGTGACCCCCTTTAACCAGGATGGCAGCGTTAATTTCTCCCAACTGGGCGAGCTGGTGGAATGGCACATCGCCAATAAAACGGACGGCAGCGTGGTGCTGGGCACCACCGGCGAATCCTCCACTATGACCCACGAGGAGGATACCCAGGTTTGCTCCTTCGTAATAGAGCAGGTGGCGGGCCGCATCCCGGTGATCGCCGGCAGCGGCTCCAACTGCACGGCTACCATGCTGGAGAAAAGCCTGCGCTATCAGGCCCTGGGCGCCGATGGCCTCCTCATCATCTCCCCCTATTATAACAAAGCCAACGAGGAGGGCATGTATCGCCATTTCGCCACCGTAGCGGACGCCGTAAACATCCCCTGCATCCTATACAACGTGCCGGGCCGCACAGGCTGCTCCATTTCGGAAGCGGTCATCAGGCGGCTGTATAAACACGAAAACATCGCCGCCATCAAGGAAGCTTCCGGCAACATGAGCTACGCCTCGCAGATCGCCCGCTATCTAAGCGACGATTTCCGTATGTTCAGCGGCAACGATGATATTATCGTGCCCATCATGGCGCTAGGCGGCAGCGGCGTGATCTCCGTATTCGCCAATATCTTCCCAGCCGTTGCGCACGATATCGTGGCGGATTTCCTGGCCGGGGATATCGCCAAATCCCGCGCGGCCCAGCTCAAATACCTCGAGGTGATCAACGACCTGTTTATCGAGGTCAACCCTATCCCCGTAAAGGCGGCGATGAATATGCTGGGCCTTGGCGGCGGCAGCCTGCGCCTGCCGCTCTATGAGATGAGCGAGGGCGCAAAAGCGAAGCTGCAAGCGGCCCTTAGCGGGGTGGGCGCGCTATGAGGATTTTGCTGATCGGCCATGGCCGCATGGGCCAAATGATCGAGGGCCTGGCCTCGGAAGCCGGCCACTCGATCGAGGCGTGTGTGGATATCGACAACGCTGCGGCGCTGCTAAGCCTCGGTACCCTGGCGGATATCGCCATCGATTTTTCTTCCCCAGCCGCGCTGCCCCTCGTCGCGGATCATATCCGGCGCACGGGCACGGCCCTTTTGAGCGGCGTCACCGGCTACGCCGCCCAAGACATGGAGACCTTCCGCAGCCTTGGGGCCTACGCGCCCGTGCTGCACAGCGCCAATTATTCTATCGGCGTGGCTGTGCTGCGCCGGGCGCTTTCGCAGATGGCCCCCAGCCTGCTGGGCGGCTTCGATGTAGAGATCGTCGAGGCCCACCACAACAAGAAGGCGGACGCGCCTAGCGGCACGGCAAAACTGCTGTATGAGGCCATCGATCCTGATCACATCTACACGCCGGTCTATGGCCGGGAAGGCATCTTAGGGGCGCGCAAGGCCAACGAGATCGGCATCCATGCTCTCCGGGGCGGCAGCGTAGCCGGCACGCACACGGTGAGCTTCTTCGGCCCGGATGAGGAGCTTACGCTCACCCATCGGGCCACTAGCCGCGTCATTTTCGCAAACGGCGCGCTGCAGGCCGCGCAGGCACTTGTAGCTAAACCTAAGGGCTGCTACACGTTGGAACAAATACTCTTTGGAGGAAACACATGAACGCACAGGAGATCATCCGCTATATTAGCGAAGCGAAAAAGAAGACCCCGGTCAAGCTTTATATTAAAGAAAGCGCAGCCATCGATTATGGAGCCGCCCAGGTATTCGGCGCGGGCGATAAGATCGTTTTTGGCGACTGGAATGAGCTGGGGCCCATCCTGGCGGCCAACGCGGATTCCATCGCGGATATCGTGATCGAAAACGACCGTCGCAATTCCGCCCTGCCCCTGCTGGATCTTAAGGAGATCCCTGCCCGCATCGAGCCGGGCGCCATCATCCGCGAGCAGGTGGAGATTGGGCCAAACGCCGTTATCATGATGGGGGCCATCCTCAATATCGGGGCCGTGGTAGGAGAAGGCACCATGATCGATATGGGGGCTTTGCTGGGCGGCCGGGCCACCGTGGGCAAAAACTGCCATATCGGCGCTGGCGCCGTGCTGGCCGGGGTCATCGAGCCTGCCAGCGCCACGCCGGTTATCGTGGAGGATAACGTGATGGTGGGGGCCAACGCCGTGGTGCTCGAAGGGGTGCGGATCGGCGCGAATTCCGTGGTAGCGGCCGGGGCCGTGGTGCTCTCGGATGTGCCGCCCAATTCGGTGGCCGCCGGCATGCCGGCCCGGGTCATCAAGCAGAAGGATGAGAAGACCAGCGCTAAAACAGCGCTGGAGGAAGCTTTGCGCACGCTGTAGCCTACCTTTTAGCGCACAAAACAGGGGCCTCCTCGGCGGAAGGCCCCTTGTGTTTCTTCTATATTATTTATATCCTAATAATTAGTTTGCCAGCAGGGTTTGCAGGTATTCATAAATGGTGTTTACCGCGTTGATCACGGCGCGGGAGCTGACGGTAGCGCTGGTCACGGCGTCCACAGAGCCGCCCGCCTCAGAGGCATCCGGCAGAACCGCGGTCGCGCTGCTGGTAGCGCTGCTTTGCGCGTCGCCGCTTTCAGCCGCAGCCTGGCCACCCAAGGCCAGCGGGCCTTTCAGCCCCTGAAACTGGCTGGTGAAGGATTCCTCCCGCACCTTTGCGCCCAGGCCCATGGTTTCGGCAAAGTTGGGGCCGCCTACGCTGACGCCGGTGATCATGCCGGCCGCGTCCACACCCACGATCACTTCGATCTCGCCGCCATAGCCCTTGGCCGTGACCTGGGCCACATAGCCCACCGTGGCGCCGCCGCTTTGGCCCACGTAGCAGGCATCGATACCGGCGGGCGCGGTCAGCTCCTCGAAGGACTCCGCCTGGGGCAGCACGATCCGGCGGGCCTCCTGGGCCTGCAATTCGGTTTGCGCCGCAATGGCGGGCGAGGTCAACTCATTGGTAAAGCCCAGCAACAGCCCGGCCGCCAGCGCGATCAGCGCCAGCTTCAGCCAAGCAGGTATCTCTTTTTTCATGGATACTGCCCCCTTAACAAAGAACCGCTAAGAAACGGTTAATGGAAAATGGTTTTATACAGGCCTACGGCCCGCCATGCGACGGCCAGCGGCACACCGCTAAACATCTTGATAATTATAGCCGATTTACGCGGCCTTGGCAAGTAGCGCGGATAGCCGCCGCCACCCGGCGCAAAGCGCATCGAAAAGATCATCCTAGGCCCCAGTTCTATAGATAATATCTATAGGGCGCCCACATCCGGCAGGTCGACGGCCGTAACCGTGGACGCGCCGCCGCCCTCGGCAAAATACAGCCGCCAGCCCCCCTGCCCCAGCTCCGGCAGCAGGGCTTTGAGGGCGTCTAAATCCGCTTCCTCCACCCGAAGGGAAATGCCGCAGCCCGCCTGAATAGCCCGCAACGTGGGCATAACGCTGGCCGCCACCCGCCCCTGCAAACGCCGCTGGGCGGAGATGGCCGCGTGGGTGGAATCAAAGGCGAGTATATAATACCGATCGGCGCGCATGGGTTCTCCTTCGTTTTTCCGACTCTTGTCTTGTGCTTTGGCCGGGAATCAGCTATAGTAGGTTTATAGAAAAACCCAATCTTTTCAAAGGAGCTGATCAGCATGGCACATTATATCGACGCAATGGGTAAGGCTTGCCCCCAGCCCGTAATTTTGGCCCGCAAAGCCCTCAATGAAGGCCAGGCCCCCCTGACGATCGCGGTGGACAATTCCATCGCCGTGGAAAACCTCAAGCGGCTGGCGGTCAGCCGGGGCATCGAGCCATCTGTGGCGGGGTGCGGCACGCGCTTTGAAATCACCTTTCCGCACGCGGGCAGCGCCCCGGCCGCGGAAGAAGCAATTACCTGCGCACCGGGCGGCAGCTACGCCGTTTTCATCGGCAAAGATCACCTGGGCGAGGGGGACCCGACCCTGGGCTACAACCTGCTGAAAATGTTCCTCTACACCCTTTCCCAAAGCGAGGACTTGCCCGCCTCCGTGCTCTTTATGAACAGCGGCGTGAAGCTGCCCGCAGGCGGGGAGCAAGAGGTGCTCTCCAGCCTGCTTGCCCTGATAGAAAAGGATGTGCCCGTCCTCGTTTGCGGCACCTGCCTGAATTATTACGGCATTGCGGGTGCATGTAAAGTCGGCCAGGTGAGCAACATGTACGACATCCTGACAAAAATGCAGGAAGCAAGCAAAGTCATTACCGTGTAAGTTTAAACCGTGGGTGCGCATAGCATGCGCCCTCAGTCTGTCAAAAAAGTGGCTATGCCACTTTTTTGAGTTTCCATGAAACAACTGCTCGTACCTCGCGGTCGTTGTTTCATGCGGAGAAGGCCTTGGCAAGCAAGGCTTTTCGCTCGCGGCGTACACGCCGCCGCTCACGA
>JAYFPE010000052.1:0-16558 GCA_034928145.1 Candidatus Pelethousia sp. | reverse complement strand
GTATAATCTTCTCGGACATGGCTTTTCTCCTTTGCTCGGTTCGATGTTTTGTGTGGTAACTTACATTCTACCAAGCGAGTTCGGCCATGTCCTTCCTTTTCTGGCCCTTTTTCATTTGTGCGAAAAATAGTTTACCTTATCTTGCCCGTTTTCGTTTGAGAAGATTCACAAAAGGTCAAAAAAGGGTGTAAAAAAACGCCTTTGAATATTCCCGAAAGATATCGAACAAAAAAGTGTAGAATAGCCTCTTGCTAATCTCTGTGATTTTTTGAACTTATGTAAAATTAGAACTTCTGCTACATTTGACCGCTACGGTAAGGTGGCGGCCCCCCATACACAAAAAGCAACGGTTTGTAGCACATATAAGCTTCCTATCCTAAAGCCGACGCTAATAGGCATGAGGCAAAAAAGGGCGCACCTATAATGCCCTCGGCAATCTCCTTTTTAGAAACATGGCGGCTTAGATTTTCGATTTCAAAACCGCCATTGAACGGGCATTGTGCTACATTGCCGTCAATGCAACGGTTTTGTTCTCATTGCATGATGTCAGCAATCGTGTAGCACATAATATAGTCATCATAAAGAAAGAACCGATAACTGTGAACATTCTTATTTCACAAGTTATCGGCTCTGCGTCTTAGCGTCTGGCTCTCTGATAACTGACATATTCAGTTGTCGTACGTTGATTAATGTTTCCTGTTTGCATTTCGGACGGAATAGCGGGAAGTTTTCAAGGATTGTGTCTCCGCGTATCCTTATACGAGTTTTGTTTTTGCAGACAGGACATCATATCCACTCCACTTTCATCTGCCATCCACTCTTCCCTTAAAGGACTACTCCCATTTGAAACACTTGACAGAAACGCCAATGCAAATTGCGGCAAGACCGGCCATTACAATAATCGGCAGCGTCATATCGCTTACAGGCAATCCAAGCGACGCGGATTTCAGCAGCTTAATTCCCTGCGTCAAAGGCAAAACATCCGCCACTTTTTGAAGCGCCACCGGCATAACCTCGTAGGGCAAGGTTGCGCCCGAAAAAATCAGCATAGGAAAATACAAAACGCTGGCGATTACTCCGGCAATTTTGGTGTTAGGAGCAATCCCGCCTACCATCATGCCAATGCTGAAAATTGACAGCATGACGAGAATATAGCCACCCATGAAATGAAGCCATGAGCCGGAAAAGGAATAACCGAAAAAGAACTTTGCAACAATGTAAAGCAGGACAAGGGAAGCAATCGAGTAAATCGTATAGATCGCCACCTGTACCATTAAAATCCGTGCCGGACTTACAGGCGTTACCTGAAACCGCTTCAAGACTTTTTTACTCCTGTAATCTGATACGACAAGGGGTAGCCCCATCACACCCCCGGCGCATACCGCTATGGAAGCCAGCGCACCGAAGGACTGTTGCAAAAAGGTGTAGTCGGCTCCCTCAAATGCTGGCTTGTTTCCATAAATAATCCCAAGAATAATCAAAACAACCAACGGCATACAGATTGCGAAAATGAACATATCCATTCCGCGCAAGGAAAGTTTCAGTTCCGTTTTGAGCATTATACCAAATGACTTCATATTATCTTTCCTCCTCGTCTGCATACCAAAGATAAGCGTCCTCAAATTTTTCGCAATGGCTTGTTTCTATCGCGTCGTTTACTGTGCCGTAAAATACAATTTTCCCATGCTTGATGATACATATTTCGTCGCACAAAACCTCGACCTCGTCCATAAAGTGAGAGGTCAGCAGGATCGTCAAGCCTTTCTCTTTCAGTTCGGACAGGCTTTTCCAAACATCCCGCCTTGCCTTTGCGTCAAGCCCTGTGGTCAGCTCGTCCAAAAACACAACTTCGGGATCGGGGATCAGCGCAAGAACAATAAAGAGCCGTTGGCGTTCTCCACCCGAAAGCTCACTCACAAGGCTTTTGATTTTATCCTCAATTCCAAATTGCTTTAGTAGGGCATGATAATCTGCGGCGGTTTTGTAAAGTGACGCTGTGACCTCACAGAGTTCACCCACTGTAATTCTCTCTTGATAATTGGCTTCTTGGAATTGAACGCCCACATGCTCAAATAACTGTTTTCGATCTTTGCGCGGGTTCATTCCCAATATGGATACTGTCCCGTTGTCCGGCGCTTTGGTGCCTAAGATACATTCAATGGTCGTGCTTTTTCCCGCGCCATTTGCGCCAAGCAACCCGAATACAGTGCCTCGCTTGACCGATAGGGTTATCCCATCTACAGCGAGCAGCTTCCCATAGGATTTGGTAAGCTGGGCGGCTTTGATTACTTCTTCCATGTAGTAACCTCCTTTTCTTGATAAAAAAAGCATACCACCAACCAAAAGGTTGGTGGTAAAATGGAGGCTTTAATATTTTTGTTTTATACTGCGGAGCATAGAACGCATTTGCTTTGCATTTCTTTCCGCCAAGCTCAGAGAAGTAAACAATTTATCATAGACTGAAATAATATCATTATCCGGCTTTGGAGTATCTAAGGCTTTCTCAATATCCGTGTTCGGGTCTGCCGAGAGCGTCGAGAGCATATTTAGTATTGCTTCTAAAGAATAGTTAGCACACCGTAATGAACGGATGATTTTAAGGCGGTCAACATCCTCGCCTGTATAGATACGATAGCCGTTCTCCATGCGCTTGACCGTAAGCAAGCCGTTCATTTCCCAATTCCGCAGGGTGTCCATTGAAATATCCAAGAGCTTTGCCGCTTCATTTCGCTTTAGTCGCAATGACTGTGAAACTGAATGACCGGATAGGATTTGCTTTGTAATCTTGATTGCCTCTTTTGCGTTCTTCTGTTCACGCCGCACCCGCAACAAATACTCGTCTGTCATAGAAAGTGCTGTATCAAAATCACCGGCTGCGGTGGTCTTAACCATGTCTACAATCTTTTTTCGCAAGCCGTTTTGTAAAACCTCAATCTGAAACGCAATCCGGGCGAGTTTGAACACATCAATGTGAAGCTCGGTAAAAACTCGATAACCATTGTTTTTACGTTCTGGCTTTGGTATAAGCTCCAATTCCTCATAAAGCCGGACGGTATTAGGATGGATGCCGATTATTTGAGCAACTTCTGCTGTTCTATAAATGTTCATACTGTAAAATCACCCCCCGATAAACATTATTCTAGCACAACGCAAAAGTCTGGTGTTATAATGTAGGGTTTTATGATAGCCTATGACAATAAGCTTTGCAAGTTTCCTGATTTCCGCTAATCGGCAAGCAGGGCAACTGTGGCCACAGTTGCACATTTTTTATGATTTGCCCTGCGGCTAAACCACAAAAAACTGCTTGTTGGGGCCAGCCCCAAACCCTGCAACATCGGGCCAAGTTGGCCCGAAGTGGCCCGGTTTCCATGCCGGGATTAAAGGATAGCAAAAGGCGGGCCGGGCGGCCCGCCTTGCGTATACAGTTCCGTGTCAGCTTGTCACAAAATCTTTTAAAGAATAATTGAGATCCGCTAGCTTGTCGATGAACCACTCGATAACAACCCGGAGGCCGAAGGGGAAACAAGAAACCTCAATACGAGTAATACCACGCCGTTAAAAGTGGAACCGCCCGTGATAAACGTCAAGACCACCAACCTGGCAACGATAACGGCATCTACCGTGCATATCCATTCGGAAAGGCAAAAGAGGAAATACAGAAAAGCGACGGTGATGCTCGACACGATAATGAACGGTATCGCAGCGATTTTTAGCAAAATCTTCATATCGAAAACCCCTCTCATGCTTGGTTCTACCTATATTTTACCATCCGTACAGGAGGGCAACAATGTTGTCACGGCTTTGCAAATCTTGTCCAATAACATCGGGCCAACTTGGCCTAAAGTGCCAATAAATCGATTCTTACATTGACATAACGATAGGTATCATGATATAGTAACCGAAGAAAGAGTGGTGTGTTGATGTCGGTCATCCTGTAAGGATTTCAGTTGCATGAAATGAGCAGTTGTTCTGCTCTAGTTTGTGTTATGAAAAACTGCCTTACAGATTGAACGAGCATCATTTTTTATAATGGTGTAGTTTGTAGCGCAGTAATATACTGTGCTTTTTTGTTTTCTTTCTATAAGGCAAAATTAGAAAGGAAGAATATCATGTATCCATTTACAAACAAGTTTATGTCCAATGATAAAAATGTTGAGTTCCTGAAAGCCACAATGATGGGGCCAAACGCCATGCGGTTATCAGAGGAATTGTCGTCATACCTGAGCATCAACGAGAATATGAGAATCCTTGACCTCGGCTGCGGGTGTGGTCTTTCCACGCTTTATTTGACGAGAAAATATGGTGCATCCGTTTTTGCCGCCGACCTTTGGATTTCGCCAACTGAAAATTATGAGCGGTTCAAATCTATCGGGATTGATGATAAGGCCGTTCCAATTTCCGTAGATGCGACCAAAGGCTTGCCTTTTGCAAACGGATATTTTGACCTGTTGTTCACTGTGGGCGCTTATCACCATTTCGGTGATAAGCCAGAAATGCTCCCGTCGCTCATTCCTTTTGTGAAAAAGGGCGGCTATATCGCCGTGGCTATTCCCGGCTTAAAACACGAATTCGGGGAAAATGTTCCCAATGAAATGAGGCCGTTTTGGAGTGATGAGGTGGCAAGGACTATACGCTCCCTTGTATGGTGGAAAGATTTGTGGAGCGCAGCAGAGGGTATTGAAATCGTAGATATCCGCGAAATGGACTGTTGCAAACAGGCATGGGATGAATGGCTTACCACTCCCAATCCCTATGCCGTAAACGATATAAAAATGATGGAAGCCGAGGGCGGCAAGTATTTTAATCTCATCCAGTTGATTGCAAAAGTCGTTTGACTATGCTTGCCGTCTTGCCGTTCACCTTTGCTCCAAAGGCGAACCATAAGCATAATAAGGAATTGCGGGGAGCGAAGGCAAGTTGCCGCCGCTCCCCATTAAAGCCTCCTTTCGGGTAAAATGGACTTCGGGCCAAGTTGGCCCGAAGTGGGTCAGCGTTCGGCGCTGTGCGCCGGGACGGTCTGCCGGGCCGGGACTTTTTCAAGCCCGGCCTACCGCGCCCGCCAATAGTCCGGGTTGTACTCCCGGATGGACTTGTTAATGTTTTCCTCAAACGCCGCTGTCTCCTTGATGCGTTCGGGGATTTTCCACAGCTTTTTGTGCAAAAGCTCCCGCAATACGACGTTTTCCTAACAAGCTTCCTCGTAACAGAGGAAATCGCCCTGCCGGAAACCACACTTGCGGGCGGCGGGAGAAAGCATAGCCGAAACCTCTTTGGAAACCATCGTCCCTCCGCGGCTGGCCGTGCTGACAAGAAATACGCCGGGACAAAGCGCATCGTAGATCTGGACTTTTCCCCACGGCGAGTTTTCAGGGGTGTTAAACATAGGCGCCTCCTTCCGATTGAAACGCAACATCGGGCCAAGTTGGCCCGATGTTACCGTTCCGCGTTTTTCGCCTTGCTGCCCTTTTCGGGCGCGGGCCGGGCGGCGGTGTCCTTTGCCGCCTGTTTTGCGCCCTCTGCAAGCTGTTTCGGAATAGACTGTTTTCCGTGGCGGGTATGGCGGCGGCGCGGGCCTGTAATTTTTCAGCCTCCGCGTGATACGCCGCCGCCACAGCCTCGGTCAGTTCCGCGCGAAACTCTTTTGTTATGGGCCGGGCCGTTTCCCGGTAGCCGGTCTTGCCTGACGCTTCCCGTGTGTTCGCTAAACTCCATGGCAGCGGCAAACTTTTGGGCCTTAGTGTACCGTATTGAAGATGGTAAACTAATAATTACCAGGTGCAGAATGCATTATGATGGGTAACATACAGCGAATAAAAGGGCATGCCCATTTATTAGTCTTACCCTCTTTTGCTTGCACGATGTCTGTGCAGAAAGTCTGCACATGAGGCCTGTTTCTTATAATCTATAGAATGGTTCGAAGACATTCGCAGATTTGCGGGTGTCTCAGTCTGTCAAAAAAGTGGCTATGCCACTTTTTTGAGTTTCCATGAAACAACTGCTCGTACCTCGCGGCCGTTGTTTCATGCGGAGAAGGCCTTGGCAAGCAAGGCTTTTCGCTCGCGGCGTACACGCCGCCGCTCACGATTAAAGCCTCCGGGTGCTGCGGCCCCCGATCCCCCTGAGCTTTTTCGACAGTCTGAGACATCCGCAGATTTGCGGGTGCCCTTTTTACGGAAAATGCAAATCAAGATTGACGTTTTTCGATTTGGTGGATATAATGATCATATCGAAGTATGTAGATTTGAGGTTCCGATATGGAGTACTATTCGGAGAACACAAGGGTGTTCAAGGCGCTGGGTGATCCCAAGAGGGCTATGATCGTGGATATGCTCTCCTGCGGGGAGCTTTGCGCATGCAAGATTTTAGAGAAGTTTGAAATGTCCCAATCCACCCTATCTCACCATATGAAGCTCCTGCGTGCATGCGGTCTTGTCAAGGCGCGGGAGGAAGGCAAGTGGACGTATTATACGCTGGATATGGAGACCATTGACCGGACAAAGCGGTTCTTCGATGAGATAACTTGCGATAAGGAAGATTGTATTTGTAAAGAAGACAATTTTTGCTGTAAGGAGTATAGCGAAAATGAGTAAATGTTGCTGTTCCTTCGAAAATTGTTGCGGGCAGAAACAGCCGAAAAGACCCCTTGTAATTGACTTCCTGTATCTGGATACGACCATTTGCGAACGGTGTCAGGATACTGAAAAAGCGCTCGACGAAGCTGTTTCCAGCGTTGCCGTTGTGCTGAATGCGGCGGGGTATGAGGTTGTGGTAAACAAGGTGAACGTTACAACGAAAGCGTTGGCTATCCAGCATCAATTTATCAGTTCGCCCACCATCCGCGTGAATGGAAACGATATTGCCGTGGAACTGCGGGAGACAGTTTGCGAGGACTGCGGTGATCTTTGTGGCGATGCGGTGGATTGTCGCGTATGGGTGTACGACGGCATTGAATATGCTGCCCCGCCGAAGGAACTTATCGTGGATGTTATCCTGCGGGAAGTGTATAACCCCAACCGGGAAGCGCCAAAGCAGGAGCCCTACCAGCTTCCCGCAAACTTGGAAACGTATTTTTCTGCTAAAGCGCGCAAGGATAAAGATAGATGAAGTAGCCGCACGACATAACGGCCCCAGCTTCTCTTGTAGCGGCTTCGGACTTTTTTGAGCTGTGGGCAGTCCATTGGGCTTCCCCCATCCGGCGGCTGATAACAAATAATTATATTGAAGGAGTTGTCTGCTATGAAAAAGATGAGGATATTTGAACCCGCCATGTGCTGCCCGACTGGACTTTGCGGTGTGGGTGTTGATCCCGAATTGCTCCGTATCTCCACCGCACTCGATACGCTTAAAAAGCATGGCGTGGCCGTTGATCGCTTTAACCTCAACAGCGAGCCGGGAGTATTTATTACCGATCAGACTATCAACGCCTATATAAACGCAAAGGGGCCCGAGGGATTGCCCGCCGTTATGATCGATGGCGAGATCGTGATCTCGGGCAGATACCCCACCAACGAGGAATTTACGAAGCTGCTTGACCTTCCCGAAGATGTGCTGGGAAAGCGGAGCAAGCCCGTAACGGTAAAGGTCGCTAAGAAGAAATCCAGCGGCTGCGATTGCAAGGGAGGCTGCTGCTAAAATGAATCTATTCGATCCCAGCAATATAAAACTGACAAAATATCTTTTCTATACTGGCAAGGGTGGCGTTGGCAAAACCAGCGTTGCCTGTGCCACCGCCGTGTCCCTCGCGGACAATGGTAAGCGTGTACTGCTCATCAGCACCGACCCGGCTTCCAACCTGCAGGACGTATTCTCGATGGAACTGACCAACAAGGGAACATCCATCCCCGGCGCACCGAATTTGGATGTGGCGAACCTCGACCCCATACAGGCAGCGGCCGAATATCGGGAGAGCGTAATCGCGCCTTATCGAGGCAAACTGCCCGCGTCCGTGATCGCTAATATGGAGGAGCAGCTTTCCGGCTCCTGCACCATAGAGATCGCGGCGTTCAATGAATTTTCCAGTTTCATCACGGACGGTAAGGTTCAGCAGGAATACGACCATATTATTTTTGATACTGCGCCCACCGGCCACACCTTGCGTATGCTTCAACTCCCGTCCGCGTGGAGTAATTTCATCAGCGAAAGCACGCACGGAGCATCCTGCCTCGGTCAGCTTTCCGGCTTGGAAAGCAAGAAAGCTATTTACAAACAAGCGGTAGAAACACTGGCAGACGGAAGCCTGACCACGTTGATCCTCGTCACCCGCCCTGAAACCGCGCCATTCAAGGAAGCAGAACGGGCTTCCGGCGAGCTTTCCGCATTGGGCGTTAACAATCAGATACTTGTCGTCAACGGCGTATTGATGGAACACAGCGACCCCTTATCCTCCAGATTATACGGAAAACAACAGGCCGCCCTTGCCGCGATACCGGAAAGCCTGCGGGCGCTCCCGCTTTATATGATTCCCCTGCGGGCCTATAACGTCACAGGGATTGAAAATGTGCGCGCCCTACTGAATACCGATCATGTAACCGCCTATGCGCAAACGCTGAACGCTACGCATATTCCCGCGTTAAACGATGTGATTAACGAACTGGCGGCAAAAGGCAAGCGCGTCATCTTCACCATGGGCAAAGGCGGCGTAGGTAAGACTACCGTTGCCGCCGCTATCGCGCTGGGTCTTGCGAAGCGTGAAAAGAAAGTCCATCTGACTACCACCGATCCCGCCGCGCATCTAAAATTCGTGCTGGATGAAACCAGCGGCGTATCCATGAGCCATATTGACGAGGCCGAAGAACTGAAAAAGTATCAGTCGGAGGTGCTTGCCAAAGCCCGCGCGTCTGGCATGAGCGACGAGGATATCGCCTATGTGGAGGAAGATTTACGTTCACCCTGCACCCAAGAGATTGCCGTATTTCGTGCTTTTGCGGATGTTGTGGAAAAGGCCGATGATCAGGTAGTGGTCATCGATACCGCGCCCACCGGCCATACCTTGCTGCTATTGGAATCCACCCAGAGCTACAATCACGAAATAGAACGCACCAAGGGCGAAGTTCCTAAATCGGTAAAGCGGTTGCTGCCCCGGCTGAAATCCGACGAAACCGAGGTTATTATTGTGACCTTGCCCGAAGCGACTCCATTTTATGAGGCGCTGCGGCTGGAGGATGATTTGAGACGGGCGGGTATTGCTGCCAAATGGTGGGTCGTCAATCAGTCCCTTTACGGCGCGAACACAACCAACCCCATGCTGGCAGCAAAAGCGACCAGTGAGGTGGAATGGCTTAATCGTATTGATGAACACGCGAATGGCAAATTCGCTCTAATTGCGTGGAGTGCCGATGAAATCAAGGGCAGCCGCTTGTTAACGCTTTAAGGAGAAAAAGCAGGTGATATCTACCCTACAAATACCGTTCCCGTCCTCACGGCAGAATGGCACATATCTATATCATACACATATCGTACATTTGCTATATTGATCTAGTATTTTACCGGCATATCGGGCGCCCTTTTGCACTGCAAACAAAGGAGCGCCATTTCGCCCGCCACCGCATCGAACCCCCCACCGTTCGCTATGGTAGATACGATCCCGGCGTTGAGTAGGCAGAGCTTGGCAAGGGTTCCCGCCGAAAAAAGCAGCCGTCAAAAGAATCGCAACCGCCTTTCGTTTGCTTACGCTTTCGCTTGCTTACAAGTATATTTTACCCTGTCCGAATCTCCAAATGTATCCATAAGGCACACGTTGGTGTACAAGACATATAATAATAGTGACTTGGTACATAAGAATCTTGTTAAACAAACGAGCTTTTTGCCAAGTACTATGATAAAAGCTGGTGATACTATGGCTTTGCAACTTCTCAAACTGGTGATGAGTGCAACGCAACCCACGACGACAACTCATCCCGAAGTCAAAAACTTTTTTTATCAGGTTCCCATTGGCGGCTTGACAGATACGACGTTCACGATTCCAGACACGAGCTGGATCGGGGACGATGGTAGCCAAGTGGCTGCGGGCGGCCTGTCGATTATTGCTTCAGATAACGGATATGCGCAATTGACGATCAATGGCCAGTTGCAGCAGGTCGATGTGCTGACCACACTTTCCGCAACGGAAGTTGTGATCGACTTCCCTACCTCGACGACGCTTGAAGAAGATAAATGGGTCGTTCTAACGGTGACGAATTTCTCGCCGGTAACGACTGCTCCCATCATTTCATAGTGCGAAAAGCAAGGCAGGGCAGCTCCGGCGTGTTGCGATCGGAACTGCTCTGCATTGCAAGTCACATCTTGAGACGCAGGGAACGCACTTCTGCTATAACCATCTCATGAGAGAGATTTGCTATCAATAAAGGGGTTCTCTATGCTTGAAGGTATCTGCTGTGAATATTGCTGCTTTCTTTCGGACGCGTTTGGAAACCGTGTTTGCCCATATGCGCCTGGGAATATCTCCTATACCGAATTATCTTCTCCGGAAAATCGAGCGCAAGCACAGCGGCTGCTTGCCGGGGATAGATTGGTATATGAAACCGAAGCGGCGGTTTTGATAAAAGGTTATGTAACCGTTGTGCATGAAGCGGGGCATTATAAAGAAACGATCCCGTTCAGCACAATTGAAATTGTCCGTTTGCCGGGCATTTCGGAGGGGCCCCTTGCGTTCGCTACCAGGCATTTTTGCTGCCGCCTAAGGCCGCGGAAAAACTGTGGCAATATACGCTCCGCATATTCCAGAATTGTTGTCCAAATAGAAGCCGGCGCGTGCGCTGAATCTTGCGGTAAAGGCGTGGATTCCAACGCTACCCTATTTGAAGTCAATGAACGTCAAAGAACGTGTGCTATGCTTCAAGCGTGCATTACCATTTTTTATAAGAGGCCGCCGATACGGGCGAATGTGTGCCAGTACAATGCCATCGCGCAAGAGCGGCAACGCGTGTTTACCGATGCGGATGAATTAACGGCGTATGGATCGCAGGGAATCCCCTCCCCTGACGATGTTTCTTTTTGCAAGGTGTATGTAAACGGCCTTTTGCAGCCTCCGGTCAATTATGATATGCAAAGGGGGAGGCTTTGCTTTAAAACGGAGAATCTTCCCGCCGAGGGCGGGGTCGTGAGCGTCTATTCCGCGCGGCTGATGAATCGCGACAAAGCCAAGTTCAATGCCGTTACAAGCTACTTTGTAGCTGTTTCCGACGGCGTAAAAACAACCTATACAGATGAAGACGCTTTACCGGAGTATGGAGACGACGGCATCCCAGACCCCTGTGAGGTATCCTTCTTTAACCTTTATGTAAACGGTGTCTTGCAGCCTGCGCCCGTCTACTTTTTAAAAAAGGGGTCATTTGAATTGACCGAAGCGCCGAAGGCGGGGCAGTATATCATACTGGAATCGGTCGTTGTGCAGAGTAACGTTTAAGCCGCAGGCCATCTTTTAAGCGGCACTGTGAAAACCGCGCTTTGTAGGCTTATCAAATGATAAGCCGCAGCCTGTCAAAAAAGTGGCTATGCCACTTTTTTGAGTTTCCATGAAACAACTGCTCGTACCTCGCGGTCGTTGTTTCATGCAGAGAAAGCCTTGCAAGCAAGGCTTTTCGCTCGCGGTGTACACGCCGCCGCTCACGATTAAAGCCTCCGGGTGCTGCGGCCCCCGATCCCCCAGAGCTTTTTCGACAGTCTGAGGCTTACCAAATGATAAGCCGTAAAGCCTCCTCCTTTGTGGTTCATCGTTTGTATCTTCGTTCTTTTCCAAGCCCGTGGAGCATCTAGTAGCCGCGGGCTTTGTGTTTTTATATGTTTGCAGGCGATGGGGAACCATGTAATATGATCATATCTGACAGGCTTGTCATCTCGGCGATCGTGCCGCTCCCCGCGCGGGAGCGTGGATTGAAATCATTGCCACAAGCCAGCCGTATCGGGCGGATAAAGTCGCTCCCCGCGCGGGAGCGTGGATTGAAAGCTCTCAGGGCAGCAGACCACGAAGCTGGTATGCCGTCGCTCCCCGCGCGGGAGCGTAGATGCTCGCTTTGCGGCCAAACAGGATCTACCCCTCCCACGGCCCGCCCTTTTCGCCCAAGGACTTGGAGAAATACCGCAACTTTATGGATGGCCGTTCGGCAATACGCCCAGCAAAGTAAATGCCAGCAGCGGGCCCTGTTGCCGCCGTGCCAGGGTGCGCGGGTCGATGGTGACTGTGCTTAGGTTGCGTGCGCGGGCATATTCCAGGGCACGGCGCGTTTCGCCCGGGCTGCCGTCATATACGGCCAGCAGGCGGCTGGCGTGATCCGCCATATAGCGGTTGCGCGCGCCAGGCAGCCTTTGCTGTAATGGGCCTGCAAGCATATCTCCGCCTGCGCTTTATCCAGAATGCTGAAATACCGCTCCCGGTAATCGTTGCTCCAGCGGTTGGCCTGCCCCTCAAAGGGGATTACGGCAATCAATTCAATTCCCAACTGCGGCAATTCTTCCCGCAAGGCCAGCACAATCTCCGCACACCACATATCCGCGCCCAAGGACATGCCGGTATAAAAGGTGGTAACGCCCTGCGCCAGCATGGCCTTGATTTCCCATGCCAGAACGGCCTTGAGCCGCAGACAATCCTCGTAAAGCTCGTCATATCCAAAATGGAATTTCTGTGGTTTGTGGCCGATAAAGGCGCAAGCTTGCTTTTTCATGGAATTCCCTTCCCTTATATACCGTATATCCTATATTATAAAACATTTTTACGATTTGGGATATATCCCATACGGCATATCGCAAGAAACCATACACTAAATTTGCGATATATCGCACGGGAGGTAAACAATGAACGCAAAAAGTGCGGTAGCAACGCGGATTGCGCAGCTTTGTGCTGAGCGTGATCTGACGGTAAATGCTTTAGCCAATCTTGCTGGCGTTTCACCATCCACAATTTACAGCATGCTCAACGAAAAGAGCAAGAACCCCGGCGTTGTTACCTTGCAAAAAATTTGCGACGGCTTAGAGATAGAAATGCGCGAATTCTTCAACTCGCCCCTCTTTGTGGGGTTGGAGCAGGTCATAAAGTGATGGGCGCAGCATCTCTATTAAACAGCTTTAGCCTAAAGGCTGCGTATTGGCAGATAGAAAAGTGATAATCCCGTCGCCAAGCCCCGGCTTATTTTTGCCACACTGCGGTATTTTTGCAACATTCTAAGCACGATATCCTGTTTTAAAGCGAAAGCTGCCGCTGTATACTAGCTTCATAGCTGGGCATGTCGCAAGGTGTCAACACAAACCGCTTGCCGCGTGACCCACTTCGCGGTATAGTATATAGACCGCATTCGAAACTGGCCCGCGAACGCGGGCCGGGAAACCCATCTTGTATCATCGGCATTATAACATTATAAATGGAGGGCGTATCACGTGAAAGATTTCATCAAGAACTATCGCTCCACCCTAATTCTGCTGGGTGCGGTTGCGCTGGGCGCAGTCGTCGGCGTGCTCTGGGGCCCGGGCGCAGCCGTGCTGAATCCCTTCGGTACCCTGTTCCTCAACCTGATGCTGGTCATCATTGTACCGCTCATCTTCACCACCATCTCCCTCTCAATCGCCAAAATGCAGCAGCCCAAACGCCTGGGCAAGATCATGAGCTCGATCGTGGCGGCTATCGTCATCACTTCGCTGGTGGCGGTGCTGGCTGGCGTTGTGGCCACGGCCCCCTTCGAGTTGGTAAGCCCGGCGGATAGCGAGCAGATTCGCAGCGGGCTCGAAATGGCCGCCGAGTCCGAGGGCGCTGAGGATATCTCGTTCCTGGATCGTACGGTAAGCACCCTTACCGTGGGCGATTTCTCCGCCCTGCTCACCCGCAGCAACCTTTTGGCGCTGATCGTATTTTCCATCATGATCGGCCTGGCCATAAACAAGGCGGGCGAAAAGGCGGAACCTGTCGTTAAACTGTTGGATGGCGTAAGCGAGGTGCTCTATAATTTCATCCGCTTCACCATGTACTACGCGCCCTTTGGCCTGGGCTGCTATATGGCGGGGCTGGTGGGTTCCTTTGGCGGCGAGATCGCCCTGGGCTATGCAAAAACCTTTGTGGTATACACGGTGGTGGCCCTGCTGTTCTTCTTCATCATCTATTCCGTTTATGCGCTGATCGCCGGCGGCAGGCGTGCGCTCTCCGCCTTCTGGAAAAACGTGCTGCCCGCTGCCGTTACGGCTGTGGCCACCTGCTCGAGCGCTGCCTCCATCCCCGTGAATATCGATTCCGCCAAGAAAATGGGCGTTTCCGAGGATATTGCCGAGACCCTCATCCCCTTGGGCACCAATTTGCATAAGGATGGCTCCATCATCGGCTCGGTGTTCAAGGTGCTGTTCCTGGCCGCCCTCTTCGGCGTGAACGTCAGCTCCGGCGCCGGGTTGGTGCAGGTGCTGCTGGTATCGCTGGTCGCTACGCTGCTGGTGATGGCCGTGCCCATTGGCGGCGGCACGATCTCTGAAATGATGATTATCACGCTGATGGGCTTCCCCGTGGCCGCCCTGCCTATTCTGACCATTATCGCCACCATCATCGACCCGGCCGCCACCATGCTCAACGTGGTGGGCAACACCAGCTCCGCGTTGCTGACCGCCCGCATGGTAGATGGCAAGGATTGGATGGATAAGGGGACCGCGGCAATCGGGGCCGAATAGGTAATACCATTTTCAAATGGCAGGCGCACCGCGCCTGCCATTTTTTGTTTTGCCCTGCCAAATTTTTTATATCCTAGTATCATTTTTGCCGCTAATATTTTATAATAGGGAAAACACCCGCATCACATCGAACCTTGCGCGCCGTCTTTGCCGCGCTGCCCCGGCCCATCCCCGTTTCGCTGCGAGATCCCGCGTAAGCTTCATCCTAAGTTTTGGAGGAGAATCATGGACGATCGTTTGATCATCGGCACCCGGCAGGAATTATGCGAGGGCTGCAATAAATGCCTTTCGAAATGCCCGGTAAATGCTAATAACGCCAAGATCACAGATAACCGCAACGCCGTTCTCATTGACCGGCAGCGATGCATCTACTGCGGGGAATGCATCACGGCTTGCGACCATCACGCGCGGCTCACTTACGACGATACGGAGCGCTTTTTCGAGCGGCTCAAAGAGGGCGCGAAAATCAGCCTGCTGGTGGACCCGGCGGCCTACCACAGCCTGCCGTCGTATAGGCGGCTCTTCGGCTACCTCAAGTCCCTGGGTGTGAACCTCATTATGGATATGTCCCTGGGCGCGGATATCGTCACCTGGGCCTACCTGCGCACCCTGGAATCCGGCGGCCGTTCCACCATGATTGCCCAACCCTGCCCGGTGGTGGTCTTCTACATCCAAAAATACAAGCCGGAGCTGATCCCCTACTTGGCCCCCATCCAAAGCCCCGCCCTTTGCGCGGCCATCTATATGCGCAAGTATATGAAAGTGGAGGATGAGCTTGCCCTCCTCTCCCCCTGCTTTGCCAAGGAGCGGGAGTTCAGCGACCCCAATACCGGCAGCCTGGTCGCCTATAACGTTACGGCGGAAAAGCTCAAGGCTTACCTTAAAGACCAGGGCATACGGCTGGATTCCTACCCGGAGGCGGAGTTCGACCGCCACGGCATTGGCCTTGGCTTCGTCTTCGGCCGCCCCGGCGGACTGAAGGAGAACGTGGAGTTTTACGCAGGCGATACAGTATGGGTCAAGCAGATAGCGGGCACGGAGGATATGATCCAATATCTGGATCAATACGCGCAGCGCATCCAGCAAAACAAGCCCACGCCCGCCATCGTGGATATCCTAAACTGCCGCCACGGCTGCAACATGGGCACGGGCATCGGCGCGCCGCCCCAATTCGATGATGTGGAGCGCCGCATCGACGAGCAGAAGAAAGCCTTCTTGCAAAAGGGTAAGAAGCCCGAGGCCATTCTGCGGGAGATGGACGAGGGCCTCACATTGGCCGATTTTGCCCGTGTTTATACGGACCAGAGCGAATCCGTGCGGCTGCATGCCGTAACCGATCTTAACAGCATTTACGAGCAGCTGGGTAAGACTACGGAGCGCAGCCGCCATACCAATTGCTATGCCTGTGGCTATGGCAACTGCGAAGATTTTGCCACGGCCGTGATGAACGGCGATAACGACGTGCGCAATTGCGTGGATTTCTCCCGTCACAAGCTAAGGAGCGGCAGGCAGGAATTCGGCAACCTATTCCAGGGGCTGGATCAGCAGCTGGAGGAGATGAACCGCAAGCTGGAAGCCCTGCGCGGCTCCGGCGCCAACCTTAACAATATTTCCATGCAGACCAGGGTCATCTCCATCAACGCCAGCATCGAATCCGCCCGCGCGGGCCAATACGGCCGGGCATTTGGCGTGGTGGCCTCCGAAATACGCAACCTGGCCAACAAATCGACTGAGATCATCCAGCACAACCAGACTAGCCAGGAAAGCCTGATGGCGGATATCCTGGAGCTGGAGCGCTCCCTGCGTAGCATCCAGGCGCAGATGGACGAAGCTCTGCAATAGCGCAAAAAGCGGCTGCGCTCAAATACACAAAGGGCCGCCCCGCATGCCCGGCGGCCCACGTATACCGGTTAATTATTTG
>JAYFPE010000035.1:0-19182 GCA_034928145.1 Candidatus Pelethousia sp. | reverse complement strand
TTTGCCGCCATGAACCTCAAAAAACTGGCCAATTGGAAGTGGAAAGCCTCCTTTTCCTCTTTTATTTCCTCTATTTTCAGGCTTCATTTTATGAGAAACTGGGTTTTCGCCGTTCTGTAAACCTGGTTTCTCGACAAGCTGAAGGGAGCCAAAATGGCTCCCTCGTTTTTACCAAGGAGAATAGATGATTCGGATCGATCCTGTAGAAATTACCGCTCTGCAACCGATCTTTCGGCGATCTCAATGGCTTTTTGCACCATTCTTCCGCAATCACGGGCGGTGACAGCGCCCCACCCATCATTGGAGACCAGATCGTCCACACCCAATTCCCGGGCGATCACCTGCTTGAGCCCTTCCGACATCGTACCTTTCCTCGCCATTGCAATGCCTCCTTTAGTAATGTGCGGAACAGCATCCCGCGTCTTATTTTGCGCGTAGTGCAGCCTATTTATTGATGCCATTTAGTTCCAGATTATACCAGAGGCCGTTTTTTGCATAACAGGGTCGTAGCAAGGCAAAAAGCTAAAGAAGCAGCACCCGCCGTAGTAAAGGCGGCAGCGCTGCCGCCGCCAAACAGCCTTCCCAAGGGCCCTGTTACATAGGGGGAAACGAAATAGCCCATGTTGACGCAGGTAAGCACGATGGCTGTGGCCGTGGGCGCATGATGCGAGCCGGCGGCATCGGAGATGGCCGCCATCAGCCAGGGCGTGAAAAGGGATATGCCCAGCGCCCCGGCCAGGAAAGCGATTGCAGCGCCCGGCAGGGCCACGCAGCGGCCCGCGATGAGATAGCCCGCGCCGATCAAGCCAAAGGCGATAGCCAAGGTAAAGCGGCCGCTCAGGCGGCTGATGCGGCCATATAGGGCAGAAGTAACGCACGCAACGCCGCAAGCAAGGGAATTGAGCCGGCCCGTAAGGTCGGATGCGCCAAGGTTATGCCCCTCGATATACAGCGATCCATTCGTGGAAATGACGAAATAAAAACAGGCAAAAGCAGCGGCAAAAAAGGAAAGCTTCCATACACTTGCCTTGCGCAGGGAGGTCATGTCCCCCCTGCCCGTCTGTATAGTCTCCGCCCGGTCTTCGGGTAGCAGCAGCGCCACCAGGGGTAGCGCAATCAGGGCGAACCCGAACGTCCAATATACATTATACCAATGTTCGCGGGCCAGATAGCCGCCGATCAGCGAGGAGGCCAAAAGCCCCAGTTGCAGCATGGCTGCGCAAAGGCCCATGACCTCGATACGCTCCGCGCCGGAAAAATGCGCGTTTACCAGCATAGGATAGAGCGTGCTGATGATGCCATACGCAAGGCCCATCACGCAGGCGGCGGCCAACAGCGCGGCTAGGCTCTCGTTTAGGAGCAGGCAAATCGATCCCCCCGCACACATGAGCGCAAGCCCTAATAGCGACAGCGCCTTGCTCGACCAGCGCCGCGCCAAAAAAGGGATGGCGATTATGCCGGCGATGCCGGTGAGATTGGGCAGCATCAGCACCAGGCGCACCGTATCCGCGGGCGTATCCGGGAAGGCGGCCAAGAGACCGGCCACCGACACGATGAGCACCATATACAGCAGTGTGGTAAAGCACAGGCTCATCACGGCGATCTTCTTTTTCATAAAGCGGTGGGATCTCCTATTCTTTTCATCGTCGCAGCCCCGCAATTAGTTGGCCAGGGCTGCCTCCTGCTCGCCTTGGCCCAGCTTCACGGAAGGATCGAAGCGCTTGCCGTCCTGGTATCCCTCCAGGGCAAAACGGCTGTTATCCCGCACAGCGTTGCCGAAGCGGGAGGATTTGCCCATGCCCTTCCAAAGCTCAAGCACAGGCTGTGGGATAGATAGCGCCAGCGCCCAGCTCTTGTTTGCCTGCTGTTGCTCTGTGAAGGCATCTTTGAGGCCGGCGCAAAAACCGTAGCCATATTCATCCGCCATGGCGCGCAGGGCGGATGCGGGATACATTTCTTTGTTTTCCGCCTTGATGGCCTTGCAGCGGGCTGCTACATATGCAAAGGCGTATTGAAAGATGCGCGCGCACACCTCGAAATCCTCTTCCAGGCCGATGAAGCCGATGCTCACCTTTTTGGCCCCCGCCCGCTGGCTGCGAAAGGCCTTGCAGCAATAATACTCAGCTACAATAGCAGAGAGCCGTGTGGCCCAGGCATTGGTCATTTTGGTGCAGGTAATGCCGATCGTCCTTTTGATGAGGCGCGTTTGCTCGGCCGGCCGCAGCTGCTCGGGGCGCAGCTTATGCTCCGCCATCAGGGCGCGGGCCTTCAAAAGGGCGGCTTTGGCCTCGTGCTCATTGGGGCTTTCGGCCAAAGCCAGCAGCTTGGCGATCTTTTCCTGTATATCTACCGTTCCATTTTCCATGTCGGTTATCCTCCAAAAGAATAGTTTACCACGTATTCTCCCTTTGGGGCAACATGCAAAACGCCGCACGGCCGCTCTGTGCGGCTATGCGGCGTTTTCTGCGCTTATTATGATGCGATGCGGCGCTTATGCCTCCCGGCCCAAGCCCCTAGACATATCGGCGATCTGCTCGAACTGGGCGGCCAACTCCTCGGTAGAGGCGTTCTGTTCCTGAATAGAGGCGGCGATGTGCTCCACGCCCTGCGCGTTGCCCTTAGCCAGCTCGGCGATCTGGCCTACGTCCCGGCGCATATGCTCCACGGATGCATCCGTCAGGCGCTGGCGCTCCCGCTGCTGCTGCAACAGATTCCCGGCATCCTCCGCGGCCCGCTTCATGGTTTCTAAAGCGAGGCCCAGCTCGCCAAGGCTACCCAAGCCCTGCTTGGCTACCGCGCTGCCGTTATCCACGCGATCGTGCACCTCCTTGGTGGCTGCGGCAAGGCCGTTGACCACACCCTGAATCTCCGCGGCTACCTGCCCGGAGCGGGCAGCCAGGGAACGAACCTCATCCGCTACCACGGCAAAGCCCTTGCCCGCCTCCCCCGCCCTGGCCGCCTCGATGGAGGCGTTAAGGGAAAGGAGGTTGGTTTGGGAGGCCACTTCTTCGATCTGGTGCAGCATCTGCTGAATCTGCGCCATCTGCGTGAGCAGCGTAGCCGTTGCCTGTCGGGCGGAGGTGACTGCCTCGTCTACCTGCCCGATGGCCTCTCTGGTGTTGGTCATCTGCCCAATTCCCTCGCCCACCCGGTCGTTAACCTGGCGAAAGCGCTCTTCCAGCCTCTCCATATTCTCCTGGCTCTGCGCCGTCTGCGTGCCCACCGTTTCCGCCTCCGTGTGAAGCGCTGTGGCCGTTTCCAGGGTTAAGTGGGTACGCTGGGCCATATCCGTTGCCGCGGCGGCGATGGAGGCGGTCTCCGCGGAAAGGGCCGTCATGGCCTGGTTGCCCGAGGCGATGGCGTAAACCAGCTCGTGGGATACGGTTTGCATCTGTTGGGACGAAGCGGCAATATCCTTGGCCGCTTGCTCGCTCTCTTGCACCATCCTCTCGCCCCGGCGGGTGGCGATATAGAGAATCACCGCGACGGAAGCGTAGATGAACAGCTTAATGAGCAGGCTGCCGAACTGGTAATTCTGCCCGTCTATATACATAGGATTCACAAAGGCGGCAACCAGACAGGCAAAAAGATATATACTGCCGAACGCGAGAATGATACGCGCTTTGAAATACAGCGTCGCCAAGCCTAGCACAAAAAAAGAAACGATGAAGGTACGGTCGCTCCCGCCTTGCAAAACAGAGGTGAGCAGCGCCGCCAGGCCGATAAAGCATACGAGGATGCTGCCTTTGACCGTATCGTTGAATTTAAACAGGTTGAGGATCGTGACGAATACAGAAGCGCCCGCCATAGCGCCCGCCGTATAGAAAAAGTTGTCAGTCAGGCCGTATTGCACATAGGCCAGTATACCCATAAGAAGGGAGCAAACCCAGGTGATGATGACGTTGACCTTATGGGTCTTTTTAAAATTCAGCTGCTGCGCGCTAAGTTCCATCTTCTTACCCCCATCTTTTTTGCATGGGCTGCCGCCCACCTGCTTGTTTATTTTTCCACATATATAGTAACATAGCGACATTTTTTATGGAAGTACAAAAAAGATAGAGGCCCCCTATCTTTTTTCACCGCGCGACCCCGCCCTCTCTCGCCGCCGTCATTCAGACCGCTTTCATTTGCAGATAACCATATAAGATTCAAGATAGCTGCTTTGGGGGCAATATCGGCCAATATTAAAGGATCTTAGCAGGTTCTTTGGATTACATCCGGCTGTAAAGCGCAATGTTTAGGAAATGTAAATATAAAAATTCATATACTTAGTTCACTATCCGAATATGCGCAAAAGATTGACTAAACCTTAACAATCCCCGGGTTGACCCTCGCTGCACCCGGATCGCACAAAAAAAGAGGGCTTTATCTATCGATATTTGGATATCTATATTCCGCATTTATATTACCTTGATTCACCTGATAACAGTAGAATTAGACAAAAGAATAACAAAGTCGCTTTTGACTTTCAGAATTATAGGAGGAACATATGGAAAACAATGTGCAATATACCATTGTAGATAGCATGGAAACCTTGGATGCGGCCTTCGCGCGGGTGCGCCGGGCACAGGAAGCCTTTGCTTCCTATACGCAGGAACAGGTGGATCGCATCTTCCTGGCTGCCGCCGCCGCAGCCAACCGCCTGCGCGTCCCTCTGGCCCAAATAGCTGTGGAAGAAACCGGCATGGGCATCGTGGAGGATAAGGTGATCAAAAACCATTACGCCGCCGAATACATCTACAACGCCTATAAAAACACCAAGACCTGCGGCGTAATCGAGCAGGACGACGCTTACGGCACCATGACCATCGCCGAGCCGATCGGCGTGGTCGCGGCGGTCATCCCCACCACCAACCCTACCTCTACCGCTATTTTTAAAACGCTGATTTGCCTCAAAACGCGCAATGGCATCATTATCAGCCCACACCCCCGGGCCAAACACGCCACCATCGCAGCGGCCAAGGCCGTGCTGGAAGCGGCCGTGGCAGCAGGCGCGCCCGAAGGCATCATCGGCTGGATCGACACGCCTACGTTGGAGCTTTCCACAGCCATAATGCAAAAGGCGGACCTGATCCTCGCCACCGGCGGCCCCGGTATGGTGAAGGCGGCCTATTCCAGCGGCAAGCCTGCCCTGGGCGTGGGCGCCGGCAACGTGCCCGCCATTATTGACGAGAGCGCGGATATCCTGCTAGCCGTGAGTTCCATCATCCACTCCAAAACCTTTGACAACGGCATGATCTGCGCCTCCGAGCAGGCCGTGCTCGCGCCGGAATCCATTTACAACGCGGTCAAGGCGGAATTTGCCAAGCGGGGCTGCTATTTCCTCAAAGGGGATGAGATCGATAAAGTCCGCAAGACCCTTCTCATCAACGGCGCGCTCAATGCCAAGATCGTGGGCCAAAGCGCATATGCCATTGCCCAAATGGCCGGCGTGGAGGTGCCAGAGAGCGCCAAGATCCTCATCGGCGAGGTGGAGAGCGTGGAACTCTCCGAGGAATTTGCTCACGAAAAGCTCTCGCCCGTACTGGCGTTGTATAAGGTGAAGGATATTGAAGAGGCTTTTTGCAAGGCGGAGCGCCTCATCGCTGATGGCGGCTACGGCCATACCTCCTCTATCTACATCGACCCAATCGCTCAAAAGGAGCGTCTGGACGCCTTCTGCAACCGCATGAAGACGGGCCGCGTGCTGGTCAACACCCCCTCCGCGCATGGCGGCATCGGCGACCTGTATAACTTTAAGCTGGCCCCCTCCCTTACCCTTGGCTGCGGCTCCTGGGGCGGCAACAGCGTTTCCGAAAACGTTGGCGTCAAGCACCTGCTCAACATCAAAACCGTGGCCGCAAGGAGGGAAAACATGCTTTGGTTCCGCGTGCCTGAAAAGGTATATATCAAGAAAGGCTGCCTGCCCGTAGCCCTGGATGAGCTCAAAACCGTGATGAACAAGCGCAAGGCTTTCATCGTTACGGATAGCTTTCTCTATCAGAATGGCTTCACCAAACCCATTACGGATAAACTCGACGAGATCGGCGTAACCCACACCTGCTTCTTCAACGTAGCGCCCGATCCTACCCTGGCCTGCGCCAAGGAGGGCGCGGAGCAGATGCGCGCCTTTATGCCCGATGTGATCATCGCCCTGGGCGGCGGCTCCGCCATGGACGCGGCTAAGATCATGTGGGTGATGTATGAGCACCCTGAGGCGGATTTCATGGATATGGCCATGCGCTTTGTGGATATCCGCAAGCGCGTATACACCTTCCCCAAGATGGGCGAAAAGGCTTGTTTCATCGCCATCCCAACCTCCGCGGGCACAGGCTCCGAGGTTACGCCCTTTGCCGTGATCACGGATGAAAGGACCGGCGTCAAATACCCCCTGGCCGATTACGAGCTGCTGCCCAACATGGCCATCGTGGATACGGATCTCCATATGAGCGCGCCTAAGGGCCTCACAGCCGCCTCGGGCATCGACGCGGTGACCCACGCCCTCGAAGCCTACGCAGCCATGCTGGCCACCGATTACACGGACAGCCTCGCACTGCGCTCGCTGAAGATGATATTCGAATTCCTGCCCCGGGCCTACAACAACGGCCAAAGCGACGTGCTGGCCCGCGAGAAGATGGCCAACGCCGCCACCATGGCGGGCATGGCCTTTGCCAACGCTTTCCTCGGCGTGTGCCACTCCATGGCGCATAAGCTGGGCGCTTTCCACCATCTGCCGCACGGCGTGGCCAACGCGCTGATGATCGAGCAAGTGCTGCGCTTCAACGCGGTCGAAGTGCCCACGAAGATGGGCACCTTCCCTCAGTACGACCACCCGCACACCCTGGCGCGCTATGCCGAGATTAGCGATTACCTCAAGCTAGGCGGCAAAACGGATGCGGAAAAGCTGGAGAAGCTGATTGAAGCCGTGAACGCTCTCAAAGCGGAAGTGGGCATTAAAAAATCCATCCATGATTATGGCATCGACGAGCAGGATTTCCTGAACCGGCTGGACGAGATGGTGGAGCAGGCCTTCGACGACCAATGCACAGGCGCCAACCCCCGCTACCCGCTGATGCGCGAGATCAAACAGATGTATCTCAACGCTTACTACGGCACGAACGAGCCCGTCTGATACGCACGCAACCCGCAAGCGGCCCGGCGCATAAACGCCGGGCCGCTTTATATCCATTCTTTCTTTTATCTGTAGAAGGTATTCCCGCCGATGAATTCGCGCAGGATGGAGGTAGGCGGGATCTCGTCCTCCACATCCGCCTCCTGGAAATAGTTGAGGAATTTGATCACGCTGCGTACGGCTGCATAATACGGGCTCTCCTCGGTAACCATCAGCAGCAGCGGGAAGATATAGCGTTTGAGCACGGCCGGCTCATAAACCAGCGCGGTGTTAAAGAGGGCGTCGGCCTGCTCCTGGTAGGGGAATATCCAGGTCTGCTCGCCCCGCTGCACGCTAGGCCACATGGACATGGTGTGCTCCACGGAGGCGCCCCTGGTTTCGTGATCGCGCACCATGCGGCGCAAAAGGCGGATGTCCGTGGTGCGGATGCGGTTATGGTCATCCAGGTTGAGCGTGGTGAGGGCGCTCACGTATACGCGAAAGACGCTGTCCTTCGGGATGGAAGGGCTGATCATGCGCGGATTGAGGCCGTGTATGCCCTCGATGATCAGGGGCTGGTCCTTGCCCAGCAGGAGCTTGCGGCCCTTGGGTGCCCGGCGGGCTGTCAAAAAGTCGAAGACCGGCGTTTCTACCAGCTCGCCCTGCAAGAGGCGCTCTAAGTCTTGATTGAAGCGCGCCACATCCAGGGTATCGATGCTCTCCAGGTCGATCTCGCCGTTTTCATCCGGCAAGAGCTTATCCCGGTCAATATAATAATTATCGAGGGAGATGAGGGCCGGGTTCTTGCCCAACACCCTAAGGTGGGTATAGAGGCGGTTGGCGGAGGTGGTTTTGCCTGAGGAGGATGGCCCCGCCACCATCACCGCCCGGCCGCCCCGCTGGACGATGGCGTCCGCGATGCCCGCATAACTCTTTTCGTGCAGCGCCTCGTTGATCCGCACCAGCTCCCGCACGGAGCCCGTTTCCACCATTTCATTAAGCTCGGCCACGGTATCGCAATGCAGCAGCTTGCCCCACTCGTCGCTCTGGGCAAACACGGCGGCGAACTTGGGGCTATTTTTATATACGCCAGCCCTATCTGGATTCTTTTCATCAGGCATCAGCATCACCAGGCCAGGATCCACAAATTGCAGGTCGAAAACCTTTAGATAGCCCGTGGAGGGGGCCATTTCGCCATAGAAATAATCCAGAAAATCACCCTGGCGGTAGCAATCGAAATAGCCGAATTTGCGCCATTTGAGCAGCCTTACCTTATCATCCTGGCCTTCCTTCTGGAAGAAGGCGATAGCCTCGCCGATATCTAGCCGCTCCCTTATCAATGGCAGATCCGCGTCGATAATGCTTTGGCAGCGCGCCTTCAACTCTGCGATATCCGCCTTGCAGAGGGCCGGCTCCTTATCCACCGTCATATAAACCCCGGGGCCCAGCGAATAGCGCACGTTCACCCGCGCCCCGGGCCACAGCTGGCGCAGGGCCATCAGCAGCACGTATTGCAGCGTACGCTCGTAAACCCGCTTGCCCAGGTCGTCCCCATAGCGCAGAAGCTTGATCCTGCCGCCCGCATCCCGCACAACCCGGCGGGGCTGGGGGCCAGCCTCGGTATTTTGGATGGGGTTGTTGTTGAGGGTGTAGATCGCGCCGGCGATCTGCGCGGCCAAGGGCTTCATATCCAGGCCCTCGGCGTCCATCCCTGCCCTTTTCACCAGGGTAAGCAGGGTTTCGCCGCACTCGGCCTCCACGGGAACGTTATCCAGATATAGCTGCATGGGCGCTCCTTTCCAAGTATCCGTTCCTTCTCTTCTCAGCTTGCTTATTATTGCCACTTTTCTTTGCGAAAAACAATTGAGAATTTATCTATAGTATATCATACGGGCTCTGCCTGCGCAAAGAGCGGTGCGTAAACGCCATGCCGTATTCACCGTTTTCTTACTTTGTGGTATACTGGGATGATCATCAAGAGAAAGGCATTTTATGGTTGGATATGACGCTGAATATGAACATCCTGCGCGCGCTGGAAGGCGTCCGTACACCCTTTTTCGATACGCTATTCGCGGCCCTTACCCATTTGGGGGATCAAACGGTTTTTATCGTGCTGGTGCTCGCGCTTCTTTGGTGCGTGGATAAGCGCAAAGGCTATTGTCTATTCTTCATCGGCATGGTGGGCACGGCCGCAAACCAGCTGTTGAAGGCGTTCTTCCTTATCCCCAGGCCCTGGCTACTGGACCCTTCCTTCACCATCGTGGAATCCGCCCGGGAGGCGGCCACGGGCTATTCCTTTCCCAGCGGCCATACGCAGAGCGCCACAAGCATCTTCGCTGCCTTAGCCGTATGGTATAAGAAGCGCCGGTGGGTGCTCGCGGCCTGCGTGGCCGCCATTGTTCTGGTTGCCTTTTCCCGCATGTATCTGGGCGTGCACACGCCGCTCGACGTGGGCGTTTCCCTTATCACCGGCTTCGTGAGCGCCTGGTTCGGCCTATGGGCCTTTCATAAATGGAAAAGCGGCGCGCTCCAAAGCGTTGCCCTGGGCTCCACAGCCCTGCTGATATTCTATCTGCTCCTTTGGCCCAAGGGCGCGGCCAACGTAGCCGAATTCGACTCCCACGGCTTGGAAAGCGCCTACACCCTGCTGGGTGCCGCTATCGGCCTCACCATCTCCTGGTTAGTGGATGAAAAGCTCCTCCGGTATGAGATCATGGCCGTGTGGTGGGCGCAATTGCTCAAGCTGGCCCTAGGCTTCGGGTTGTTGCTGGCTATCAAATCCCTGCTCAAATCACCCCTCAACGCGCTCTTTGGCGGCAATCCCGCAGCCAACTGCCTGCGTTATTGCCTGGTCTCCCTCTTTGGCGGCCTGGGCTGGCCCCTAACCTTCCCCTTCTGGGGCACGCTGGGGCATAATAAACTACGACCGGAGGACTCTAAACATGCCTAATGCGCCCCATCCGATGCGCAGAGCTGAGCGAGCCATCGCCACGCTGCCGGATATCATGGCCATCCTGGAACAATGCGACGCCCTGCGCCTGGGTCTTACGGGCCCCGAAGGCCCTTATGTGGTGCCGCTGAACTTCGGCTTCGAAGAAAAAGACGGCTCGCTTACCATCTTCTTCCATTGCGCAAAGGCCGGCCGCAAGGCGGATATGCTGGCAGCCGATCCACGGGTCTGTATTGAGGCGGATTGCAACCATAAGCTGATCAGCGGCCCTAAACCCTGCGCCTATAGCTTCGCCTATGAGAGCGTGATCGGCTTTGGCAAGGCCCGACTGCTAACCGAGGATGCGGATAAGGCCGTGGGCCTCTCCCGCATCATGGCCCGCTTCTCCCCCGCCGCTTCCTTCGAATTTGAGTCCGCCGTGCTCGCGCGCACAGCCGTCTATGCTATCGACGTGGAACATATTACCGGCAAAAGGCACGATTAATGGATCGGATAAGTACAGCAAAGGCCGCCCGGCAAAGGCGGCCCCTTCATTTTTTAACATTATAGCGCGCGTCCGTATTCATCCAACTTGGTAATGACGGGCTTGCCTTCCGCATCCAACAAAACGCAAAGGCCCGCGCCATAGCCGGCGGAATGATAGAGATAATTAACGCCCGTCTTTCTATCCACCCATATCTCATTGGTACCTTCCCATCTGCTATCCCGATGAACGCGCAGGAAGCGGTCGTTCTCTTTGCTCATATTTTTGCCTCTTTCATAGAAGGCGGGGGCGCGTAATGCGCTCCCGCCCCTTTGACATAGTTTATTCTTCCTCTTCCTCGTCCCTCTGGGCGCTGTCGATGATCTTTTTGGCCTCCACGGCGGGCACATCCTCGTAGCGGATGAACTCGCTGGTGAAGGAACCGCGCGCCTGTGTCATAGAGCGCAGGTCCGTGGCGTATTTGAACATCTCGGAGAGAGGCGCTTCGGCCACCACCATAGTGCCGTCCTCACAGGGGTTCATACCCAGCACGCGTCCACGGCGGCTGGAAAGGTCGCCCATGATGGCGCCGGTGTATTCGTTGGGCACGGTGATATCGTAGCGGTAGATCGGCTCGATCAGCACGGGCTGGGCCTTAACGCAGGCTTCTTTATAGGCAAGGCGCGCCGCGCTCTTGAAAGCCACTTCCTTGGAATCCACGGGGTGGTACTTGCCAAAGAATAAAGTCGCCTTGACGCCGATCATAGGATAGCCGGCCAGCACGCCCTTCTTCATGGCTTCACGGGTGCCCTTTTCGACAGCAGGGATGTATTCCTTGGGCACCACGCCGCCCACGATGGCGTTGACGAACTCGAAATCCTCACCGGGCAAGGGCTCGAAGCGCATGTTGACCACGCCGAACTGACCGCTGCCGCCGGTCTGCTTCTTATGCTTGCCTTCGGCTTCGGCTGTGCCGCGGATGGTTTCGCGGTAGGGGATGCGCGGGTCGGAAATCTGGGCCTCCACGCCGGTCTTATTCTTCAGCTTGGAGCAGAGCACATCGAGGTGCACTTCGCCCAGGCCGCACATGAGCACGTCGCCGGTTTCGGCGTTCTTCTCCATGGCCATGGTGGGATCCTCTTCCAGGAGCTTGTTGAGGCCCGCGAAGACCTTATCTTCCTCGCCCTGCTTCTTGGCAGAAACCGCCAGGCTGATGCTGGGCTTGGGGAAATCGATGGCCGCGAACTTCACGGGTTCCGCCGGATCGCAAAGGGTATCGCCGGTAGCGGTGAATTGCAGCTTGGAGAGCGCGCCGATATCGCCCGCGATCAGCTTATCCATAGGGGTAACCTTCTTGCCGCGCATGAGGCCCGGTGCTGTGGATTTTTCGTTCTTCTCTTGGTTCGGATTATAAAGCGGCGTTTCCACACTCAACGTGCCACGGTATACCTTAACGATGGAGTATTTGCCGAATTGATCGACAACGGTCTTGATAACTTGGGCGGCGAACTTGCCATCCTTGCCGATCTCCACAGACTCGTCATTCTTGGCGTTAACGGCTGCGGGGGCCTTGACCTGATCGGCCGCCGGCATATAATGCACAAGGTTATCCATTAGTGTGGTAACGCCCACATTGGTAACGGCGGCGCAGCAGCACACAGGGGTTACAACGCCTTCCAGTACGCCTTTACTCAGGCCCATGAGGATTTCCTCACGGGAAAGCTCGCCCGCCTCGAAGAATTTCTCCATCAAAGCCTCATCGCTCTCGGCGGCGGCTTCGGTGAGCTGCTCGTAAAGCTCCTGCGCGCGGCCGGCGAGCGCGTCGGGAATGGGCATTTCCTTTTCGCCCTTGCCGTCGAAGCGGCAGGCTGCCATGTGCACGATATCCACATAGCCGACAAAAGCGCCCTTTTCCAAAATAGGCAGTTGGATGGGCACCACGCTGGGGCCGAACTTTTCGTTGACCTCGGCCATGACTTTATCGAAATTCGCATTCTCGCGATCCATCTGGTTGATCACCATCATGCGGGCCTTGCCGGCCTTTCTGCACATATGCATGGCCTTTTCAGCGCCTACCACCGGGCCGGATACAGCGCCCACCACGATCAGGGCCGCATCGGCCAAAGTCATGGCTGCGGTCACTTCGCCGTAGAAATCGAAAAAGCCGGGGGCGTCGATCAGGTTGACCTTAACGTCTTTCCATTCAAAGGGGGCCAGTGCGGCGTTGATGGAGATGGTTCGCTTGACCTCTTCGGGATCGTAATCGGTGGTGGTGGAGCCGTTCTCCACCTTGCCGATACGCTCAAGGAGACCGGCATTGTAAAGCATAGCTTCGGTAAGGGTGGTTTTGCCCTCGCCGCCATGGCCGAAAACGCCGATATTGCGTATGTTTGCTGCGGTGTAGTTCTTCATGGTTTTCCCCCTGTCGGTAGTAGTATGATAAATAAATCGATTGGATCGAGGTGCGCAGGACACCAAATAATATTGTACCAGCGCATCCAGCCGTTGTAAACCATTTTTCTGGATTTCAGCTCGCCGGATCGCCCATGGATTCGCTTTTTGCCATGGTTTTGAAAGAAAGATCAAAAAATGAGCCTGGGGGCGATCCCAGGCTCTCATATGCCGCACTAAACCAAAGGGGATAGTTGCGATGGCTCAGCCGATCTGCTCGATGCGGATGCTGCCGCTAACGCTGGTGATATGGAAACTGGCGGAGCCATCCCCATAAACCACGGCGTTTTTTAATATGCTGGCCGGGAAATCGCAGCGGAAGCCGCCGGATATGGTGTCATAGCGGGCCGTAAAGCCCTGGTTTTCCGGGATCAGCAGCGTGGCGGGGCCGGAAACGTTATCCATATTTACCTCGTGCGGGCAGATATCGCTGGTGATCGTTACGCTGCCGGAAACGCTGTCCGTTTCCACCTCCATGAAGGCGCCTTGTAATTTAATGGCGCCGGATACGGTATCGGCCTCGATATCTGCAACGGTACATCCCTCGGTTTCCAGGTGACCGGACGTGCTGTCCATGGTAATTCTTTCCGCTTCCGCTTCCTTAATAATAATGCTGCCCGATGTGGTGTCCACCCCAATCCGGTCGCATTTTATACCCGAAAGGCGCACGCCTGCGGATACCGCGTCCACCGCCACCTCGCCAAGCTCCGCGGCCAGCGCCTGGGGGACGAGCACCTCCAAAGATTTGGCGCTGTGCCAGGAGGGCAATAGCTGAACGCCCTGCGAATAATGGATGGTCAGGGTGCTGCCATTCAAGGCATAGCGCAGAGCGTATTGTTCGGGGATCTCGACCAAGGCCGTTTCGTTGAAGGAAATGGTTTGCCCGTCATAGGGCGTGAGCGTAACGTCGCCGTCTACCCAGGATATTTTGATGCGCTCGATGCCGGCGGCATCCACGCTGTAGGCATTGGAGGGGGAGTAAGCGCCCGCCTCCCCTTCCAGCGTGCCGAAACCGACCTGGCCGGCGCGGCCAAAGTTGAAGGAAAATGGCAGCGCGCGCAGGCCATTGCCGGCCAGGCCCCACAGCAGCAGGCCGAGCAGGCAGATGGATAGGGCGGCCCAGCAAATGATTCTGATGATAATGGATGTTCTCATAATGCACCACCTTACTTTTTGAGCAGCTGGAACACCGCTTTCGCGATCTGCTCCAGCGCTGTGCCGATGAGGAAGATAATCCAGGTGATATGCCAGGCGCCGGTAAGGAAGCTGGTGAGCAGGTAAGCGATCACGATCAGCATCCAAAGGGCGGCGCTGATGGACTTCCACACTTCATTGCGGCTATCCTTGCTGGATTTCCACTCCTTAAATTCTTCCACAATGGTGTCCTCAGCCCTACGGTAGCGCGGCTTGGTCATGGAAACATAGACCAATATACCGGTTGCCGCGGCCACAAATGCTAGCATCAGCGCCAGGCCCAAGATCGCATAGCCCATGGGGGATAAGGCGATGATGGGGATAACGGCGATGATATACAGGCCGATAGCCAGGGCCGTAAGGATTGCGTAACGGCGCCTGCGCTGCTCCTCCTCCGGGGTAAGGGCGGCCTGCACGCCCGAAAGGCCGGCGATCAGCTCGCTGGTGTCGCCAATGCTGCTCACGGCTATGTTGTAGGCAACTTCCTCGGATTTGCCTTCGTCACAAAGGCCATGGTATTTTTCGACCAGGTTTTGGATCATCTCTTCTTTGAGTTCATAGGCTTTGCGGGTATTGGGCGCTTGCTCGAATAAGGATTCCACATAGGCGCGCAACTTTGCTTCCATTTTATTTATACTCCCTCCACATAAATCAGTTTATTGATCAGGGCCCGGGCGTTTTCCCAATCCCGAACCAGGGTTTTATACGTTTCCCGGCCAAGCTCCGTAATGGCGTAATACCTGCGGCGCGCGCCGGTGCTTTCATCCCCCCAATAGGAGGTGATGCAGCCGCATTGCTCCAGCCTGCGCACGGCGGTATAGAGGGTTGCCTCTTTGAACTCATAGCGGCCTTGGGATTTCTTTTGGATATCGCGGTTGATCTCGTAGCCGTAACTGTCGCCCTTGATAAGGTGCGCCAGAATGATGGCATCCGTATGCCCGCGGATCAAATCGCCTGCGATGGTCAAGTACCACACCCCTTTCATAGGTATTTCACGTGAACAAATACAATATACCTCAATATACTTCGCCTGTCAAGGTATATTCAAAAGTAATTCCAGATTTTTCCGGCAAGGATATTCCGCCCCGGCCCGCTAGCCTTGGCAGATCCTGCCGCGCGGTGCTATAATATGTTCGGAATGATCTGCGGGAGGGCGCATATGATAAACGTAACATTAGGAAAAACCGGCATCACGGTAAATAAAAATGGCTTTGGCGCTCTGCCCATTCAGCGCATACCCAAGGCGGACGCGGTACGCCTGCTGCGCCGGGCGCGCGAGGGCGGCATGGCCTATTTTGATACGGCCCGCGCCTATTCGGATAGTGAAGCTAAGCTGGGCGCGGCCTTTGGCGGCCATTGGGACGGCGTTTATATCGCCACCAAAAGCATGGCTAGAACTGGAAAAAAACTCAAAGCTGATCTGGAGGAATCCCTGGTTACCCTGCAAACGGATCACATCGACCTCTACCAGCTGCACAACCCGCCCTTCTGCCCCCGGCCCGGCACAGCCGATCGCCTCTACGACGCACTGCTGGAAGCCAAGGCTGCGGGTAAAATCCGCCATATCGGCATTACCAACCATCACCTGGCCGTGGCCATGGAGGCAATTGAAAGCGGCCTTTATGATACGCTGCAATTCCCCTTCAGCTATCTTTCCTCAGAAAAGGAGCTTGCCCTGGCCGCGGCCTGCAAAAAGGCGAACATGGGCTTTATCGCCATGAAGGGCTTGGCCGGTGGCCTGATCCACAATAGCGCCGCAGCCTATGCGTATCTTGCACAGCATGACAACGTTTTACCCATCTGGGGCATTCAGCGGGAAAACGAGCTGGATGAATTCCTTTCCTACATTATAGAGCCGCCCCGCCTTACGCCGGAGTTGGCGGCCGTGATTGAGGCGGATAAAGCGGAGCTGGCCGGTGAATTTTGCCGGGGCTGCGGCTATTGCATGCCTTGCGCGGTGGATATCCGCATCAGCGATTGTGCCCGCATGGCCCTGATGACCCGTCGCTCACCCAGCGAGCAGTGGTTCTCCTCCGAGTGGCAGGCCAATATGGAGGATATCGAGAAATGCATCCATTGCGGCCAATGCTCTGCTAAGTGCCCCTATGGTCTGGACACCCCCGCCCTGCTCCGGCGCAATCTGGAGGATTACCGACAGCAGCTTAGTCAGCGATAAAAAGCCAAAAACCGGCGTCTGCCGGTTTTTCTGCATTTACAGGAGTTGCCTACTGCGGCGCACTGCGCCATTATGAACGGAGATCGGCCCCAAAATCACCCGGACATTTTGGCTGCTCATTCCTATCCCCCAAGAGAAGCAATCGCTGCAAGGTGTCGCTCCAACTCTGCGTCCATTTTTGCTGCGGCTTCGCTAGCTTGGGCATCAATCCTTGCTTGCAGCTCGTCGATCTCCGCCTGCAAGGCGGCCGCGTCTTCAGGAGAAGACGCCGTTTTCCCCTGCAAATTACCGAGCATGCCCGAAAGCGGACTTATTCGCATATCATATTCATCCTGAATGCTCTTGATCGCTTTTTCATATCGCTCCGTTTCGGCATCGATGGCGGCTTGTAGATTGGCTGTAGCCTTGGGTGAAGGGCTTGGTGCGGCTGTGGGCGTAGGCAACGGGGTGACCGTCGGTGTTGGCTTGGGCGTTGGCGAAGGCGTTATCGTAGGCGTAGGGGTTGGCCAGGGCGTAAAAGTCGGTTGCGGCGTTTGCGTTGCCGCAGGTGATGGAGCGAGTGCTGCGCCTGCCCGATAGGCTGCTTGCGGCGTTCCAACCGCCCCTTCCGCTTGCGAAAAGGCAGCGTTTACCGCATCGTTATTCTGGTTCTGCGCCTCGTTTACAAGGCCGGCATCCCCGGCAAGGGGTGCACTTTCGACGTTCGCATCAGTGGATTCGCTTATCGCCTGCGTTTCATATGCGATCTCCACCAAGAGCGGCTCATTGGAGCAGCCGCAAAACATAAATATAAAAACGGTCAAAGCCAGCGGCACATTTCGCACGCTAGCAAGTTTTATGAAAGAGATATCCACCCTGCCTCCAAGAATTGTTGTTCTTCATATGCGCTGTTGTTTGATCACATGTTAGTTACTTCCCGCATCGTGGCAGCACAATCTAATTCTAACGCAAATTGTACCTTTATGTCGACTTTTATTTCTTTAGGTCTTTATCGCGGTGTAGTATAAACGAATCGCCACAATTTTTACCGCCGAATGTCGCCACAAGGCGAAAGCTATGCTAAAATAGCGATACAAGCAAGAAGGCGCGCGATATTTATCGGCGCTACGGAGGAATCATATGGAAGCTATCCTAAACGCAGGATTTCAGGGTATATTTTATCCGGCGAGAGCGTGCGATAAAGCGATGATCGTCGTCACCGGCAGCGATGGCGGCATCAGGTGGGCACGGCGAATCGCCGCCGTTTTTGCCAATCGCGGGGTCCCGGCGCTGGCCGTTGCCTATTGGGGTGTAAAGGGAACGGCAAAAACGCTTTCCCTGATTCCGCTGGAAACGATCCAGCAGGCCGTCAGCTGGCTTCATCAAAGAGGATATACCAAGGTCGGCATCTATGGCGTTTCCAAGGGTGCCGAGCTTGCCTTAACAGCGGCCAGCCTGATCCCCGAGATCAAGCTTGTGGTTGCCGTTTCCCCAGCGTGCTGTGTTTTTGAGGGCATCGCCAAGCCCAAATTCAGCGGCTCGTCCAGCTGGACATGGCAAGGTCAGGCTCTTCCGTATGCATCATTTAAAGGTATTCAGACAAATATGGTGAAAAACATATTGTTAAACCGTGAGTTTGGCTTTTCAAAGCAATATATTGAAGTGCTGGCTACCAAAAAGGAGGAAGCAAACACCATCAAGGTAGAAAATATCAACGGAGCTATCCTCCTGATTTCGCCTGCGCAAGATGCGCAGTGGCCCTCCGCGCAAATGGCCGCCATGATCATGGAGCGGCTACAAAGCAAGGGGTTCCCTTTCCCTTTTCACCATGCCATCTTCAGTCCGGCCAGTCACATTCTCTGCCCAGTCAACACACCGGCCCGATTTGCATACCGCATAGAAAGAAAGCACGCGGCCGCATGCAATGAATCCAGAGAAGAGGCTTTGGCGTTCACGTTCGATTGGATCGAAAACCTGTAACCATTGGGATACACCGCGCATAAACTATAGTGAGCTCGTCTCACCTTACTACGACTTTAGGGAGTGATATCAAATGTATTTTGGGATCTTACTTGCACTCGCCTGCTCCGGCAGCGGGAATCAGTGTAGTGGCTGGAGCCAATGTGGATGCAACCGTTGTGGATGCAACCGGTGCGGAGGCAATCGCCGCTGCTGGTAACAAAAAGCACCTCTTTGGGCTTGCCGTAAAAGGCAAGCCCTTTTGCGTTCCTGTTAACATCATTCCGCCTCTCCTTTTCTGATACTCACTAGTTATTTTTATTTGCATATAATGCTTGGGGTGATTATTTTGGATCCTTGCGAACTAAATGTCATTATTGCGTCCCTGACAAACTATTTTTATACCACCCTCTCGGAAGAGGATTTTATATGCCTGGGTATTTTTCTGCGCGAACTTAGCAAGTCGATGATCGGCACAACGATATTTGATGAGCTTTGTCACAAAAAAAAGGAATAATCCGCTTCCGTCGCTTTCATTCCCGATCTCCCCCGAATCAGGCGTCAGCAGGGCGGTTCCAAGCGGCGCGGCAAGGTCGCGGCGCGTCGCCGCGGGAGCGGCTTCCTTCTGCTCCCTGCCTTCCACAGCTCCGGTTCGCTTCATCCAGCTTCATCCTCTAAAAGAGAAACTTCGCGCCCGGGATACGTGCGCGAAGCCACCCGGCTACGAGCGGCCGTGCGCTCACCTCATTCAAAATTACCTATATTCTATCATTATTTCTCCAACAGAAAAGACACCCCTTGGAGGTGTGTTATCTATTGGGATCCGGCGGCTACCTATGTTTCCAAGCCGTTGCCAGCTCAGTATTTTCGGCGTATAAGGGCTTAACTACTGTGTTCGGGATGGGAACAGGTGGATCCCC
>JAYFPE010000057.1:0-39992 GCA_034928145.1 Candidatus Pelethousia sp. | reverse complement strand
CTCGTACCTCGCGGTCGTTGTTTCATGCGGAGAAGGCCTTGGCAAGCAAGGCTTTTCGCTCGCGGCGTACACGCCGCCGCTCACGATTAAAGCCTCCGGGTGCTGCGGCCCCCGATCCCCCAGAGCTTTTTCGACAGTCTGCGCTTACTCTTTATAAAGAGTAAGCCGGGGGCCTGGGGGCGGGAAGCCCCCGGAATGATCCCGGATCAATTAAATACCTTTTCAATGTAAAACATGCTGGAGAGGATCACAAAACCGGGGCGGTAAAGCCGGTCAATGTTCCAATAGCTCACGCCGCCCAGGTCGTAGGCTTCCACCAGAGCGAGGCGGGCCATAATGGAGCGGGGGTCGTCAAACCAGACGATGTGCTCCGCGCCGTTGCTATCGTAAAACTGGAAGAAGGGAGCCTGTGCCTCCTGATCATAACGGATATCGGCAAAGTTCTCATAGGCCAGGCGGGGGGCCTCGGCCAGGGCAATGGTGCGGGCCGGGCGGCTGCGGTCAAAGGGCAGCGTCCAGTTGTAGCCGTAGTTGGGCATGCCCATAAGGATCTTGCGGCTGGGCATCACGCTGGTAGCATAATCCAGAACCTGCTTCACAGGGCCGATGGGGGCCACAGCCTGGGGCGGGCCGTAGGTATAACCCCATTCGTAGGTCATGAGGATCACGAGATCGCAGATGGCGCCGATGGCAGCGTAATCATGGGCCGTGTAGAGGGTGCCGGTCTGCTCGGGGCCGGTCTTGGGCGCCAGGGCAACGGAAAGGAGATACCCTCCCGGGGCCAGACGGCGTTTGAGGCGGGCCAGGAAATCCGCATAGGCCTGCGCGTCCGTTTCCGGCAGGTATTCAAAATCCACATTTAGCGCCATGTAGCTTTTTTCCGCCAGAATGGCAAGCAGGTTTTGAATCAGGGTCTCCTGGGCAGCCATATCCGTGAGCAGGGCGTGGCCGATCTCCCCGTCGAAGCCGCCGGCCTCCCTCTGGTTGCTCACGGCCATCATGGGGGCTACGTCGTTGGCATAGGCCTGACGGATGAGGGAGCTATCCGCCAAATCCGAAAGGCTGCCATCCGCCCTGGCCCGGTAGGCGAAGGGCGTGAGGTAGGTGAGGTAGGGCAGCGCGCCGTAAAGGGCCGCGTCCGCAATGCCCGGCAGGGCATAGCCGTTTACGATGATCGTGCGGCCGGGCGCGCCATAGGGGGGTACCAGCAGCGCCTGGCCCACGGCCAGCCTGCCCCCATCCGCCAACTGGTTGGCAGCCGTGAGAGCGGATACTGTGGTATCATATTGGCGGGCGATGGAGGAAAGGGTCTCGTCCCGATTTACGATATGCAGCGTCAAGATGAAAAACCTCCTTGCAGGCTTTTCTATATGCCTATGCGGGGAGGTTTTGCCGCATTCGTTAAAGGCCCGAGGGGTTTGGGGGCATAGCCCCAATAACAAACCGGCTTCGGCGGCGTGCACACCCAAACGGGGGAAAACCGTAGGTTTTGTTCTCATCAGCCTTCCCGCCCAGGAGCCGCAAAGGCGGGCGGGAAAGGCTGTAAACATCAAAAAGGCGGCCAAAAGGCCACCTTTTTTGAAAGCGTAGCGTTACGCGTCGTGCCGCTTGGCGGCCTTGGCTTCCAGCTCCTTGAGCTTGGCCACGGGATCCTTCACCTTGGCCAGGAAGATCATGGCTGCGATGATGTAGGGTTTGTAGGAAGCTTCTTTGTAGAGGGGATCGCGGTAGCGGTCAAACACGCTGGCCGCCACTTCGCCGGCTTCGCAGGAAACGCCGGTGATATCGGCAGGCAGGCAGTGCATATACATAGCCTTGCCATCCTTGGTCAGCTTCATCAGCTCCTCGGTGCACTCCCAATCCTTATGCTCGGCGTTCTGCGAGAGCAGCTTCTTCTCCAGGGCCTTGATGCCCTCCATATCGCCTTTGCCGTAAAGCTCGGTGCGCTCTTCCATGGCCTTGAAGGGGGCCCAGCTCTTGGGGTAAACCACGTCCGCATCCTTGAAGGCTTCGGCCATGGAGTTGGTGATCTCGAACTTGCCGCCCTGCTCGGCCGCGTTCTTTTTGGCGACCTCGACGACCTCGTCCATTACCTCGTAGCCCTCGGGATAGGCTAGTGTTACATCCATGCCCAGGCGGGTCATCAGGCCGATGATACCCTGGGGCACGGAGAGGGGCTTGCCGTAGCTGGGGCTGTAGGCCCAGGTCATGGCGATCTTCTTGCCCTTGAGGTTTTCTACGCCGCCAAAGAGGTTGATGAGGTGCAGCGCGTCGGCCATGGCCTGGGTGGGGTGGTCGATATCGCACTGCAGGTTGACCAGGGTGGGCTTCTGCTCGAGCACGCCGTCCTTATGGCCGGTGGCCACGGCCTCCACCACCTCGCGCATGTAGGCGTTGCCCTTGCCGATGTACATATCGTCCCGGATGCCGATGACGTCCGCCATGAAGGAGATCATGTTGGCGGTTTCGCGCACGGTCTCGCCATGGGCGATCTGGCTCTTGCCCTCGTCAAGATCCTGCACCTCGAGGCCCAGCAAATTGCAGGCGGAGGCAAAGGAGAAGCGGGTGCGGGTGGAATTATCGCGGAAAAGGCTCACGCCCAGGCCGCTGTCAAAAATCTTGGTGGAAACGTTGTTCTCCCGAAGATGTCGCAGGGCGTCCGCCACGGTGAACACGGCTTCCAGCTCTTCGCGGCTCTTTTCCCAGGTGAGGAAGAAATCGCCCTCGTACATGTCCTGGAAATTCAGCTTATCGAGATTGTCGGTATACTTCTTTACGTTGCTCATGCTTTTTTCTCCTCCAACTTGAAATATAAAGGTATATTGGGGGCCCGCTGGTCTTATTTGATATCGTTATTGGTTTTGCCCGCCCGAAACTGCACCACATCCTCCGCTCCCTTGCCCTTGTAGAGCCCGGGGATGGCGGCGTAAACGGCCGCGCAGGTCACAAGATCCTGCTTCCAGATGATCTCGTTGGGCGCGTGCGCCTGGGATTCCGCGCCGGGGCCGAAGCCTACGCAGGGGATGCCGTAGCGGCCCTGGATGGATACGCCGTTGGTGGAGAAGGTCCACTTATCGGTGAGGGGGCGCTTGCGCAGGTGCATGGACGCGTCGTCGCCGATGCGCTCGTCGCCATAGAGGGCCTTGTGCGCGTCGACCACGGCCTGCACATGGGGCGCGGTCTCTTTGTTGATCCAGGTGGGGAAATAGCATTCCGTCTCGTAGACGAGGCCGGTCCAGGCGGGGCGGTCATACATATACATGGAGACCTTCACATCCTTGCCGTACTTCTTGCAGGCGGGCAGGTTCTCGATTTCCTTTAGGCAGGAATCCCAGGTTTCGCCGGCGGTCATGCGGCGATCCAGCGAAACGGAGCAGGAATCCGCCACGGCGCAGCGGCTGGGGGAGGTGTAGAAGATCTGGGAAGTGGTCACGGTGCCGCGGCCCAGGAAGCGCGCGTCTTCATAGTGCTCGGGGTTATACTTGGGATCCAGCATTTTGACCAGGCCCTTGATCTCGGTGCCTTCATTTGCGTCGTTTTCGTTGAGGGCCTTTACTTCCATCAAAATTTCGGCCATCTTGTAGATGGCATTGTCACCACGCTCGGGTGCGGAGCCGTGGCAGGAAACGCCCTGCACGTCTACCCGGATCTCCATACGGCCGCGGTGGCCCCGGTATACGCCGCCGTCTGTCGGCTCGGTGGAAACCACGAACTCCGGGGTAATGCCGTCCTCATTGTGGATATACTGCCAGCAGAGGCCGTCGCAATCCTCTTCCTGCACGGTTGCGGTCACAAGGATGGAAGTGTCTTCAGGGATCAAGCCCAGGTCCTTCATGATCTTGGCGCCGTAGACGGCGGAGACGATGCCGCCCTCCTGGTCGGAGCCGCCGCGGCCGCCGATCTCGGTCTCGGTTTCAAAGCCCTGGTAAGGGTCGAACTTCCAATTGTCGCGGTTACCGATGCCCACGGTGTCAATATGGCCGTCAAAGGCGATGATTTTTGAGCCGCTGCCCATCCAACCCAGGGCGTTGCCTTGCGGATCGATCTCGGCCTTGTCAAAGCCAAGCTTTTTCATCTCTTCAATGGTGCGCTTGATCACGCCCTCTTCCTCGCAGCTCTCGCTGGGGATGGCAATCAGATCCCGAAGGAACTTGGTCATATCGGGCAGATAGTTTTGGGCGGTTTGTTTGATCTTTTCAAAATCCATGGTTTTAGTGCCTCCTGTTCTCATTATGATGATGCATGGTTTTCTGATTGGCTGCCTGGCAGCGGGCCTATTTGCCCGCGTCCGCGCCGCAGTCGAGATAGGAATAAAGGGTGTATTTGCTGATGCCGAAATACTTGGCGATCTTATCGCCGCTTTTTGTGATGAGCAGGGCGCCCGCCTCGTTGAGGAAGGCGATGGCGCGAACCTTGTCGTCCTTGTTCATCATGGCCACCGGCTTGCCCACCAGCTGCACGCTCTTTTCGAGCAGGTCGTCCAGCAGCTCGTTGACATTGGTGGGGATACGCTCCGGCTCGGAGCCCGGCCCGCCGGTCTGCACCAGATTGTTGATAACAGACTGGGCCATCATCATATCCGTGAGGTCGTAATTGATGCAAAAGATGCCCGTGGCTTTGCCTGTTTCATCCGTGATATACACGGAGCTGGAGCGAAGGATGCGGCCGTCGTTGGTTTTGGTGAGGTAGTTGTAATGATCCGGCAGGTCCCGCCTGCCTTCGCGCATGGCGTCCAGCACGATGTGGCTGGGGCCGGCCTTGGCATCCCTGCGGGATACATGCCCGTTTTCGATACAGGCGATGGTGTTCTCCGGGTCATTTCCAGTAAGGTCGTGGATCACTACCTCGCAATTGCTGCCGAATTGCAGCGCCAAAGCATTGGCGATCCGCGTGAGCAATTCCAGCACGTCCCTGCGCATATCCGTCCTCCTTCTTCCCGCCCGTAAGGCTGTAAAGCCCCGAGACGCCCCGAGTCTATCTTGCTTTCTAATCCTCATGATACCATATCCGGCGCGAATTTCAATAGGAACCCCAAAACTTTTTCTTGCCAGCTAAAAAATTTTTGTCAGGCGGATTTAGGGCCTTGAAAGCGGCCGAAAGCTGTGATAAAATGAAGCCAATCACAGAAGAACCCTTCTGCTTCATTATGTATCAACGGGCTGTAAGGAAGTGCTGCGCGCACGGGCTGACGATCCTTTCGTCTACCTGTGCGTTTTTCGTTCCTTGCGCCCCCATATCCGTCAAAAACCGGCCAATTGAACAACAAGCTATCAACAAGCCATCAAAAGGAGGTTACCGCTCATGTATCTGATCGCAAACGGAAAAGTCATCACCAGGGACAGCGCTAAGCCTTATATTGAAAACGGCGGCGTGGCCGTGGAGGGCAGCAAAATCCTGGAGGTGGGCGAAACGGCGGCCCTCAAGGCCAAGTACCCGCACGCGGAATTTGTGGACGCGCGGGGCCTTGTAATCATGCCGGCCTTCATCAACACGCATTCCCATATTTACAGCGGTCTGGCTCGAGGCCTCTCCATTCAGGGCCACAACCCTACCAATTTTTATGAGATCCTCGACGGCATGTGGTGGAACATCGACCGCCACCTAACCCTGGAGGATACCCGCCGCAGCGCCTACACCACCTATATTGACTGCATCAAGACCGGCTGCACCACCGTATTTGACCACCACGCCAGCTTTTGCGAGATCGAGGGCAGCCTCTTCGCCATTGAAGAGGTAGCCAAGGAGCTGGGCGTGCGCACCTGCCTCTGCTACGAGGTTTCCGACCGGGACGGCGAGGCCAAGAGCGACGCGGGCATTAAGGAGAACGGGGATTTCATCACCCATTGCGAAAAAGAGAACGACCCCATGGTCAAAGCCATGTTCGGCGGCCATGCCCTCTTCACCATTTCGGATAAGACCTTCAAAAAGATGGTTAAAGAAAACAACGGCCGCACGGGCTTCCATATCCACGTATCCGAAGGCATGAACGACGTTTACGATTCCCTGCAAACGTACGGAACCCGCAGCGTGAACCGCCTGCTGGGCCACGGCATTCTCGGGCCTAAGACCTTATTGGGCCACTGCATCCACATCAACCCGGCGGAGATGGATATCCTTAAAGAGACGGATACCATGGTGGTGAACAACCCCGAATCCAACATGGGTAACGCCGTGGGCTGCGCGCCCATCCTGCAAATGATTCAAAAGGGCATTCTTGTGGGCATGGGAACGGATGCCTACACCTTCGATATGCTCGAGAGCCTCAAGGTGGCCCTTATCATCCAACGGCACCACGCCTGCCTGCCCAACGTGGCCTGGTGCGAGGTCACGGATATGCTCTTCAAGAACAACCGCGCGATCTGCGCCAGGTACTTCCCGGATGAGCTGGGTATCCTTAGAGCCGGGGCGGCTGCGGACGTGATCGTAATGGATTACAAGCCCTTCACCCCCTTTGGCGCGGATAACATCGACGGCCACATGATTTTCGGCATGACGGGCCGCCAATGCGAGACGACCATGTGCAACGGCCGCCTGCTGATGAAGGACCGGGAGCTTGTGGGCATCGATGAAGAAGCCGTTAACGCCCGCACGCTGGAGGTTTCCCGCAAGCTTTGGGGCAGGCTCAACGGCTGCGAATATTAAAAGGAGGAAGCGAATATGTCCGAACGTATGACACCGATTCCCTTTAGAAACCTAATGAATTGGCTCCTTTCGGAGCATGCAGCCCAGGGCTCCGTTTTCGGCGTGGCCGCTCCTTATGTAAAAAAGGACACCGCCAAGACGCTGCCCCTGTTCGGCGAAAAATTGGAGACCCCCTTTGGCCCGGCGGCCGGCCCCAACACCCAGCTGGCGCAGAATATCATCGCTTCCTACTATGCGGGCGCGCGCTTTTTCGAGCTGAAAACCGTGCAGAAGATGGATGGCGAGGAGCTGGCGGCCTGCATCGCCCGGCCCTGCATATTGGCTTCGGACGAGGGGTATAACTGCGAATGGTCCACGGAACTCACCGTGCCCCAAGCCTTTGACGAATATGTAAAGGCTTGGTTTGCCCTCCGGTTCATGGCCCATCAATGGAGGCTGGGTGCGCCTGATGGCTTCATGTTTAACATCAGCGTGGGTTATGACCTTGCCGGCATCCAGACCCCTAAGATGCAAAAATTTATCGATGGCATGATCGATGCGGCGGACACCCCCATCTTCAAGGAATGCATGGAGACCATGTGCGAGCTCTTCCCCGAGGATGCGGATTTTTACCAGGCTACTCCGGCGCGCGTGGTCACGGGGGTCACGGTCTCCACCCTGCACGGCTGCCCGCCGGGCGAGATCGAGGCTATCGCCGGCTACCTGCTTACCGAAAAGCACCTCAACACGTTTGTCAAGTGCAACCCCACCATATTGGGCTATGAATGGGCGCGCAAGCGCATGGACGACATGGGCTACGACTACGTATCCTTTGACGACCACCATTTTAACGAAGACCTCCAATGGGAGGACGCGGTACCCATGTTCCGCAGATTGATGAAGCTGGCGGCGGATCACGGGCTGGAATTCGGCCTGAAGCTCTCCAATACCTTCCCCGTGGATGTGAAGGCAGGCGAGCTGCCCAGCGGGGAAATGTACATGAGCGGCAGGGCGGAATTCCCCCTTACCATCGAGATGGCCCGGCGCTTTGCCACGGAATTCCAGGGTAAGCTGCGCCTCTCCTACTCGGGCGGCGCGGATTATTTCAATATCGGCTTGCTCTTTGAGGCGGGTATCTGGCCTATCACCATGGCCACCACCCTGCTCAAGCCGGGCGGCTATAGCCGCTTCACGCAATTGGCCGAACTTTTCGAGGGCCGGGAATTTACGCCCTTTACGGGCGTGGATTTCGCGGCCGTAGGCCGCTTGAGCGACAGCGTGTATAACGATGCGCATTACCGCAAGAGCATCAAGCCCCTGCCCTCCCGCAAGCTTACCGAAAAGGTGCCCCTCATTGATTGCTTCACGGCCCCCTGCAAAGGCGGCTGCCCCATCGGCCAGGATATTCCGGAATACATCGAGCTGTGCGGCAAGGGCGATTTCCTCGGCGCGCTCAAGGTGATCACCGCAAAGAACGCCCTGCCCTTTATCACCGGCACCATCTGCGCCCACCGCTGCATGGATAAGTGCACGCGCAACTTCTATGAGGAATCCGTGCAGATCCGCTCCGTCAAGCTGCAGGCGGCAGAAGGCGGTTATGAGGCCCTGATGGCCGGCCTGCAAGCGCCCGCCAAAAAGGCCGGGCCCAAGTGCGCCGTGATCGGCGGCGGCCCCGCGGGCATCGCGGCGGGCTTCTTCCTGGCACGGGCCGGCCTGCCCGTAACGGTATTTGAAAAGCAGGATAAACCCGGCGGCATCGTGCGCAATGTGATCCCGGAATTCCGCATTTCCTACGCGGCCATCGATAAGGACGTGGCCCTGGCCAAGGCCATGGGCGCGGAATTCATCTGCGGCAAGGCCGCCCCCGGCAAGGATGAACTGGCGGCCCAAGGCTATGAATACATTTTGCTGGCCGTGGGCGCGGAAAAGCCCAGCGTGCTCGACATCTCCGGCCATGTGATGAATGTGATCGAATTCCTGGCCAAGGATAAGAGCGGCGAAAACCTGAACCTTGGCAAGGCCGTAGCCGTGGTAGGCGGCGGCAACACCGCCATGGACGCCGCGCGCGCAGCCAAGCGGGCCGCGGGCGTAGAGAAGGTGACGCTGGTCTACCGCCGTACGAAGAAATATATGCCTGCCGATGTGGAAGAGCTGGAAATGGCTTTGGAAGACGGCGTGGAGTTCGCGGAGCTGCTCTCCCCGGTTAAGCAGGAGAACGGTGTGCTCACCTGCCGCAAGATGGCGCTGGGCGCGCCGGACGCAAGCGGCCGCAGAAGCCCCGTAGAGACGGACGAACTGGTGGAGGTGCCCGCGGATACCATTATCGCCGCTCTGGGCGAAAAAATCGACCCGGCCGTTTTCGCGGTCTATGGCGTGGCCCTCGACGCAAAGGGCCGCCCGCCTAAGCGCAGCGGCAATGTGTTTGTAGCCGGGGACGCCTTGCGCGGCCCTGCCACCGTAGTGGAAGCCATCGCGGATGCGGCGGCCTTTGCGGAGGCGGTGATTGGCGAGGCGCATGCCTATGAAATTCCCGAAGCTGCCAATGCTTCCTACGAAACCTGCCTTGGCAAGAAGGGTATTTTGGCCTATAATAGCAGCAAGTGCGAATCCGAGCGCTGCCTGGCCTGCAACATCGTTTGCGAGGCCTGCGCCACCGTTTGCCCCAACAGAGCGAACGTAACGATCCAGGTGCCCGGCCACGCCATGCGCCAGATTTTGCATGTGGATTATCTATGCAATGAGTGCGGCAACTGCGAGGCCTTCTGCCCCTACGACAGCGCGCCCTACAAGCATAAGTTTACCTATTTCGCCAATGCGCGCGATTTTAACGACAGCGAGAATGCGGGCTTTATGGTCATTTGCCCCACGAGCCCCGTGGTCAAAGTGCGGCTTAATGGAAAGGTAGCCGAATACGATTTGGGCCAGGCCGATAACGGGCTGGATAAGGAGCTGGAGCTGCTGATCCTCACCATCCTAAAGGATTACGCCTACCTGCTGGCCGAATAGGCCAAGGGCGGCACAAACTTGCGCCCAAGCCCTCTTTACGGCTTGGGCGCATCCATCTCATAGCGTATAACTTTGCATAGAATAACGAAAGGAACGACCTATGGCAACCTTCACCGTAAACGGCCAAAGCGTAACCGTGGAAAAAAACCAAAAGCTGATGCGCTACCTTCGGGATACCCTGCGCCTCACCTCCGTAAAGGATGGATGCAGCGAGGGCGCCTGCGGCACCTGCACCATCCTGATAGACGGCAAGGCCGTGAAATGCTGCGTGCAGCAAACGGACCGTATGGAGGGGAAAACCATCCTCACGGTGGAAGGCCTGTCCGATTTTGAAAAGGAGGCTTATACCTACGCCTTTGGCGAGGCCGGGGCCGTGCAATGCGGCTTCTGCATCCCGGGCATGGTGATGTGCGCCAAGGCCCTGCTGGATGTCAACCCCAGCCCTACCAAAGAAGAGATCGCCCACGCCCTGCGCAACAACGTTTGCCGCTGCACGGGCTATGTCAAGATCATCGAGGCCGTACGATTGGCAGCCGGGATCATCCGCAGCGGCGAGATACCCGCCTCCACAGCCGAATGGAAGGTGGGGGGCCGGGTGCACCGCCTGGATGTGCGGGAAAAGGTACTGGGCTATGGCGAATATTGTGACGATGTATATATGGAGGGCATGCTGCACGCCAGCGCCGTCCGTTCCGCACACCCCAGGGCGCGGGTGCTGGCTATCCATACGGAAGCGGCTAAGGCGCTGCCCGGCGTGGCGGGCGTATTCACGGCCGCGGATATCCCGGGCCTGGTCAAGGTAGGCCACCTCAAGCGGGATTGGTTCGCGATGGTGCCTGTGGGCGAGATCACCCATTATCTGGGGGACGCCATCTGCGTGGTGGCGGCCGAAACACCGGAGATCCTGGAAGAAGCCAAGGCCCTGGTCGAGGTGGAATACGAGGTGCTCACGCCCATCAGGAGCGCAGCGGAATCCATGGCCGAAGGCGCGCCGGAGCTGCACCCTACAGGCAACCTTCTGGCGCATAAGCATGTGCGCCGGGGAGATGCGGAAGGGGCCATCGCGGCCTCCAGGCATGTGGTGAGCGGCACCTTCCATACGCCCTTTACAGAGCATGCCTTTTTGGAGCCGGAGTGCGCCGTGGCCTTCCCCAAGGGCGACGGGGTAGTGATCTATTCCTCGGACCAGAGCACCTACGACATCCAGCATGAAACCGCGCCCATGCTCGCTTTGAGCGCGGAGCAGGTGATGGTGGAGAACAAGCTGGTGGGCGGCGGCTTTGGCGGCAAGGAGGATGTGACCGTGCAGCACCACGCGGCCCTTTGCGCCCTCTTAACCGGCAGGCCCGTAAAGTGCAAGCTCACGCGGGCTGAGAGCCTCGTCATCCACCCCAAGCGCCACCCCATGGATATGGAATTTACCCTGGGCTGCGATGAAAACGGCATTATCCAAGGCGTGAAGGCCAAGGTAGTGGCGGATACCGGCGCTTACGCCAGCCTGGGCGGCCCCGTGCTGGAGCGGGCCTGCACCCACGCGGCCGGGCCTTATAATTACCAAAATTTCGAGATCGACGGCTATGCCTGGTATACCAACAACCCGCCCGCCGGGGCTTTTCGCGGCTTTGGCGTAACGCAGACCTGCTTTGCCATCGAGAGCCTTCTCAACCAGGCTGCGGAGCTGGTGGGCATTTCCGGCTGGGAGATCCGCTACCGCAACGCCATTCGCCCCGGCCAAACCCTGCCCAACGGCCAGATCGTGGATGAATCCACCGGCCTGGTAGAGACCCTGGAGGCCATAAAGGAACAATACGAAAGCGCCAAATACGCCGGCATCGCCTGCGCCATGAAAAACGCGGGCGTGGGCGTGGGCATTCCGGATACGGGCCGCGTGCGCCTCTTGATCCACGACGGCAAGCTGGAGATCCACAGCGGCGCAAGCTGCATCGGCCAGGGGCTGGGCACGGTTCTGATCCAGATGGTGGCCGAGGCCACGAGCCTTGCGCGGTCACAGATTGAATACAAGCACGCCAATACCTTTACAGGCCCGGACTCCGGCACCACCTCCGGCTCCCGGCAGACGCTCATCACCGGCGAAGCGGCCCGCAGGGCCTGCCTCATCTTCAACGACGCGCGCCATGGCCGCAGCTTGGAACAGATGGAGGGCGAGGAATACTACGGTCATTACCTGGCCCGCACCGATCCTTTGGGCAGCTCGAAACCCAACCCCGTGAGCCATGTGGCCTACGGCTACGCCACGCAGGTGGCCATCCTCGGCGAGGACGGCAAGCTTGAAAAGCTGATCGCCGCGCATGATGTGGGCCGGGCTGTCAACCCAACCTCCGTCGAGGGGCAGATCGAGGGCGGCGTGGTGATGAGCATGGGCTATGCCCTTACGGAAAGCTACCCTGTCACGGATTGCGTTCCCACGGCAAAATATGGTACACTGGGCTTGTTCAAGGCGGATATGATCCCCGAGGTGCAGTCCGTCATCGTGGAAAAGCCGGGCCTCAACCTGGCCTACGGGGCCATCGGCCTGGGCGAGATCACCTCGATCCCCACGGCCCCGGCCATTGCCGACGCGTACCACAAGCTGGATGGCCAATGGCGCTACGAACTGCCCCTGGCGGATACCCCCTACTCCCGCAAAAAGAAATGAGGTAACCAATGCAAGAGCTGAATCGTTATATCGACCACACCCTGCTCAAAGCCGAGGCTACCCCCGCCCAGATCGAAAAGCTCTGCGCGGAGGCCCTGGAATACCATTTCGCCAGCGTGTGCGTGAATACCTGCTACGTGCCCCTCTCTAGCCGCCTGCTCGCGGGGAGCGACGTAGCCGTGTGCTGCGTGGTAGGCTTCCCCCTGGGGGCCATGCTCACCGAGGCCAAGGCCGCCGAGACCCGCCTGGCCGTGGCCGCCGGCGCGCAAGAGGTGGACATGGTCATCAACGTAGGCATGGCCAAGGCCGGGGATTGGGCTTATATCGAGCAGGATATCCGCGCCGTGGTGGAAGCTGCCGGCGCTGCGCATGTGAAGGTGATCCTCGAGTGCTGCCTGCTCACGGATGAAGAAAAAGAGCGCGCCTGCGCCGCTGCCAAGGCAGCCGGCGCCGCGTTCGTCAAAACCAGCACCGGCTTTTCCACCGGTGGCGCTACCGTGGCCGATGTGGCCCTCATGCGCCGCGCCGTGGGCCCTGAAATGGGCGTAAAGGCCGCGGGCGGCGTGCGTACCAGGCAGGATGCCCTGGCCATGATCGAGGCCGGCGCGGATCGCTTGGGCGCTTCCGCCGGGATTGTGATCGTGAAGGGGTAAGGGAGAAGCAGAGCAGCGAAATATAAAACATAAGGGCGGCGCATCGCGGATGCGCCGCCCTCAGGTATTTTGCCCAGGTTCAAAGGCTTACAGGATCGTTTGCCCATTGATGATGATGCGGAACCTTAGGCCCAGCCGCTCGGCCGCACGGCGGCAAAGCTTCATGCGGGCAATGAAGATCTCGAAATATTCCATCACCGAGCACACCTCGGTGTCGATGGTGAGCATCAGGGTGATGATGCCCTCGTCCGGGTGCAGCTCCAGTTCGCTCCGCTGCACGGACCAGTTCACCCGGTCGTGGATATCGAAGGTATCGCGTTGCTTGTTGCGCACGCGCGTATGGCGCACATCGGTTTTATCGGCCAGGATGAGCGCCGCGGCAATATCGCTCACCGGCTCCGCGGTGCCCTCGTCGTGGTTGCCGATGGCGCAGATGACCTCCGCGCTCTCGGCCGGATCCATGCCCAGGTTATCCAGGAGGCGAAAGGCCATGATAGCTCCGCTCTGGGCATGCTCCGCGCGGTTGACGATGTTGCCGATATCGTGCAGATACCCGGCGATCTCGGCCAAGTCCGCCTGGCGTTGATCTTTGCCCAATTCCAGCAGGATGCGCCGGGCCTCTGTGGCCACCTTGCCCACATGGGCCAGGCTATGCTCCGTATAGCCCAGGGTTAACAGGCTTTCATCCGCCTTTTGAATATAGGCGTGGATGGCGGGGTCGTTTCGAACTTGCTCCGGTGTGATCATATGTTTTCCCCCATGGCCCGGGGCTTGGCATAACGTTCAACCTCTGCGTAGGCTTTTTCGATATCGATGGTTGTAAAAATCCCATCTTCATAGAGGATGCGGCCCTGCACCATCGTCAGGCGCACGCTGCGGCCCGTTGCGCTGTAGACCACGGCCCCAAAGGGATCGTATGCGGGCCGGGTGGTGGGGTGATCCATATCCAGCAAAATCAGATCCGCCCGCAGGCCCTCGGCCACTTGGCCGATATCCGGCCGGCCCTGTGCCTTGGCCCCGTTAATCGTGGCCATTTTCAACGCCTCATAGGCGGAAAGGGCGGTCGGATCCAGCGCCTTGCCCTTGGCCAGCAGGGCGGCCAGCTTGACCTCCTTAAATAGATCGTGGGTGTTGTTGGAGCAGCAGCCGTCCGTGCCCAGGGCCACGTTAACGCCGGCCCTGCGCAGGGCCGCGATATCCGCCGTACCGCTGCCTAGTTTGAGGTTGCTTACCGGGCAATGGGCCGCGCTCACGCCCTTTTCGGCCAAGAGGGCCATATCCGCTTCATCCAGCCAGACGCAATGCGCCGCCGTAGCCCTCCCATCGAACACGCCCTGCCCGGCCAAAGCCTGGGCGGCCGTCTTCCCGCCGTGGCGCTGCTTGGCTTCCTCGTGCTCTTTGCGGGTTTCGCTCAGGTGCACCTGCAGGCCCAGGCCGTGCGTTCTTGCAAGCTCCGCCACCATGCGCCAAACGCGGGGCTGCGAGGTATATTCCGCATGGATGGAAACCTCGGCCCGCACAAGATCATCGCCGGCGCCGTGAAAGTCGCGGATCAGGGCCTCGGTCTCCCGCAGGGCGCGGTCGTTTTCCGGCAGCCAATCCGGGCCAAGCGCTACCACGGCGTTGCAAAGAGAAGCCCGCATGCCGGTTTCGAGCGCCAGCTTGGCGATAGCCGGCTCAAAATAATACATATCGCTGACGCTGGTGGTGCCGGTGCAAAGCTGCTCGGCAAAGCCCAGCAGCGCCCCGGCGCGAACGGCCCGCTCATCCAGCCGCGCCTCGGCGGGAAACACCTTGTCGAAAAGCCAGGTGTGCAGCGGGTAATCATCCGCATAGCCGCGCAGGATGCACATGGGCGTGTGCGCGTGGGCATTGACCAGGCCGGGCATGAGGATCTGGCCCGCGCAGTCGATGCGGCGCTTGGCTTGCGCCCCTTCGGGCAGCGCGCCCACCAGCGCGATGCGGCCATCCTTCACGCCCACGCAGCCCTCGGCCAGCGGCTGTTCATCCCGCATGGTGAGGATGGTAGCGTTCTCAAGGAGGATATCGTAGCTACGGCTCATATTACAGCGCCTCCAGGAAGGCGGTCATCAGCATTTGGAATTTTGCGCCCGCGGCGTTGGCCGCATCCACCACAGCCTGGCCGGAAAGCGGCTCGTCCAACATGCCGGCGGCCATGTTGGTCACCAAGGAAACGCCTAGGATGCGCATGCCGCAATGGTTGGCCGCGATCACCTCCGGCACGGTGCTCATACCCACGGCGTCGCCCCCCAAGGCGCGGATGGCGCGGATCTCCGCCGGGGTCTCATATTGCGGGCCGGGCATATAGAAATATACGCCCTCGGCCACATCCTCGCCCAAGCCTTCGGCTACCTGCCGGAACTTCATGCGCAGGCCCGGGTCGAACACATAGGTCATATCCGGGAAGCGGGGGCCGAATTCCTCAAAATTAGGCCCCATCAGCGGGCTGCCCAACGAGAATTTGATGTAGTCCCTGATCACCATCAGCTTGCCGCCCACATAGGCCGGATTCACGCCCCCGGCTGCGTTGGTCACGATGAGGGTTCCGGCGCCCAGCAGCCATGCAACCCGCACTGGGTAGGCTACCTCCTCCATGGTGTGGCCCTCATAGGGATGGAGGCGGCCCTGCATCAGCAGGGCGCGTTTGCCGCCCAGAAGGCCCGCCACGAAGCGGCCCGCATGGCCCATGGCCGTGCTGGTTTTGAAATAGGGGATCTCCCCATAGGGGATATAAACGGGGCTTTGCACCTGCTCCGCCAGGCCGCCCAGGCCGCTGCCCAGAATGAGCAGGACCTCCGGTGAAAAGCCGCCCAGTGTATTTTGAATATAGTCCGCGCTTTCGCGGTATTGCTCCATGGTAAACATGCGTGCACTCCTTTCTATCCGATTCCTTTTTATCATACAATATTTGCCCTGCCATTGCCACGCCCGGCATGTAAAAACAAAGTAAAAAGAAGGATGCCTTGCGGCAGGCCGCGTTTCGTGGGATAATAAAATCACCGATATGGCTATATTTATCAGATGACGGAGGACGTTCCATGAGCACCATCCGAGACGCTTCCCTGGCCCCGCTGGGCCGTCAGCGCATCCAATGGGTGCGGGAATTCATGCCCGTGCTGGCAGGCATCGAGGCGGATTTTCAAAAAGCAAAGCCTTTCGAGGGCCTGCGTATTGCCGTATGCGTGCATATGGAGGCAAAAACGGCCTATCTGGCCCTGGTGCTGCGCGCCGGCGGGGCCGAGGTGCGCGCCACCGGCAGCAATCCCCTTTCCACCAAGGATGATATCTGCGCCGCCCTGGATGCCGAGGGTATAGAGGTGCACGGCTGGTTTGGGGCCACGGAGGATGAGTACCGCGAGCACCTGCGCCGCACGCTGGAATTTTGCCCGCATATCATCATCGACGACGGGGGCGACCTGGTTGCCATGCTCTTGGACGACCACCCCGAATACGCCAAAGACCTCATCGGCGGCTGCGAGGAGACCACCACCGGCGTGCACCGCCTGCGCGGCCTGGCTGCAAACGGCAAGCTGCCTTTCCCCATGCTGGATGTGAACGACGCGGATTCAAAGCACCTCTTTGACAACCGCCACGGCACAGGCCAATCCGTGTGGGATGGGGTGATGTACGCTACCAATAATATGATCACCGGCCGCACGGTGGTGGTGGCAGGCTATGGCTTTTGCGGCAGCGGCATCGCCCAGCGGGCCAAGGGCCTGGGGGCTAATGTGATCGTAACCGAGGTCAACCCACACCGCGCCCTGGAGGCGGCGATGGACGGACACCGCGTGCTGACGATGGACGAGGCCGCCCCCCTGGGCGATATCTTCATCACCGCTACGGGCTGCAAGAACGTGATTTGCAGCCGTCATTTCGAAAAGATGAAGCATAACGCCATCTTGGCCAACGCGGGCCATTTCGATGTGGAAGTGAGCAAGGAAGATTTGCGGGCTATGGCCCTGCGCATCGAAAACCGCAAGCCTTTCATCGACGGCTACGTGCTGGCCGATGGCCGTATCCTCAACCTGATGGCGGATGGACGGCTGGTCAATATCGTAGCCGGCAACGGCCACCCGGCCGATATTATGGATATGTCCTTTGCGCTGCAAGCGCTGTGCGCGCAATACCTGGCCCGGGCGGGCAAGGGCTTGCTGCCCGGCCTATATCCCGTGCCTTCTGCGATCGACGAGGCCGTGGCTCTGCGCAAGGTGGCGGCCATGGGTCTAGGCTTGGATGCGCTTACGCCGGCGCAGGAAGAATACCTCCAAGGGGGATTTTAGCCATGATGCGCTTTTTGAGATTCGCCCTGGGCGTGCGCTTCGCACCCCGGGAGGGCGGGGTGGATGAGACCCTGGCCAAGGCCAGCATGGAGGCGCTGCTCAACGCGCTCAGTGCTCAGGATCTGGAGGGGCTCGAACTGCACGGCGGGCTGGATGACGTTACCCTTCCGGAGAAGCCGGCCTTTATCGCCGTGATCAAGGGCGGCTCGCTCAAGGCTTCGCGCCGCCTGCATGAAAATCTGGCCGCGGCCTTGGGACCGGCCCTCTGCAAGGAGCGGCCCTTCATCGAAAACAACCGCGTTGCGCATGTGATCGACAATCTGCGCTATTATGGCAAGGTGGGCACGGACGGCTCCCTTGAGGGCGGCGAAGGCTGCTTTGACTTGGCGTGCTCGTAACCTTACGGAGGAAATGTTTGTGAAGAAAACCATTACCCTTTATAACGTGATTATCCCCGTGTGGCTGCTGTTCATCTTTCCACCTGTTTGGCCCGTCGTGCTGGCCGGGAATTTCGGCGTGGACTCGTTGGTGCTGTACCTCGGCATGCGGCGGCTGGGCATTGAGGATAAAAAGTCTTTCTATAAAAAGCATATCCTCAAGATCTGGGGCTGCGGCTTCCTGGGCGATCTGCCTGGGGTACTTTTGCTGCTGCTGCCGATGTGGATGACGGATTGGGCACGCGCCCTGGGCGAGGATGCCAATAACTTTATTTACGACCGGCTGGCCAGCCCCGTGATGTTCGACCCCTTTTCCAGCATCTGGGCGGTGCTTTGGATCACGGCTGCGGTGGCTCTTTCGGCCTTTTGCCTTTATTGGCTCAACTACAGGCTGTGCTATCGCAAGACGGAGTTGGAAGATGGGCAAAAGAAACGCTTATCCCTCTTGATGGCGCTGGTTACCGCGCCTTGGCTGTTTTACCTGCCCACGAAGTGGTTTTATTATTAACCATCCGCGTATGCGGGGCCGCAGCGCTATACAAAGCGTTGCGGCCCTGATTTTTATGATAAGCCCGGCCTATGTGAGCCCGCCCTACGCGTCAACATATTGAAGCATCCGCCGGCAGGGCGAATTTTGGCGAACGCGTTGCTCCTTCGTTGAAAAAAACGAAAGAGGGCGCGCCCAAGGCGGCGTCCCCTCCATCCGCGTGCAGTGAAATCTTTTTAGACCTCGCCGATATCCGCGATCGCATCCCCTTCGAAAGTGAATTCATAGAGGCGGGCGCTTTGCAGGCGCTCGCCTTCTTCAGCGATGAGGCCCAGGAGCGTACCCTTTTCATCCGATAAGGGAGGACGGCATTGGTCGAAATTTCCCAGGAAATCTTTTATTTCGTCAAAATCGAAATCCTGCCGCAAGGCGGGGGTGAGGTAGCTCAGGGCCTCCTCGCGGAAGCCCTCGCGAACGGCCTCGCAAAAGGCGGTGGAAAGGGCGGAGCCGGCGGTAGGGCGGACATAGGAATGGGTGAAAAAGCCGGTTTCGGGCGGGCCGGCCTGGAAGGCCCCGGCGGAGTAGCTGTAGAGCGTGCGCACCTCGTGGCCCATGCGGGTCCCCAGCGGGTCGATGGTGCAAACGCCGGTTTCTTCCAGCGAAATGTGGGCGGCGACGATCTCCAGGGCGGCGTTGAGGTCGCTATCGAGCATCAAGAGGCGCTCCCCGGCCTCGCTCACGGTGCGCACGGCGGCGAACTGGCGGCCTCCGGCCGTATAAACGGCCAACGCGCCGTAGCTGCCCTGGCCCAACGAAAGGCCTGTGCGGGGCTTGCCGCCATCCTCGATGCAAAGGCGCAGGCCGTCCTCCTGATAAAGGGTGAGGGTGCGGCGGCGGTTGCCCACGGAATAGCTCAGCTGATCCAGCGTGCGGGGGAACTGCGCGCCCCGGCGTTCCGTAGCGCGGCCCGTGTGCAGGCAAAGTTCGTAGACCCCGCCCGGCCAGGTGCAGATGGAAACATCGGCAGCGGGCAGGCCCGCGAGCATGCCTTCCTCCAGGCGCAGCTTGCGGGTTACGGGCCAGCGGGGCGGCTCGGCGCTCAGGGGGATGGCGCAGATGTAATAATCCCCCGTATCGCTGGCGGGCATAGCCACGTGGGCGCCCTCGGCGCATTCGCCCAGGAGTTGTCCGTTCACCTCGATGAGGGCGGTGCAATCCGCACGGATGATAATCAGCGGCACAGGCGAATGATACATGGCACATCTCTCCTTTTGCTGGGCGCATTTATCCATTATGGAATATATGCGGCCCACGGCCTAAATATTTGCAATGCGGGGCGGTGTTGCGTTATAATAGTTGGAAACTCTGAATGCGACGAGGAGGTTTTTCATGGTCAGGCTGTGTGAGGTTTCCAAAGACCCGGCAAAGTACGCGGGGCCGATCGAGGTGGCGGGCTGGGTACGCACCGTGCGGGATAGCAAGGCCGTCGGCTTTATTGAGCTGGCGGACGGCAGTTGCTTCAAGAACGTGCAGGTGGTCTACGAGCAGGATGATCTGCCGCCGGAGATCAAGCGGCAGCTCACCACGGGCTGCGCCATCCGCGTGCAGGGCACGCTGGAGCTAACCCCCGAGGCCAAGCAGCCCTTTGAGATCAAGGCCGCCTCCATCGCCATCGAAGGAACTTGCGAGAGCGACTATCCCTTGCAGAAAAAACGGCATACGCTCGAATATATGCGCTCCATCCAGCACCTTCGGCCCAGGGCGAACATCTTCCAGGCCACCTTCCGGGTGCGCTCGGTGGTGGCCCAGGCCATCCACCGCTTTTTCGATGAAAAGGGCTTTGTTTATGTGCATACGCCCATCCTCACCGGCAGCGATTGCGAGGGCGCGGGCGAAATGTTCCAGGTGACGACGCTGAACCTCAGCGACCCGCCCCGCACGGAAGATGGTAAGGTAGATTGCAGCCAGGATTTCTTTGGCAGGAGCGCCAACCTCACGGTTTCCGGCCAGCTCTATGGCGAGGCATATGCCTTGGCCTTCCGCGATATCTATACCTTCGGCCCCACCGTCCGGGCGGAAAAGAGCTACACCGCCCGCCACGCGGCGGAATTCTGGATGATCGAGCCGGAGATGGCCTTCTGCGACCTGGCCGGCAATCTGGAGGTCGCCGAGGCGATGGTCAAGGCGGTGATCCGCTCCGTAATGGAGCGATGCCCCGAGGAGCTTGCGTTCTTCAACGAGTTTATTGATAAGGGCCTGATCGCGCGCCTTGAAAACGTGGTTAACAGCGAGTTTCAGCGCATCACCTACACCGAGGCTGTGGAGGTGCTGCAAAAGAGCGGCGCGCAATTCAAATACCCGGTGGAATGGGGATGCGACCTGCAAACCGAACATGAAAGGTACCTCACCGAGCAGGTATACAATAAGCCTGTGTTCGTCACCGATTATCCCAAGGATATCAAGGCCTTTTATATGCGCCTCAACGATGACGGCAAAACCGTGGCCGCGGCGGATCTTCTGGTGCCCGGCGTGGGCGAGATCATTGGCGGCAGCCAGCGCGAGGAGCGGCTTGACGTGCTGCAAAGGCGCATCGAGGAGATGGGCATGCATTTAGAGGATTACGATTGGTATCTCGACCTGCGTAAATATGGCGGCGTGAAGCACGCGGGCTTTGGCCTGGGCTTTGAGCGCATCATCATGTACGTAACGGGCATGGCCAACATTCGCGACGTGCTGCCCTTCCCCCGTACGGCCGGCAGCATGGAGATGTAAGGCCACATAACTTTCCAAAAAAACGCATAAGGATATATACCCTCCATCAGCAGGGAAACAAACCAAAGCGATGAAACGTTGCTTTGGTTTTTGTTTTGGCGTATGCATTCATAGAAGCTGGGAGATAATAGCGGTAAATCCAAATTAAGGGGGATGTGACCATATGCGACAACAGGAAAACCATGCGGGCTGGAGCAGGGCGGAGGAAACCCTCCTCTTTGCGCAGATAGAAACGGGCCGGGCGGAGAACCTGCCGCTCAAGACCGTGTTCGAACGGGTGGCAGCGGCCACCGGCCGCAAACCCAATAGCGTGCGCAATTATTATTACGCCCGCGTCAAGGAACAGGATCTGAAGGATAAGGCTTTGCATGTAGGCGCTTTCGTACCCTTTGACGAGAGTGAGATCCGCGCCCTTTTGCGCACGGTATTGAGCGCCCAGGCCAACGGCATCTCCGTGCGCGCCTGCACATTGAGCATGGGCGAAGGGGATAACAAGGCCATGCTGCGCTATCAGAACAAATACCGCTCCCTTTTAAAAACCCGGCCTCAGTTGGTAAAGGAAGTGGCCGCGGAGCTCGAGCGCGAGGGCGTATCCTTTGATCCATATTCCGCCACGCGCCCCAGCCGTGCGGGCCGGCCCCGCAAGGGCGAGGCGGCCGTGGAGGCGGGCGAGCTGGGCCATACCCTTTCGCAGGTTGCGGGGGTGGATAGCGCCACGTTGCTTGCAGAGCTTTATTCGCTGGCGTCTCTGGCGAAGGGACTTTGCCGCAGCGAGCAGGAGGTTGCGGCCCTGCGCGAAGCAAACGCCGCCCTTCGTGAGCGCGTGCGCAAGCAGGATATCGAGCTTTCCGCCCAGCAGGAGCGTTTTAGGGCGCTCTTGGGCATGTACCGGCGGCTGCTTGGCGTGAACCGGGAGTTTTTAGGCATGAGCAACATCGCGGGCATGAGCGCCCTCTCGAGCTATGTGCGCGACCTCACGCATTCCGTGGCGGATTGCGAAGCCGTGATGCGGGAGTATAATGCCTAAACGATTCAAAAAAGCGGCGCAGCCGCTTTTTTGAAATTGCAGGGTCCGCCTGTGCATCATATGGGCGGCAGGCCACGAGAAAAACGAAAGCCTATGGCTTTCATCTGCCGAAAACTCTTGAATTCTCGGCACTCATTTAAGGAACTATGCAACTATGCATTTGGCCCTGCGGGCGCAAACGCGGCCTTCGTTTCGCCGAACACGTTGCCGAAGCCGGAATTAAGCTGCCGGGGGCATTGGCCCCCGGACCCATGTGGGGGCCAACAGATTAGAGAGTGGGCAGCGGCCATCCGATGCGGGAGGCGGGCTGGTATGCTATAATGGAAGCATATCATGCAAAGGACGGCATACCCATGGACGATCTCTTTAGCGCCCAAGCCAAGCGCAGCGCCCCGCTGGCCGACCGCATGCGGCCCCGCACCCTGGATGAATTCGTCGGCCAGGATCATATTGTGGGGCCGGGGCGGCTTTTACGCCGGGCTATCGAAACGGATTCGCTGCAATCCTCTATTTTCTTTGGCCCGCCGGGCTGCGGCAAAACCACCCTCGCCGCCATTGTGGCCGGCAGCACCCATTCCGACTTCGTGAAGATGAACGCGGTGACCGCCGGGGTGAAAGAGCTTCGCGAGGTATTGGAGCAGGCGCAGAGTAGCCTTAAGCTGTACGGCCGGGCCACTTACCTTTTGCTCGATGAGTGCCACCGCTGGAGCAAAACCCAGAGCGACGCCCTGTTGCCTGCCCTGGAGGCGGGGGTGGTGCGCTTTATCGGCTCCACCACGGAAAACCCCATGGTCTCCATGACCGGAGCTATCGTCAGCCGCTGCCGGCTATTCCAGTTTTATCCCCTTTCGATGGAGGATGTGAAGCGCGGCGTACTGGCCGCCCTGGCGGACGCGGAACGAGGCCTGGGCAACTATAAAACCAAGGTGGATGAAGATGCGCTCGATCACATCGCCCGGGTGGCCAATGGGGATGCGCGCACGGCCCTCAACGCCATTGAGCTGGCCGTGCTCACCACCAAGCCCGAGCAGGGCGTGATCCATATCACCGCCGAGGTGGCTGCTGAGAGTATCCAGCAAAAGGTGATGAAATGCGATGACCAGCAGTTTTACGACATGCTCTCCGCCTTTTGCAAAAGCCTGCGGGGCGGGGATAGCGACGCGGCCATCGCCTGGTTCGCCAGGCTCATCTATGCCGGGGTGGATCCACGCATCATATGCCGCAGGCTGATCGCCCACGCTTCGGAGGATATCGGCCTTGCGAACCCGCAGGCCATGGTGCAGGCCGTAGCGGCGGCGCAGGCGCTCGAGTTTATCGGCCTGCCGGAGGCCAGGCTCTCCATCATCCAGGCCATTATCTTTTTGTGTGAAAGCCCCAAGTCCAACTCCGTGGTAATGGCGCTGGGCGCCGCCTTCAAGGATGCGGAGCAGATCCCGGACCAGCCTGTGCCCGTCCATCTTCGGGATACCGCCTTTTACGGGGCGGACAAGCTGGGCCATGGCAAGGGCTACAAATACCCCCACGACTACCCGGGCCATGTGGTGGCCCAGGAATACATGCCCCCCAGCGTAAAGGGCCGCAAGTATTACGTGCCCGGCGAGTTGGGGAATGAGGCTAAGATACGGCAGAACCACATTGCAAGCGGTAAGTTGGAACCATCGGAGTAGCACAGGAAGTTCGGCGGCGGGAGACGCCGCCGAACCGACCCGCGGCGGCGGGCCGGGAACCATATCAACCACAGAAAGTTGGAATCATGATCGAACAGGCATTGGCCCGGCGGGTGCTGGAGGCCGCGCTGGAAACAGGCGGCGATTTTTCGGAATTATTTATGGAGGATACGGAATCCCGCGCCATCTCCATGCTAAACGGTACGGTGGAGGATGCTTCCTACCGCCGTAAGCACGGCGCCGGCGTGCGGGTACTTTTGGGTGAGCAGAGCGCCTACGCCTATACGGCGGATACAAGCGAGGAAGCCCTTTTACATACGGCCCGGGCTGCTGCGGCGATCCTCACGGGCCAACGGGGCGCGGATCCAAAGGCATTCGGCCGGATGCGAGGCGCGGACTATGCCCCCGGCATTCCTTTCAGCGAGATCGACAACGCCCACCGCATCGCGCTTTTGCAGCGCGGCACCAAGGCGGCGCAGGCCGTATCCCCCGAAATCAGCCAGGTAAGCGCAGGCTATGGGGATGTGGATCAGCGCATTCTGGTCTGCAACAGCGAGGGCGTTTGGGCGGAGGACCGGCGGCCCCGCACCCGCCTCTCCTTTGACGCCGTGGCCTCCGCAAACGGCGAATACCAGACCGGGGCCGAGCGGCCCGCAGCCGGCAAGGGCTTTGAGGCGTATGATTGCATCGACCCGGAGGAAGCGGGCGGCCAGGCCGCGCGAGTGGCCCTCACCATGCTGCACGCGCCGCAATGCCCGGCGGGCTTTTTGCCCGTGGCCATAGACGGCGGCTTTGGCGGGGTGATTTTGCACGAGGCCTGCGTGCATTCTCTGGAGGCTACGGCCGTGGCCAAGGGCAATTCGGAATTCTGCGGCAAGCTGGGCCAAAAGATCGCTAGCGAAAAAGTGACCGCCATAGACGACGGCACCCTCGCGGGCGAGTGGGGTAGCATCCGGGTGGATGATGAAGGCAACCCCAGCCAGCGCAATGTGCTGATCGAAAAGGGCATCCTCAAAAGCTATCTGGTAGATATATTGGGCAGCCGCATCATGGGCCACCCCCTTACGGGCAGCGCCCGCCGCGAGGGCTACCAATACGCGCCCACCAGCCGCATGACCAATACCTTTTTCGCCCCGGGCGAGGATGATGAAGAGGAGATGATCGCTACCATGGGCGAGGGGTTGTTTGCCCGGCGCATGGGGGGCGGCTCCGTAAACCCGCTGACAGGCGAATTTAACTTTGCCGTGCTGGAAGGCTACTGGGTGCGGGGCGGTAAAATCCTCACGCCCGTGCGGGGCGCTGCGCTCATCGGCCGGGGGGCCGATACGCTGCTCGCCATCGACAGAGTGGGCAGGAGGATGTGGATGGGCTACGGCATGTGCGGCTCCCGCTCCGGCAGCGTGCCCACCAACGTGGGCCAGCCCCGCATCAGGGTGAGCGGCATGACCATAGGCGGCAAGGGAGGGAAGCTGTGATGGACATGAATCGTTTCCGGGAGGAAGCCTTCGAATATGCCTTGGCCCAGGGTTGCGCCGCAGCGGAGCTGGTGGAAAACAGCGGCAGGCAATTCGGCGTTGGCGTTCTTAAGGGCGAGATCGACACCTACACCGTAAGCCGTAGCAGGTCGCTGGGCCTGCGCGTGCAGTTGGACGGCAAGAACGGCTACGCCGGCACCGAAGCCCCGGAAGACCCAAAGGCCCTGGTGCGCGCTGCCATGGATAACGCGCGCGCCGTGCAGAGCGAGGATGAGCACCCCCTGGCCGGCCCGGCGGATTATCCGGACACGCCCCAGCCGCCGGACGCTTTGGCGGGCCTGGATGAAAAGGCAAAGATCGAGCTTTGCCGCGAATTGGAGCGGGTTACGCTTTCCCTGGATCCGCGCGTGCAGCGCGTGGCCTCCTGTAAGGTGGTGACGGCTGCGGGCATGGTCTCCATCCGCAATACCTTGGGCCTGAACGCACAGCGGGAGGAGGATATATCCTGCATCTTCGTGACCCCCATTTTACAGGAGGGAGAGGAGGTGCACGACGGCGGCTCCTTCAGAGCCCGGGGCGAGGCACGGAATATCGAGGCCTGCGCCAAAGAGGCGGTGGAGGAGGCGGCCATGCAGTTCGGCGGCAAGCCCGTGGCCCCCGGCCCTTACCGGGTGCTGCTTCGAAACGATGCGGCCTATAGCTTGCTCTCGGCCTTTTCCGGCATGTTTTCGGCGGATGCCGCCCAAAAGGGCCTTTCCTTGCTGGCTGAGCGGGAGGGGCAGATGATCGCGGCGCCCTGCGTGCGTATTTTGGACGATCCGCTTCTAGCCTTGAACCCAATGGCTTTTGACGACGAGGGCGTACCCGCCCGCACCAAGGCCGTGGTAGAGGCCGGGCGGCTCGAAACCCTTTTGCACAACCTCAAAACGGCCAAAAAGGCCGGCGTCCTTACCACCGGCAATGCCGGGCGGGGCGGCGCGGGCGGGCCGGTGGGCGTGCTGCCTGCGAATTTTTACATCCAGCCGGGCGAAATGGATCGCGAAACCCTGATGCAAAGCTTGGGGGACGGGCTCTTTGTGACGGAGCTTTCCGGCCTGCACGCGGGGGTAAACGGCGTGAGCGGGGAATTTTCCCTGTTATGTAAGGGCCAGCTGGTGCAAGGCGGCAAGGCCTTGCGGCCTGCGGCCTATATTACCCTTAGCGGGACGTTCCTGGGCTTGTTGCAGGCTGTGGAGGCCGTGGGGAGCGACCTGCGCTTCTCCCTGCCCACGGGCGCCTGCTTTGGAAGCCCCTCGCTGCTGATCCGCGAACTGATGATTTCCGGCCAGGGCTAAGGCCGTAGGCGCTGGAAGAGCTTGGGAAAACCGCCCGATCTGCTGGGCTTGTTTGACATCCAAGGCTTTTTGGGGTATAGTTTTAAGTGGAGTTTATCGCGAATCAAAGTGGACGGGCCCTCCCGGGTCCGTAGAAAGGGGACGTACACATGTTTTCGGTGGGAGAATGCATCTGCTATCCCATGCACGGCGTAGGCGTGGTGGAAAAGATAGAAGAACGCACGGTACTGGGCGAAACGGCGCAGTATTACGTGCTTCGTTTCATAGCCAACAAGATGACGGCTATGGTGCCTGTGGCTACCTCGCAAAACGTGGGTTTGCGCCCCGTCATCAGCTCCGGCGAATGCCAAGGCGTGCTGGATTACCTGCAAAGCGAGCCCTGCAAGGAGAGCGATAATTGGAACCAGCGCTACCGCGATAATTTTGCCAAGCTCAAGCAGGGCGATATTTACGACGTGGCGGATGTGGTCAAGTGCCTCAAAAAGCGGGATACGGACAAGGGCCTTTCGGCGGGCGAGCGTAAAATGCTCATGACGGCCCGCCAGGTTCTGATCGCGGAGCTTTCCGTGGCCAGCGGCCAGGATGCGGGCGCGCTGCGGGATATGATCGATTAACCTCATCTCATCATAGCGGGGCCGCGCCCCGTGCCTATCGAAAAAGGCAAACCTGTTAGCATGCTTAAAAAGAAAAAGGAGGGTCATTTTTTGGCAAGGAAGATTGCAAGGCTGGTCGTTGCCCTTTTTGGGGCGGCGGTTGGAGTTGCGGTCGGGATTGGGCTATTGATGGCTGTGGACAGCGTGCGGGTCTCCATGGAGTACATCAGCTTATACGAGCGGATGTATAGCTGGGGGATCGCGCTCATCTATGCGGCTTCGGGGCTTGTTATGGCAATCATCTTTTATTTTATTTCCCCCTGGCTCATAGATGGCTTCCTGGCTGCGATCGGCGCGATCGAGGCTTATTTGAGCCGTATGGAGACCGCAGATGTTTTTTACTGCTCGGCGGGCCTGATTGTGGGCCTGCTAATCGCCTTTTTGCTCAGCACCCTCACAGCCGGTATACAGATGGGCCTTGTGCGTTTTATGGCCGAGGCGCTGCTGTATGTTACCATCGGCTATTTGGGCTGGTCGGTCATGTACAGGCGGCGGGGTGAATTGCCGGCCCCCGGCTGGATGGCCCGCAAGGGCGGCAGGCCGGAGGCCCGAACCGCCCGGCCCAAGCTTTTGGATACCTCCGTGATCATCGACGGCCGCATCGCGGATATCTGTGCCACCGGCATCATCGAGGGCACGCTGGTGGTGCCGCGGTTCGTACTTTCCGAGCTGCAGCACATTGCGGATAGCGCGGATTCGCTCAAGCGTAACCGGGGCCGCAGGGGCTTGGACATCATCAAGATGCTGCAGGAGGGCAACGTGCCCGTTACCATTGCGAGCCAGGATTACGATGACATTTCCGAGGTGGACGCCAAGCTCATCCGCCTGACCCACGAGATGGGGGGCGTGGTGGTGACCAACGACTACAACCTCAACAAGGTGGCCGGCGTGCAGGATGTGCCCGTGCTCAACATCAACGAGCTGGCCAACGCCATCAAGCCCCTGGCCTTGCCGGGCGAGGAGATGCTGGCGGGTATTGTTAAGGAAGGCAAGGAGAACGGCCAGGGCGTGGCCTATCTGGATGACGGCACGATGATCGTAGTAGAGGGCGGCAGGCGCTGTATGGGAGAAACCGTAGCCGTGATCGTAACCAGCGTTTTGCAAACGGCAGCGGGCCGTATGATTTTTGCCAAGTTGAAATGAGGGAGCAAGGTTAAAGAAAAGCCGTTATAAATTTTTTTAAGAAACTAGCCAATACCGGTTGACAAGGTTGACAAGCGGTGGTATATTAATATACTGCGTCAACATGATAATCTGCGGGTATTGGCTACATTTATTGTAGCTTCGCATCCGTATGGTATGATGTGGCCTTTAAATGGAAATAATCACCAGGGGTGGCGCAAACAAATATAAGCCGTGTTTATATGCGGCCGAATCAAGTGAGGAGAGAACGCGATGGTGCATGAGGTGCAGATGGGTAAAAAGACACGCATGAGCTTTTCCCGGATCAATGAAGTCCTCGATATGCCGGATCTGATAGAGGTTCAGAAGAATTCCTATCGCCGCTTCGTGGATGAGGATCTCAAGGAGGTACTCGCGGATATTTCTCCGATCACGGATTATTCCGAAAAACTCGTACTGGAATTCGTAGATTACAAGATTGACTTCGAGCACCCCAAATACCCGGTGGAGGAGTGCAAGGAGCGGGACGTTAACTATTCCGCGCCCTTGCGCGTAACGGTGCGCCTTATTAATAAAGAAACGGGAGAGGTGAAGGAGCAGCCCGTCTTTATGGGGGATTTCCCCCTGATGACGGACCAGGGCACCTTCATCATCAACGGCGCGGAGCGGGTAATCGTTAGCCAGCTGGTTCGCTCCCCGGGCGTTTATTATTCCGAAACCATCGATAAGGTGGGAAAACACCTTTTCGCAACCCAGGTGATCCCCAATCGGGGCGCCTGGCTGGAATATGAGACGGATTCCAACGAGATTATGTACGTGAAGATCGACCGCCAGCGCAAGGTCTTTATCACGGCGCTGCTGCGCGCTCTGGGCTATGGAACGGATGCGGAGATCATCTCGCTCTTGGGCGAGGAGGAGCGGTTGCTCACCACGCTCGAAAAGGATACCACCAAGAGCGTGGAGGACGGCCTGATCGAGATTTACAAACGGCAGCGCCCGGGCGAGCCGCCCACGGAGGAGAGCGCCCGCAACCTGCTTAACTCCCTCTTCTTTGATAAGCGTTATGACCTGGCCCGGGTAGGGCGCTATAAATTTAACAAAAAGCTCTCTCTGGCGGCCCGCATCGCGGGCGCTACGGCCGCGGAGGATGTGATCGACCCGGCCACCGGCGAGGTGCTGGCCTCCGCGGGTGAGCGCATCAGCCGGGAAAGGGCGCGCCTCATTGAGAACGCGGGCGTGCAGTTCGTCGCCATTGCCATAGAGGATAACAAAAAGCTCAAAGTCCTCGGGAACCGCTTTGTGGATGCGGGCGGCTACCTCCCCTTTGACCCTGAAGAAGCCGGCCTTAACGAAAAGGTGCATTACCCCGCTCTAATAGCCGTGCTGGATGAAGGCAAGGGGCTGGATGAAGCGGGCCTCAAAACCCTGCTTAAATCCCGCGTGAACGAGCTGATTCCCAGGCACATCGTGCCGGATGATATCATCGCCTCCATCAGCTACCTAATCGGCATGAGCCACGGCGTCGGCCGCACGGACGACATCGATCACTTGGGTAACCGCCGTATCCGCAGCGTGGGCGAACTGCTGCAGAACCAGATCCGCGTGGGCATGACGCGCCTGGAGCGCGTGGTGCGCGAACGCATGAGCCTGCAGGATATGGAAACGGCCATGCCCTCCAACCTCATCAATATCCGGCCTGTAACGGCGGCGATCAAGGAGTTCTTCGGCAGCTCCCAGCTTTCCCAGTTCATGGACCAGACCAACCCTCTGGCCGAACTGACCCATAAGCGCCGCTTATCGGCCTTGGGCCCCGGCGGCCTCAATCGGGAGCGCGCCACCTTCGATGTGCGCGACGTGCACTTTTCCCATTACGGCCGTATGTGCCCGATCGAGACCCCTGAAGGTCCCAACATCGGCCTGATTAACTCGCTCTCCACCTATGCGCGCATCAACAAGTACGGCTTCATTGAGGCTCCGTACCGCCGGGTAGACGCGGCGGCCAAAACCATACTGGACGAGATCGTTTATCTCACCGCGGATGAAGAGGACGACTACATCGTGGCCCAGGCCAATGAGCCCACCACCGATGCGAGCGGCCATGTTTGGTTCGCCCGTGACCGCGTGGTCGCCCGCAAGCTGGACGAAATCCTGGAAGTCAAAGCCACCGAGGTGGACTATATGGACGTTTCGCCCAAGCAGCTGGTATCCGTGGCCACGGCCATGATCCCCTTCCTTGAAAACGACGACGCCAACCGCGCCCTGATGGGCTCCAACATGCAGCGCCAGGCCGTGCCTCTCCTCAAGCCCGAGGCCCCCATCGTGGGCACGGGCATGGAGTATAAGGCCGCGCACGATTCCGGCGTGGTGGTGCTTGCGCATGAGCACGGCACCGTTCGCCGGGTGGACGCTCATAAGATCGTCATCGAGAGCGACGACGGCGTAAACCATACCTACCGCATCATCAAGTTCAAACGCTCCAACCAGGGCACCTGCATCAACCAGCGTCCCATCGTCAAGAAGGGCGAGCGCGTGATTCCCGGCCAGGTGATCGCCGATGGCGCGAGCACGGATCAGGGCGAGATCGCCTTGGGGCGCAACATCCTCATCGGCTTTATGACCTGGGAAGGCTATAATTACGAGGACGCGGTGCTCATCAGCGAAAAGCTGGTGAAGGAGGATGTTTATACCTCCATCCATATCGAAGAGCATGAGACCGAAGCCCGCGATACCAAGCTGGGCGAGGAGGAGATCACCCGCGATATCCCCAACGTGGGCGAGGACGCTTTGGCGGACCTTGACGAGCGCGGCATCATCCGCATCGGCGCGGAGGTGCAAAGCGGCGATATCCTGGTGGGCAAGGTGACCCCTAAGGGTGAAACCGAGCTGACTGCGGAAGAGCGGCTCCTTCGCGCCATCTTCGGCGAAAAGGCGCGCGAGGTGCGGGATACGTCCCTCAGGGTGCCCCATGGCGAGGGCGGCGTGATCGTGGACGTGAAGGTATTCACCAGAGAGAATAAAGACGAGCTGCCCCCGGGCGTGAATGAGCTGGTGCGGGTATATATCGCCCAGAAGCGCAAGATCTCCGTGGGCGATAAGATGGCGGGCCGCCATGGCAACAAGGGCGTGGTCTCGCGCATCCTGCCCGAGGAGGATATGCCCTTCCTGCCGGACGGCACCCCCTTGCAGATCGTGCTGAACCCCTTGGGCGTGCCCTCCCGTATGAACATCGGCCAGATTTTGGAGCTCCACCTTGGCATGGCCGCCAAGAGCCTGGGCTGGGATATCGCCACCCCCGTGTTCGACGGCGCTTCCGAAGACGACATCCAGGCCCTGCTTGTGCAGGCCGGCAAGGATGACGACGGCAAAACCATCCTCTACGACGGGCGCAGCGGCGAGCCTTTCGAAAACCGGGTATCCGTGGGCTATATGTATTACCTCAAGCTCCATCACCTGGTGGATGATAAGATCCATGCCCGTTCCACCGGCCCCTACAGCCTGGTTACCCAGCAGCCCTTGGGCGGCAAGGCCCAGTTCGGCGGCCAGCGCTTTGGCGAGATGGAAGTTTGGGCCCTCGAGGCCTATGGCGCGGCCAGCACCCTGCAGGAAATCCTCACCGTTAAGAGTGACGACGTGGTGGGCCGCGTGAAAACGTACGAAGCCATCGTCAAGGGCGAGAACGTGCCCGAGCCGGGCGTACCGGAATCCTTTAAGGTGCTCATCAAGGAGCTGCAAAGCCTAGGCCTCGACATCAAGGTCCTCTCCGATACCAAGGAGGAGATCAAGATTGGCGAGCTGCCCGATGAAGACGAGGCCGCGCCGTTGGAGGTGAACATCACCGGCACGGAGGATACGCCGGGCGGCATGCCGCGGGGCGCGGAATTCACCGAATTCGACGACTTCGACTTCCCCGAAGATGAAGAAGAGGATGTCCTCGCGGACGACACGATGAATCTTGACGAAGATTTCGGCGCGGGATTCTCCGTGCTGGACGGGGAAGAAGAAGAGTAGATACAAGGGCTGAAGGGAGAGTAAAGAAATTGTTCGAGCTAACCAATTTCGACGCGATACAGATCGGCCTCGCATCGCCGGAAAAGATCCATGAGTGGTCCCATGGCGAGGTGAAGAAGCCGGAAACCATTAACTACCGCACCCTTAAGCCTGAGCGGGACGGCCTTTTCTGCGAACGCATTTTCGGGCCGACCAAGGATTGGGAGTGCCATTGCGGCCGCTATAAGCGGGTGCGCTATAAGGGCGTCGTATGTGATAAGTGCGGCGTGGAGGTGACCCGGGCCAAGGTGCGCAGGGAGCGCATGGGCCACATTGAGCTGGCCGCCCCCGTTTCCCACATCTGGTATTTTAAGGGCATTCCCTGCCGCATGAAGATGCTGCTGGATATGTCTCCCCGGTCGCTTGAAAAGGTGCTTTATTTCGCCTCCTTCGTGGTGACGGATCCGGGCGCCACCCCCCTGCTTTACAAGCAACTGCTTTCCGATAAGGAATACCGGGACGCCCAGGCGGAATACGGCGCCAAGGCCTTCAAGGCCGGTATGGGCGCGGAAGCCATCAAAGAGCTCTTGATGCAGCTGGATCTTGTCAAGCTGGAGGCGGAGATGCGCGCCGAGATCGCGGGCTCCTCCGGCCAGAAGCGTGCCAATGCCATCAAGCGGTTGGAGGTGGTCGAAGCCTTCCTCAAGAGCGGCAACAAGCCCGAGTGGATCATCATGGATGTGATTCCCGTGATCCCGCCCGAGCTGCGCCCCATGGTGCAGCTGGACGGCGGCCGTTTCGCGACCTCCGACCTCAACGATCTTTACCGCCGCGTGATTAACCGCAACAACCGCCTCAAGCGGCTGCTGGAGCTGCGCGCGCCGGATATCATTGTACGCAATGAAAAGCGCATGTTGCAAGAAGCTGTGGATGCGCTCATCGACAACGGCCGCCGTGGCCGCCCGGTGACAGGCCCGGGCAACCGGCCTCTCAAATCCCTTTCGGATATGCTTAGGGGCAAGCAAGGCCGCTTCCGCCAGAATCTCTTGGGCAAGCGCGTGGACTATTCTGGCCGTTCGGTTATCGTGGTCGGCCCCGAATTGAAGATGTATCAGTGCGGCCTGCCCAAGGAAATGGCCCTGGAGCTGTTTAAGCCCTTCGTGATGAAAAAGCTCGTGGAGGACGCCTACGCCCACAACATCAAGAGCGCCAAGCGTATGGTGGAGCGGGTGAAGCCCGAGGTGTGGGATGTGCTTGAAGGCGTGATCAAGGAGCACCCGGTGCTGCTCAACCGCGCACCCACCCTGCACCGCCTGGGCATTCAGGCCTTTGAACCGGTGCTGGTGGAGGGCCGCGCCATCAAGCTGCATCCTCTGGTCTGCACCGCGTTCAACGCGGACTTCGACGGCGACCAGATGGCCGTGCATGTGCCCCTCTCCGTAGAAGCGCAGGCAGAGGCCCGCTTCCTGATGCTGGCTTCCAACAACATACTCAAGCCGCAGGATGGTAAGCCGGTGGCCTGCCCCACGCAGGATATGGTTATGGGTTGCTATTATCTCACCCTGCAGCGCGACGGCCTCAAGGGCGAAGGCAAGGCTTTTGGCAGCGAAAATGAAGCCTCCATGGCCTACCAGGCCGGGGTTATCACCCTACAAAGCAAGATCAAGGTGCGCATCGAGCGGCAATGGCAGGGGCAGACCTACCGCCGCATCGTCGATACCTCGCTGGGCCGGCTGATCTTCAACAACGCCATCCCCCAGAACCTCGACTATGTCAAGCGCGAAACCCTGGAAGACGCCTTCAAGCTCGAAGTCGACAAGCTGGTTGTCAAAAAGGATCTCGCCAATATCGTAGATCGCTGCTATCGCCGCTATGGCGCCACCCGTACCAGCGAGGTGCTGGACGCCATCAAGTCCCTGGGCTATAAATACTCCACCCGTGGCGGCATCACGGTGGGCTTCCAGGATATCACCGTGCCGGCCAAAAAGAAGGAGATCATCGCCGCTGCCGAAAAGGAAGTGGAGCAGATCGACAATATGTTCCGCATGGGCCTGCTTTCCGATGCGGAGCGCAGGCGGGACGTGATCGCCGTTTGGGAAAAGGCCACGGACGATGTGACCGGCGCCTTGATGGAAACGCTGGATGAATACAACCCCATCTACATGATGGCAAACTCCGGCGCGCGCGGCAGCACCAACCAGATCCGCCAGTTGGCGGGCATGCGCGGCCTGATGGCGGATCCTTCGGGCCAGATCATCGAGGTGCCCATCCGGGCGAACTTCCGCGAAGGCCTCACGGTGCTCGAGTTCTTCATCTCTTCCCACGGCGCGCGCAAGGGCCTTGCGGACACGGCGCTGCGCACGGCGGACTCGGGCTACCTCACCCGCCGATTGGTCGACGTTTCCCAGGATGTAATTATCCGGGAAGAGGATTGCTACGAAAACCGCGGCGAGACCCCCAAGGGTATGCCCATCACCGAGATCCTGGAGGGAAATAAAGTGGTGGAGCCGCTGAGCGACAGGCTGCTGGGCCGCTATACGGCGGAGCGTGTGGTCGATCCACAAACGGGCGGGGTCATTATCGAGAGCAACCAGCTCATTACCTATGATATCCGCGACCGCATTTTGGCCGCGGGCATCAAGAGCGTGCAATGCCGCAGCGTGTTCACGTGCCGCAGCGAGTATGGCGTTTGCGCCAAGTGCTACGGGGCGAACCTGGCTACAGGCGGGCCCGTGGATATCGGCGAGGCCGTGGGCATCATTGCCGCGCAAGCCATCGGCGAGCCGGGCACGCAGCTGACGATGCGTACCTTCCATACCGGCGGCGTGGCCAGCGCGGACGATATCACGCAGGGCCTTCCGCGCGTAGTTGAAATCTTCGAGGCGCGTAAGCCTAAGGGCCTGGCCGTTATCTCCGAGATCAACGGTACCGTTTCCCTCACCGAAGGTAAAAAGCGCGAGGCCACCGTTTCCAATGATGATGGAGAGACCGTGAAATACCTGATCCCCTTCGGCTCCAAGCTGCGCGTGCGCGACGGCGATGTGGTCGAGGCGGGAGACGAGCTGACGGACGGCTCCATCAACCCCAATGACATTCTTAAGATCAAGGGCGTCAAGGGCGTACAGGCCTATATGCTCAAAGAAGTGCAGAGCGTCTACCGCCTGCAGGGCGTGGAGATTGCGGATAAGCACATTGAGGTGATCATCCGCCAGATGCTGCGCAAGGTGCAGGTGGAGGATGCGGGCGATACGGAGATGTTGCCGGGCGAGTTGGTCGATATCTTCTTCTTCGAAAACGTGAATGAGAAGGCCGTGCTGGCAGGCCTGCAGCCCGCTATTGCCAAACGCAAGCTGCTGGGCATTACTAAGGCTGCGCTTGCTACGGACTCCTTCCTCTCCGCGGCTTCCTTCCAGGAGACTACCCGCGTGCTCACGGAGGCGGCCATCAAGGGTAAGATCGATCCGCTGGTGGGCCTCAAGGAGAACGTGATCATCGGCAAGCTAATCCCCGCGGGCATTGGCTTAAGGCGTTACCGCAATGTGGAGGTTCAACCGATGAACGGCGCGCCCTCCCTGACGGAATGATAAGGAGTAGCCATGGAACGGGTCTATACAAATAAAGAATGCCCCCTGTACGATACGGTGTACTGTGCGCGGCTTAACATGGTCAAGTGCGAGGTTTGCCCTGCCAACCGGGAGAAGAGCCAGGCGGAGCGGGTGCGCGAGGATTTGGATGAGATCGCGGCCCTGCTGCCTATGGAGGATCTTTCGGCCCTCTTCCATTCCGAAAGCTGCGTGCTATGCAAGGCCGCCGAGCCGAATCCCCGCGCCTGCTATGCCATAGCGGATATGGGCAATGCCAAGCCGGAGCGGGAGGGGCGCAACTTCCTGGGCATGAAGACCAAGCTGCGCATGGGTTCCATGCTCCCCGTGCAGATGAGCTGCTGCGCCGCTTGCCGCCGCAGATTCCAGAAACTCACCTACCTGCACATCCTGCTGCCCCTGTTCGTAGCCGCTCTTACGCTGGCGCTGCTGAGCGTAGCCGCCATTCGCGAGAGCCTGGCGGGCGTACATGTGGCGCTGCCCCTGTTTGTATTCGTCCTAGCGGCGGGCGGTTCGTATCTGCTCAGCCTGGTTCTGGAAGCCCGGCTTCACAAGCGCTACGAGAAGGAGACCTACCTCAATATTCTAGAGCAGCCCACCATGGCGGAAATGGCCAAGCTTGGCTGGTTTGAGGTGCAAAAGGGCAAGGGCGTTTCCCAGTTGATCTTCGCTAAAGAGCGGCTTAAGCAGGGTCTCTATACCCGTTAGGCCGCGGCTATCCACAAGCTTCCTTTCGCGCGGCGCGCCCAAGGCGCGCCGCGTTGGATTCTTAAGACCCCGCAGGCGAAAAATGTTTGACATTGCATGCGGGAAATGCTACAATACGCATGCTGTGCTTAAATAAGGGCAGTACGCTTTTTCGGTGCTGTGAGGCCTGAAAAAGCCCCATATATCGAGGAAATTATCCCCTTCAAGGGGTTGCAGGGGATTTTCTTGAAATAGATATAATATTGATTTTGGAAAAGGAGAACCCAATGCCGACTATCAACCAACTGGTCCGCAAGGGCAGGGAGCAGGTCGAATATAAATCCGACGCGCCAATCCTCAAGCAGTGCCCCCAGCGCCGCGGCGTTTGCACCGCCGTGCGCACCATGACCCCCAAAAAACCGAATTCCGCTTTGCGTAAAATCGCCCGTGTGCGCCTGAGCGACGGGCTCGAAGGCACCGCCTATATCCCCGGCATCGGCCACAACCTGCAGGAGCACTCCGTGGTGCTCATCCGCGGCGGCCGTGTGAAGGACCTGCCCGGCGTGCGTTACCACATCATCCGCGGCGCTCTGGATACCGCGGGCGTGGCCAACCGCCATCAGGCCCGTTCCCTTTATGGCGCTAAGCGCCCGAAGAACAAGTAAGGAGGATATGCGCTATGCCCAGACGTGGATTTGTACCCAAGCGGGAAGTCCTGGACGATCCCATTCATGGCGGCAAGGTCGTTACCAAGCTCATCAACCAGGTGATGCTGGACGGCAAGCGCGGCACGGCCCAAAAGGCCTGCTACGGCGCCTTTGATATCATCCGCGAAAAGACCGGCCGCGAACCCGCCGAGGTTTTCGAGCAGGCCATGAACAACATCATGCCCATGGTCGAGGTCAAGGCCCGCAGAGTCGGCGGCGCTACCTACCAGGTGCCCATCGAGATCCGCCCCGAGCGGCGGCAGACCCTGGGTCTTAGGTGGCTCGTCAACTACAGCCGCAACCGCAGTGAGCGCACCATGATGGAGCGCTTGGCCGGTGAGATCATGGATGCCGCCAACTCCAGCGGCTCCGCCTTCAAGAAGAAGGAAGACACCCACAAGATGGCCGAGGCCAACCGCGCATTCGCCCATTACAGGTGGTAAAAAGGCTTGCCTAAAAGAAGCAATGTTGGAGCGGCGTGGATTTTCCCGCCGCTCAATAAAATCACACGCGGAAAGGAGGCGTGAGCATGCCCAGAGAAACATCTTTGGAATATACCAGAAATATCGGCATCATGGCACACATCGACGCCGGCAAAACCACCACGACCGAACGAATCCTATTTTATACAGGAAGGATCCATAAGGTTGGCGAGGTGCATGAGGGCGCGGCCACCATGGACTTCATGGTGCAGGAACAGGAGCGGGGCATCACCATCGCTTCCGCCGCGACGACGGCTTATTGGAAGGGGTATCGCGTTAACGTGATCGACACCCCGGGCCATGTGGACTTCACCGTAGAGGTGGAGCGCTCCTTGCGGGTGCTCGACGGCGCTGTGGCCGTATTCTGCGCCAAGGGCGGCGTGGAGCCGCAGAGCGAAACCGTTTGGCGGCAGGCCAGCAAATATGGCGTGCCCCGCATCGCCTACGTCAATAAGATGGACATCACCGGCGCGGATTTCTTCAACGTCGTGCAGATGATGAAGGATCGCCTCGGCGCAAACGCCGTGCCCATCCAACTGCCCATCGGCAAGGAAGCCGATTTTATCGGCATAGTGGATCTTATTGCCATGAAGGCCGAGGTCTATTACGATAACGACGGCGTGGATATTCGCGAGGAGGAGATCCCCGGCCACATGCTGGCGCAGGCGCAGGAATACCGCGCGGCCCTGCTGGATTCCATTGCCGAAGAAGAGGACGAGGTATTGGAGAAATATCTCGCCGGCGAAGAGCTGACGATTGAGGAGATCAACCGCTGCATGCGCAAGGCCACCATCGCCAACCGCCTGGTGCCCGTTTGCTGCGGCACATCCTACCGCAACAAAGGCGTGCAGCCCCTGCTCAATGCCATCGTGGATTATATGCCCTCGCCGCTCGACGTGCCCGCGCCTGTGGGCATGGATAAATCCGGCGAGAAAACCATCGAAACCGTCTGCTCGGACGACGCGCCCTTCGCGGCCCTGGCCTTTAAGATCGTGGCCGATCCCTTTGTGGGCAAGCTGGCCTTTACCAGGGTTTACAGCGGCACGCTCAAATCCGGCACCTACGCCTATAATTCCACCAAAGGCAAGCGGGAGCGCATCGGCAAGATCATGCTGATTCACGCGGCCAGCCGCTCCGAGATCCCTGAGGTCTACGCGGGCGATATCTGCGCCTTTGTGGGCCTGAAGGAGACCGGCACCGGCGATACCCTCTGCTCAGAGGGTCATCAGCTTCTGCTCGAATCCATGGATTTCCCGGACCCGGTGATCCAGGTTGCCATCGAACCCAAGACCAAGGCCGGCCAGGAGAAGATGACAGCAGCCCTCATCAAGCTGGCGGACGAAGACCCCACCTTTAAAACCTACACGGATCAGGAGACCGGGCAGACCATCATCGCCGGCATGGGCGAGCTGCATCTGGAGATCATCGTAGACCGGCTGATCCGCGAGTTCAAGGTGGAATGCAAGGTGGGCAACCCGCAGGTGGCTTATCGCGAAGCCATCACCCGCACCGTCAAGGCCGAAGGGCGCTATGTGCGCCAGACCGGCGGCCATGGCCAATACGGCCATTGCGTGGTGGAATTCAGCCCCGTGGAGCCCGGCGAAGGCTTCATCTTCGAAGACAAGACCGTGGGCGGCGCGATCCCCAAGGAGTACATTCCCGCTATCGAGAAGGGTATTCGCGAGGCTTCGGCCAGCGGTTGCCTGGGCGGCTACGAGCTGGTGGATTTCAAGGCTGTGCTGCTCGATGGCAGCTATCATGAGGTGGATTCCTCCGAAATGGCTTACAAGATCGCCGGCTCCATGGCCCTCAAGGAGGCCATGGAAAAGGGCGCTTCGGTGCTGCTTGAGCCCATGATGAAGGTTGAGGTTACCATGCCCGATGAATACATGGGCGATGTTTTGGGTAATATCACCGCCAGACGCGGCCGCATCTCCGGCACGGATACCAGGGCCAATGCCCAGGTGATCGACGCGATCTGCCCGCTCTCCGAAATGTTTGGTTATGCGACGGATCTACGATCAACGACCCAGGGCCGCGGCACCTTCACCATGCAGTTCGACCACTATGAGCGCATGAGCGAAGGGGTGGCCAAGAAGATACTGGGAATTCATTAAAATCCCCGGGGCGGCGGGGCCGCCCCTTTTTGCTACGAAAAATAGAACGATAGGGATATGGAGGAAGAAGTTTAAATGGCAAAGGCAAAATTTGAACGCACGAAGCCGCATGTAAACATTGGAACGATCGGTCACGTAGACCATGGTAAGACGACGCTGACAGCGGCGATTACGATGGCGCTGAGCCAGGAAGGCCATG